>NZ_JBITEB010000016.1:0-183304 GCF_044454765.1 Streptomyces sp. NPDC051452
GCCCTGCCTTCATGCGCCAGCCGTCCGGAGATCACTCGTGCGGGAAACCTGTTCGACCTCCACGTTCCATGATCGGTTGAGATACGGCTTCTCAACCTGTTCCGACGGCCAGCCTCAGCCGTTGACTTCCCGTCGCAGCATCTCCAGTGCCTCGGGACAGGCGGCTAGTTCGGCGGCCCCGGCCGGGCCCAGGAACGCGGCGCCGTCGCCGCAGTGGAAGAACCATTGGGGTTCCTGCCACGCGATGAAGCCCGGAGTGTGCCGGTCCACCGCCGCGAAGACCTCAAGGGGGACGTCGTCGCCCAGGCATGTTCCCGCCGTGAAGTGAGCGTCGAACCGTTCGGCGGCGCTGCCGTCCGCGATGCACCACGGACACAGTCGGCCCCCGAGCTCGTCGGCGGCGTAGACCGGGCCCTTGTAGACATACCCGCGTTCCCGCCCACAGCAGGTGCAGGCCGTGTCCGAGGGCGCGATCACGCCCGTGGCAACGGGGTCGGGATGGTACGGGAACTCAGGAAGCAGCTCAGTCACAGCCCATAACCGTAGCAATCGACACGAACAGTCAGCGAAGTCGTCGGGAGGACGCAGCCCCGTGGTCGGCCGGGGCATCGGAGGTGATTTGGGGGAGCAGCAGGATGGTGTGGGTCCACGCGTGGTGCCTCAGCATGCTGCACATGACGAGTCGGGCTGCTGGCTTTACAGGGGAGCCGTGGCGCCGCCGCGTCCTGGCAGCGGTCCGGTTGCCCCGCTGCCCCCAGCCCGGTCCACATCAGCGATGAGATGTCGACTTTCCAGAGCGATGCCGATGCCTCCGAGGAGCGTCGAGTGATTGGCGTCGCGTCAGATATCCGGCGTACCGCCGCCTACTTGCACCCCACGCTTGCCCCGGGCATCTACTTCTGATTCACTCCACTCCCAAGATTGCTTCACACAATCTTTACGTGTTGCCTGCAAGGAGCTACACGCGATTCCGCATGGGCGTAACGATCACGCCGCCGCGCCGCTCCCGGTGTTCACGGCTCTGACCGCGAACACGGCCGGCCAGGCGTGCCGTTGCTGAGAGAAGGAGAATCACCACATGGGTAGACGGATAGCGCTGTCTGTCGCCGCCGCGCTCGGAGTCGTCGGCATGGTGGCTCCGTCGGCGTACGCCGACGGCGGCTACGGCGACACCGAGATCCTCGGCGTGACCGTCAACAATGGTTCCAGCGTGATCATCGGCACCACCTATGCGAAGACGTTCGACGTGGAGATCGACGCCTACGACGACTCGGGTCTGTTGTCTGCGGACACCGACCTGGACGGCCCAGGTGCCGGGTACGAGAACGACAAGACCGTCTGCGAATCCGACTCGTCCTGCACGCACTCGTTCACCATCGACCCCCGCGTCGACCTGGACAACAGTCGCGCCGGAACCTGGTACGTCGGGTCCTGGGTGGATGCCATCGACGGCGACTACCGATGGGACGAGCGCATCGACAGCTTCCGCCTCAAGCGCGCCAGCAGGCTCACGACGAATGCGTCCCCCGAGCCGGTGACGAAAGGCAGGACGCTCACCGTCACGGGCACCCTCCAGCGCGCAAGCTGGGACGACTACAAGTACCACGGCTACACCAGCCAGTCGGTCACGCTGCAGTTCCGCAAGAAGGGCTCCAGCAGCTACAAGAACGTCAAGACGGTGAAGACCAACAGCACCGGCGCGTTGAAGACCACGGTCACCGCCTCCGCTGACGGCTACTGGCGATGGACTTTCGCCGGCACGACGACCACCAGCGCCAAGACCTCCACCAGCGACTACGTCGACGTGCGCTAAGTCCAGTCTCCGGGCCGCCGGCCCGCTATCAACTCCCGTTCACTTGCTCGATTTCCCAAGGGGGGATCCTTTTGCGCGCTCGTCTTGCTGCCGCAACCGCGGCCGCCGTCGCCGGTGTCTTCTTCAGCGCACCGGCCGCTTCCGCGGCGACGCTGCCGTCGACCAACACCGCGCACCGCTGCGTCCACCACACCACCGGGGTATGCGGCTGGACGCACAACAAGAAGCCCAAGGACAAGTACGAGACGGCCAAGTGCAAGGACGCCTCGCTCTCGTACTCGCGGCACTCGCAGGGCACCTGCTCCCACCATCACGGCGTCCGCTACTGGTTCAAGTAGATCCACCTTCGCGGACGCCGGCCGCCTGCTGTGCACACCAGCAGGCGGCCGGCGTCCGTCCGCCGCGCCCGACCCGGCCTGCGCGCGGATCCGCAGGGAGCGACCAGGACGAGCCCGAGGGCCTTCAGAGCGAGGGTGTCCGCGCACGGCTCGCCCGCATCCGTGCCGGGCAGTGCGGTGACGCGGACGACGATCCGTTCGGCGACGTCGACGAACAGCTCAGGCATCCGTGGCTCGGTACCGGCGAACTCGCGGGCGGCTTAACTCGCGGGCGGCTTCGATATATGCCTCCGCCGTCTGCGGACATCATCCTGAAGCGATCAGCTGGCTACGCTGAACCACCCCGGCCGCACCTCGGATAGAAGCGGTTGCAGCGACCGCACTGCGGACCGCAGGTCCTCATCCGTGACGTCAAGAGGATCCGGCCCTCATGGCCCCGTCAATTGCGTTCAGAGCACGGACGTAACCGAGCACAGGGCATCGCCGTCGGGCGACGGGGCTACCCGACGGCACCAGGGGAGCCGAACGGGGGTTCACGCCGAGCTCGGCGGCGATGTGTGAGACGGGCCGGACCGACGAACGGGCCGGCGCCACCGCGTCGGCCCGGAACTCCGCCGAGTAGTCGTAGGTCCCCACCCGGGACTCCTCTCCCTGAATTCAAGATCCAGTGCCTGTGTCGGGCTGCGACGTCTTCACTTGTGGTCGCGCAGGAAGGCAGGGATCTCCTCGCGGGTCGGGTAGTTCGGCAGGGGTGCCGGCTTGTCCTGAAGGAACGCGGTGATGACAGCGGCGGCCCGGTCGTTGTTGTCGTCGAGGCCGTTCCACATGTGGTGTCCGACTCCGGGCAGGTACTGGGTGCGCTGGATGGCGGGGTCGTTGGCAAGGACGGTGGTTTCCCACTGACGGATCTGGGAGGAGCACTCGGCGATCAACAGCATGGCGGGGGTCCGGGACTTCCTCAGTTGTGCCGCGATGGACGGTGAGTCCTTGACCGTCTGCTGGATGCGGAGGCTGGCGGCGGGGCTGAAGGAGAAGTTCCGTGGGATGTCCTCGGCGGGGAGGCGGTGCGCGTCGCGCGCGCAGTAGGCGGATGCGGTGTCGCTGCCGAGGTCGGCGGCGGCGAAGGCGTTGTCGCCTTCAGCCTGTCCGATCAGTCCGGTTTCGGGGCTGAGGAGTCCGAGTCGCATGAGGCCGAATGCCACGGCGTACCGGGGGACGTGCGTCGATCGCCGTCCGCTCGGGGCCGGCGCGAAGCCGCGTGCGGATCTTCTGCCCTTGTGCCCGGTGATGTGTGCGGTGGGGCCGTCCATGGGACCGGGCTCGGCGATGATCGCCCGGTGCAGGTGTGCGGCGACGCTCGGGTCGGCCAGGGATCGGGTGAGCACGGCCCCGCCTGAGGAGAAACCGAGGATGTCTACCTTGCCTTTGTTCAGGCGGTCGATGAAGGCGGCGAGGTCGCTGACCGTTCTGGAGATCGTGTACTGGCGCATGGGGAGCAAGTTGCTGCGTCCGCCGCCGGCTTGTTCGTAGGCGTAGACGTCGTAGCCCTGGCGCCCCAGGAGTTGCAGGAACCGGTGGTCGAGCACCGAGATGCCGCGGACCGGTCCGCCGTTGAGGTACACGAGCGGGATGGGATGCCGAGGGCTGTGGTGCGTGGGCGGGTAGTGGTACACCGCGACCCGGCTGCCGGTGGTCAGGCTCCAGTGTTGCGTGGTCACGAAGGGCAGGGCGGGCGGGTACCGCCGGGCCGTCGGCACGGTCGGGATGCAGACCGACGCCGTCAATGCTGCCGCGACAGCCACCGGCAGGAACGGCGCGAGCCGCCCTGGCCAAGTGCGGCGCCGCCCCCGCCACATCGCGAGGACAGCCCCGACTCCAAGGGTCGTCAACCATGCGGCGAGCCCCGAGCCTGCCCCGTCTGTGAGAGCGATCAGCGCGAGAAAGACGACGACCAGCACCGTGACGGCAGCTACGGCCAGCAGTAAGCGCCCGGCGAAGTGGACGAGACGTATGGCGGACGTGGGCATGGCGGACCTCCAACAGTTTCAGAACGCTGTTTCAAAACGACGTTATCAGAGAGGGTAGGCTGCTGGTCGTGGGTAGGCCGAGAACAAACGACGAAGCCGTCAAAGAGCGGCTTGTGGAGTGCGCGACCGAGATGCTCGCCACCCGTCCGCGGGAGTCGCTCACGGTCCGCGCCGTGGCCGCTGCTGCCGAGGCGTCGACTACGGCGGTGTACTCCTTGTTCGGTGGCAAGGAAGGGCTGATCGGTGCAGTGCGCGACAGAGCCGTCACCGGCCTGTTCCAAAACCTGTCGACGGCGCAGACCTCCGCTGACCCTCTCGCCGACCTCTACGCGCTGGCCGTCGCCTACCGTCGTTGGGGGCGCGGACACAGCCACCTGTACACGGTGCTGTTCGGTGGTGTGCAGTCCTTCGACCCGTCGGGGGAGGTCGGTGCCAGTGACCCGATCCTTCCGCTCCTCGCAGCGATCGATCGCGCGCTGGAGGCGTCCGTCCTGGTCGGCGAAGCAACGTCGATCGCCCTGTCGATCTGGGCCACCCTGCACGGACTGGTGACTCTCGAACTGGCTGGGGCCCTCGACGACGCCACCGCCGAAACCGCATTCCGATCGGCTATGCACGCCACATTGCGCGGATGGGCGACCCCGGCGGTGTTCCGCAGCCTTCGCCAAGCCGACGTCGCTCATTGACAGGAGGAATCGCCCTACCACCTGAGCGGTGACATCACCTCGTACACCGAGAGAGACGCGCCGACTCCCCGTCGGCCGTCGCCAACTCACACCACCCGAGTCACACCGTTTAGCTGGACAGACCCGATCTCGGTGGTTGCCGGCTGGGTCTCAGCTGACGGCTTCGATGGTGACGTCGGCCGTGCCGTCGTACTTCTTGAGGGCATCGGCGGTTCCAGAGCCCGATCGACTACGGACACGACTACTGGGCCGGCCTCGGTGAGGGGCTGGCTGCACGGGAAGGTCTCCACTATTCGAGGGGATCGGCAGGTCTCCGCGGCGACTGGCGGAGTAGGAACAGCGTGGTCACGCGCTCAGGGGGTAACGGATCTACCAGGAGATCCCGGAAGGGCCGTCGGCTGGAAGGGCTGCCACGTGGAACGTGACGACTGGCTGCTCACCCCCGCTCAGCGGGGGAATCCCGCGTCGCGCGTGGACCGCCGTCATGCCGACGGTGCGGCGTGGTCCACGGGCAACGACGTCCGCCCCCTGGTACACGGGGCGGTGTACTTCGCCGAGCTGCTCGCGGCCGTGCGGGCGCAGCGGGCCGGCGACATATTGATGTTCACGGACTGGCGCGGTGACCCTGACGAGCTGCTGGATGGTCCGAACAGCGCTATCAGCGACGTGTTGTGCGACGCCGCACGCCGGGGTGTCGTCGTGAAGGGGCTGGTGTGGCGCTCGCACCTGGATCGGTTCCAGTTCAGCGAACAGGAGAACTATCACCTGGGGGAGGAGATCGAGGAGGCGGGAGGGGAGTGCCTGCTCGACATGCGGGTGCGGCCGGGTGGCTCGCACCATCAGAAGTTCGTGGTGCTGCGCCACCCCGGTCGGCCCGAGCGGGACGTCGCCTTCGTCGGCGGGATCGATCTGTGCCACAGCCGTCGGGACGACGCCGCCCATCAAGGTGACCCGCAGGCGCAAAGCATCGCCGACGCCTACGGTTCCCGTCCGCCCTGGCATGACGTCCAGCTGGCGGTGCGCGGGCCCGCCGTGGGCGATGTCGAGGCCACGTTCCGTGAGCGGTGGACGGACCCGGCTCCGCTCAGTCGCAGCCCGCGCAGCCGACTGAGAGCGGCGCTCCGGGGCGAGGACACCAAGGCGGATCCGCTCCCGGTACAGCAACCCGACCCGGGACCCCGCGGTTCCCACACGGTCCAGATCCTGCGCACCTACCCGAACCGCCTCAGGGGCTATCCCTTCGCTCCCGAGGGTGAACGCAGCATCGCCCGCGCCTACATCAAGTCCCTGCGGCGGGCACGCCGGCTGATCTACCTAGAAGACCAGTACTTGTGGTCGGAGAGTGCCGCCCGGCCGTTCGCTCAGGCTCTCGCAGACCAACCGGACCTGCGGATGATCGCCGTCCTGCCGCCACTGCCGGACCAAGAAGGGCGGATCAGCACACCGATGAATCTGCTGGGCCGGATCCGCGCCCTGGAAGTCCTGCGACGGGGTGGCGGTGACCGGGTGGCCGTCTACAGCCTCGAGAATCACGCCGGGACGCCCGTGTACGTCCATGCCAAGGTCTGTGTCATCGACGATGTCTGGGCCTCGGTCGGTTCCGACAACGTCAACCGACGCTCCTGGACCCACGATTCGGAACTCAGCTGCGCTGTCCTCGACGAGACCCGTGACCGCCGTGAACCGATGGACCCCGGCGGCCTGGGTGACGGCGCCCGTGTCTTCGCGCGCGAGCTGCGGTTGTCGTTGAATCTCGAACACCTTGACCGCGACGGGGACGGGGAAGCGGCTGCACTCTGCGACCCGGACCGCGCCTTCGCGGCCTACGCCGACTCGGCCGCCGCTCTGGACGCGTGGCACGACGGCGGCCGTCACGGGCCACGACCGCCGGGACGGCTGCGCACCTATCACCCGCCGCATCTGTCCCGCATCACACGGGCCCTGACCGACCCGCTCTACCGGGTCGTCGCCGATCCAGACGGCCGACCGCGCTCCCTGCGTCGGCGGGGTGCCTTCTGACAGTGTCCCGGAGGTGGACCAGGCAGGAGAGCCGGGCACACCCCGGTCCAGAACCCCTGGCGGGGGAACGCGACTGTCCAACTGGCAGCCGTGGCAGACGATGGTGCAGCGGCCCGTTGGCATCCCGCGGGCTACGGCGTTCCGGCTGCAGGCCTCCGAGGGCGTCTTCGGGCGTCGCCCGTGCAGCAAGTAGGCCGGTCCCACCAGACAGCGCCCCGAGATACGACGCGGGCCGCACCGGCGCCTCCCACCCGACGACGGTCAACGAAGCCGAGCTCGTGCTGCTGCGCCCGAAGCCGGACCTGTCCCAGATCGCCAGCGAGCCGGTCGATGCCCGCGCCGCCGCGCAGGCCGCCGTCGACGTGCCCCCGCCGGGCTGGACGTCATCGCCTCCTACGCGACCGAGGTGGCGCTGCCCGCGACCGGCGCCTGGTCTACCCCCGGCAGGGGTGGCGCCCAGGCGGACATAGTCATCACCGCGTCCTAGGACGGGGTGCAGCCGCCGTTCGTGGAGACCGACTACTGCTTCGAGTCCGCGCGGATCCTCGCCGCGAAGATCGCCAAGTACAGGCCGGCGGCGAAGGCACGGGCCAGTGGGTCGCGAAACAGGGGGTTCTCCCGCTCGGTCTCCAGCGCCCGCGCCCGGGCCCCCGGACCGCCGTGGCCCGCCCACACTCCCGACGTCCACACCCGCTCGCGCTCCTCAGTCACCGTGCCGGCCTGGAGCCACCGACTCCCCGGCAGAAGCCTGGTCGGTCGCCGTGGCCCCCGCCGCCCAGGGAGGGCGGTGGGGCGGGTGGGTCAGCCGTGGAACTGGTTGGGCGGGACGGGGAGCCCGTGGTGCTCGCGCAGGGTCGTGCCCTCGTACTCCTCGCGGAACAGGCCCTTGCCGCGGAGGATCGGCAGGACGTGCTCGGCGAAGGCCGCCAGGCCCGAGGGCAGGGCGGGGGCCATGATGTTGAAGCCGTCGGCGGCACCGCCTTCGAACCAGGCGATGATCGTGTCCGCGATCTGCTCGGGCGTACCGACGAACTCGAAGTGGCCGCGGCCGCCGCCGAGCCGGGAGATGACCTGGCGGACGGTGAGCCGTTCACGTACCGCGAGGTCGATGATCAGGTCGGCGCGGCTCTGTGCGCCTTCGAGCTTGGGCCGGGCGAGGATGAAGTCGGGCAGGGGCCGGTCGAGTTCGAAGACGGAAGGGTCGGTCTCGAACACGGCGGCCAGCTGCCGCAGTCCGTACTCCGGTACGCGCAGCTCGTCGAAGTCCCGGGCGAGCGCGCGGGCTTCCTGTTCGGTGGAGCCGATGTAGGGGACGATGCCCGGCAGGACGATGACGGACTCCGGATCGCGTCCCGCGGCCCGCGTGCGGGCCTTGATGTCGGCGTAGAAGTCGGCGGCGCGCTCGTATGTCGTGTGGGCGGTGAAGATGGCCTCGGCGTGGCGTGCCGCGAAGTTCTTGCCGTCCGGTGAGGAGCCGGCCTGGACGAGGAGCGGGTGGCCCTGTGGGGGGCGTTCGACGTTGAGAGGGCCGGCCACTTTGAAGTGGGTGCCGTCGTGGTCGAGGCGGTGCAGTCGTGCGGGGTCGGCGTAGCGTCCCGTGGCCCTGTCGGCGATGACGGCCTCGGACTCCCAGCTGTCCCACAGGGCCTTGGCGACGCGGAGGAACTCGTCGGCGCGGGCGTAGCGTTCGGCGTGGCCGGGACGGTCGGCGAGGCCGAAGTTGGCGGCTTCGTCCGCTCCGGCGGAGGTGACGATGTTCCAGCCGGCGCGGCCGCCGCTGACGTGGTCGACGGAGGCGAGGCGGCGGGCGAGGTTGTAGGGCTCGTTGTAGGTGGAGGAGACGGTCGCGATGAGGCCGATCCTGCTGGTCGCCTGGGACAGGGCGGTCAGCAGGGTGAGTGGTTCGAGCTGGCCCGGGGGGCGGAACTCGCCGGTGCCGATGAGGGCGGGGCCGTCCGCGAGGAACAGGGAGTCGAACTTGGCGTTCTCGGCCAGCCGGGCCAGCTCGATCCAGTGCGTGAGGTCGAAGTCCGCGCGGGGGTTGCTGTGCGGGAGCCGCCAGGCTGCTTCGTGGTGGCCCGCTTCCATGAGGAACGCGTTGAGGTGGAGTTGGCGGCGTGGGGTGCTCATGAGGTGACCTTCAGCTTGGAGCTGTCGTAGCCGGCCGGGAGGAGGTTGTCGGTGATCGACTTGACGTCGACCTTCTTGGTGATCTGCCCGGCTTCCCGGAAGGCGTCGGCGAGTTTCTGCTCGAGTGCGATGTCGGAGGGTCCCACGGGGGTGAGCCGGTTGGAGTAGGCGGCCAGTTCGGCCTTGGCGTCGGCCAGCGGGATGCCCTGTTCCTGGGAGAGTGCCTGTGCGTACTTGTCGGGGTTCTTCACCGCCCAGGCGAACTCCCGGGAGAGCCGCTGGAGTACGTCGGTGAGAGCCGCCCGCCGGGTCTTGTCCTTGAGGAGCTTGTCGTTGGCGATGTAGTAGTTGCTGGTCTGGTCGATCGGCGGCAGGCCCTTGACCAGGACGCGTGCGCCGTTCTTGACGGCGATCGCCGACTGCGGGTTCCAGATCGACCAGGCGTCCACCTTGCCGGTGTTGAACGCGGTCGCGCCGGCCGCGGGGTCGAGGAAGACCAGTTTCACGTCTTCGGGGGTGAGGCCGACGCTCTTGAGGGCGTTCAGGGCCAGGCCGTGGGCCGAACTGCCCTGAGGAATGGCGATCTTCTTGCCCCTGAGGTCGGCGGCCGTCTTCAGCTTCGACCCCTTGGGCACGATGATGTTCTCCGCTGCCTGATCGGGGCGGAGCGAGCGGTTGACGGCGACGATCTTGAAGCCGTACTCCTTCGCGGCGCCGGTGATCGGGGGGACGTCGCCGACGCTGCCGAGGTCGATGTCGCCCGAGGCGGCGGCCTGCACCAGCGGCGGACCGAAGGTGAAGCGGGCGAACTTGACGTGGTAGGGGGCGTTGTCGAACACACCGGTCAGCTTCGCCAGGGCCTCGCTGCCGTCACCGCCGTTGTCGCCGACGGTGAAGGTGTACTTGCTCCACTCGGGGTGCTTGGCGTCACTCGCCTGGGCGGCGTCGCTGAGCGGTGCGGCGGTGTCCGACTGCGAGCCGCAGCCGGTCAGGACACCGGCGAGGGCGAGTGATGCGGCGGCGCCGATGACGCGGCTGGTTCTGTGATGCATGGTATGTCGTGCCTTCTGTGCTGGGGGTGAGGTGCTGGCGGGAGGTCAGTGCCGGCCGGCGAGACCGAGGTCTTGCAGGAGGCGGGTGCGCAGGTCTTCGCGTGCGGTGCTCGCTTGCCGGTCCGGGGCGCTGAGGTGGACCTCGTGGGAGGCGCCGATGCGGCCGTCGCTCATGACGACGATGCGGTCGGCGAGGGCGATCGCCTCGTCGACGTCGTGGGTGACGAGCAGCATGGCGGCGTGGTGCCTGGTGCGCAGTCCCCGCACGAGGTCGTGCATACGCAGCCGGGTGATGGCGTCCAGGGCCGCGAACGGCTCGTCGAGCAGGACGAGTTCGGGTTCCGAGACCAAGGCCCTGGCGAGGGAGACACGTTGCGCCTCGCCGCCGGAGAGCTCCTTGGGCCATGCCTTCTCCCGGCCCGCGAGCCCGACTTCCGCGAGTACGTCGCGGGCCCGCTGTTCGGCGTCCGCGCCGTGCAGGCCGAGGGTGACGTTGCGCAGGACGCGCTGCCAGGGCAGCAGGCGATCGGCCTGAAAGACGATCGCCCGCTTCGCCGGGACCTCGACACGCCCCGCGTCGGGCCGGTCGAGTCCGGCGAGCAGCCGCAGCAGGGTGCTCTTGCCGCAGCCGGACGGGCCGAGCAGGATCACCAACTCCTCGTCGTCGAGGGTGAGATCGAGGTGGTCCAGGACGAGGCGGTCACCGAAGCGGCGGACCACCTGCTCGACGACGGCGCCGGTGCGGCGGCGCGGCTGTGTGAGGGGCGTGCTGCTCATGACGCCTCATAACTGGGCCGCCACCGCAGCAGCACCCGCTCCAGAGCCCGGACGAACTGGTCGGCGAGCAGGCCGAGCAGTGAGTAGATCACCAGCCCCACGAACACCTGGTTGGTCTGCAGATAGGTCTGCCCCTGGGTGATGAGGAAGCCGAGTCCCTTGTCGGCGTTGACCGTCTCGGCGGCGACCAGGCCCAGGACGCTGTAGGCGAGGGAGAAGCGCAGGCCGACGAGGAAGCCGGGCAGGGCTCCGGGCACCAGCACACGCGTCACCAGCCGCAGCCGGCTGGCGCCCGTGGTGCGCGCCATCTCGATCAGGCGCTGGTCGACGGCGCGGATCGCGGCGAACAGGTTGAGGTACATCGGGACTCCGGCCCCGAAGGAGATCAGCAATACCTTCGTGAGCTCGTCGATGCCGAACCACACGATCATCAGCGGCAGCACCGCGAGGAGAGGGATCGTGTTGAACACCTGCACGATCCCGTTGAACAGGTACTCGCCGCTGCGCAGCAGTCCACCGAGCACCCCGGCGGCGATGCCGGCCGTCAGGCCGAGCGCCAGACCGGTGCCGGCCCGCTGCAGCGAGATGGCCACGTCCGGTCCCAGGACGCCCTGTTGCCACAGGTCGATCGCGGAGGAGACGATCGAGGTGGGTGCCGGGGCGCTGGTCTTCGGCAGCACTCCCGCCCGGGCGAGCACCTCCCAGGCGAGGAGGATCACGGCGGGGGTGGTGTAGATGCCCAGCGGCCAGCGCAGCCGCTCGCGGAGCGTGGTGAGCGGCGTGCGGCGGCGGGCGCCGTCCGGTACGAACACCTCGCGCTCGGGTTCCTTCGCTCTCTGGGCGTCCGGGGCCTTGGCCAGGGCCGGCGCCGGGATGCGGACGTCGCTCACGCCGCCACCGCCAAAACCTTGCTGTAGTGCGAGGCGTCGCCGACCAGTTGCTCGCTGCGGTGGCCGTCGGGGCCGACCGGTACCTCTCCGGCGACCGTCACCCGGTTGAGGCGGCGCGGGTGGTCGTCGTAGTTGTCGACCGCGTAGTGCTGGGTGATCCGGTTGTCGAAGATCAGCAGCTGGTTCGGGGACCAGCTCCAGCGCAGGATGTTCTCCGGACGCGTCACGTACGACTGGAACAGGCGCAGCAGGTCGGCCGAGTCACTGGGCGACAGGCCCACGATGCGTTTGGCGAACCCGCCGATGAACAGGCCGCGTTCGCCCGTCAGCGGATGTACCCGCACCAGCGGGTGCTCGGCCTCGTACGGCGTCGCGACGAACACGCGGTCGTACTGCTGGCGTTGGGTCGTCGTCGCGGTGGGGCGCGCGTAGTCGTACTGGTTGGTGTGCACCACGCGCAGCGAGTCGGCGAGGGCCCGCAGCGGCGCGGGCAGGTCGCGGTAGGCCGCGGCGGTGTTGGCGATGAGCGTCTCGCCGCCGTAGGGCGTGGTCACCAGGGAGCGGAGCGTGGTGAGCTGCGGCGGGTTGACGACGAAGGTGACGTCCGTGTGCCACTCGTTGGCCTTGGACGTCTCGCTGTCGACGGCGAGGACGTGCGCCGTGCCGTCGGCGGCCGGCACGTTCGGGTGGGCGGTGGTGAGGTCGCCGAACCAGCCGGCGACGCGTTCCTGGCCGGCGTTGTCGAGGCCGGCGTCGTCGAAGACGATCGCCTTGTGCTCGTCGAGGGCGTCTCGCAGCGCTGTGACCGTCGAGGGGTCGGGCGTCGCCGTGAGGTCGACACCCTCGACGACCGCGCCGATACGGCCGGTGAGCTTACGGATGGACACAGGCATGGAGAAGTCCTTCTGGAGGTAGGTGGGCGCACCACCAGGTGCTTGAGGGGTGGCGTGGCGAGTTGACGTGCGGGTGCGGGTGCGGGTGCGGGTGCGGGTGCGGCTCGGGCCTCGGGCGAGGGAGCACGTGGCAGGCCGGCGCGATCCGTGCCTGAGGAGCGGCCGCCGCCGGCCACGGCGCAGGACCGCTCGCCGGTCCGCGGCGCGGGAGCAGCCTGGGACGGCGGGGATCAGGGGGAAAGCGTGGCCGGGCGGATCGGGCCGCCTGAGGAGTGCTGCTGAGTCACCGGATGCGAGGACGCGCCGGGCAGGCGCTCAGCCTGCCAGGACGACGGTGCCGGGGGCCGTGTGCCGGGTCAGCGACAACAAAACGCGCTGGAGACGTGCGCCAGATCGATGTGGCGCCGCCGGGTGAGGTCCACGCGCGGGTTCATGGGACGAGAGTTCAGCAGAGGTCCACCACGCCGGTCAATGTTTTCCCGGGCAGGTCTTGCATGGCGGACACGCAGCCGGCGCCCCGGCGCGGAGCGTCCGAGGGACTGGCAGTGGCGCGGTCGGTGACGCGACGTGGGGTCAGTCGGGCAGGTGGTCGGCTCCGGCCGCGCTCTCGGGCAAGGTTTCGGGGCGCGCGGCAAGGGCGTCGGCGACGGTGGCGTACACGGGCAGCAGGCGGGAGATGCCGGTCAGGGTCACCATGCGCATGAGGCGGCCGGGGATCCGGGCGAGGCGGAGCGAGCCGATTGCTTCTCGCGTCGCGTACAGCAGGGTGATGAGAGTGCTCAGGCCGGTGGAGTCGACGCGGTCGATGTGGGTCAGATCCAGGACGAGGTGGCGGGAGGCCCTGTTGGACGACGGCCAGGGCGCGCGTGTGCAGGGGGGTGCGGTGTGCAGGCCCAGGTTCCCGTTGTTCATGCGGGGGGCCCGGGGAGTGCACGGTGGCAAGGTCGGCGAGGCCTGGGACGGTCAGGATGGGCTCAGCAGGGGGTGACGATGAGCCAGGGGGTGACGATGAGCTCCAGCCGGTCGGCGTGGGTGAAGGGCACGCTCAGGCCCCGCGCTGTCGAGGTACTCCACCTCGGTCAGGTCCAGGACGGGGGGCCCGCGCGTGCGTCGGGGACTTGGCTTCGGTGAGGAAGCCGGCGTTGTTCATGTCGATCTCGCCGCTGACCATGAGGCGCAAGGTGCCGTCCGGGTGCCGCCCGGAGGTGAGCATGAGCGGGGTGGCCGTCAGGAGATCGACTTCTGCGTGCCGACGATGGTGCCGGACGGGCCGGGCGTGACGGTGACCTGCTGCGTCATGGCCCGCATGAGGGTGATCCCCCGGCCCCGGTGGGGGTTGCGCTCGGGCCGGGGGACCTTCCACAGGCCGCTGTCGGCGACCGTCAGGTGCAGGTGGTCGACCAAGGCTTCGGCCCGCAGCCGACGGGACTCGACCAGATCCTCACGTTGCACTCCAGCGTCGAGGAGGCGGTCGACGCCTTCAGCGCCGGCTGAGCAGGAGCCGGCCGCAGACCCGACGGCAGCTCACCGGGGGCGGGGGCGGGGCCGGACTCGTCAGGGGCGGGGCGTGAGGATTTCCAGGGCGCCGGTCTCGGTGTCGTAGCTGCGCAGGGTGACGAGACGCGCCGACAGCGGTGGGGGCGGCAGGAGTTGGGGGATCTGCCGGGCGCTGAAGGCGCCGGCCCGGCGGGTGCGGCCGAGGGTGATGTGCGGGCTCCAGCGCGCGGGGGCGTGGAAGGGGTTGAGGGTCTCGGGCGGGCTGTCCGAGGCCACCGCCTCCCACACCCGGCGGTGCAGGCCGGCCAGTGCGGAGTCGAGGTCCAGCGCCCAGGCCAGAACCGAGGTCGGCCGCTCGAAGCGGATCACGCCGGTGAACCGCACCGGCAGCGGCAGAGCGGCGGCCACCTCGGCGAGCTCCCAGCGGATCGGGGCGGTCAGCTCCGGACAGGCGGCCAGGGTGAGGTGCGGGCTGTTGGTCGGCGAGCGGTGGCGGGCCTGGCTGGGCAGGCCCGCGTCCGCGAGTCGCCGCCAGGCCTGTCGGACCGCCAGCTCCGCCGCTTCGTCCAACAGGAGCTCGACCGTGCGCACCGCCACAGCTTACCGGCGATCACCCGCGGCCGTGCCGGGCGGCAGATCGGTGTGCCTTGCTCTGAGTCTGCTCAAGTCGCTTGGCAGACAGCGGGCATGGCCGTCAGGCTGATCTTCATGACAGGGATCATGGGACTGGGCAGGAAGAGCGACGTCGTGCTGGCCCTCCGGGACGCGGACGTGGTCGCGGCGGCTCTGCGTCAGGCGCTGGCAGAGGCTCCACCGCAGGAGCGTCCCGGCCTGGAACGTGCCGCCGCGCTGGTGGAGTCCACGGCCGCCGCGACCGAGGACCAGCTGCGTGCTCGCTGGGTCCACGCCCGGCTTGCCGCTGTCGGCTTCACCGGCGACATCGCCTCCGTCGCGGCGGTCAGGGCCCTGCGCCAGGCGGAGCCGAGGCTGAGCCTGCTCGCGGCGGTACAGCTGCAGAAGGACGCCGTGGCCCATCCGGAGTAGCCCCCGGCGCGGGCGCCGCGCGCAGTGGATGTGGCGCCGGTTCACCGGGGTGTTCCGGCGCGAGCGACGGTTCCCCACTGGCCGGGTTGCTCGGTGATGATGTCGCACGCCTCGGTGGTGACCCGGTCACTGATCCAGCCGAGGGGTTCGACGGCCGTCACGAGGGGTTCGTTGTCGGGGCCGCGGGCCGTCTCGCGGCCGCGCAGCAGCCACGGCCGGGTGCGCGGGTCCTTGAGCCGGGGCAGATGGCAGTAGCCGTACAGCCGGCGGCGACCCAGATGTTCGCGGGTGCCAGGGGGTGGGGGCCGTCGGCCGGGGGAGAGGCCCCTGGAGCGCGAACCGGCGACGGAGGTGGAGCGGCGGGTGCCGGCGCGGAAAGCGCACAGCCTAATCCGGAGTTGAGAGCGCCCCGGCAGGACAAGCAGCGCCGAGGCCCAGCTGGACGATGTGGGTGTGCCGCTGTGGCTGACCAACTGGAAGACCGATGAGGGCAGGGCCTGGGCGGACCGCCGCATCATGGCCCTGGTAGGAGGCGCCTACGCCGGTCGTTTTCGACGCCTACTTCCACTCCGACGGGCAGGCCGTTCGCACCAAGCAACTGGAGCCGTAATGTGCGTCCATCATCACCGAGGCCAAGCCCGCCTGCGGTAGCGGGGCTCAACGCTACCCCACCGCCTGGATCGACCACGGCGGGTGGGGCCCGCAGACAACGCTGTGGTGGGACCGCTACGACGAACCCGCGCCGGAACGCAACATCCACAACCTCCCGCCAGCCGAGTGGGCGAGATACTTCGACCCGGTCGGTGGCGCGCGGGCCAGAAAGCCTGCAACGCTCACCAGAACCGGTATCAGGGCGTGAACGGTCACCAGGAAGCGGCGTTCGGGTTTCGTAACGCGTCCGATCTCGTCGCTCGTCCGAGCGATCCGGTAGAACGCCGTACGCGAGATGGTCGCCGCATGACTGACACCCCCCAACACACCGACCCGCAGAGCGCCCCCGACCCGGCCGAGGGCCCGGCCGGCGCCACCCGCAGGTCCGTCATCGCCACCCTCGGCGGCGCCGCGCTCGGCGTGGCCGCACTGGGACTCACCGCCACGCAGGCAGCGGCCACGGCACCCCGGAGCGCGGACCGGCCCGTTCCCCCGCTCGCCGCGGCGTGCGTCCTCACTCCCGAGCAGACCGAGGGCCCCTACTACCTGGACCTGGAACGGGTCCGCAAGGACATCACCGAGGGCAAGGCCGGCGTTCCGCTGACCCTGCGCGTCACGGTCATAGACAGCACCACGTGCGCCACGCTCCCCAACACGGCCGTCGACATCTGGCACTGTGACGCGCTGGGTTATTCCGGCTACGTCGCCGGCGGATCCACCCCCGACACGACCTTCCTGCGCGGTGTGCAGCTCACCGACGCGTCCGGGGTCGCGGAATTCACCACCGTCTACCCGGGGTGGTACGTCGGCCGGGCCCTGCACATCCACGTCAAGACGCACGCCGGCGGCACCATCTCCAACGGGACTTATCACGGAGGCCATGTGTCCCACACCGGCCAGCTCTACTTCCCCGAGACGTACAACACCAGAGTCGCCGCCCTGTCCCCCTACCGGAACAACACGGCCACGCGCACGCTCAACGCGAGGGATGGCATCTACCGCAACGGCGGTTCGGCCACCCTGTTGACCCTCACCCAGTCGGGCAGCGACCTGAGCAAGGGCGTGACCGGGACCGTCGTGCTCGGGATCGACCCCGGCGCCACACCCTGACGGTCCTCCGGGAGCGGTGGCCGGCCCTGGGACGGTTCCGGCCGCCGCGCGGACCGCCCACTCACCGCGCGTGGTTTCGGCGCGAGAACGCGCGGCCAGGAATCGGGGATGAACCGGAGTCGAACGTGCGAGGTTTGCGGTACGGCGCTGATCACGAGGCCGCAGGGCGGCCGGCCGGCTCGGTACTGTTCCAACGCCTGCCGACAGCGGGCGCTCCGGCGGCGGACGGCAGCGCGGGACACCGTCCGTGCCCAGGGTGCCGCGTCGGTTGCGGCTCGCACTGTGGCACCCGCCGTGGTGACCGCGGCAACCCGTGACCACGCTCTGCCACCCGCGCTCGACTCCTTCGTCGGCCGGCGGCGGGAGCTGTCTGGCCTGCGCGCACTGCTCAGGAGCACACGGCTGCTCACGCTGACAGGTGCGGGCGGTGTGGGCAAGACGCGGCTGGCGTTGGAGTTCGCCAGAGGGTTATCGAGCCGGTACGCCCGGCTCGACCTGGTGGAGCTCGGCTCGCTGCGGGACGGAGCGACTCTGACGCAGGCCGTGGCCGCCGCGCTGGGCGTGCGCGAACGGGCAGGCCACACCGGGATCGACCTCCTGGTCGGTGCCATCGGTGACGCCTCCCAGCTGCTGCTTCTGGACAACTGCGAGCACCTCGCGGAGCCGTGCGCCCGGTTGGTCGTAAGCCTGCTGGGCCGCTGCCCCCGGCTGCGGATCCTGGCCACGAGCCGTGAGGCGTTGCGGGTGCCCGGGGAGACCGTGTTCCGGGTCGGCGAGCTGTCCCTGCCGCCGGCGGACGCCGGGGACGACGTGACGGCCCTGCTGAGAGCAGACGCGGTACGGCTGTTCGTGGAGCGCGCCGCGCGCCGCTCGCCCGGGTTCGCGCTGGAGCGGAACAACGGCCGGCTGGTCGCGGAGATCTGCCGACGGTTGGACGGCCTGACCCTCGCCGTGGAATTAGCGGCCGGTCACATCGGCACTCTCGCGCCGGGCGACATCCTCGCGGGCCTGGACGACCAGTTGTGCCAGCTGGACCTCCTGGCCGGTGGCAGCAGGACCGGGCCCTTGCGGCACAGCGGGCTCGCCACCGCCGTCGATTGGAGCCACCGGCTGCTGGATCCGGCGGAACAGGCCGTCTTTCGGCGCCTCGCTGTCCTTGTCGGAGGATTCGATCTGGCCGCGGCGCGCTCGGTGTGCGTCGGCGGCGGCATCGGGCCGCGAGAGGTGTTTCCCCTCTTGTGCGCGCTTGAGGAGAAGTCACTGATCGTGCGGCTGCCGGGGGACGCGGCGCCCACCCGCTTCCGCCAGCTCGGTGTCATCCGCGCGTACGCCATGGAACGTCTGCGCGCATCCGGCGAGCTGGGCTCCACCCTGCGCAGTGCCCTCGCGTGGCTTCACGAAGTGGCCGAGCGAGATGGCGGGGATGTGTTCGCCGACCAGGCGAGCAGCCCGCTGACGGTGGAACGGGACAACCTCGCCTCGGTGCCGGCCCACGCCACCGGCCAGGGCGAGGCCGCGCGGGTACGGCTGACCCTGGAGCTGGCCCGGGTGCACTACCAGCAGGAGCAACCGTCGGCCGCGGGCGCACTGCTGAGCGGACTGCTGCGGGAACCTTGCGGTCGGACACTGGGCGGGGAGGTGGCCGCGCTCGCCGCACGTGTGGCCGCCCAGCAGGCCGACCCGCACCGAGCACTGTCCCTGGGGGAGCGGGCGGTGAGTCTGGAGCGGCGGCGAGACGTGCCCGCCGGGCTCGCCAACGCACTCGACGCCAGGGCCGCGGCGTGGCTGTGTCGTGGTGCCTTCGCGGAGGCCGTCACGGATCTGCGCGCGTGCCTCGACATCGTCACCCCGCTCAGCTCGCCCGAGGACGTCGCGTGGTGCACCCAGCACCTGGCCTGGGCGCTGCTCCAGGCGGGCTGGGAGTGCGAGGCCGACGAGCTGATGGCGGATTGCCTTCCGGTGCTCAGGCAGGCGCCCTGGCCCCGGGCCGCGGCCGCGCTGCACACCGCGGGCGCCGTACGGTTGGCTCTGGGGCAACTGGAGAGCGCCGAGGCCCTCTTCGTCGAAGCGCTGCGCATTGCCCCCGGGGGGAGCTTCCACGCGCTGTACCCGGTCGAGGGTTTGGCGCTGGTGGCCACAGAGAGCGGTGACATGCAGCGCGCTCTGCGCTTGTGCGAGGCGAGCGCCCAGGCGCGACGCCGGCTGGACACCGAGCCCGAAGCGCCCTGGCGGCGCAGGATCGAGCAGGCGGCGGCCTGTGCCCGGACCCTGCTGCCGACGACGGCGCGGGAGGCCGCGGTCGTCAGCGCTCGCAAGTTGCGCGGGGACCGGCTCGTCGCCTACGCCCTGCGAACAGGGGGCGGTGAGCAAGTCCGGCGTGGGCCGGACACCTTGAGGATCGACGAGGAGCGGTGGCGGCTGACCGCAAGGGAGTTGATGGTGGTCGAACGCGTCGCGAAGGGGCTGACCAACCGGCAGATCGCGGAGGTGCTCGGGCTTTCGGCTCATACGGTCGCCACGCACCTGAACAGGGTGCGCGACAAGCTGGGTCTTCGCTCCCGCACACAGATCGCCCTGTGGTTCGGTCGAAGGGATGCCGAAGCCTCGGTTCCCCTGCGGCCGCGCTGAAGGTGGCCTTGTCGCGCTGGAAATCTTCGAGGGCGGCATCGCGCCGGTGCAGGGCACGGCGCAGCTGCGCCTCCCGGATGAGGTCGGCGGTGGCGTGCCGGGCGGTGTCGGTGAGCGGGGTTCCGTTCTCCTGGGCGGGGCGCCCACCCGGGATGCTCCTCCCGACACCAGGCGAGCCCCTGCTGACGGGCATGGAGTGCGGCATACAGCTCGGCGAGCCGGAGCTGCGCGGCGATCAGGTTCGGCAGGGAAGGCCTTGGGTCGGAACTCCCTCCCCTCTGCCTCTTCGGGGGTGTTCTTGACCTCCGCGTCGGGGGCGGGGTGCTCATGAGGCGGAGCTTGGTTCGAGCCACCGACAATCCGCCCCGGCTGGGGGACGACGCGACGCGAACCCTGAGTGCGTCCCAGAGCGTGTACCGCGTCGAGGTCAGGCCGCGCCGAAGCACCGCAGGGGCGCCGCGACGGCGGTGCCGTGGACGGTGCGCCGTCTCTGCTGGGCGTGGCGGCGATCATCGGGTTGCCCCCCCGGTCGGGGCCCGCTGATAGACAGATCCGATGGCGGATGACGACGCGCAGGGATTACCGGCTGGGCAGTCGGGGCTGATGGCGAGGGTTCCGGAGGCGGAGGCTTTGGCGCGAGCGGGGCGTGACCGGCTCGACCCTTCCGGCCCGTGCGGGTGTTCCCGCGCATGTCACGGTGCTCTTTCTCTTCCTCGACGCGAGCCGCATCGACGAGGGTGTCTGCGCCGCGATCGGCCGGCAACCGTCCTTGAGGGGCTGGCGTCACTGTGTGTGGCCGCCGAGTTGGAGGCGCTGGCTCTTGCGGACTCTCCGTAGTGAGGCGAGCGGTCACGCCACTGGCCGGATCCGGTCACCGGTCGCCTGGCGCAGTGCGGCCTGGAGGCGGTCCCGGACTGCGGTCTGGGCGGCGATGCGCTCGTTGAGGACCGCCAGTCGCTCCACTGCGACCTGGATGCCCTTGTCAGACGGCGGCGTTGTGGTCATGTCTCCGTCCAGACACGGTAGGAAGACCTGCACGTCGTCCAGGGTGAGCCCGGCGGCCAAGAGGTAGCGGATGTTGTGGACCCGCACCACCGCCCGCTCGTCATAGACGCGGTAACCATTGAGGGCACGTGCCGAGGAGATCAACCCCGCCTGCTCGTAATGCCGCAGCGCACGGGCGGTCACCCCGGTCGCCTTGGCCAGCTCACCGATCTGCACTCACTCCCCCTCCGGGGTGCAATTCCTATCACGCCACCACCGCCCCGCCGTCGACCGGGAGTACGACCCCGGTGACAAACGACGCGGCCGGTGCGGCGAGCTGGGTAATCGCCCAGGCCACCTCCTCCGGTCGGCCGATCCGGCCCAACGGGGTGTGTGCCAGCTGCCACTTTCGGACTGTGGCCATCCGTTCAGGCGTCAGCCCCTGGTGCTCGCCGATCGGGGTGTCGATCGCGCCTGGCGCGACCGCCGCTACTCGAATCCCGCGAGGTGCCAGCTCGACCGCCCAACTGCGGGTCAGCGTCTCCAGCGCGGTCTTGGTCGCCGCGTAGACAGAGCTGCCCGGCCAGGCCCGCTGCCCCACCGACGTACTCACGTTGACGATCACTCCGCCCGACGCTTCCAGGGACGGCAGCGCGGCCTGGGCCAGCAGGATAGGTGCGATCAGGTTGGTAGCGATCAGCGGCGCGATCATCTCCGGCGTGAGCGCGCCGAGGGCACCGCTGTGCACGATGCCGGCATTGTTGACCAGCACGTCCAACCGGCCGTGCATCTCCAGCGCGGTCCGGACAATCAGCTCGGGGCCATCGGCGGCTGTGAGGTCGACCGCCAGCGGGGTGATTCGGTCATGCCCGGCGGCGGTCTCGTTGAGCGGTTCGGCCCGTCGTCCGACGGCGAGGACGTGTGCGCCCTCGGCGGCGAAAGCGCGGGCTGTGGCCCGGCCGATCCCGGTGCCGGCCCCGGTGACGGCGACGATCCTGCTGATCTGGGGTGTGGTGCTGCTGTCCATGCCGGCCATCGTTCAACCCTGCCGCCAGCGGTAAGGTCAAGCGGCGCCTGGTGGGCTTGTGATCAGCGGGTGTGGTCACCGGGCGCATAGTGACACCAGGTTCCTCCAGCCTCTTCGGCGAGCCGGGCTGTGGTTTCGCCGTTGTAGCCGAGCATCCGGGCGGTCACCGGAGCTGGGGCGGGCCCTGGAGGACGAGTTGGCGGATCGCCGATTGTGCGTCCTTGCCCGGTCGGGAAGCCCAGTTGGCGGAAGAGGAGCTGCAGGCGCTCCGGCTCGCCGAGCGGGAGATGACCGAGGCGCTGATCGGCAACTAGCGCCGTGTCCTGCCATGGAATGAACCATCAGGATCATCAGCTCCACGAGGAACAGCCGACAGCATGTCGTTCCTCTCGGCTTGGAGGAGCTTTACATGACTGCAGAACCGGAAGGATCGACCGCTCTTGTCACCGGCGCCACCGCCGGCATCGGCAGGGCCGTTGTCCTGCGCCTGGCAGCGTTGGGGGCCTCGGTCATCGTCCACGGGCGGGACGAGCAGCGAGGCGCTGAGACGGCCGAGCGGCTGCGGTACCTGCGGGACATGTTCACCAGGGCGACCGCCGACTCCTGCGCTCGCGCGGACCGCCACGCCGACCGGGGGCGATGTTGACGCAGGGCACCCAGTGCGCCAGGACGACCAGCAGGCGCACTGTCTGCAGCAGCCCGGACCCGCACCCTGGCAGGGAGGCCTTGACTCCTTCGATCGAGCCGATGGGGGCGTGAGGAGGAGAGCAATCGCCCATACCTGTGGATGAGCTGAAGGAAAATCGGGTTGTCGTTCACGTGTGGCAGGCCGAACGATTGCGCCTTGTGACGACTGCTGATGAGAAGCCGCTGTTCGATGGCGCCAGGCCGGTCGCGTTGGTGACCGGCGTCGGCCGGTCCATCGGAATCGGTGCGGGGATCGCCCGCCGACTGGCCGAAGCGGGCTGGAACGTCGCCTTCGCGTACTGGACGCCGTACGACGCGGGTATGGCCTGGTGTGACGAAGAGCGATAGATGGGATCGCAACGTTCAGTAGCCGGTGATCAGCAGCTTGCGAAGAAGGGTTGTTGGCCCCGATGACGGACGACAGGTGGCTCCGAAGGGCATCGGCTGGTCCTGCTCATGGGGGCAGGCCGCAGCCCGAACGCCGGCAAGGCTATGCGGCCGCTGATACCGGTCAGAACGGTCAAGGTCGGCTCGCCCACTGATCTGCTCTGTGGCTGGGGTTCGGCGAAACGGCGCGGGGCAGGGTCGAGTCCTGACTACGGTCTGGCCGTGCCGGTGGAGTTTCCGGAGGGACAGGTGACGGCCCAGGCCGCCTCGATCATCTGAAAGATCTCGCCCACCGCGGCCTGCGGATCGGCCGCCTCACGGGCCAGCGAATGGGCGTCGATCACGAACCTCGCGATCGCCCGGCAGGCCGTTGGGGTCCTTGACAGGTCGGGATCGGCGGCGATGGCCGTTGCCAGCGACTCCGCGTGGCGCAGCCGCATCGACTCTTCGTACTCCCGCAGGGCGGGTGATGCGTCGATCATGCGCCAGATCGGGGCGGCGCTGTCCGCCGTGCAGTGTCGCACCAAGGCCTGGATCTCGCGGCGCAGCGCCGGGACGAGCGGCTCGTGCGGCGCCCGGTCGGTGACCGCCCGCGCGAGGCGCTGCTCGAAGTCTTCGTCCTGGTCGAAGACCAGGGCCTCCTTCGAGGCGAAATGGGAGAAGAGCGTGGTGACGGCCACGTCGGCCTCGGCGGCCACGTCACGGATGCCCACCGCGTCGTACCCGTGCTCCAGGAAGAGCCGCAGGGCGGCGTCAGCGATCTTCTGGCGGGTCGCGGCCTTCTTGCGCTCACGGCGTCCGATCGGCACGGTCATGCCCTCACAGTATCAGGTACGAATCCATAACCGATTCAAAACCCTAACGGTTAGTGTTATGTTCGGCGCATGAAGAAGGTGAGCTTCGCCGAGTTCGGCGGTCCGGACGTTCTGCAACTCATAGATGCCGAGGATCCTCACGCAGGCCCCGGCCAGATACGCATTGCCGTACGGGCGGCAGGCGTGAACCCCGTCGACTGGAGGCTTCGTGAGGGCCAGGTCCTGGGGGCCCATCCGATCGAGTTGCCCGCCGGAGTCGGGCTGGACGCCGCCGGGGTGGTGGACGAGGTCGGTGAAGGCGTCGAAGGGGTCGAGGTCGGTGACCGCGTGTTCGGCGAAGGCGCGAGCACGTATGCCGAGTTCGCCGTGCTGTCGGCCTGGGCCCGTATGCCCGAGGGCCTGACGTTCGAAGAGGCGGCCGGCTACCCCTCCGTGGTGGAGACCGCGCTGCGCATCATCCGCGAGGTCGGTGTGCGGTCCGGGCAGACGCTGCTGGTCAGCGGCGCGTCCGGGGGAGTCGGATCGGCGGTGCTGCAGATCGCCCGCGACCGCGGCATCACGACGATCGGGACCGCTGGGGCAGCGAACCAGGACTATCTGCGCAGCCTGGGCGCCCTCGCCACGACATACGGCGAGGGCTGGGTCGAGCGGGTGCGGCAGCTCGGCCATGTCGACACAGCCCTCGACCTGGCCGGCTCGGGCGTGATCCGCGAGCTCGTCGAACTGACCGGGGACCCGCAGAAGGTGGTCTCCATCGCCGATCCCGGTGCGCCGGAGCTCGGTGTCCGATTCTCTGGCGTGGCCGGGAGCGTGCCGGAAGCGCTCGCCGAAGCCGTCGGCCTCATCTCGCGGGGAAAGCTCCACATCCCGGTCGAGAAGTCGTACGCACTCGCCGAGGCCGCGGCGGCGCACATCGACAGCCAGGCCGGTCACACACGCGGGCGGCGGGTCCTGGTTGTCTGAAAACCAGACTGTGCGTCGTCCTCAAACAGAAATTGAGGACGGCGCCGGCCAGGATCCCGCTATTTGATCGGAAGACAGCGGGCCCAGGTCGCAGCGGGGCCAACAACCGACCGGAAGGGCCAACTATCGGTCGACGTCACGCCTGGGGCATCGAGACTGACGCCGCGGACACGATCGCAAAGACCCCGGGGCGCCGACACGGTGGCGATCGAGGCGGACCTCGCCGATCCTGAAGCCCCAGCCCGAGTCTTTGACCCGGCCCAGAGCCGTCTCGGCCACCTCAGCGCCTTGATGATGTGCCACTGCGAGTCGGCGGAGTCCGGCCTGGTCGACACGACCCTGGAGAGCTTCGACGGCCACTTCGCGGTCAACTCTCGTGCCTCCTGGCTGCTGATCCGTGAGTTCGGCCGACGCTTCCAGGGCACCCCAGGAACCGGACGGGTGATCGCCCTCACCAGCGATCACACCGTCGGCAACCTGCCCTACGGGGCGAGCAAGGGCGCACTCGACCGCATCACCCTGACCGCTGCCCACGAACTCGCCCACCTCGGGATCACCGCCAACGTGATCAACCCCGGCCCGGTCGACACCGGCGGGATGTCCGACGACTTCCGCGACCACCTACTGCGCCAGACACCGACGGGACGTCTGGGCAGCCCGCAGGACACCGCCCACTTGGTGGACTTCCTGTGCTCACCGCAGGGGCAGTGGATCAACGGACAACTCCTGAGGAGCAACGGTGGTTTCGCCAGCTGACCGGCCTGACTATGCGGCCTCCTCGCGCTCGGCCAGGACGCCGTTCTTGAGCCTGGCGCCGGACCGGACCAAGGCGACGAGGTGGGCTCCGATGATCGCCCGGCAGCGGTCCCGGGCGGACTCGACGAGCTTGAACACCATCGCCAGGGCGGCGGCCGGGCTGCCGGCCCCGCGGGTGACCTTCGTGCGGAGCTTGACCGTGGAGAAGGTCGACTCGATGGGGTTGGTGGTCCGCAGGTGGACCCAGTGCTCGGCCGGGAAGTCGTAGAACGCCAGCAGCTCGTCCGAGTCGTCGGTGATCTTCGCGGCGGCCTTGGGCCACTTGGTGCCGTAGGTGCGGGCGAACTGCTCGATTGCCTTGTCCGCGTGGGCGCGGTCCTCGGCGTTGTAGATCTCCTGCATCGCCTTCGTTGCGCCAGGCTGTGCGGACTTCGGTAGGCAGTTCGTGATATTACGGGCTTTGAGAACCCAGCAGCGCTGATGCCGGGCGGCCGGGAACACCTCGACCAGCCTTCCACAGGCCCATCGTGCCGTCGCCGATGACCAGCTCGGGGTCGCGCATGCCGTGGCGGCGGCAGTCCCGGAGCAGGTCGGCCCAGGACTCGGTGGACTCCCGCAGCCCTTCCGCGAGTGCGATCAGTTCCTTGGTGCCGTCCAGGCGGACGCCGAGCAGGACCAGGACGCACGAGTGGGCCTGACCGAGCCGGACCTTCGGGTGCACACCGTCGGCCCACACGTAGACGAAGTCGGTCTGCGACAGGTCCCGCTGCTGGAAGGCCGCGTGGTCGTCCTGCCGCTGCTTCGTCAGCCGGGTCACTGTCGCGGGCGACAGGCCGGCCGTGCCGCCGAGGAACTGCTCCAGCGCGGGCACGAAGTCCCCCGACGACAGTCCGTGCAGGTAAAGCAGCGGCAGTACCTCCGAGATCTTCGGCGACTTGCGGCACCAGGGCGCCAGGATCTTCGAGGAGAACCGCTTGCGCTCGCCGGTCGCATCCTCGACGAGGCGGTCGTTCACCCGCGGAGCCCGCACCTCGACCGGTCCGGCCGAGGTGACCACGGTCCGGGCGGCTGCGTCCCGCCCTGGAACTGACCCACAAGTCCTGAGCATTGCTCTGAGGAGGAGCCCCTCGGGTTGTAATCCGCTCTGATTCGGCGTGATGTGGTGGTTGAAGCGCTCATCCGAGCGGCCCGGCCAGCGCGCGCGTGGGCTTCGGTCCGGGTTCTGGTGGGGGTGAGTATGTGCGACACGGGTGTCTGCCATCGGAGGCGTCATGCTTTCCGTTCCACGCTGCCATGCCTCACCATGGCATTTGTCCTTGTCTTCGGTGCCCTGATGAGCGCCTGCACCAGCGAGCCTCAACCACGAGGACCGGGGCATGATGGCCGGTCCTGGACATCGAGAAGTGACGCGCACGGCCCTGAGCGGGATCAGCTGACGGCGCCGAGGGCGGCGCTGATGCCGGCGATGACCGCACCGCCGATCGCGATGGAGACGAATGAGCGCATGACGGGTTGGGGCGGCGCTTTGGGCGCTGCGCGGAGCCGTGCCGGAGGGATCGGTTACCGCTCGAGGAGTTCGGCCAGCATGGCGCTGGTGGCTGGGTCAGCCGGTAGGAACGCCTCAAGTCGTAGTTCGGCGATGGTGACGTCTATAGCGGTGCCGAAATGGGTGAGCGTGGTGATGAGCGTGAGCTCCCTGCCGTCGGTCGGATCATGTGCTCGGAGGCGCAGAGGTACGGCGAAGCCGAGGTGGTGCGGTGTCTCGTGCGGACGTGGTGGTGCCAGGCCGGTGAGTTCGGAGGCCAGGCGTTGGAGTTGGTCGTCTGGGTTGCGCACGCTCTCGGCCTTGATGCGGTCGATGATGTGCCACGCCCACTCGGCGAGGTTGACGATGCGTGGCGCGAGGCCCTGCGGATGCAGCAACACCCGGGGAATGCTTACCGGCGGTGCGAGCAGATGCGGGGCCGCACCGGCGGTGAGCGAGTGGAAGGCGGCGTTGGCCGAGACGAGGTCACCGTGCCGGTCGACGACCACCGCCGGGTACGGCAGGTGGCCGTGCAGGATCCGTTCGAGGGCGGTGCGAATCGGTTCGAGCTGGGGGTCGTCCAGGCGGGTCTGCGGGTAGACCGGTGCGAATCCGGCTTCAAGAAGCAGGTCATTGCGCTCGCGGATCGGCACCTCCAGGGCTTCGGCCAGCCGGATGATCATTGATCGGCCGGGGGCTGACCGTCCGCTCTCGATGAAGCTGATGTGCCTCTGTGTGGTTCCGGCACGCACGGCCAACTCCAACTGGCTGACGCGTCGCCGAGTGCGCCACTCACGCAACGCGCCGGCGAGCCCGCCTCTGGTCGGTTCGATGAACACTCCTCTTGTGTAACCCACTTGGCTGCCCGCCCGCGATTCCCTGCGAGGAATTGCCGCGTCACGGCCGGCGGCTGCACGGTCGTTGCCGCACGCCGAGCACGCGCAACCGAGGGGAACAGCCATGGCGGACATCGACATCCACGACCACACCGACCGCTACGTTGCCGTGTGGAACGAACCCGATGCGGAGCGACACCGCGTCGCGATTCGCGAGCTGTGGTCCGCCGACGCGGTCCATGTGTTGCGACCTCCCCGGGAGAGCCTGCAGACCGCTGATGGGCTGGGCTTCGACCGTCTCGTTTTGGAGGCGCGCGGGCACCACGCGTTGGAGTTCCGGGTGACGCGCGCCCACAAGGAGTTCGTCGCGCCGGGCACCTTCGTCTTCCGGTCGCGCGGCAACACCGAAAGGCTCCACGACGTCGTCAAGTTCAACTGGTCGATGGCGCCCCAAGACGGTGGTGAAATCGCCGGTGTCGGGCTGGAGATCCTCTTGCTCGGCCCCGACGGCCGCCTCGTCAGTGACTACCAGTTCATCGAAGGGTGACCGAAATGATGGCAATGCTCCCATCGATGGTGCGCAGTTACCACGTCAGCACCGGCGCCGGTATCGATGGCCTGTCGCTGCGCACGCACGAACCACGCACACCCAAGGTGGGGGAGGTCGCGGTCGCGGTCCACGCCACCTCGCTCAGCTTCCGCGAACTTCTCGTACTACGAGGACGGTACGTGCTGCCCGTGAAACCGGGCGTCATACCGGTCTCGGACGGTGCGGGCGAGGTCGTCGCCGTCGGGCCGGATGTCCGGCGGGTGCGCCCAGGGGACCGCGTCACCGCCGCACTGTTCCCGCGGTGGCTGGACGGCCCGCTGGAACCGGCATACCTGCCGCAACTGGGTGGCTCGCTCGACGGAATGCTGACCGAGTTGGCGATCCTCCCCGAGGATGCCCTCGTGCCCATCCCCGACCACCTCTCCTACGCCGAGGCGGCAACTCTTCCCTGCGCCGCCGTCACGGCATGGAACGCCCTGACCGGCGACGGCCGCGGGACCCAGCGCGGACAGACCGTGCTGGCCACCGGATCGGGCGGTGTATCGCTGTTCACGGTGCAGTTCGCCAAGCTTCTGGGCGCGAGAGTAATCGCCACGACAAGCCGCGCGGACAAGGAACAGCGCCTTCGCGATCTCGGAGCCGACGAGGTCATCAACTACCGCGACATCCCGAACTGGCACACCGCAACCCGCGAACTCACCGCCGGACGAGGGGTCGACCGCATCGTCGACACCGCCGGGACGCTGGAGCAGTCGCTGAAGTCGGTGGCCGTCGACGGGCACATCGCCTTGGTGGGATCCGTCTCCGGCAACTGGCCACCGGTCGACCCTCGTCTGCTGTTCGGCGTCGCCGCTACGGTCCGGGCGTTGGCCGTCGGCAGTCGCTCTCAGTTCATCTCAATGAACAACGTCATCACCGCGCATCAGCTCCGACCAGTCCTCGATCAGGTGTTCCCGTTCGAAGAAGCCGTGGCAGCGTTCCGGTACTACGAATCGGCCAGCCCGTTCGGAAAGGTAATCATCAAGCTCAGATAGCCTGCGAGCGAGCGTGGCAAAGGGAATCCCGCGCACGCGGGAGCTGGTCGCCGACAGAAAGCTGACGATAGGAGACCCAGAGCGGCGCAGCCGTGCCGTGCATCCGATCGGCGGCGCCGCCTTCGCCCACATGCTCAGCGGCAACGACCTACCCACCGGCGAGTGGCGGGACCGGCAGGCGCCACCACCACTCGTCGGCGGTCCTGGTCCACGGCTTCCACGACGAAGGCGGTCTGGAGCGTGGGGGCGCCACATAGAAGGCTGCGTCCTGGCGAGGGTGCCCCCTCGTCGCCCACCCGGCAACGTGCACATCCGTACCCGCGACGCGGACGCCGTCCCCGCTGGCCGCCACATCTGCAGCACCGGCCGGCAGCGTGCCGCCCGCTCGGGAACGCGATGACGACCACGAAAGCCGGGGCAAGCACGGACGGGGGAAAGACAAGAGACAGCACTCCGACGAGACGCCCCCCTGCTGCAAGCCGGCCCGGCGGCGTTGATCGCAGCGCCGCTCGTCTGGAGGTGAGGTACAGCCGAGCTTGAGCGCGCGGCGCCCTCCTAACACGACCCAGTTCATCGGATCCGCAGCGACGCGCCGTCACGACGCTATGAGCAGGCATCAGAAAGTCACCTGGAAGGCCTAATAGTGTGTCAATATGCCTTGGACGTCACTGAAATGATACTTCGTCAGTTACCGATGAGACCCGGAAAATACCCTGTTCGGAGCCCAAAGGCTGATCTCCCGATATGCCAGTCATGTCAGCTGTAGGTAATTTCGTTCACGAGCCGGTCCGACGGGCCGGCGCCTCTCTGTGCGACAGGAGATCGTGAGATGAAGCTTCGTTCGACCGTGGTCACCGCCGCTGTGTCGGCTGCCGCAGCTCTGGCCGCGACCGGCATCACGTACGCCTCGGCCGCCTCCGCTTCGGCGCCCCAGGAGGTCCCGGCCGCCGTCGCCACAGCAACCAGCGGCAACGGGCAGAACAGCAACAGCAACAGCAAGGGCAACGAAGGCAACAACAGCAAGGGCAACGAGGGCAGGAGCAACGACCGGGACGACGACAACGACGGCCGGGGCGACGACGAGGGCCGTATCCAGATCAACGAGCGGTCGTACTCCACCCACCCCGGCGACTGCATCACCGTGGTCAGCGGCCTGGGCGCAAAGACCCTGAACGTCCGCAACGAGAGCCGCAAGGCCGTCGAGGTCTTCCGCGGGGCCGTCTGTGACAACGGCGCTCCCATCGCCACCGTCGGCCCGCACAGCTCCAGCTACGGCGTGGACCCGGGCTGCGTAGACGGCATCGACATCGACGAGGGTGTGGTGGCCAGCTTCCGGGTGGTCAAGCGCCACCACGACGAGTACTAGGCCGCGGACACCCGCATACTGTGGAGCCCCGGCCCGCCGGAATCGGGCCGGGGCACCAGTTTGACCCATGTGCGTAGCGGTCACGTCCCCCACGGCCCTGCCGGTACCGGATCCCGGGCGCGCGTCATCCGGTGTCCGTGCGGCCACCCCTTGCCTTCACCGGCCCGCCGCCTGCGGTTTTGTGCCCGCCAGTGCGTATTCTCAGGCCGCCGCCACGGGTATGTGCCCGGCGCTTTCCCGGCCCGCAAACGGGTGACGAGTGACATGAGCCTTCACCTCGTGGAAGGCGTGGGCAACAGCACCTACGTCCTGGACCACCTCGCCGTCACGCTGACCCCGGCGCTGCCCTGGCTGGGACACCAGGCTTGCTGGGAGGTGAACGGCCACCTCAAAGAGCCCGTCGACCTGACCCGGGGCACCTGCAAAACGATCATGAAATTCCGGCCTGTGAAGATGCTCGAGAGAAACTGCACACTGGCCGACCTGCTCGAGAGCCTGGGCGCGAGGCTTTCGGGCGACCCCAAGCCGGCTGCCGGACCCCGGCAGCAGACATGGAACCTCCGGCTCCCCGAAGCGATGCCGCTGGCCGAGCGCCGAATCCGTGAAGGCTCCAGGGCCACCGCGCCCGCCGCACCACGCACCCATCCCGCCGCAGAACAGGTTCACCAGGCCCACACCCCCTCCGCTCAACAGCACGTACGCCAGCCTGACCGCCCCAGACAAGGCCACCGACGCACCCGGCCACGTGCATCCGCGGTGGATGCCGTCGGTGGTGGCGGCCACGATGGGCGCCTTGCTCGGACCGCGTCCTGCGCCGCGCGGACCCGCCTCGCGAGCCCGGTGTCCGGGGCCGAGCGCCCCGCCCTGCCGATGATGACCGTGTACACGTCCTCCAATAGCGCCGTGCAGAACCTCACCGAGGGCCTGGCTCGGGAGTTGCAGCCGCTCGGCATCAAGGTCCTAGTGGTGGAGCTGGCCGGCTTCAGCATCAACTTCACGCCGAACTCGGCGATGCCCGCCAAGTCCATCGCGGACTCCTACGCGCAGATGGCCGAGTTCGAGAAGCAGGCCGTGCGCGGCGACCTCGTGAAGTCGATGTCCGCCATCGCCGACCTCATCGGCACCGATGAGCCACCGCTGCACCTCTCGGTGGCCACCGTCGGCCTGGAGATGGTCCGCGGCCACTTCGCCCCGCTCCTGGAGGAGTACGCCCGCTGGGAGTCCGTCACGGCCACGACCGATTGTCCAACCGATCACCGCTGCATCACCAGGTCATACCGCTCCGCCGCCCTTGCCGCCGGGCAGCGGTGCGCCGTTACTCTCGCGCGCACCCGCGCAGAGCAGAGGCGATCACGTCCTCCAGCCCTGACTGGACCAACTCGGGCGGCAGGCTTCGGCTCACAACCCCGCATTCGCGCACCGGTGCCTCCACGATCACATCATCACCCGTGGGCCGGTCACGAAGAAGGAACCGCTATTCGAGCAGTGCCCGCACTCCATGGTCCCTGCGCTCTGCGACTTCCACACGCCGAACCACCTCAGCGAAGCCCAGCTCCTCGAGGCGAAGTACCGTCTCCGACGTATGCGGTCGGCAACCCCGCTGACCGACGACGAACAAGCCGCCGTCGACGGGGCAACCGATTCCATTCTGTGGGAGTGTGCCTCAACTCAGCTTGGCTGGCAGCGATCTCCTCGCCTGCGACAGGGCTGCCGGTTTCGGTGACGAGACCGAACACATTCCGATAGGAGTTCTCACCCCGCCAAGATTGGGGGCAGCGGTTCACGGGCTGCGTGCCAGGCAGGGGGAAGGGCGGCGACGCCGGTGCGGGCGGCGATGACACCGCCCGCGATAGCGCAGGTGGTGTCGATGTCGCCGCGCCCGGCGACCGTGAACCACAAGCCGTCGTGCAGGTCGTCGAGGTGCCCCGCGGCGCACCACAGGGCGTACGGGACGGTATCGGGCCCCGACATCTGGTAGCCGGAGCCCAGGACTTGTGCGGCGTGTCGGACCGAAGTGTGCGCCGGCATCCGCGCAGCGACCCGTATCCCTGACCGGACGTCGCTGTCAGGGAGCCGCTCGGCGACTGCCCGAAGGAAGTCCGATCTGGCCGGGGCGTTCCCGCCCCGGCTGCGGGTGGCCAGCGCTGCGGCCACGGCGACCGCCACCGCTGCGGTGACCGCCTCCGGATGATGGTGCGACACCGCACTCTGACGGGCGGCCTGCTCAGCGACCGCATCGAGATCGGCGCAGTGCCAGGCACCCAGCGGAGCGACGCGCATGGCCGCGCCATTGCCCCAGGAACCCTGGCCGCCGAACTGTCCGGCGACCACCTCCTGCCAGGGCTCGCCCGCACCGATCCGGCGGAGCACGTCATGCATCGAGGCCCCGTACCCGCGGTGCGTGTCCTCTGCGTAGGCCGCCGCGAAGCGCCGGGCGAGCCGGCCCTGGTCGACCGTGCCGCCGCCCTCGACGAGTTCGCGCACGAGAACGAGCGCCTGGGCGGTGTCGTCACTCCACCGCCACAGCGGCTCAGAGGGCAGCGTGCGCGCCTCCAGACTCGCCGGACCCTCCCGGCGCAAGATGCCGAACCAACGGTCACCGAAGGCATCGCCGAACGCGAGCCCGCACAACGAATCAAGCACAGCAGTGGGGACAGTGATCACCGGGACAGTTTCGCAGCACGACGACGCTTCCGCGCCCCGATCGACAACGGCGGATACTGGCGTACCTTCCTACCAATCATCGGAGGCTGAAGTGCAATTGATCGGTTTCTATCAGGAAATGGATCCACGGTATTCCCCATCTTGGGGTGGCTCCGTGCCCCCGCCTGAATCGGGTGCAGGCTCGTACGCGGTCCGAGACATCGTCAGCTACCTGAAGTCCGGCTATCCCATCCTCGACGTGACGGAGTTGACCACTGATGTCATTGGTGGTGCCTTTCGGGTGCCGGGCGGATCGTCCGTCCTCACGGACGGGCAGTATGTATGGCGAGAGGACTTGGCATGGTACGTCGAGGGATACAATATCGACCTTCCGCGGGAATTCCTGGAGACTGCTCGTAGTCATGGCTTCCGCACACCGCCAGCCGACCATGAAGCATTGCTCAGTGTCTCCCTCGAAGTGAGCCGAGCGCTGGGGTTTCAGCAAAAACCATGAGAGGGACGCTGAACAGGGACTTCCCACGTTCTCGCAATCGCAGGAATGGCCCATGTCACGGTAGGCGATGAGTTGATCAGGATGTGCTCCCCGCGCCCGTGGGGGATGGTTGCTGAGAGCTGTGCAGCCAGACGTGCAGCAGGATCACCCCGGGTGGCAGTACCGGTGAGAGCCGGGAGGGCACCGTCGTCACACCGAGGCCGCCGGTGACCAGCTGGAGCTTCGTCAGCCAGTCGCGGAGTGGATGATGCGCGGTCGTCCGGGCAGGCCGGGCCGGACGCCGAGCAGCGGCTCGAAGTTCGTTGACGGGGTGGCGAGTCACGCGGCGTCGACCAGCCCGTCGACGTGCGCTGTGGTGCGTCCGGCGAACTCTCCGGTCGTTGGTACCGCCCGTGATCGGGAGTTACACCGAATGTTTTACAGTCCGCCCTCGGAGGCTGCCTCACTGGCACCGGCCTCCGATGCCAGCCGCCATGACGGCATCACGCACTGAATGCGGTAGTCGGAGAGCCCTTTCGGTACTCAGATGTGCTGCATCCAGATATTGGGCTCTACGTAGGTGCCCAGATCAGCGGAGCGGTCGAGCTTTAGCAGGCTCAGCCCTTCAGGGATGACGTAGCAACCCGTTTCGGGGAACACCATGCTGGTCCACCGCTCCCACTCAGCGATCGTGCCGGTCATGGTTTGCGACTGGGGAGCCGCTGCGAGAATGCGGGCGCCCAGGCGCTGGTGCGTCCGGATCCATGGATCCAGGGCCATACCGTCCTGGCGGGTCCACCTCATGAAGGCCTCGATGGACGTGAGTGGGTAGCGGGCTTTCAAGGTCGGGCGGACCGGTGCTATGACGCGCGGCCATCCTGCGTCCGCGGCGAGCTGGCGCAGCGCCTTGAGTGTCTCCCCGGCCAGGCCGCGTCCTTTGAGTGACGGGGTGACGATTGCCCCGCAGATCACCAGGGTGTCGGGTTCGACGCCTTGTTCGCGGCCCTCCACGGCGCGGATCGTGGCCTGGGTGTAGCCAGTCGGGAGTGTCTCCGTTCGCCCATCCCACCGGATCGGTATACGCCAGCCGGTCGCGACAGGCATGCCGTGGTCGTCCACCAGCATGAGATCAAGGTCGGCGAACCACTCCCTGATCCTGCCGATGTACTGCTTGGCCAGCCGATCGGCTGTGATGAACTCCGGGAAGCCCTCGCGGAGCCGGACGTGGCCGCTTTCCTAGAGGCGGAGGCCGACCGGGGCCGGCCTCTCGGTCAGCTGCCTCAGGCCTGAACAGTACGGCGACTCGGGGCTCGGCTGATGACCGTCATCGTTCCCACCAACTGCCCACCCGGCCTGAGGGCGCTTTCTCACCCGCTGGCTCCCCCAGGCGTGGCCTCGGCGTCTGACGGTCACGTGCTCCCCGCACCCGCGGGGATAGTCCCCGCAGGGTGGGCATCTGATGGCACCACTCTTCGTGCTCCCTACACCCGAGGGGACGGCCCCTCGACGGAACCGAGGGACATGGCCGGGCGCCTCTGCCGGTGTGCGGCGTCCCGGGTGCCGGCGGGCCGCTCAGCGCCGCAGGTAGGCGAGGACCGCGAGGACCCGCCGGTTGTCCTCCGCCGACGGGGCGATGCCGATCTTGGCGAAGATGTTCGCGGTGTGTTTGGCGACGGCGCTCTCGCTGAAATGGAGGGTGGCGGCGATGGCGGTGTTGGAGCGGCCCTCGGCCATGAGTTCCAGGACGTCGCGCTCGCGTGGGGTGAGGGCGGAGATCGTGCCGCGGGCCTCGCCGCGCGCCAGCAGGCGTCCGATCACCTGCGGGTCCAGGACGGTGCCGCCCGCGGCGACGCGGCGTACGGCGTCGATGAACTGGCCGGTGTCGGTGACGCGGTCCTTGAGGAGGTAGCCCACCGCGCCGTCGTCGCTGGAGAGGAGTTCGTTGGCGTAGAGCTGGTCGACGTACTGCGACAGGACGAGCACCGGCAGGCCGCGGTGGTGGCGGCGGGCTTCGAGGGCGGCCTGGAGGCCCTCGTCGGTGTGGGTGGGCGGCAGGCGTACGTCGACGACCGCCACGTCCGGCCGTTCCTCCAGCAGGGCGCGCAGCAGGCCGGGGCCGTTGTCCACCGCGGCGACGACGTCGAAGCCGTGCTCGGTCAGCGTGCGGACCAGGCCGTCCCTCAGCAGGAAGAGGTCTTCGGCAAGGACGACACGCACGGGATCTCCAGGGTCACGGTGGTCGGGCCGCCCTGCGGGCTGTGCAGGACGAGGGTCCCGTCGAAGGTAGCCAACCGCCCGCGGACTCCGAGCAGCCCGGTCCCCCGGGAGGGATCCGCACCACCGCGGCCGTCGTCGGTGATGGTGACGCGGAGCCGCGGCCCGTCGACGCCCGTGTCCTCGTGCACCAGCAGCACGCCCACGCGGTCGGCACCGGAATGCTTCGCCGCGTTGGCCAAAAGCTCGTTGACGGCGAAGTAGGCGGCCGACTCCACTGCGGCCGGCAGCCGCACGGGGATACGGACGTCGACGTCCACATCGAGGAAGCTGTCGAGGGCCAGGGAGCGCACGGCATCGCCCAGGCCGCGGTCGATGAGGACCGGCGGCTGGATGCCCCGGACCAGGCCGCGCAGGTCCTCCAGGGCCCGCCCGGAGAGCTCGCGCACCTCCAGCAGTACCGCCCGGGCGGCCGGCGGATCGTCCTCCAGCAGCCGGGTCGCGCTGTCCAGGCGCATCCCGAGGGCGACGAGCCGCGCCTGGGCCCCGTCGTGCAGATCCCGCTCGATCCGCCGCAGCTCGGCCGCCTGCCCCTCCAGCACCTCGGTCCGGCTGTCCGTCAGTTGCCCGACCCGGCGCTGGAGCTCGGTGACGCGCGGGGCGGCGAGCAGCCGCCGTCCCCACCGCGCGTGCAGGCGCAGCACCAGCGGTGCGAGGAGCAGCCCCGCCGCCGTGAAGCCGAGGCCCAGCACGAGCGCCGCGAGCATCAGCCCGGTGCTGTGGACGGGCACGAATGCGTACCAGTTGCCGTCGTCGAGGAGCCGCCACGCGAACGGCTGTACGAGCGCCCCGAACAGCCCGTACACCACCAGGGACGGCGGCACTGCCACCAGCAGGCCGCCCACCAAAGGCTCCAGCCACGCCCAGGACAGGTCCCGCCACAACCCCGCGTCGGCCAGGACCGCGCGCGCCCCCGCGGCTCGGGGAAGCGGATCCGGTGCGGTGACTCGCACCCCCGACCACCGCTCCGCCCTGTGCCGGGCGATGTCACCGCACCGGCGTAACGCGCCCGAGGCGGGCGGCAGCAGCCACAGGCCCAGACCGACGGGCAACAACAGCAGCGCACCCACGACGCCCGCACCGGCCGCCACCACCCGCAAGCCCAGCAGACCGGCGAGATGGCAGCGGCCGACGGCGGCCAGGTGGTGGAAAAGCCCCGTACGGAGCGCGGCGGATCTCGAACTCATGTCCCGTGCAGAGTAGTCGCCCCGGGCACCGCCCTCGCCGCTCTCCGACCGGCCCGCAACGAGACGGCGACCACCGAGGCGGCCACCGCCAGGCAGGACAGCCCGAAGCACACCATGGGCAGGACCGCACCCGACTCCTCGTCCAGGAACAGAAGCAGCCCGATGTTGACCAGCGCGTGGAAGCCGCCGGCGAGCAGCAGCCTCCGCCATCCGCCCGTGCCCTCCAGCGCGACACCCAGGACCACCGACATCGCCACCGTGGCCACGAGGAACCCGGCGGCGTAGAGGGGCGCCTGCGCGAACACCTGCACGTGCCAGGCCCCCCACAACACACCCACCACCACCGAGGAGGCGACCGTCCCCAGCCGGCTGCGCAGCAGCGGCAGGAGGAAGCAACGCCAGCCCGCCTCCTCCCCACAGGCCCCCACCAGCTGCGCCACCACGATCAGCGCGAACGCGTGCTGCAAAGACCCGGGCGACGTGAAGGGCACCACCCCGCGGACCGCGTAATACCCGAGCACGCAGAGCGCGACGATCAGCCCGGCCGCACCGAGCAGCACCGCACCGCCCAGGGAGCGGGGACCCGAACCCGCCCCGGCGGCACCCCGCAACAGCTCGCGCGTCCGCCGGCGCCGGTACAGCGCGACCACGCCCACCGCTAGGGCCGGCCCGAACTGGGTCAGCTGCACGACCTCTTCCGGTATGCCGGTCGCCGGCTGCACCGCCCCCAGCGCTCCGGCCGCCACGGAGGCCACGACAGAGAACACGACCACCGTGCCCCACACGCCGCCCCGCCGCTCCGTCCGCCCCGCGAAGTCCGCACGCATGCCCCCCATGAGCACCTTCCTCTCCCTGGTGATGAATCAGCACGCGGAACACGATGCCGCCCGGCGCCCGGCAGGCCACTGCACCTGGCAACCGGGCCGGGGTGGACCTGGATACACCCCACGCACCGCGCCCTACGCCGAGGTACGCCTGGCCGCCCCGGACACCCCGGAGCCGCCCTCCCCACCGAACCTGGCCACCACGCCGTGCCCGCCGCGGCGTCGGTACGCCAGCCAGACGCCCACCACCACGACGGCGCTCGCCGGCCAGGTCGCGCTGCTCAACGGCCCGGCAAGCACCGGTTCTACGAACGCGCCCGTGACGTTGCGCCGCTGCTGCGCGGGCAGCGCTGCGGCAGCCCGGCGGATACCGTCGATGCGGCTCTGCCGTGTCAGGACGGCGGGGCTGGGGGCGGCCCCTTCGCACGCGCCCTGGTACGGGGGCCGCCCCGACCTCTGCGCGCCAGTCGGACAATGAGCGCCCGCGCGCCCTCGGACACGTTCATCGCGGACAGGGCGATGCCAGCTGCGCGGCAGCCCCGGGCGATGGCGGCGCCGTCCCCTCCCCCCGGACCCAGCCTGCGCCCGGCTCGGCAACTGGGGCCCCGCGCAGGTGCAACCTCACGGTCGAGCCGCACCTGACCTACCTGGGCGAAAGTGAGAGCATCGACCCGGCCGCGGTGTACGAAATCACCTATGAGATCCACGGTGACGAGTCCGGCCCGGTCATCGAAACGGCCGAGCTGACGGAGCAGACCAGCCTGAACTACACGCCGTCCATGATCAGCACCACCTCGGCAGCGACGAAGGTGTCCGTAGAGATCACGGACGTGTCAGCACAGAGCAGTTGAGGCGCCTAAGGGAGGTCGCGCCATGACGCCGCCTGGATTCTCCGGGCGGGGCCCTGGAGCCCGCTGAGACTCAGCCATTGGGGGTGGGGGGGGGGGGGGGCGGGGGGCCGCCCCCCCCCCCCCCCCCCCCCCCCCCCCGCCACGCCGCACGCGGCGCTTCCCAGTACAACGCTCGCAGCATCCAGTGACAGCCGTACAGAATCCGGGCGCCGAGCCACAGCTCCAGCCACAGCAGGTAGAGCGTGACCTTGATCGCAGCCACGCCCAGGCCGAGGAAGCCTCCCACTGCTGGCAGTACCGGCATGGACACGCGTAGAGGGCCGATCCCGCCGGACAGTCGAACCCCCGTCACACCCCCAACGGGCGCCCCCTCCCGCGTGCCGTGACGCGGATGGTACCCATTGGCGTCGGCGCACCCACCCCGTTCACTTCGAACGCACGGTCACAACACCGTCATGCCGCCTTCACGATCCCCGCCCAGCCGCCACGATCGCACGCATGAAGCGAACCGCCCTCACCACTGCCACGGCCGCCGTACTCCTCGCCGCGCTCACCGCATGTAGCAGCAAGACCGCCGCCACGGACGCCGCCGGAAAGCCCGCCGCGCCCGCTGCCCAGGCGAAGCCACTGACTGCGAGCGGCGCCTTCACAAAGCTCTCTGCGAGAGTCGCCCCGGCGAAGCTGTCCGGTACCGTCACCGCTGCCAACGACCCCGACCACCTGCTGGGCCGGCCGGGCCAATACACGTCGAAGGTCACCTTCTCCGACAGCCGGATCAAGGCGGCCGACGTCGAGTACACGCACAAGGGCGATGTCGAACGCGGCGGAGAGGTGGAGGTGTTCGGCAGCCCGACGGACGCTGAGGCCCGCGCGAAGTACATTCGGGCCGTCACGAAGAGCATGCCCGCGCTGGCCGAGTACGACTACGTCCACGGCACGGTGTTGGTCAGGGTCTCCCACTACCTCACCCCGCAGCAGGCGGCCGTGTACAAGGCCGGGCTCAACGGGCTGAGTTGAGGTCGACCATGAGGGGATCAGTCGCCGTCGCTGCAGCCGCGACCCTCGTTAGCTGTGTCAGCGAGGCCCCCAGCACCAAACAGAAGGAGTGCGCCGACGCGGGGGTGCCCGACCAGCGGCCTCGGCTGGACCACGTGCAGCGTGTCCTTCCCGCCGGCACGGGGGTGTTCCGACGGCGACGACCTCGCTGGTCGTCTGGTAGCTGCAGTAGTCGGCGTGCCGCCCGTTCCTCGGCGTGCTCTGCGAGCTGGTGTTTTCCGCCTGGCGCGTGAGGGCCCGGCGCGACTTGAGGCGCGACCAGAGCCGCGCTGTCGCGGTGAACGAGCCGCCGCCCCCCGGCCGTTCCCGTCCATCACGCACGCCACGTGCCCGGGCGTCGGACGCTTCTCGGAGTCCGTGTTCCGCGGAGGAACGGAACCGGAACCCGTGTCCGACGCGGCGGCAGCCGGCGGCGATTCACTTTCGGCACGCGCGTCCGAGCCGGGACGTCGTGAGTATTGACATGTACATGCCTCAGTATTACATTGCGGCAGTACTCCAACCTGGTGCGTCTCCCAACGCCCTCATGGAGAACGTAAATCCTGAGACAACGTTGTCAACCACCCGTGACCGAACCTCAGGAGGCCAGACCACCATGTTCCCGACTCCAGCCGGCGAGCACCTGCCCGGCGAGCACTTGCCCGGTGCGCGCAGACGTCCGTCCCGCACGCATCGCGTCCGCATGACCCTGGGGAGTACCGTCGGCGCCCTCCTGCTGGGCGCCTACGCCCTGCCCGCGCCCGCCGCCTGGGCGGCGGCACCGACGAGCACGCCCCAACTCGTCTCATCACCCGCCGACTTGGTCAACCCCTTCATCGGCACCTCGAACGACGCGAACGACTTCCCTGGCGCGGACGTGCCCTTCGGCATGGTGCAGTGGAGCCCCGACACCTCGTCCCGGCCGCCTGGCGGCGGTTACGAGTACAAGGACTCCTCGATCACGGGGTTCAGCCTCACCCACCTCGCGGGACCCGGCTGCGGCGCGGCAGGCGACATACCCGTGCTGCCCACGGTGGGCGCCGTCGACAACGCGGCGACGGCCTCCTTCTCGCACGCCGACGAATCCGCGACGGCCGGGTCCTACAAGGTGGCCCTCGGCAACAAGGTGACCACCGAACTCACCACGACCACACGCAGCGGTATGGCGCGCTTCACGTTCCCCTCGACGTCCCAGGCCAACCTGCTGCTCAAGCTGTCACACAGCCAGAACGGCGCGTCCTCGACGCAGTTCGACGTCGTCTCCGACACAGAGGTCCGCGGTCAGGTCACCAGCGGGCGGTTCTGCGGGGCCGGGAACACGTACACCGTCTACTTCGACATGGTCTTCGACCGGCCGTTCTCCTCCAGCGGCAGCACGCTCGCGGGCGCGACGCCGCTCCGCCCACCGACCGCCGCCCGTTCCGGCCGGCACGACGCCGACCAGCCGAACAAGCCCCGGCTGCACGGCGCGATGCCGAAACGCGCCTCCCACGCGGCGGCGCGCGATTCGGGCGCCGCGGCGCAGGCCGCCGCATCGAACGCGCACGTCACCTTCGACACCCGCAGCAACCCGGTCGTGCAGGCCAAGGTCGGCATCTCCTACGTCTCCGCGGCCGGCGCGGTGGCCAACCGCACCGCCGAGAACCCCGGATGGAACTTCGCCGACGTCCGCACCGCGGCCCACGCGGCCTGGGACACCACCCTCGGCAAGGTGCGGATCGCCGGCGGCACGGCGGACCAGCAGACCATCTTCTACACGGCGCTCTACCACTCGCTGCTCCACCCGAACGTCATCAGCGACACCAATGGCCAGTACTACGGCTTCGACGGGAAAACACACACGGTCGACGCCGGACACAGCGCCGCCTACGCGAACTACTCCGGCTGGGACATCTACCGCTCCCAGGCCCAGCTCGAGGCGCTGGTCAGTCCCCAAGTCGCTTCCGACACGGCCCAGTCGATGACCGACGACTACGTGCAGACCGGAATCTTCCCCAAGTGGTCCGAGTACAACGGCGAGTCCTACGTCATGGTCGGTGACCCGGCGGCCGCGATCCTCGCCGACTACTACGCCTTCGGCGCACGGAACTTCGACACCTCGACGGCACTCTCCGGACTGCTGAAACAGGCGAGCACCGCCAACAACGACCGGCCCGGGGTGAACTACTTGGACAGCCCGGGCTACGAGCCGCACGACGGCAGCTACGGCTGCTGCAACTTCTACGGCCCCGTCGCCACGACACTGGAATACGACACCGCGGACTTCGCCCTCTCCGCCTTCGCGGGCGCCCTCGGCGACACCCGCAGCCGGCAGACGTACGCCCATCGCGCGCAGGACTGGCGCAACGTGCTCGACCCGGCATCCGGATTCGTCCAGCCGCGCAACGCCGACGGCTCCTGGACCGGCGGTTTCGACCCCACCTCCGGGACGGACATGGTGGAGGCGGACTCCTGGATCTACTCGGGCATGGTGCCGTTCGACGTGGCAGGGCTCGCCACCGCCAAGGGTGGCGACAAGGTGATGGGCGACTACCTCGACACCGTGCTGCGCAGCTACACCGGAGCCAACGGCTACGCCTGGGTGGGCAACGAGCCGAGTGTCGAGCTGCCCTGGGAGTACGACTACATCGGCAAGCCGTACAAGACCCAGGCGGCCGTGCGCTCGATCCAGGACCAGATCTGGTCGAACACCCCGGCAGGACTCGCCGACGGCAATGACGACCTGGGCGAGATGAGCGCCTGGTACGTGTGGTCGGCCCTGGGCATGTACCCCATGACACCCGGCACCTCGGACCTCGCCCTCGGCTCACCGCTGTTCTCCCAGGCCGTGGTGACGCTACCGTCGGGCAAGACGCTGACGATCAACGGTGACGGAGCCGCGGACAACGCGCCCTACGTCCAGTCCGCGACCTTCGACGGGGCAGCGTGGAACAACGCCTACGCGCCCACGACCGCGATCGCCTCCGGGGGGACGCTGAACTTCACGCTCGGCACCGGCGCGAACACCGGCTGGGCCTCGGCCGCCTCCGCCGCCCCGCCCTCCTACCCCGGTGACACATCCGCCCCGGCGAAGCCCCGGGTGGGTCCCGTGACGGCGGGCGTGAACTCCGCGCTGTGCGTCGACGACGCCGGCTCGGGCACGGCCGACCACACCGCGATCAGGCTGTGGAGCTGCAACGGCACCTACGCCCAGGACTGGACGATCGCGACCGACGGCACGCTGCGCACCCTCGGCAAGTGCCTCGACGTGTCGAACAGCGGCACGACCGACGGCACCCTCGTCCAGCTGTACACCTGCAACGGCACCGGCGCCCAGAAGTGGACGCTGGGTTCCGACGGTTCCCTGAAGAACCCCAACTCCGGCCGCTGCCTGGACGATCCGAACTCGTCCACGACTCAGGGCACCCAACTCCAGATCTACACCTGCAACGGGACGGCCGCGCAGAAGTGGACGCTGCCGCCGGCCTGACGCTCCGCTCTCCGGGCATCCGTAACGTCTGAGTGCTCGTGACCCCGCCAGCCGGCGGGGTCACGAGCGCGTGCGGCCCCGGTTTGCGCTGGAGCCGGCGCCCCAGCCGGTGCCGGGCACGGACCGGTTATGGATCGTGGACGGCACTATCATCCCGATCCGTGACCGTAAAATCGCAGACGCCGACACCTGCCTGGTGGTGGCCTCAGCCCGGCCGACACCCGGCAACAAGGCAGACGCACATGTCTGGCGCGAGTCGGACCTGCCGGCTGTGGCGGCGGGCACGACGATGATCCCGGACGGCGCCTACCTTGGCACCGGGCTGATCGTCCCGCACCGCAGACGAGCCGGACGTTCCCGACTGCGCGGCCAAGAGGACGACAACGCCGAACACCGGCGAGGTGGGGCCCTTTAGTACGAGGCGGCGCTGGGCGACGAGTTGCTTCGCGTCAGCCGTACAGCTCCGCGAAGTCTTACACGCTCTGAGACTGGCCCGAGTTCTAGGATGTGCGACAAAGGAGTGCCGAGGCTGTCGTGACGGCGGAGGCTGAGGGAAGGAAAGGGAGCTGGTCATGCCGAGCCCGCACGATGGGGCGATGCCGCCGAGGCGGGGACCCGGCGTCCGGCCGGGGCGCTGGAGGCCGAGGTCATGGCCGCGCTGTGGGCCGATGACCGCCGCCGACGTCCAGGGGCGACTGGGCGACGGGCTGGCGTACAAGACCGAGCTGACCGTGCTCGGCCGGCTGCATGCCAAGGGTCTGGTGGACCGTGAGCCGGCGGGTCGGGCGCATGCCTACTCGCCGTGTCGGGGAGCCGCGGAGGCGGCAGCCGAGGAGATGAACACCGCCCTGCGCCGCACCGGTCACCGCACCGAGGTGCTCCAGCCCTTCGTCGGCCCCTTGGACGCCGACGAGCAGGCCGCCCTGCGCGCCTTGCTTGACTCGGCCAACTGACCGCCGGGGAAGGTGACGACGTCCGTGTATTTGACCGTCTACCTGCTCCTCTTGGCGCCCGTCGTGCCGGCTGCCGCAGGGCCCCGGTTGGCTCGACATCTCGCCCCAGCTGCCGCGACACGCATGCTGGCGGCCATCACGGCGGTTGCGGCCGTGGCCGGCGTGTGGGGGCTGGTGGTATTGGCGGCCGGTGGCCTGGGACGCGTCGCGGAGGTCCTCGCCTATGCGCACCCCGACCGGGCCGTGCTCGCTGCGGCCGATCCGGTGCCGCGCGTGCTGGGCATGCCGGCCGCCGTGCTGCTCGTCGGCGGTCTCCTCCGGCTCGGGCGGACCTTCCGGAGGCGGCGCCGTGAGGTGCGGGCCGTTGCCGCTCTGCGGAATCAGCCGACGGCCGACGACCTGATCGTGCTCGCCGACGACCGCCCGGACGCCAACGCGCTGCCCGGCCGGCCCGGGCGGATCGTGATCACCTCCGGCATGCCGCGTGCCCTTCCCGCCGCCGAGCGCGCCGTGCTGCCGGCCCACGAGCGTGCCCACATCCTCCCTCGCCATGACCGCTACAGCGCGCTGGGTGATATGGCCTGCGCGCTCAATCCGCTGCTGCGCGGGCTGCGCGACCACCTCGGTTTCGCCCTGGAACGGTGGGCGGACGAAGACGCCGCCCAGCGGGTGGCCAGCCGGCCGCTCGCTGCACGATCCCTGGCTCGCGCCGCACTTGCCGGCGCCGGACCGGGGCCCGCCACCGCATTGGCCTACCTGCGTCACCAAGTCACGGCACGCGTGCAGGCGCTGCAGGGCACCCGCCCGGAAAGCCGCCGTAGCGCCGCCGTTCTCGCCGCGGCTCTGGTCGTGGCGACGGCTCTGGCCCTGATCGATGCCGCCTCGGCGCTCGGCCGCCTGTTGGAGATCCGGTACCCGTGAGTAAGCCCCCCACCACACCGAACCCGGCGGGCAAGCGCCCGGCGTGGCTGACGCGCAACGTCAAGGTGCTGTGCGGGGTGTCCTTCCTGCAGGACGCGGCCAGCGAACTCCTCTATCCGATCCTGCCGATCTTCCTGACCGTTGTGCTCGGCGCCCCGCCCGCCGTGGTCGGCGCCATCGAGGGCCTGGCCGAGGGAGCCGCGTCGGTCACCAAGGTCGCCGCCGGGCGCCTGGCCGACCGCTTTGCCCGCCGGCCGCTCATCGGCGCGGGCTACGGGCTGGCCGCGCTCGGCAAGCTACTCATCGCCCTCGCCACCGCCTGGCCCCTTGTACTTGTAGCCCGGGTGGTCGACCGGCTCGGCAAGGGCATGCGCGGCGCTCCCCGCGATGCCCTCCTTATCGACGGCGTCCCAGGCGGGCAGCGCGGCAAGGTGTTCGGGCTGCACCGGGCCGCCGACACCGCCGGCGCCGTAGTCGGCCCGCTGGTGGGGCTCGCGCTGTATGAGGCGCTCGACCACCGTTTGCGGCCCCTGTTCTGGGTTGCCGTTCTCCCGGCCGTCGCGTCGGTAGCCCTGGTCGCCGCCGTCCGTGATCCCCACTCCCGTCGCACAGCTGACGACGGGACAGGAGCCGTGGACCGCCGCACATCATGGCGCGCGCTGCCCCGCCGCTACTGGCGCGTTCTGACCGTGCTCCTCGCCTTCAATCTGGTCAACTTCCCCGACGCATTGCTGCTGTTGCGCGCCCATGACCTGGGCCTGACCACGGCTGGTGTGGTGGGCGCCTACGCGGTCTACAACCTCGCCTACGCGGCCTTGTCCTACCCGGCGGGCGCCCTCTCGGATCGGCTGCCCCGGCCTCTGGTCTTCTCCGCCGGCCTGGCCTGCTTCGCCGTCGGCTACCTCGGGCTGGGTCTCATCCGCAGTCCATGGATGGTGTTCGTGGTGCTGCCCCTGTACGGCGGCTTCAACGCCTGTACCGACGGGGTCGGCAAAGCGTGGATCTCCACGCTGGTCCCCGACCGCCAACAGGGCACCGCCCAGGGCCTGTACCAGGGGGCCACCGGTGCGGCTGTCCTGATTGCCGGCCTGTGGGCGGGGCTCGCCTGGGGCACCGACGGCCGCCTCCCGCTGCTGGTTTCGGGCGCCGTCGCGCTTGCCCTCGCCATCGCGCTCTCGGCCCGGACCATCAGGATGAACCGCACGCCCCGCTTCAAGTGACAGGTTCTGGTCAAAGTTTTGTCCAAGTGCCGGACGTCTTCTGTAGCCGGTGATCGGGTTCTCCACGACGGCTGTACGCCCACCCGTTATCGGAGGATCTGGTGTCAGCACCAACCCGCAAGAGACGATGGCTCACGATCTGTGCCATCGCCGCATCCACCGCGCTCGTCGCGACACCCGCAGGCGCCGCGGCAGGTAAGACAAAGCGCCCGTTCGGGGCGCGCACCCTCGCCCAGCTCGCCGCCGAACGCGAGCACACCATCAGCCCCAAGCTGAAGGCTGATGACGGCGGAGACGACGGCAACGAGGCGGACGAGATAGCCGAGGGCGCGGACCAGTACGCCGAGGCCCGCACGTCGCCGGGCATCGTCGCGCCCGGCGCGTACGGTGCCGCCTGGAGCAGTCTGACCCAGCTGCCCCGCACCGGCGGCAGTTGGCGCAACATCACCGACCTGCCCTACAACTCCGACGACTCCCGCTACCGGGACATCGACTCCAACTCCAGCGGCGGCTCGGGCAACGTCACCGGCCGCATGGCCGCGATCGCCGCCGACGACGACGGATACGTCTACGCGGGCAGCGCGGGCGGCGGCGTCTGGCGGTCCAAGAAGGGCGGCGGCCACTGGAAGGCCATCAGCGACAGGCTGCCGTCCCAGTCCACCGGTGCGCTCGCGCTGGACGGCGGCGGGCGACTGTGGCTGGGCACCGGTGAGGCCAACACCAACGCGGACGCCTACCTCGGTAGCGGCGTCTACGTCCTGGCCCACCCGCACCACGGCAGGTTCTCCACGCGCAGCCGGGTCGGCGGTGACGAGCTGGAGTCGACCAGCGTCCGCCAGCTGCGCTTCGGCGACGGCAAGGTGTGGGCGGCGACCAGCGAGGGCGTGTGGAGCCACTCCACCAAGACCCTCAAGGGCGCCTGGAAGCTGGAGTTCGCGCCCAACCCCGACTATCTGCCGGGCGGTCCGAAGGCGCACGACGACTCGGCCGCGTACAAGAACATCACCAACGACATCGCCTTCGACCCCAAGGACTCCTCCAAGGTGGTCCTCGCGGTCGGCTGGCGCAGCGGCGACGACTACAACGGCTTCTACACCAAGAACTCCAAGGGCAGCTGGACGCGGATCAGCAGCGGCTTCGGCGACCTGCCGACCGACGCCGACAACGTCGGCACGGTGACCTTCGCCCGTGCCGCAGGCGGCTCGCGCTTCTACGCCATCGACCAGTCGCCCAAGCAGATGGCGTCCAACCCCGACAGCGGTCTGGGGGGCATCTACAGCGCCGCCTCGCCGTTCGGGCCGTGGACGAAGGTCGCCGACTACAAGCAGCTGGCCGCCGACGGCTCGGCGCTGACCTCCAGCGGTTATATGCCGGGCGTGCAGGCCTGGTACAACCAGTTCCTGACCGTCGACCCGGCGGACCCGCAGCACGTGTACGCGGGTCTGGAGGAGGTCTACGAGTCCAAGGACGGCGGCTCCACCTGGTCGACCGTCGGCCCGTACTGGAACTTCGGGTTCTCCTGCTGGAGCATCGACCCGGCCAAGCAGACCGGTGACTGCAACCAGACCACCCACTCCGACCAGCACGGCGTCGCCATCGGCCGCTATCACGGCAGGAGCTTCGTCTACGTCGGCAACGACGGTGGCGTCTACAAGCGCCAGGTCAACGGCTCGCAGGACACCTCCGGACACGCCACCGACTGGACCTCCCTCAACGACGGCACCATCGACACCCTCCAGTACTACTCGGTCGGCATCGGCAAGGACCTCGACCACGGCGGTGTGTCCGTCACCGGCGGCCTCCAGGACAACGGCCAGTCCATTCTGCGCAGCAACGACAAGGTGATGGGTTCCAACTTCGGCGGCGACGGCGGCGACACGCTCACCGACCCCGCCAACGGCTGCAACATCGCCCAGGAGTACGTCTATCTCGCGATCCAGGTCACCAACAACTGCGCGGTCAACGACGGCAGCTGGACCACCGACGCGAGCAAGGCGACCTCGTACAACGTCGCCCCGGCGGACAACGCCACCAGCGAGGCCCGCTTCATCGCCCCGCTCGCCACGGACGCGAAGGACAGCAACACCTGGATCGCCGGCGGCCGGCACATCTGGGTGCAGACCCACGGCTACGCCATCCGCAGCGGCTCCGAGTGGAAGAGCGTGTACGACCTTGGCGCCGGACGTACCGCGACCGCCGTCGCCGCTTCCGGCGGCAAGGTGTACGCGGCCTGGTGCGGCCCCTGCAACGAGCACGGCTTCGCCCGCGGCATCTCCGTGGGCAACGCGGACGGCACCGGCTGGCACGACATCACCCTGCCCGTCAACGGGACGGTGCCCAACCGCTACCTCAGCGGCTTCGCGATCGACCCGAAGAACGCCGACCACGTCTTCGTCGCCGTCAACGGCTTCTCCCGGCACTGGACCGAGGGCCCCGGCGCCGGTGTCGGCCACGTCTTCGAGTCCACCGACGGAGGCACCACCTGGAAGGACGTCTCGGCGAACCTCCCCGACGTGCCGACCAACTCCGCGCTCGTCACCCCGAACGGCGGCCTGGCCGTCGCCACCGACCTCGGGGTCGTCTACCGCGCCCCGGGGCACACCAAGTGGCAGCGCGTCGGCTCGCTCCCGGCCGTCGCCGTGCTCCAGCTGAAGCTGGGCCCCGACGGTCGCACACTGTACGCGGCCACTCACGGCCGCGGCATCTATGCCGTCAAGGTCCGCGACTGCGACTGACACATACGGTGCCATGAAGGGAGGGGTGACCTCGTTCGCGGGGTCACCCCTTCTGCAGACGTGGGGTCGGGTCCTCGTCGAGTGCCGACCCAGCGTGTGCCGCACCCGTCGCATCCGGCGTCTTTGCCAGCGCGGTGACCTTGGCACTGCATGGCGGTGGTGTCCTGGGCGATCACCGTGTCGCGGGGCTCACTCCACTTCCCCCAGCACGCCGTCCGCGTCCATGAACCAGCTTCCGCTCTCGACGCCGTACACCTTCTTGTCGTCGAGCCACTTCCAGGCCATGTGCTGCAGGATCTTGGCACCGTGGCGGTCCCAGACCGGGTTGTGGTCCCAGCCCTCGACACGGAACATCAACTTGTGTGTGCCGGGGATCCCCTCGTAGAGCTTGGGAACGGAGAAGTGCAGATTCGACCCCAGCTCCGCCGGGGTGTTGGCTGTCTTGTCCTGATCTCCGTAGACGATGCACACGGGTATGGCGTTGCCGAGCGTGGAGTTGTGCGGCACGGTGCTGGTGTTCCAGCCCCACCAGTAGGAGTTGCGCCACCGCATGACGCCCTCGGGTGCGCCCGCGGTCGGGCCGCCCCACTTCTGACCGATGCTGTCGCAGTCCATGATGGCCTGCCACACCTGGTCGGCAAGATTCTTGTCGCTGACGGTGGCTTGGATTCCTGCCTTGCTGGTCAGGTTCATCGGGAAGCCGAAGACCGCCGGCGGCGTGGACTCGGGCTGTGTGGGCAGGCCCGTGCCGGCAGGCGGATCGAAGGGTGCTGCGGTGTTCTTCGACCATCGGCCGTCCGGGGGGAACATGGGCGCGAGGAGGAACAAGCTCGTCACGTCGCCGGGATTCTGCAGGGCGTACGGGCCCATGACGAACGAAGCTGCGGACCAGCCGATGAACGCGACCTTCTGGTTGTTGCACCGTGTCCGGATGAACTTGACGACGGTGCCCAACTCGTCCCACTCGCTCTTGGAGTTGCCCAGTTGATGGGCGTAGGTGGCCGTCGATGAGCAAGTTCCCGTTCCGGGGTTGGGATTCAGAAGGGCCCGCTGGGCCGGGTTGGCGTTGCACGGGTCGTCCATCTTCGGACGGGGGGAGAGCCCGGATCCCTGAAGGTCCATGATGTACACGTCGTAGCCTTTGCCCGCCAACGCTTGTGCCCAGCTCAAGCTGGTGTCTGGCTGAGTTGAGCCACCGTGCGGAGGCAGCACGAGGTCGAAGCCGGGGAGCGCCGGAACGCTCCTGCCGTGGAGCATGAGGACCGGTTTCGAGGTGCCGCTGGATCCGGAGCTCTTGTATTCCCGCACGAAGAGGTTCACCGGCTCGCGGGCGTTCGCTGGGATGGTCGATGTGTGCGCGACCGTGGGGTGGACTGGGATGATGTTCGGCATGGTCACCTCCGGTATTCGTTTGCCTTGGGGAGGCGGTTGTCTGGTGGGGGGTAGGCATCACCGCCACTGCCGGGCGGTATGAGGAGCTCGGACCGGCTCCCGGCCTGCAGCGCAGTAGGGCCGCCCGACCAGACACCGGTCTACCCTCCGGTGCCGCTCATCCGGACCGGCACCGTCGGGTGTCCTCGAAAAGCCGGTCACGCTGAGGGGTGTCGATCCGGCGTTGAACACCTTGGCGACCATGGTGGCCGAGCTGCCCGATCGTGCTCCAGGTCTCGCCGCCGTCGTCGTCGGAGCGGAACAGCGATGGGCCGGGTCCGATGACGCCTCCCGCGTACACGATGTCCGGGTAGACGGGGTCGAGGGCGACCGCGCCCATCTGACTCCACGGCAGGCGATCGATCTTCGGCGCCCAGGTGGCGCCGCCGTCGAGACTCTTCCATATGCCCCCGACAGTGGCGGCGTAGATGGTCTGGTCGCTGCTGCCGCGCGGATCGATGGCGATGTCGTACACGCGGCCCGCCACGGGGGTCGGCCCGGCGCCCAGGTGTTCGCGGATCGGCGCCGGCCCCTCCTGCTGCCACTGCGCGGCGACCGGCGGAGCACTACCGGGGCCGCCACCGCCGAAACCGGCGTTGCGCAGGGCGTGGCGTTCCACCCTCTCGATCTGCTGCAAGGCCTTCAGCAGCGTCTCACGGTCGAGCACCCCGTCCGCGCTCGTCCTCGCCAGCCCGCGCACCTGGCGCATACGCTTCCTGACGGCGATCTCGATGGCCGCATGCTGAGTCATGGCCTGCCCCTCCGCCATACTCGCCGAATTCCGCGTGACTGAGGGCATCATGTGCCGTCCGCCGCGACGGCTTTACTTCCAGCGTGGCGCCTGGAAGGGACCACCGCCACCGGAGGCCAGGCTCCGGCACGACATGCCGGCGGTGCCTGGCGCCCCGCCGGGTACCAGTACGTCTGTCGTGCCTGGGCCACAACCGGTGCCGTGGGCGGACGAGGATCACGGCCAGGAGTTGGCACTCAGCAAGTAACGTCGCTCTGCGAACGTCTGTACGCCGAAGACCTCAAGTTCCTTTGAAAACGCCTACTTGGTTATCCTCAGGACGGATCGTCGTGTGGGCGCTCTACTGCACCGGGTATGCCGCGACACTCAGGCGGAGCGTGAACAGGGGCGCGCTCTGCGCACCCCACATGATGCTCACTGAGCCGGTGCGTGCGGCCCGCACTGTGACTCGAGTGACGCCCGCGCTGTCCGTTGCGGTCGAAGTCACCAGCGCGAGCATGGGGTTGCTGCTGCGCGGCTGCGGCCACGTCCCGCGGGCTCGGGGCTTGAGAAGCACAGTCACTGTCGTACCGGATCGCACGCACAGCGTGCGGGCGGAGGGGTCCTGGGGGCCCTGGGTGATGGTGGCGGTCCCGGCCACGCATTCCGGGGCGGTGGCTGTCCCGTGTGGGCTGGCGACTCGTGTCGAGGGTGGCGACGGGGGCGTGGGCGACCTCGTCGCGGAGGGCGAGGCGGGACTGCTCGACGTGCCGGCTCCGCTCCGCGAAGACGTAGTGGTGGGTGGGGTGACGGAAGGGCGTTGCGGTGCCGGGTCCGCCTCCGAGTCGCCGCCGGTGCCTCGGCAGGCGGTCATGAGGCAGGCGAGGGCAATAAGGGCGGCCGCGAGCGAGGGCCAGGATCCTCGGCCACCTCTGCGGTCCTCCGTCATCATGACCACTCCTCCGTGCCACTCGACGCCTCTGCGACGTCCTTGGGCGAGGTTCGGTTCCCGTCGTGGTGGAGGGAAGACCGAGAGCCTCAGCGGATGCCCGAGTCGAAGTGGATGACGATCGCGGTGAACCGCCCGTCGCTGACGGTGACGGTCACCGGTTGGGCGATCGGGGCGACGGCGCCGGTGAGGTTGGCGGGGCGGACGGTGTAGGTGCCCGGGGGCAGCGAGAGGCGGAAATGGCCGTCGGTGTCGCTGATGATCTGGGCGATCGTCCGTTGCGGATCGCCGCCGGTGATCGTCAAGTGGGCGCTCAGCGGCCGGTCGGGACACGGGCTCCCCTCGCGGACGAGTGGGCAGCCGCCGTCGACCATCGTGCGGCCCTTGATCCCGGAGTCCGGCGCGCCCGGCGAGCCAGCGCCGTGAGAAGCTCGTCCGCACCCACCGGCCAAGACCGCAGTGGCGAGCGCCAGGGCGGCGAGCGCGGTCCGGACGGGATTCTTCATAGGGGTTGGACTTCCCATGGCGCTGGTCGGTTCCTCGGCTATATGGCCTGGGGGCCGGGCGGAGACGTCCCCCCGCCCGGCCCCCGGCTTGCTTGCTGCGGGGGGCTAGGAGAACAGGACGTTGTGCGGTTCGGGGTAGGCCCCGCTCGCGCCGCAGTTTCCGCCCTTCATCGCATAGCCGGCGGCGACCCAGCGGGTCGGGTCGGCCTTGTAGGTGCGGACGGTGAGGTAGTCGCCCCAGCGGGGCAGGCCGGCGTAGGTGCAGGTGTTGCCGGCGCCCCACAGGTAGTAGTTGGGGCTGGTGTCGATGGCGTTGGCGGGCTGGGAGTTGATCCCGCTGCCGGGGTAGTAGTGGGCGCCGCCGGTGCCGCCGCCCCAGGCGAATTCCAGGCCCACCCGGCCGAGCGAGTTGGGTGCGAGCGAGGCGAACTGGATGGCACCCCAGCTGCCCCACAGGTCATCTGAGCCGTTGAGGTTCTTGTCGGATTCGTTGAACCAGACGAACCGGGTATAGGGGAACGGATGGCTGCCGTCCTGCTTCGCGTTGAAGGAGAAGCCGATCAGCCCGCCGGCTCGGTAGGCACCGAGGACACGGGAGTCGGCGTACTGGCACCAGTTCGTCACCACGCCGTCGGTGCTGGCGCAGTTCTGGCCGCTGTTGCGGGTGTAGAAGCCGTAGGAGGGGACGGTGCGGTCCCACCAGGAGTAGTTCCCGGAGTTCTCCGGCCACGCGAAGACGCGGAAGGAGCTGCCGTTGGTCTGGCCCCAGTTACTGCCCCAGTAGAGGGTGTCGGTGGACCCGGGCACCAGCTTGAAGGTGAGGTTGTCGGTGCGGGTCAGGTAGCTGTAGTTGAAGCCGCTACAGGTACTCATCGGACTCTTCGGTAGTCGTAGCAGCCCGGCACCGCTTCCCCCGCCGCTGGGGAAGAAGTTGGTGGAGATGTTGACGTTGCTGTTGCTGATGGACATGTCGTTGAAGTCCAGCGCCGTGGTGTTCGCCAGGCCCATCCAGCTCGGGGTGATGTTCCGGTAGCACCAGCCGGTGTACGCGCCGGAACCTGAGGCCGAGGCGTTGGCGATCGTCAGGTGGTCGCTGAACTGCAGCAGCCAGAACTGCCGGCCGGTCGCCGGGTCGTACTGGGTGACCTGGTCGCAGCAGAAACCCGACCCGAACAGCGAGTACGGGTCGAGGTAGGACCAGGTCGCGCCGTTGTCGGTGGAACGGGTGGCATACCAGTTGCCGGTCTGGAAGATGTTGGATCCGTTGGCGTCGGTGCTCGGCTCCTGCGTCGACGAGAGGTACGAGGCGCCGCCCGATATCCCGGACGTGGGAATGGCGCTGTCGCGCGCCACGGTGGCGAAGGACCGCACCGAGGTCGGCTGGGCGACCGCGGTAGTGAGCGGGGCGTGCCGGGGCTTGGGCCCCGCCTTGCCCTTGTCCATGGTGTCCTCGTCGTAGAGCCGGGCGTTGAGCTGGGCGAGTTCCTCGGCTGTGTACTGACGCGGCTTGTCGGAGACGGCGGCTGTCACCCGAGCACCGCTGCCGGTTACCGCCTGGGCGGCACTGCCGTCGCCGTGCGGGGCGGCGGACGCGGGCGTCACCGCGATGCCCGCCAGCCCGAGCGACAGGATCAGGAGCAGGACCGCCCAGACGGACAGTCTTCGCCGTCTGGCCCTGGCCAGGGGCATGCGGATGGATCCGGACATGCTGAAACCCCCCTTGATGGTGGACGCATCGGATGCACGACGGCCTCGATCGCCCCTCCCCCCACACGTGCCGGGCAGAGCACTGCCGCCGCACGGCAGCGAACCTAGCGATCCGATGGCGGGCCCACCAAGGGCCTTGGGGCAGGCACCGAAAGCAGTCCGGATTCCCCTCCTGTGAAAGGGAACGGGAGCCCCACCAGGTCCGGAAGCGGACGGATGTCACGTGCCTTGGGGAGGCAACAGCGCATCCCAGCCACAGCCTCCCCCTCGCACGTGGCCGAGGTGTGTTCCGCCGGACACCGGAACACACCTCGACAGCGGACAGGGGCGGGATCAGTTCCGCGTCGGCAGCGGCTTGGTGAGGTGCGGTGACGGGACGGTAGCGGCGCCCCGCGTCGTGCAGCGTGCACTGCCCCCGGCGACGGCGAGGGGTCCGGCGGTGTAGAGCGCCTCGTCGAAAGCCTGGCCGTTGGCCGATGCCTTGCCTACGGCGAACGCGGAGACCGCCTTACCGCCAACGACGGAGGTGGACAGGTAGTCGCCGACCATACGGCCCTGGGTGGAGTCGGCGACCCGCGACAGCGACATGGGTCCGGCGACGGCTGCCGGGGTGCTCCACGTGCTGCCGCCGTTGGCGGAGGAGATGTAGCCGACCTCCAGCTGGCACGCCGACGCCGTGCAGTTGGCCGTGGTCAGAAGTAGTAGAGGCCGATCTTCGCCGTGGCACCGGAGGTGGCGGGGTCGATGCCGATGCCGGGGATGAAGTGGTCGGCGCCGCTGGTGGTGGTGTCGATCGGAACCCGGGTCACGGCCGACCAGGTGGTGCCGTTGGTCGAGGTGGCGTAGACGATGTCGTTGGCCGGGCAGCCGGAGCGGAAGCGGCAGTCCTGCCAGGTGACGTAGATCTTGCCGGAGCCGTCGATCTCGGCGGACGGCAGTCCCTCACCGTCGCGCAGATTGCCGGCCACACCGTGGCTGGAGACGTTGGCGATCAGCGTCGTGGACGACCAGCTGGAGCCGCCGTTGGCGGAGCTGAAGGCACGCACGGAGCTGCCGTTGGCCGAGTAGGGGACCACGACAGTGCCGTTGGGCTGGACGAGGGGCTGTCCGCCGAGCCCGCTGGGGCTCCCGGAGGGCGAGACGGGGCTCGACCAGGTGGCGCCGCCGTCGGTGGAACGGCTCATGACGATGCGGTCCCGAGGAGGTGACGTCGACCTCGACGTAGCAGGTGCCGTAGTACGGGCTGGATGCGGTGTTGTCGCAGCCGATCCATTCCTTGTCGTAGCCCTGGCCGTCGTTGCCGACCGCCATGACCGGGTTCTGCCAGCTCGTGTCGTTGGTGGAGCGGCTTACCGTCACGCCCGCGCCGTTGATGCTGGAGTCGACGGGCAGCCCGGCGACCATCCAGGTGCCGTGCCTCGCGTCGTAGGCGACGGCCGGGTCGGAGACGCGGGCTCAGGTGCCGCCCTGGTAGGTGGTGATGCCGGGGAGCATGCCGTGCTGCCAGGTGCTGCCGCCGTGGGTGGAGGTGTTCCAGCCAATGTCGGAGGCGCCGCCGTCGGTGAACCGTCCGACCTGCGAGGAGGCGACGATCGTGTTGCCGTACGCGAAGGTGTCGGGTTCGAGTTCGGTGGCGTGCTGGCTGGAGGTGTTGGTGAAGGGATCGGTGCTGACCTGCGTCAGGCCCGGCGGCGGGGTGGCGGTGGTGAAGGCGACGTCGTCGTAGAGCGTGTAGGTGGCATCCGCCGGTGTAGTTGTCGTCGTGGCTGACGAGTTTGAGGGTGTAGCTGTGCCCGGCGGTCACCGAGGCGCCGGCCTGCTTCCAGCCCTGGCCCCGTTGGTGCAGCTTTTGCCAGGACGGTCGTTGCGGCCGTAACCCGAGCACGCGCCTGCTCCACGATCGCATGGGTTCGAGGGGCGTATCCGCCCTCGGCGCGTTGGCCGTTCTGCTAGTGGCCGGGCGGCCCGGAGGCCCGCAGCGGAGTGAGGAAGGCGTCGGCTGCCGCGGCCTCCTCGCTCCAGGTGCCGCGCCCTGCAACCCGGGTACTTGGCGGGCCGCTGCCGGCGGTCGTCACCTCAAGGCCTGTCACGGCGGTGGACGCAAAGGCCGAAATGCACGGGAAACACGCTGACTTTGCGGTTGGGAGAGTGCAAGCGCCTGCGGAAAGCCCACGGCCTGATGGTGGAGGAGGTCCTCGCGGGGGAGGGGAGAGGGGACCGCTGGCGGTCGCGTCCTAGACGTGCCCGTCACTTCGCCTAGGCGGGGTGCCCGGCCCGTGGCGGGGTGCTCAGTCAGTCGAGGCGGGGTCGGCGTCTTGTTCCATCAGGTCGCGGACCTGGGCGCGCAGCCAGGCGTGGGCCGGGTCGGCGTCGTGGCGGGGGTGCCAGGCGAAGCCGACCGGGGCGGCCGGGAGGGGTAGCGGGACCTCGAAGACGGTTAGCCCGAGGGGTTCGGCGAGCGGGCGGGCCCAGGGGCTGATCAGGCCGATGAGATCGGTCTCGCGTAGTACGAACAGTGAGGCCGGGTAGGTGCCGACGCTGCCCACTACCCGTCTGCTCAGCCCCAGCCCGGCCAGCGCCTCGTCGACCGGTCCGTGCAGCCGGCCGCGCCGGGACACGATGAGGTGACCGGCCGTGCCGGCGAACCGCTCGGGGGTCAACTCGCCCTTCAGCAGGGGGTGTCCGGAGCGTACGACGCCGAGCATGCGGTCCTCGTAAACCGTCTCCTGGTGCACCTCGGGGGAGGTGGTGTCGATCACGCCGATCTCCAGGTCGGCGGTGCCCTGGCGCAGGAACGGGGCGTCGAGGTGGCTCTCGGACAGGAAGCGCAGCCGGATGCCGGGGGCCTCGCGCGAGGTGCGGGCGAGGAGGGTGGCGCCGTGGGTGGCGGCGATGGCGTCGTGGCCGAGGATCGTGAAGGTACGGCTCACGGTGCGCAGGTCGGCGTCCCGGCCGGGCGCGAACAGGGCGCGGGCCCGCTCCACCACGGCGCGCACCTCGGCGCGTACGGCCAGGGCGTGCGGGGTCGGCACCATCTGCCGGCCGGCCCGCACCAGGACGGGATCGCCGAGCGCCTTGCGGATGCGACCGAGGGTGCGGCTCATGGCCGGCTCGGACAGATGCAGCCGGCGTGCGGCGCCTTGAACGCTCTGCTCCTCCAGCAGCACGTCCAGCGCGACCAGCAGGTTCAGGTCGAGGCCCGTGGATTGCGTCATGCGCATTCATTCCTTGCATAAGTTGCACTGGAGTGCAGGTCGAGGCTGAGCCTACGGTGAGCCGTGTATCCCCTTCCACCGTCCAGCTCCCAGGAGGAGTCGTGTCACCGCACGCCCTGAAACGCCCCACCCTGCTCGCCCTGTGCGCCTGTGTCCTGGTCGCGCAGAGCATGGTGGCGGCGATCAACCTGCTGATACCCCAGCTCGGTTCGTCCGCGTTGCGTCCCTCGCACGCCGAGATTCTGTGGACGGTCGACGCCTACGTCATCGTCTTCGCCGGGCTGCTGATCCCCGCCGGTGCGCTCGGGGACCGGCACGGACGCAAGGGTGCGCTGCTCGCCGGGCTCGCGCTGTTCGCGGCGGGCGCCGCGACCAGTGCCCTGGCGGGGGCGCCGCTCGTCCTGATCGCGGGCCGGGGACTGTCGGGCGCGGGCGCAGCGCTGATCACCCCGGCCACGCTGTCCCTGCTGATGCAACTGGCGACGCCCCCGCAGCGCCTCGGCGCGATGGCCGCGTGGACGCTGTCGATCGGCCTCGGCGGGGCCGCGGGCAATCTCGGCGGCGGGCTCGCCGGTCAGTTCCTCGGCTGGCAGGCGCTGTTCTGGGTGATGGTGCCGCTCGCCGCGCTGCTGATCGCGGCGGTGGCACGCGTCGTGCCCCGCACGGAGCGCCCGGCCTCGGGCCACACCGATCCGCTCGGCGCGGTGCTGCTGATCGTGGGGCTGGTGGCCGTGCTGTTCGGGATCATCGAGGGGCCCTCATACGGCTGGCTGTCCGCGCGGATCGTCGGCGCGTTCGTCGCGGGGGTGGTGCTGGTGGCGGCGTTCACGGTGCACGCGCTGCGCGTCCAGGGCCCGTTGTTCGACCCGCGGGTCTTCGCCTCGCCCCGGCTGCGGGCGGCGTCCCTCGGCACGGCGACCGGGTTCTTCGGCCTCTTCTCCCTGTTCTTCGTCAACTCGCAGTACCTCCAGGAGGTCAAGGGCTACGGTCCCGCCGTCACCGGGGTGGCGATCATGCCGCTGGTGATCGGGATGGCGGCCGCGCAGAAGCTGGCCGCCCGCTGGTCCGACCGGCCGCGCGCGCTCGTTGGCAGCGGGCTCGCGCTCATCGGGCTCGGTCTGCTCGGCGCGTCCACGGCGTCCGGGTCCACCCCGTACGGACTGTTCGTGTGCTGGCTCCTGGTCATCTCCACCGGCGCGGGCCTGTCCATGCCGCCGCTCACCATGGGCGTCGTCACCTCCCTGCCCCCGCACCAGGCGGGCCTGGGCTCGGGCCTGGGCACCACGGCCCGCGAAACGGGCGCGGCCCTGGGCGTCGCCGTGACCGGCACGGTGCTGTCGGGCCACGCCGGCCTGGTCCACGGAATGGGGCCGGCGTTGCGTGTGGTGGGGGTGGTGGTGCTGGTGGCCACGGCGCTGGTGGTGAAGGGGTACGCCGAGCGCACCCCGGTGCCGGAGCGGGCGACGTCGGCCGCGACTCCCTAGGGACGCGGGGCGGTATCGGCGAAGGCTGTGCTCCGCCCCGGGTGCGGGGGGAACCCGGTCAGCGGACTTCCGTGAGCCTGCCCGTGGCCACGTCGAAGACGAAACCTCGGACGCGGTCCTTGTGGACGACGAACGGGTCGGCCTTGATGCGCGCGACGGACTGCCGTACGTCCTCTTCCAGGTCGGGGAACGCCTCCGCCGCCCAGGGCGGCCGGATCCCGGTGTCCTTTTGGACCGCGTCCTTGAACGCGTCGTCGGTGAAGGTCAGCATGCCGCAGTCGGTGTGGTGGATGAGGATGATCTCCTCGGTGCCAAGAAGGCGTTGGCTGATGGCGAGCGAGCGGATCTCGTCCTGCGTCACCACCCCGCCGGCGTTGCGGATGACGTGCGCCTCGCCGTCGTTCAGGCCGAGGATCGCGTAGACGTTCAGCCGGGCATCCATGCAGGCCACGACGGCCAGTTGGCGGGAGGGCGGCAGCGGGAGCGGACCGGAGAAGGTCTCGGCGTAGCGGGCGTTGTTGGCGAGCAGCTCATCGGTGACGGACATGACGGACCTCGGTTCTCTCGTACGGGGAAGGACACGGACGGGGTGATGGCGCGAAGCGAGATCACGAGGCCCGGCTACAGAAACCGTCGAAGAGATACACACGACGTGAGGGCCAGAAGCCCGTCAACGTCGCGACCAAAGTCGGCATCACACCAGTGAACTCCTCAACGCCGGGCCAGGCAAGAGAATGGATGTTCGGGGCCGCGACGGCCGTCGGACCGTCGTAAAATCCGACAGATCAACCCCGCGGCGGCGAGCCTGTCAGTACGGCCGCCCAGCCCAGCGGAGAACTGGTCAGTGACCCGCTCCAACGCCACTGCGACCAACACTCAAGGGGGGGTGGGGGAGGGGGGTTTGTCGGTGTGTCGGGTGTTTGCTGGTCGGGGAGCGGGATGCCGAGGATGGCGTCGGGGGAAGTGCGGGCGATGTCCCGGACCCTCTGGCCGTCTGCCGGTGTGCGCGGCACGCGGCGGAGGGTCACGGACAGCCAGGCCCGGTCGTCCTCGGTATGGGACGCGCGAGCCCACTCCTCGTCGAAGACCCCGTCATCCAGAGAACGCAGGTAGCGGTCCATCAGGTCGGTGATCTCAGCGCGGTCGGTCAAGGCCTGCAACTGTCTCTGCATCTCTTCGGTGTCCATGACGGAAGACTTCTCCCTCAAGCGCACTTGAGGTCAAGCAAGCTGCGCCCCCGCCCCCGAGCAGTGCACCTCGTGGGAGGAGCTGCGCGAAGCCCACCTTGCCTGCCTCGCCGCTCGGCCATCGCCTGACGGCCGCACAGCACGGCCCGCGCGCCCTGATCGCGTTCTCCGATTCCGCCGCGAGGCAGCTGGAGAGCCTGACCAGCGAGGCGGAAATTCACGCCTTGGACCGCGCCCCGATCGTCGTCTCCGTGGACCCCATTGTCATCGAGCCGATCCTCGGCGACGCTGCGGCTCGCAGTTGCGCGAGTACGTCGACGAAGTCGAGCACGTACGGCTGCTGTACTGGGTGACGGGTCTGCGGACCGTGGTCGTCGTCGTATCGAGGTTTTCGTCGCCGTAGTGGACCGAGTACTCAGTGGTGTAGTCCTCCACGGGGCGAGCCATATCTGCGGCGTACTGCTCACGTGCCTGCTGATCCTCCTTGCTGAGGGGAGGGTGCACGGGTTCGGTGGCTGGTGCGTGCCAGAGCTGGATCAGGTGGCGCTCTCCGTGATCGCCGATGCCGGGTTCGGGATCGTCGGCGTGGCAGTACAGACGCATGCGGACCCAGTCGCCGCTGTCGGTCGAGGATGGTCGCATCTCCAGGGGCGGTTCCTCTTCGGGCCAGGCGTCCCAGAAGTCGCCCTGCCCGATGGTGGCGAGGTAGAGGGTGTCGGCATCGGCCAGCAGGCTCAGTTCCTCCGCCGGTTCCCAGACGGCTTCGGTTTCCGGGCCGGGCGGGCCGTCGTGTACTTGGATGGTCATCTGCAACGGGCCGGTGTCGGTGGTGGGAAGGACAACGGCGAGCGCCTCGGTGGCGGGTCCACAGCGCCAGCCGTAGGGCATGGCCTTGGGGAAGTCGTAGTCGTCGTCGAAGCCAACGAGGTAACCGTGTTCGCCGACGTCGACGGTGAACGTCACTTCGCGCAGCAGCATGCAAGCCTCCTTCAAGCGCCGCAGGTGCCCCGCTTCCCCGGGCATTCCGGGGGAGCGGGGCACCCTGCTGGGGCGGGTGAGTGTAGCCGCGCTTAGAAACGACCACGTAGAGGCGCTGCTGGCCCACTCGCCCGTGTCAGCAACGTTGTCCCTGAAGGTCTTCCACTGACTGCCTTCCCGCTGCGGAGATCCGTCCAGCTCCACGTCGTGGTCCGCCGTCGGCTTGACGTGGTAGAGCCTCACTCCGGCCGCGAAGGGTTCCTCGGCCACTCTCGGCCGGAAATCCAGCGAAGCCCGCCACAAGAACGACCGAAGGCAGTACGGAATGCTCGGCGTGTTGACGAGCAACGCGCCGGGTCAAGCAACTGCAACAGGCCACGAAGTCCTGCGGTCGCCGAGCTGCTGACCCGTTCCGCGGCCCGCATCCCCTGGGCCCGCACCGCCCCCACCGCGAAGCTGGCCGTCATCGCACGCTCGACGGACCCGCCCTCGCCGCCGGGCTGCGCGCGCCTGCGCCTGATCTTCAGCTCCTGCTGCGCCGATCTGCCCGCCGGGACCGCGGCGGCTGCCGACCGCGACGAGGTCCTGGCGCTGCCGGAGAAAGTGCACGCCGCCCGCCACGACCACACCGGCCAAGGCCGTTGGGTCCAGCCGGTCCAACAAGGTGTGATCAGTAGATTTGCCGGCCTTCCGGGACTTCTTCGCGTGCTCGCGCCGTGCCCCCTGCACGCACGCTGCGCTTGCTCCGTCCCCGGCCCCGCCGACGCGGGGGTGTGCGGACCGAGACCGGGGATCGGGAGTTGCGCTTACAGTCCGTCCCGCCGATGCGGGGGTGTGCCGACGAACGGCTACCTGGCCGACCTGTTGGTGACCGCATCTGCATTGGTGGAACGTTGCGACGCCGCGGAGCCTTCCGCGGGCTTGGACCTCGCCAGCCACAGGCCGGTGAACACGGCGGTGGCCAGAGTGACGGTGCCGGCAGCGAAGAAGGTGCTGTTGAGGCCGGTCTCCAAGGAGGCGCCGCCGGATTGCCGGGTGCGGACGACGGCTCCGAGGACCGCGACGCCGAGTACAGCGCCGATCTGCCGGGTGGTGCTGCTGATGCCTGATGCGAGGCCGCCTTCCTGCGGGCTGACTGTTTGAATGGCGGCGCCTGTCAGTGGGGACATGGTCAGGGCGAAGCCGGTGCCGACGAGTCCCAGCCGCCACCACACGTTCCCGTAGCCGGTGTCGGCGTGCACCGTTCCGAGCGCGAGCAGTCCCAGGCCGGCCAGGGCCAGGCCGGCGGTGACCACGATGCGGAAGCCGTACCGGGCGGCGAGTCGGCCCGCGTACGGGCTGACGATCACCATGGCGAGGGATAGCGGCAGGGTCTGCAGGCCGGCGCGCAGGAGTGAGCTGCCCTGGACGTGCACGAAGAACTGGGAGAAGAAGAACGACGAGCCCATGAGCGCGAAGCCCACCACCACCATCGCGGTGTTGGACACGGTGAACAGGCGCTGCCGGAACAGCCGCAGCGGCAGCATCGGAGCGGAACGACGGGCCTCCACGGCGACGAAGGCCGCCAGGAGGATCACTGCGGTGGCGAAGCTGCCAAGGATGACCGGTGAGGTCCAGCCGCGGGCACCGCCCTCGATCAGCCCGTAGGTCAGTGTCCCCACCGCCAGAACGGACAGCACCGTGCCCGGGACGTCGATCGCGGGGGCGCTCGGGTTGCGGGACTCGCCGAGGTGGCGCAGGCCGACCAGCAGCAGGACCATGCCGATGGGCAGATTGACCAGGAAGATGGCGGGCCAGCCGAAGGCCTGTGTCAGCACGCCACCGGCCACCGGACCTGCGGCCAGGCCGATTCCGCTGAGCCCGGCCCACAGCCCGATCGCCTTGATCCGTTCTTGCGGCACAGGATGGGCGGCGGCCAGCAGGGCGAGCGAGGCAGGGCTGAGCGCCGCGGCCCCGATGCCCTGCAGCACCCGGCCGACGACCAGCCAGCCGAGCGAGGGCGCGAGGCTGCACAGCAGCGACGCGGCGGTGAACACCGTCACGCCGGTGAGATACACCCGCTTGCGGCCGAATCGGTCGGCGAAGACACCGCCCGACAGCAGCAGCATGGCGACCAGCAGTACGTACGCGTCGACGATCCATTGGAGTCCGGTCAGCTGAGTGTGCAGCCGGTTCTGCATATCCGGCAGTGCCGCTCCGACGATCGTGTTGTCGAGCAGGACCATGAACTGGCCCAGGCAGGTCACCGTGAGCAGCGCGGCCCGGTTTGATCGACTGCCTGCGATCGCATGCGATGCAGCCATGGGATCCCCCTCAATCATTGGTTGCGTCCGGTCGCGGTCGACGCGGGTGGTGATACATCTGATCACCTAACGCAGTCAGTGACTGCGTTAGGTGATCATAGGGAGGGTCATCCTTCAAACGCAAGTAGTCACTGCGTTAAGGTGGGGGCATGAACGAGCGACAGCCAGCCCGGCGGCCCGGCGGGCGCAGCGCCCGCGTCGGTGCGCAGGTGCACCAGGCAGTCACCGAACTGATCGGTGAGCGCGGCTACGGCAACTTCGCCGTCGGCGACGTCGCAGCCCGCGCAGGCGTAGCCGACAGCAGCATCTACCGCCGGTGGGGCAGCCTGGAATCCCTGCTCACCGACGTGGCGCTCACCCGCCTCAACGCGCAGTCGCCGATGCCCGACACCGGGAGCCTCGTCGGCGACCTACGCACGTACGCGGCCCAAGTGGCCCGCGAGATCACCGGACCTGACGGTCCGGCGGTGCTGCACCTGGCCATCGCCCTGTCGAGCAGCGGTCAGCAGGGTCTGCAGGCTGGTGCCGGCCTCCGCGCCGAACGCACCCGGCAACTGCAAACCATGCTCGATCGCGCCCGGGACCGTGGCGAGCCCGCGCTCAATGCGTTCGACGTGCTGGACCACATCCTGGCCCCGATGTACATCCGCGTCTTGTTCGGCATGATCCCGCTCACCCCGGACTACATCGACGGGCTGGTTGACCGATTGCTGTGACCTCACGCCGGTTCCCGCGCTCAGCCCTCGGACGCGGTGCCAGGGCCGCGCAAGGTCGCTGGCCCCGCTCCGGCCCCCGGCCGTGCTGGTCACGGCGAACTGCCCGGTGCCTTGTTCGTCCCCATGCTGACCGTCGCCAGCCTGCACGTCACCGCCCTCACACCGCCGGGCACCTCCACGGAAGCAGTTGGCTGGATATCCAGCGCTATGCGTCTGGGCGTGACCGGCGGCACCGCCCCGGCCGGCCCGCTGGGCGGACACTTCACCGTCCCGCTGCGGACAAGTGGGCCCAGCCGCTGACCTGTTCACCCACCTGCGGATGCGCGTCGTTGTGACAACCTGCAACGGGACGAGACTTCAGAGGTGGAACCTCCAGCCTGCCGACTGGCTCGCCGGGCTGTCCGGGCTGCCGCTGGTGCGTCGTCGCCTGGCCGCTGTGGGTCGCGTCCCTGATGCAGTGCCGCGCCCCGTTCGGTTGCCCGCCGTGGCCCGGCCGCTCTGCCCGCCGTGGCCCGGCCGCCGGTTGTCGGCCGCCGCTTGGTGCCCGGCCGTCAGGCCGCCCCTTTGGTTCCGCCGTCAGCCGTCCGATACCCGCTGCGCCGCCGCCGGCTCGTCTGCTCGCTGACGTTGTGCCGGGCTGTCGAGCTGTTCGCGCTGTCGTCCCGCGGTCACCGGTGGGACACGGACGGGGCACAGCACAGTGCCCGGGACGACCCAGCAAACCAACCGGCAGTCGGACAAACTGCGTCGGCGGCCCCACACCGGGCCGCTGTGCTGACCGGTGGCCGTGGTGCTCCCGCCCCGTCCGGTCCTGTTCTGCGCCTGTCACCCGCAGCAGGGCCCTCACGGGGGCCCGGGTCACACGACGGTGGCCTGCCGGGCCCGGCCGGGGGCCAGTGGCCTCAGAACCGCACGACGCCCAAGTCGCGGACGGTCTGGGCCAGGGCCCGAATGCGGTCGTTCTCGGCGTCCCTGCGCCACACCAGTAACCGTCCTCCCAGTAGTCCGGCATCTCGGGAGCCATGGCGTGGCCGAAGTCGGCCAGGGCCTCGACCGGAACGACGAGTCGGTCGGCGAGTTCGTGGACCGCGGAGACGGCCAGGACACGACGGTCGTGGAAGAGAACCGGACCGACGGTGAGATCGGGCTCGTCCACTGGCAGCCAGGTGATGAACACGTCCATCTCGCCCTCGCGGAGTCTTCCGAAGGGATCGACGTAAGGCGCTCTGCGGACCTGCAACTCCCACTGGGGACGGCGAGCCTGGAACGTCTTCCAGTAGTGATGCAGCTCTATCACGTTGAAGGGCATCATGCCCACGCGCAGGCGGGCGGTCTTGCCGCGGGAGGCCATCCGGGCGCGCTCGAGACTGTCACGCAGATCCGCGTAGACCGGCAGCAAGTCCGTACGCAACTGCCGGCCGAGCGGGGTCAGTCGGATCCGACGGCGGTTCGAGCGGTCGAACAGCAGGCCCCCCAGCTGCCGCTTCTGGCGGCCGATCACCTGACTGATACGCGCCTGCGTGAGGTGCAGCCGTACGGCAGCCCGCCCGAAGTGCAGCTCCTTCGCCAGCGTCAGAAAGATCTCGATGTCACGCACTTCCACGTGTGGCCGCCACCGGTCACAAGCCTGACTTATCAAATTGGTCCATCCAGTGGAAGGCCCGCGCGCAGGTGACCAGATCAGCCCGGTAGCCCTCGTCGGGCGCGGTGAACTCCCCGGCCCGGACGGGATGGAAGGCGGCGGCCCGGCCCGCGAGAAGAGGGTGGATGGCGAGATCGGCCTGGTGGAGCATGTCCCGGTTGGCGTCCACCAGGTCCAGGCGGGCGAGCTGCGGCAGGACAGGCGGCAGGGCGGCCGGCACCGGCCCGTCCCGGTGCCCAGATCGAGCAGAGCCGGACGGCGGATGCCGCGCGGGGTGCCCGCAAGCAGGTGGACGACTTCGTCGGGGAGGCCGGGGCGGTGCCGGCCGTAGGCACCCGCCGTGGCGTGGAAGAGGCTCACAGGGCTTTCTCCGTGTGGTGCTCGGTCGGGCAGGGGCGGCGGGTTGGTGGGGCATCGGCGCGAGCGGAGGAAGGACCCACTTCAGGGCTCGCAGGCCGGTGCCGGAGGCGACGTGCTGCGGCCCGCCGCCTTCCGGCACGGTCACCCGGTACCTGTCGGGCCGTCCGGCCAGGACCCAGCGGGCGTGCACGTCCTCGAGTTCGGCCCACACGTCCCGGGGTCCGTGGACACGGACGGTGTTCTCGCCGGGCCCGGCGACCGCCCAGGAGTCCTCGCCGGGGGCTGCGATCGTCATCGTCTCGGCCTGGAAGTCGCGGATGAGCCCGGGCGCGAGGTAGGCGGCCGCGAGCCAGAAGCCGTACGCGTCGTCCGGCGGCGACGCGAGCCGGGTCGGGCGCGGTACGCCGGGGTCGGCCGTGATTCGGGGCCGCATCGGCACGGCGTTGAGCCACCGGTAGCCGAGCATGGGCCGGTATCCGCGCGGCCGCCCTCGCAGCACTGCCTCGATCTCGCCGGCCCCGGTACGGGTGGCCAGGAGCTGTCCGGGCCAGCTCGGGGTGCGGGTGGTGAGCGTCGTCAGCAGCCGCCCGCCGGGCGCGAGCTGCTCCACCCACGCCGGCGGGACGCAGGGCACGCCGATGCCGGAGTGGATCCGGTCGAACGCTCCTCCCGCCCGTTGTCCGTCGAGAGCATCGCCTTCCACAACCGTCGCGCACAGACCGAGCCCGTCGAGGTTGCGCTGAGCGAAGGCGGCCATGTGACCGTCCCGTTCGACGCCGACGGCGAGGCGGGGGCCGGTGACTGCGGCGGCGAGCGCGAGGGAGACCCCCGGGCCCGGGCCGAGTTCCAGGTACCGCTGCCCGGTACCCAGTTGCAGCGTCTGGAGAGCTTCCACGGTGGCCTGGCCGTAGGTCGACATCGACGTCATATTCCCGCCGGTCACCGGCCCGCGTACGAGCGCGTCGAGCGGCTCCCCGTCGCGCTGCAGCAGGACCGACTCACCGCTGTGGATCAGGTCGAGCCACTCCTCCCGGTCGTCCGGGTGCGCGCCGTCGAGCAGGCGCCACTCGATCGGCTCGACGCCTGGATCGCTCACCCGAACGTACGCGTGGGGAAGCAGCACCTCCCGCGGTACCGACAGCAGCGCCTCGCGCAGCCGGACATCGGTCAGCACGCCGTCGGCCTCCAGACGCTCCACCATCGCGGCGCGGCGGGCACCTGTCGTGGTGGACGGGTCAGCGGACATGACGGCCCTCTTCCTGACGCGGTGGATAGCAGGGCGCCGCCGCAACGGGCATGACGGTCAGGCAGCGGGCCCCAGAAGCCTGCAGCAGGCGGCCCGGCGTGCTGCGCGAAGGAGCGGCGTAGGCGGCGCCGACCGCCGTGAAGTCGTTCACCGGGACCATCCCAGCTCGCTGTAGGAGAGGCCGGCCAGGATGCCCTCGATCGCGACACGGGTGTAGGGGACGATCGGCTCCGGCAGGTCCTTCGCGTCCCACCACTTCCAGGCGAGACACCGGTCGGGTTCGCGTTCCTCGGGGGTGCCCTCCCAGTGGCGGGGGCGGAAGAAGAGCTGGATTCTCGGCCGGGCTCCGGGCCGGTCCACCGTGTGCACCGTGTGGACGAGCTCGAGGTCGGCCGGATCGATGACCAGCCCGGCCTCCTCGAACGCCTCGCGGACAAGACCGGCGGTCGCCGCCTCCGCCTCCAGGTGTCCGGCGAGGGCGTGCCACGATCCGCCCGCGTACGCCGAGTCCGGATGCCGCAACCCCAGCAGGACCTTGCCCTCGTGCTCCAAGTAGAGGTGGACGCCGACGACGTGCAACACGGTCCCGGCCGGGGCCTCGCCGGGCAGCGGACGAGCAACGGCCGGGGGCTCTTCCACGGTGGGATGTTCGGCCGCGTGGCGGCGGATCAGGTCTCCGAGTCCGGGGCTGAGCCGGAGCCGGTCAAGGGTATCGACGGTGAACCACTTCAGCAGGACACCTTCGCGGAGATCCACCGCTTCGGCATCCCCGCTCCAGCGCCCGGCGTAGACGCTCATGGGCACGGCAAGGCCGTCGACGCTCGTCGCCTCCTGGACGGCGAACGGCACCAGTTCCGCGGGCTCCAGACCCGGTGCCTCCTCGGCAAGCTCACGTCGAAGTGTCGCCTCGAGGCCGGCATCGTCCCGCGACCTTTTGCCTCCCACGAGGGCCAGGACCCAGGGCTCCCACATGCCCTCCCGGTCATCGCGTAGATGAAGGAGGTACCGGCCAGCTCCGTCATGGATCAGGGCGTTGGCGCTAACGGGCTCCGGGCGCCCGTCGAGGCCATCCGCCTCGGCGGCCAGGAGCTTGGCCCGCAACGTGGGGGACCGCACGTCGGCGTACGGGAGCCACTGGGCTCCGGCGACTTCCTCGCCCTGCGGAGCGAGCGCAGGCGGTTGCTCGGCGGCGAGGTAGAACGCGAAGCGGACATCGAAGTGCTGGTGAGCGGGCTCGCCCTTGGCAGGGTTGGCGTCAATGTCATGCACGTCCACGTCGATCGGCTCGTCGAGGAACTGCGGGGTCAGGCACAGGTCGCCGGGGCGCAACCCGGCCTCTTCGCACACCTCGCGCACGGCCGCGGCGAGGAGCGTACGGTCACCCGCCTCAACGTGGCCTCCGGGACAAAGGAGTAGCCCTGTCACCCGATGGCCGATGTGGAGCACCCGGCGGTCGCGGTCGATGACTACGGCGCTGCAGGTCACGTGACCAGGCAGCGTGGCGCGGCTGGACGGCTCCTCGGTGCCGTCGAGGACAGCCAGCAGCCCTTCCAGGGACGGTCGTTCCTCGGCAAGCCGGCTGAGATAGGTCTCGATGGTCGCACGGATATCAGAGCGGGACGGCGGCACGTGATCACCTCGGGACGTGTGGGACGGGATGTGCAGGCTGGGAGGGATGGGCGTGCCTGGCGGCGGCTCGCCGATGAGGGCTCCGGGCCGGGGGCCGTGTGCAGGTGGATGCTCACCCGAGCTGGGCATGTCCAGCAGACTGCGCAGCGGGGAGCGGTAGAGGACCACGAGGGGGACGAGGAGGAGGCAGGTGCCGGCGACCAGGGTGGGGCGCACGCCGATCCAGGTGCCGAGCCCGCCGGCGAGGAGCGCGGCTACCGGCCGTGCACCGGAGGTGAGCCAGGTACTCACGGCCTGCATGCGGGCCTGCATGCCGTCGGCGGTGACGACCTGGCGAATGGTGCGCTGGGTCGTCCCCGCGGCCGCGGCACAGGCCAGCTGCAAGAACAGCGCACCACCGATGGCGAACTGCCAGACCAGGCCCGGGGAGGCGAGGAGTAAAGGGATCTGGGTGAGCGGGGTGATCGCGAGGGCGGCGAGCATCATCGGCCCGGGCCCGTACCGCGCCGCGAGCGAGGGGGCGGCCAGAGCGCCGGCCGCCGCGCCCAGGGCTCCGATGCCCAGGACCACGCCGAAGGCGGTCGCGCTCATCGCGAGGGACCGGAGCAGGTACAGCGCCCACAAGGTATTGAGGAGCGCCAGGGCGAACGACGTCGTCGCGTTGACGAGGGTCAGGGTGCGCAACCGGTGGTCGCCGTTCACGTAGCGCAGGCCCTCACCGATCTCGGGGTGCAGACGGCGGCCTTCCGCTGCCGGCCGGGAGCTTTCGGGGGCCTGGATGCTGACGGTGCACCAGGCGCTGACGAGGTAGGACAGGACATCCCCGAGAAGCGCCCGGGCCGGGCCGAGGAGCGCGGTCAGGGCGGCGCCGAGGTTGCTGCCCGCGGTGGCGGCGACGGCGAAGAGGCTGCCGACGCGGCTGTTGCTCCGCTGGAGCAGGGACCGGTCGACCAGGCTGGGCAGGAGACTGATCGCGGCGGCATCGTGCAGCACCCCCGCCGCGCCTTGCACGACCGCGACCACCATCAGCTGGGTCAGGGACAGCCGGTCTAGCGCGGCCGCCACCGGCACGCTGGCCAGCGCGGCGGCGCTGCCCAGGTCGCCGATGATCATCTGCCTCCGCTTGGAGTGTCGATCGGCGAGAGCCCCGGCGTGCAATGCCAGCAGTGCGGGCGGCAGTTGGCCCAGAAACGTCAGCCAGGCGACCTCGGCGGTGGTCGCGTCCAGTTCGAGCACCGCCAGCACGGGGATCACCATGCTGCTGATCGAGCTGCCGGTCACGCTGGCTGCCTGCCCGGTCAGGTAGCGGCGGAAGTTGCGGTGCCGCCACAACGACGGCCGGGTGCCAGGAGAGGAGGGGGGCTCAGTAAAGGAGGTCATGGAGCACCTCCTCGGCTTCCGTCATGCGCTCGCACAGCTCGGCCATGGCGGCCTGCCGGTTGCGGCCGTAAGCCTCGAGTTCGGGGGTGACCGCGGCCGGGTCGTCGACGGCCTCGGACAGCGGATACACCGAGCAGGCCAGGTATCCGGCCGCAAGGCGGGGCACGGCGAGGAGTTCTTCAGCCGACAGCGCCGGGTTGGCTGCCCGGTAGGCGGCGACTCCTTCGGCCAGGCCGGTGGGCCACTGCGGCTCTGCGAGAACGGTGCGTGGGTCAAGGACGATCCGCCCGAGCTCCCAGGCGGGGCTGCGGTGACCGGGCGGCCGAAAGTCGATCAATGCCGCCACCTGGTGTCCGCGCAGGAGCAGATTGGGCGAGGCCAGGTCGCCGTGGACGGTCTGCACCGTCAACGTCGTCGGCAGTCCTTTGACCATGGCGGCCACGACAGGCAGCGCGGCGAGCCGCCGGGCGGCGGTCTCGCGTGCCCAGGCGGGAAACCCGGAGGTGGGCGGGCTCTTGGCGAAGGGGGCGAGTAACCGGTCAAGGCGCTGCCGGGCCCGCTTCACGTCGCAGACTTCCCGGGCGGGCACGCGACGCGGAGGTCCGGCCGGGTGCCGGGCCAGGATCTGGTGAAGGCGCCCGACGGTCTCGCCCACCGCGGCCCACCGTTCGCCGGACAAGCCGCCCTCCGCTGTCTCGGTGTTCTCGACGTACGCCGCGACCGACACCGCCATGCCGCCGGCGGCCGCGATGAGGTCACCGTCCAGGGTCCGCCGCACTACCGGGACCGGAATCCGGCCGAGCCGCGCGAACTCGCCGAGCTCGAGCGCCTGGCGCTCCGCGTCCAGATCGGTGCCCGCCGGGTAGGCCTTCACGAACCACCGGGCTCCGTCGCTGTCCTGGGCCACGTAGTTGCTGGTCGCGGTCCCCGCAGGACCTATCCCGACCGCGGTCGGGATGATCCGGTAGAACAGCGTCAGGATCCCCGCCACGACCATCACGTCCGACTCTGCGCCGTTCATAGCGGCGCCCCCGGTCGGCCGGAGAGAGGGAGCAGCTGGCGTAGTGCTCGGGCATCCGCCTGCAGCTGCTCCTCGTCCTGCCGTCCGAGATCGAGCGCGTCGAAGGGCAGCGGGCCGCCCGGCGCCGGGTCCTTGTCGGCTTTGCGGCGTGGAACGCAGTGCCAGTGGGCGTGCGGAATCTGGTTCCCCAGCAGCAGGTAGTTCATCTTCAGTGGCTCATAGAGCGCCTCCACCGCCCGGCCCAGAACGAGGACGTCGCGCCAGAAGGCGGCCGCCTCCTCCTCGTCCAGCTCGGTGGTTTCGGCGACATGACGGCCGGTGTAGATCACGACGGCGTACCCGCGGACGGGGCCGCTGCGCCACAGGTAGGCGTTGCTGACCTCACGGCGCCGGAGAAGGAGGCCCCAGCCGATGTCCTCGGCATCGAAGTCGTTCCGGCACATCGGGCAGCCGGCGCCGACCCGGTGCGCGGTGAAGTCCGCCGGCCAGGCGCTGCCGGCTGGTGAGTGCGCGGACTGGGACAGAGGGAGGCCGGGGATCATGCTGCCTCACCGGTGGTGCGCTGCTGGAGTTCCCAGAGGGAGCGGAACAGGCCCGGCTCGCGGGTGAGCTCCTCGTAGGAGCCTTCCTGGACGATGCGTCCCTGGTCCAGGACGATGATCTTGTCCGCGATGGCGACGTTGGCGAGCCGGTGCGTGATCAGCAGGATCGCCCGGTCCTTGGCCAGGTCGCGTAGCCCGGTGAAGATGCGATGTTCGGCCCGCGCGTCCAGAGCAGCGGTGGGCTCGTCCATCACCAGCAGAGCCGCCTGCCGGTGAAACGCCCTGGTGAGCACGACGCGCTGCCACTGGCCCCCGGACAACTGCTGGCCTCCGAACCACTCGGATGTCAGCAGGGTGTCCAGGCCGGACCGCAGATGGGGCAGCATGTCCGTCGCCCCGGACGCCTCGCACGCGGCGAGCACCGCGGCGTCTTCGGTATCCCCCTGCCCGAACGTGATGTTGTCCCGCATGCTTAGGGGCAAGTAGGTGTACTTCTGCGGCACCAGGGCGACATGCTTCCACGCCTCCCACGGGTCCATCTCGGCCGTAGCCACGTGGTCCCAGGCCACCTCACCTGCCGTGGGCAGCAGCAGACCGCAGATCAGCCGCGACAGGGTCGACTTGCCCGACCCGTTCTCACCGACCAGCGCAATGATCTCCCCGCGCCGCACCTGGAGGGAGACGCCGCTGAGACTGTCCTTCGGGGCACCGTCGTACCGGTAGGTGACGTCGCGGACCTCGAACCGCTCCGGCGGAGCAGGCAGCATCTTGGTACCGCGGGAAGCGGTCATGGCCTGCCCGTGGGCGTTGTCGAGGAAGTTCTGCCAGTCCTGTACGTACCAGCCGGTGCGCACCAGTCGGGCCCCGCCGTTGATGATTCCGCGCACGGAACCGCTCGCCGTCTGCAGTGCGAAGACCGCGCCGCCTCCGGCCGCGAGGCTCATGCGGCCGGAAGCCAGGAGCCACAGCAGCGCGGCCCACACTGCCGACGCCGCCACTCCGCCGGCAACCGCGCCGGCCAGTCCCATCCACGCGCCGGTGTTCGCGGCCTTGCGCTCCGCGGCGTTGACCGAGGCGGCGAGGCGCCGGTACCGGGCGGTGAGGAAGGGCCCGGCCAGGCAGGCTCGCATCTCCTCGCTGGACTCCATGTACGCCATGTGCCAGCGCAGCTTGTGCAGCATGCGGCGGCGTCCGGAGGTCTCGAGGCCCGCCAGATACACCACCCGGGCGGCCCGTACGTACGCGGCGGCCTGCGGCAGGCAGGCCAAGAGGAGCAGAGGAAGGAGCAGCGGGTGCAGCACGGCGAGAACGGTCGCGCCGGCGGCGAGCGTAGCCGTTGCCGCCAACACGTCCTGCGCCTCGTCCACCAGGTCCGGAGTGACCTGAGCCCCGCGGTCGGCGATGTCGTAGAAGTCGTTGTAGCCGGGCTTGTTGTTCGCCGCCAGCTCCGCGCCGAGCGCGGCCTCGATCATCGTCAGCTCCGCCGCTCGGCCCAGCACCGGCCGCAGCCGTCCGGTCAGCCACGTCACCGTGATCCCCAGCAGCGCCCGCAGCCCGGTGGCCGCGGCGACGACCGCCAGCTGTGGCGCCGCCTCCCACAGGCGTTCGGTGATGTCGCCTGACGAGATCAGCGCGGTGATCGACCCCGTGACGGCGAGCAGCCCCAGCGCGGCGAGCACGCCGGTGCCGATCTGGCACGCGAGCAGTCCGGCCGTCGCGCCTCGGTCCACCTGCCAGGCCATCTTCAGTGACCGCAGAACCAGTGAGGGCAGCCGTCGCGCCATGGTGCCGGTGGTCAGTTGCGCCCCAGCCTGATGCCTCGATTCGTCCCGGTAGAGGAACTCCTCGTCCTGGGCTCTGCTCGTCTCGTCCGGAGCACCCGCCTCTGGTGTGCCGGTATCCGGCTGGTCCTGTGTGCTGGCCGAGGTCAACGTGGCCCCCTGACGGTCGCTGCGGCTGGGTCGTGAAGCTCAACGACTCGACACGGATTTCGAACACCTGTGTTTCAGTCGAGCTGGGAACCCCGGAATAGAGCGCGCGGAGGAGACTGCGGGATGCACCGACCCTTGGGGTCTACGGGTGCGGATCCTTCGTGTAGTTGGCCGAAACGCCGAGGCTCGCGTCGGGGTCCGTATGTCCAGAGGCCCGGTGCGACCGAGATTTCTCACTGGCGTACGAGCGCAGTACTTGGCGGATCTTGCTTCCGGAACGCTGTGTTGTTGAGACTTAGTGTTCTCGTGGCCCTTGAACGGTGCAGCCGGCCCGTGCCTACCCAACTCGGGCCCACACCGCCCCAGCTCTTGAGGTTGCTGAGCTGGGCGTTAGCCTCAGCGGACGATTCCTGAGCCGCCTTCGCACTCCATCACCCCACCTCGCCCACGTCCTGCGCGGCCGCCCCCGCGACCCCGGCCTGGACGACCAGGTGGTGGCCGCCGCCATCTCCGCCCACTGCCTGGACATCAGTGAGCCGAAGACGCTGCGCGGCCTGGAGGCCTGCTACTGCCTATACACCGCCCGGTGGTCCCTGTTCGACCTCCCCGCCCGCCGCCGAGCCCCGGCGCCCGCCTCCGGCCCGGCCCGGCAGCCCCCGGCCGATCCCGGCGAGCCGGCCGAACCCCGGCCGGGCCAGGAGGGGGGAGTGGGAGATCCCCCGCATTCCGCTCCGGTACGAGCGCGCCGTGCTCACCGGGGCGGGGGTGCGCGAGAGGCTGCGCGCCACCACCACCACCACCGCCACCGCTGTGCGGGGCCGGGCGTACGACGTCGTCGCCCACCAGCAGGCGGCGATGCCTGAGCAACTGCTCCCGTCCGAGCCGGCCGACCCCGAGCACCACGACCAGGAGCCGGACCCCGGCCGCCGCGAGGCGCTGGACCTGACGGCGCTGCGGGCCCTACGGGAGTCCCGCACGGACGTGGAAGCCCTCGACAGGAGCCCGGACCGCACCGCGGCCGGGAGCCGGCCACTGACAGCGCGGCCTGCTGGTCGACGTTCGGATCTCCACGGCTAGGTGCCGCTGCCAAGGCCCCCGGGCTCCCGGGCTCGACCTGCCCGGTCAGTGCGTGGCGCGTCGGGGGGAAGACGGCCGGTCTCACCGGGCCCCCCACCCCGTCTCACCGAGCCGGTCTTCGCGATGGAGTGGTCCGACTGGGCCGTGCAGGTTCTTTGGGACCGAGGGCCGGCGTCCCTCACTGTTCGGCGCTCGCCGCGCACATGCAACCGGTCGATCGACGCTTAGGCCGGATCAGTTGTGCGTCGTGGCCGGTGGGCCGGCGATGGCGGTGAGCCGGAGCTTGGTCTCGTCCTCACTGCCGGGCACGGCGGTCATGATGACGATCTTGAGCTCGGAGTCGCCGTCGGTCAGGACGTCGCAGTCCACCGTGACCGTGCCCACCGACGGGTGGTCGATGGTCTTGTGGTCCTCGCGGTGCGCGGCCACCTCTCCGGTCGCCCATAGCTCGGCGAACCTCCTGTTCCCCGCGTTCAGATCGCGGATCAGCGCGGCCAAGCGGCTGTCCTGGGGGAAGCGGCCGGTGGCGCGTCGCAGGTCGGAGACGACGGCGGCGTCGGTGGCGTCGCGGTCCGCCTCGGTCACCGGCCACAGCGCGAGGTGGGCGGGGCCGGCGTGCACCGGGAACCTGTCGCGGGCGAAGTTGCGCAGCCGCGGCGGCGAGGCGGAGGGGTCACCCAGCAGCGCGGCCCAACCACGATTCCACCACACCAGTTGCCAGTCCGCCGCGAACACAGCGACTGCCACGTCCCCGAGGCGGGCGAGCACCCGCTGGACGCCGGGCGGGAGATGGTCAGAGATCGCGCCGTCCACCGGCCGTACGAGCTGGGCCAGCCGGTACAGGTGGTCCCGCTCGGCGGTGGACAGCTGCAGGGCGCGCGCCAGGGACGCCACCACCGACGCCGAGGGTGTCGTGGCCCGCCCCTGTTCCAGGCGCACGATGTAGTCGACCGATACTCCGGCCAGGTCAGCCAATTCCTCGCGCCGCAGCCCGGCCGCCCGGCGCCCGCGGGCCACCGGCAGCCCGGCGGCCGAGGGAGGCAGCCGGTCCCGCCACGTGCGGATCATCACGCCCAGTCCGGTACCGGGTGTCGTCGACATGGCGTCCATCCTCCTGCATCCCCGGACGTGCATGGGCACGCGAGGGTGGTACTTGTCTTCCTACCGTCGAAGCGTCCCTGGTCCGCCTCCTTCGTCGGGATCAGTATCGAACGCATGACCATCACCTTCATCACCGGAGCCAACAAGGGTCTCGGCCGCGAGACCGCCCGCCGCCTGATCGAGTGTGGCCACACTGTGCTCGTCGGAGCCCGCAACCGCGAGCAGGGCGAGGAGGCTGCCGCCGCGCTCGGCGCACGCTACGTCCCCATCGACGTGACCGACGACGCGTCCGTGGCCGCCGCGGCCGCGGACGTCGCCGAACACGAGGGCAGGATCGACGTCCTGATCAACAATGCTGGTGTGCACGGCCCCGTCGGCGATCCCAGCGACCTCACCGCCGCCGACGCCCGCGCCGTACTCGACGTCAACGTCATCGGGGTCGTCCGCACCACGACTGCGTTCTTGCCGTTGCTGCGCCGCTCGGACGACCCTGTGATCGTCAACGTCAGCAGCGGTATGGGCTCCCTCGCCCTCACCCACGATCCCAGCCGGCCCGAGTCGCACGTCGTTGCGCCGCTGTACACCTCCTCGAAAGCGGCACTGACGATGTTGACCACGCAGTACGCCAAGGGACTCAAAGGCATCCGCGTCAACGCCGCCGACCCTGGCTACACCGCGACCGACCTCAACGGTCACAGCGGCTTCCAAACCGTCACCGAGGGCACGGACGCGATCGTCGCCCTCGCCACCGAGGCGTCCAGTGCCGGCACCGGACGCTTCGTCTCCCGCCACGGCGAGATCGCTTGGTCCTGAAACCGGCCGTGCCGGATCAGCCACTGGCGACAAGGACATCACGTAGTCGTCGCAGTATTCGGGCAGCTCCAGGGCGCAGATCGGATCGTGATCAATCTGCGGGATTCGTCCTCGCGGCGTGCCCGAACCGGTAGATCTTCTTGCGTGACTGGAGTGCAACTGGAGGACGTCGAATGGGAGTTCATCGAGCCGTACCTGCCGATCGGCGGTACGGCCCCTACCCCGAGCGGCTGCGGCAGCAGTTCGAGGGCGTGATTCGGCGGTTCAAGACCGGCGGCCAGTGGCGGGAGATGCCGCAGGACTTCGGCGCCTGGCCGACCGTTCACAACCGCTTCCGGCAGTGGCGTGACGCAGGCGTCTTGGAGGGCCTGATCGCGGAAGCCGCTCCGACGTCGGCGCAAGCTCCGGCTGAAGGCCGCGGGCCGGAAGCGCCCCCCGCTGGCGTGCGTCCTGACCGCGGGTCAGGCCGCGGAGAGCCCGCAGTTCATCCCCGTGCTGGGCGAGATTCGGGTCCGTGGGCTCGTCGGCCGCCCCCTCATTCGGCCCGGCCGCGGTCGCTGGGGACAAGCCCTACTCGTCCCGCAACAACCGGTCCCATCTGCGTAAACGCGGCATCAAGGCCGTCATCCCGGAGAAGAAGGAGCAGGCCGCCAACCGGAAGAAGAAGGGCAGCGGCGGTGGTCGGCCTGTCAGGCACGACGCCGACCTGTCCAAGGAGAGGAACACCGTCGAGCGCCTGATCAACAAGCTCCCTGGGCTGCGCCGGTGCCGTGTGCGACGCAGTGGGGAGTGAAGGCGAGGGCCTCGCAGGTGAAGGCTGGGCCCGCACGCTCGTGGGGTGTGTGCGCCGCACTGAACCGTCGTGGTGTGCTCAGGCTCCCCGGTCCGGGGCGACGGCGCGGCTTACGCAGTCTCGGAGCAGGGTGCGCCGCTGGTCGTGCACGCTCGTGGACTCCTGGATGGAGGCGGCGTAGACGTTGCTCACCGGAGACCAGGCCATGGACATGGCGATGACCATGGCCATCACGTCGAAGGGGTCTCCCTGTCTGATGCGTCCGGCGGCCTGGGCCTCTGCGATGGCGCGAAGTTTGTGGTCGTCGTAGCGGTCGTGATCCGCCACGAGATACCCGGTCGGGCGCCGCTCCAGGCGCGCCCAGGTCGCGAGCCGGATCAGATCGGGGCGGCTGAGGTACTCGTCGTAGAGGCGCACCGCCCAGTCGGCGAGGTCCGTGGCGTCGATGGGGACGACATTGGTGATCCGCTCCAGTGAGGCGAAGAAGATCGCGTCGAAGAGCTGTTCCTTGTTGCCGAAGTAGCCATAGAGCTGTGCCTTGTTGGTGCGTGCGGCGGCGATGATCCGCTCGATGCGTGCACCGGCGATGCCGTACTGGGCGAACTCCTGGGTGGCGGCGTCGACGATGCGCTGGTAGGTCGCGGCTCCGCGGCTGCTGGATGGCTGGTCAGGCATACCGGGACTTTAACAGACAGACTTGTCTGTTTGCTTCTTGGCTCGCATGCCTCTACGGTCAAATAGACCGAACAGTCTGTCTTAGGAGTCAGAGATGCGTCCCACGACCGGATGGCAGGCAGACAGCGCGACGCGGACTCTGCACCGCTCTGCGCTGGAGCGCCGAGACCTGCGCCAGGACGACATCGCAGTACGTGTCGACTACTGCGGTGTCTGCCACACAGACCTCCACGCGCTGCAGGCGCACGAGAGCGACGCGAACGGCGTGCTCGTACCCGGACATGAGTTCACAGGCGTGGTAACCGAGGTCGGCAGCGCGGTTCCCGACTTCTCCCCGGGCGACCCCGTGGCCGTCGGCAACATCGTCGACTCGTGCGGCAGGTGCCGCATGTGCCAGTCCGGCCAGGAGAACTTCTGCCGAGAGTTCCCGACACTGACCTACGGCGGAGCCGACCGACAGGACGGATCGACCACACTGGGCGGGTACTCCCGCGAGTACGTCGTGAGCAGTCGGTTTGCCTACCATCTCCCTGCGAACCTCGACGCAGCCGCTACAGCCCCCCTGCTCTGCGCCGGCGTCACCGTCTGGGAACCGCTGCAGGCGCTCGGAGTGGGCCCGGGCAGTACCGTTGCCGTGGCCGGGCTGGGCGGCCTGGGGCACCTCGCGGTCAAGATGGCGACCGGGCTCGGCGCCGCGACCTCCGTCATCAGCCGGACCCCGGACAAGGCTGACGAAGCGCGCAGCCTGGGGGCGCAGGGATTCGTCGTGTCCACCGACCCGAAGCAAATGAAGGCGGTCCGCGATCAGTTCGATGTGGTCATCGACACCATCTCCGCCCCCCACGACCTGGCTCCTTACCTACGTGTGACCGCCATGGACGGCACCCTCAGCCACCTCGGCAACCTCGGACCGGTCACCGTGGAAACCATGGACCTCCTCATCGGCCGCAAGAAGCTCAGCTCCGCCGGCAGCGGCGGCCGCCCGTCCACCGCTGCCATGCTGCGCTTCTGCGCTGAGCACGGCATCACCGCCGACATCGAGCTGCTGCCGTCGTCCCAGGTGAACAGGGCTCTCGAACGCCTGCAGCACAACGACGTCCGCTACCGCTTCGTCCTCGACATGTCCGACCTGGACTGACCGACGGCGCGGCTTGTCCAGCAGCAAGTCCGGCGACAACCACGAGAGCCGCCCGGACGCAGATCAGGTGCCGCATGGGTGGGGAGATCCATCGAGCAGGTCCGGGGTCACCCCCGAGCAGGGAGTGGTCGTTTTCGACGAGCGCCATCACGTGGGATGGGCATCCTGCTCACCCGCGCTGGCGGCAGCGCGCGGATCATGCAGTTGCGCGCGACCGCCCGCAAGCACCGCCGGGCCGACCACAGGGCTGTGAAGACTGGAGCCAAGGCCTCGCCGAAGGCCCGGCGGCAGCCCGGACTACCGGGAGCCCGCCACAGGCTGCCGCTTGTAGAAGGACTCCTCCAGGTAGGCGGCCTCGTGCGGCTGGTAGGGCTCCTCCAGGTAGGCGGCCTCGTCTTCGTCGAGTTCGACGTCCACCGCGGCGACCGCGTCGGTCAGTTGGGCCGGCTTGGTGACCCCGACGATGGGCGAGGTAACCGCCGGGTTGCGCATGACCCACGCCAGTGCCACCTGGGCCGCGGACAGACCCCGCTTGCCCGCGATCTCGTGGACGCGCTCGACCACCGCCTGGTCCCCGTCGCGGTAGAGGATCTTGCCGCCCGGGTCTGTTGCGGCGCGCGCCGTGGCGGTGTCCCGGACCCGCGTCAGCCTGCCCCGCGCCAGCGGGCTCCACGGGAGCACGCCGATGCCCTGGTCGGCGCAGAGCGGGAGCATCTCCCGCTCTGCTTCCCGGTGGATGAGGTTGTAGTGATCCTGCATCGACACGAACCGGGTCCAGCCGTTCAGGTCAGCCAGGTACAGCGCCTTGGCGAACTGCCAGGCGTACATGGAAGAGGCTCCGATGTAGCGGACCTTCCCGGACTTGACCGCGTCGTGCAGCGCCTCGAGGGTTTCCTCGATCGGAGTGTCGTAGTCCCAGCGGTGGATCTGGTACAGGTCGATGTAGTCGGTCCCCAGTCGCTTCAGCGAGGCGTCGAGCTCGGCGAAGATTGCCTTGCGGGACAGCCCCGCGCCGTTCGGGCCGGGGCGCATCCGCATCCAGACCTTGGTGGACAGAACGACCTCCTCGCGGCGGGCGAAGTCCCTGACCGCCTGACCGACGATCTCCTCACTGCTTCCGGCGCTGTACCCATTGGCCGTGTCGAGGAAGTTGACGCCGCCCTCAAGGGCCTGCTTGATGATGTCCCGGCTGGCCTCCGCGCCCAGCGACCAGGGCTCGCCGCCCCGGTCCGGCTCGCCGAAGCTCATACAGCCGAGGGTGATGGCGGAGACTTCCAGTCCGGTCGTTCCGAGTTTGATGTATCGCATGCCTCGGAACCTAGGAGTTGGAGTGCGCCCTAACGCAAATACGTCTTGGTCCGGAATTCGGAGGCGGGTGGCATATGCGCCCTGCCAGGTTTCGACCGTTTCGGCCAGACGTGCCAGAGAACCCAGTGGTAGCGAGTATCAAACTGTCAATTCTCAGCCGAGCGCGTGGGATACTACTCAGCCCCCCGACGGCAAACCCCCCTGGCGGGTCCGTCGCCACGATCGATCTTCGCTCGATCACCAACTGATCGTTTCAGAATGAAGTTCGTTGTGGGGCTTGGCAGTTGAGTGGCGTGTCGGCAGGATCTGCTGGGTGTCTGCTGATCTTGTTCCTGATGACCTGTGGGAACGTGTGGCTCCGCTGCTGCCTGCTCATCCGGCGAGGCGGTATCGGTATCCCGGGCGGTTGCCCGCGGATTACCGGGCTGCGCTGCGGGGCATCGTTCATGTGCTGTGCAAGAGCGTGAGCCGGCGGGATGTTCCGGCCGAGCGGGTCGGCTGCAGTGGTGTGACGGCTTGGCGGCGTCTGCGGGACTGGATCGAAGCGGGCGTCTGGCCGCATGCTGTCGGCGGAGTTGCGGGCGGCGGGCTTGCTGGACATGGATGACGCGCGCCGACGAGGGCGACACTGGTGCCCATGCCGCTGAGGGGCGAGGCGCAGTAGGCGGCGTCTCCGACGAGGGCGACGCGGCCTTTGTGCCGAGTGGGCAGGCGGATCCGTCCGACAGCGTCGAAGTAGTACGGCGCAAAGTCGAGTTTTCGAGACTGCATGGGGCTACGGGGGCGGACCGGGCGAAGGCGCGGCGCAGAAGAGTCGTCTGTGCCGGACGGTCGAGTTGTTCCAGGCCGCGGACGTTGGGACTGAAGGCGAGCACGGCGCGGATGGTGCCGAGGTTGTCGGGGCGCAGGGTGATCTGGCGGGCGCGGTTCCGGATCGGGCTGCCGGGCGCTGCTGGACGAGCGACGGCACCCTCGTCCAGCTGTACACCCGCAACGGCACCGGCGCCAACCTGATCAGGTGGAGAAGACGGATTCCCGGGCGTGCCGTACCTGCGCAACCACGCCGTCGCCGGGGCGAGCGGTCACTTCGGCATCGACGCGACGGTGACCGCACTCGCACCGACACGGTCACCACCGTCCACCGCCTCGGCCAGACCCTGCCCCGGACCACTGGCCACACCGACTGACCAGACACCCTGAACCGGCGGTAGGGCAGACCCTCTTCGGGCCTGCCCTACCGCCCGACCCTGCCGGTGACGTGGGGGAGGGATCAACCGCTCGGAGCCGGTAGAACGGTTCCCACAGGACTGGGAGGAGGGCAGGCGAAGTCCCAGGTCCGCGTGTGCACCTGCTTCCACATCTCTGCCCAGTCCGACGGGCACGAACGGGTAGGTGTCGGCGCCGCAGTCGGCGACACGGAGGCCGGGGCACTGCTCGGGTGCCGGTACACCGGATGGCACTCCACCTCGTACGCACCACCGGTGCAATCGGTGTCCGACTCGCCGGAGCACGCGGACATGCCGAACGCCAGTGCCGCAGCGACGGCGACGGCCCCCACTGCCCTCGCCGGACGCGGCCGATCACGCTTGCTCGTCATGTCCGGCCTCCCGGTCCGCGCGACAACAGGACGGAACGGTCAGTGTGGCGCACCGGGCGTCGGGTGAGCACCGGGGGGAACAAGCCGCCGAATTCAAGCCAGGCCCTTCCGAGACGTGGCTGGACTCATTGGGCGCCGGACGGAACGGCTCCCGTAGTCGCCTCGCCACACCGTGATGCGGTCGATCAGCCCCTCCTCCGCCACGCCGCCCACCTACCGAAGGACAACGTTCTTTGCGCTGCCTGTTGCGCCAAGGGTTGCGCTAGGTGCTGCACGGACCACAGGACGTCCCTATCTCCGCGCAGGTCACCACGCCGTTTTGCCGTGGTCGGCATGGTGACATCCCCGTTGCGGATGCTCTGCCCATGCCCCTTGGCTGGAGTGAAGGAGGACGGGTTGGGAAGGACAGGCGGCGCGGCTGCGGCCGGGGTCGGGACGCCGTCAGCCGGTTGCGCGTCGGCCTGGCCCGCCGCGCCTCGCTGCCGTCAGCCCGGAGGCGGAGCCAGGACGGAAGTCGCCGGCGCCCCGGTGCCGTCCTTCCGGTGTCGAGCCCCACCAAGGGGTGAGCCGGGCTCGTCTCGTCGGATGGAGGTGCCACTGTGAGGCGTCCTGGAGACCCCGGCGCCCCGTGAGCCGGATGCCGGCTAGCGGCCGGTGACGCCGACTGGGCCTACACGTTCCGATGCACCGCGAGCCGGTGACCGGCGTCGTCCTGGTGAAGGCTCGGGTCGCCGGCTCTGTTCACGAGTGACTCGTGAACAAAGCCACCGCCAGGTCAGGCTGAATCACCGAGAACCCGCCGTGCTTCAGTCCACAGCCGCTCGAACTCCTCCGCGGGGATCTCGGCCGCCTCCGGCTGGTCCTGCCAGCCGTCCATGGGACTTTCGGCGAGAACCCCGTACTGCCGTTCATAGCGAAACATCGCCCGCCTCGGCCGCCGGGTCCTGGTACTGGCCCACGAGTGGGCCCACGGACGCGTTGGCCCAGGTGACGGACCCGGACGGCACACGGTTCGCGCTGCTCCAGCGCCCTCGCTGACGTCCGGGTCTCCGGGTGGTGACCAGCCGTTGAAGTGGCCGGTGGCACGCGTGCGACCGTGGGTGCGGGACACACGGACGTACGCCGTGGCCTCAGGAGCCGGTCCGCTTCTCGATCCGCTCCAGGGCCTGCCCCAGGTATTGGGCGAAGCGCGGGTGGTTCTCGCTCATCGGGAAGTGGCCGATCTCCTTCATCTCGATGAACTCCGCTCCGCGGATGGCCTCTGCGGTCCGGCGCCCGTCCTTGGGGGTGGTGAGGTAGTCGTACTCGCCGGTCAACATGATCACGGGACACCGGTCGCCGTCGATGTCGTCCAGCCGGTCCCTCAGATCGTGGTCGACGGAGTAGAAGTACAGGTCGCCCTTGAACGCCTCCGATCCCTGGGTGTAGTAGAACCAGGTGGCCCAGCGGTCCTGATCCGGGGACTGCGGTGCCATGAGGTCCCACACGCCGCTGGCGCACACCTGGGCGGCATTGGCGTGGGGATGCTGCCACCAGTCGAGGTAGAAGCCGGGTGAGTAGTCCGCGCCCTCGACGGGGATCACCGCTTTGAACCGGTCCGGGTGCCGCAAGGCGAGTTGCAGGGCCACGTTCCCCCCGAACGACGACCCCATGAAGATCGGGTCCTGCAGTTCGAGGGCGTCGCAGAAGGCGACGATGAAGGACGTGAAGTGGTCCGCGGTGAGCCGGTACTCCTCCTTCCACCACTCCTGGTTCGACGGCGGGTCCGACTTGCCGTGCCGGGGAAGGTCGTAGGCGATCACCCGGTAGCGGCCGGTGATCTCCTCGTCCTCGAGGAGGCCCCGCCACTGGTGGTTGTGGCAGCCTGCGGTGTGCTGGCACACCAGAGGCGTGCCCTGCCCGTTCTCCAGGTAGAACACCTTGTACTGTGCGTCCTCCACGTCGACATCGACGTAGTGGCCGGTGACCGGAGAGATCCTGCCGCTGACCATGGGGAGCTCCTACGTCTCACTAGAGGATGGGGCGGGCCCGGCCTCGTCCGCCGGCCCGAGGGGGCCCGTGACGCGCAGCAGCTCCAGCTGCCGGGTCACGCAGCGCAGGTTTTGCATGAGCACGAGCAGATCGCCCTCCAGGCGCATACCCCGTCGGAATGTGGCCGCCCAGATGCCGTGGCACATCGGCGGAGGCGTCTGCCGGCAGAAGCCCTGCCATGTCTCCGCGTCCGCGCGGATCGCGAAGTCGTAGGCCGCCAATGGCTCGGGGTCGGTGATCAGTTCTTCCACCTTTCCTTTGTGCATCCGCACGAGGAACCGGTGGGGGTCCATGTCCAGCAGGAAGCTGCACGAGTAGTACGTGCCGTGGGCCTGCAGTTCCGGATCGTCGTCGCTCAGCCGGCGGAACTCCTCCGCCGCTTCGGTCGTCGTCGCTGATGTCATGTGCCACCTCGAGACGTGTCGTCGCTGCCGTACGCCGGGACGTCGCACCGGCACGGTGATCGGCCGGTCGTCGGCCGTCGCGGCCGACGACCACTTCCCGGCCTCGCCCCTTCCAGCCTGGGCATCCTGTCGGCCGCCTGCAATCCGGGTGCGGGCCCCTGGCAGACCGAACCCTTCGCAGAGGTCCTCATCCTGCTCTGGGGCGAAGACCTCTTCCGGACGGAGCGGCTCCACGGTGAGGAGATGCGGCCGGCCCCGGCGGACTGCATGATCCAGTACGGCCTGAACCGCTCGAAGGAGCAGGGTGTGGGGAGCGGCCGGGTTGCCGGTGACCGCGCCGACGATTGCCTCGGTCGTCTCGTGGCTCTTGTACTCGTGCCACCCTCTGGCCAACGGTGGTAGGGGTCGTCGAGCCGCTTGAAGACGATGCCTTCCATGCCGACGGCCGCGCTCGTCGGCCGCTCCCGCACGGTGTCCGGGGTGGTCGACGACGGGCAGAGCATCCACGGTGCTGACGGGTGCCGGGTGGCGAACACCCGCGAACACCGACTCCAGCGCGGCCCGGCGCCGCCGGTAGCGGTGCGACCAGGTGGCACAGGCCATGTGTCGTGGGCAACGGACAGCCGGAAACCCTGTCCATAACTTCCCATAACTTCGGATCCGCAGCACAGCCAGGCCGGAGATCAGGCACGGACACGGGGGTGGTCAGCATCGGCTCTGGCAGCGTCCATGTCACCTCCCATCCCTTCCAACCGCCATGTCCGCCACCCGAGTGGCTGCGCATCGCCCGGCGAGCCGAGGTGTGACCCCGCTCGCCGGACGACACGAGGGCCCCGGCCACAGCCCCGAGGGCGTGGGCACCCCGGTCACCGGGGTACTGCTTACGGGCAGCTACGACGACCGCGCTGCGGCGGTCACTTCCACTCGGCGGCCGAACTGCACCGCGCCGGGATCGGGCACCGGCTCGGCTTCGCCACCGAGGTCTCGCACCGGCTCGTAGGCGGGTACGTCCAGCGGGCGGACCTGGTGGTGCGGGCGCCGGCGGCCGGGGTGCCGGTGATCCTGCTGAGATCGACCCCCGTACTGAGGACGCCGATGACCTGGTGCACACGCTGCGCCGGTATTGGGAGTGGGGACGGCCGCTGGCACCGGACGCGGACAAGCACACCGTGAACCTGATCCGCTCCCGACCGGACGCGATCGCGAGCATCCGCGGTCGCTGATCGTCATGTGTATTACCACACCGTCGATGTCTGCCGCGCCGGCTGACGGCGGACGCCGAAGTCGGCGCGGCTTTGCCTACCAAGACGCGGTGACGCTTCTGGACTGCCTCGACATGCATGAGGGCATGTGGACTCAGGTCCGCTGGGAGGACCTGGAAGACATCGTCTGTAGGAACGGTGGCGCGCCCGCATACCGCCAGGTGAAGACCATCGAAGAAGCCGGCAAGCGGCACAGTGTCGCCAACCGCGTCTGCCTTGGCCTGGAGCGGGGTGAGGATCCTCGCCAGGTGCCGTCCCGCTGCAGCGCCGAAACAGGTCATAGACCCGGTCCCACGGCCCATAGCGTTCGGGCACGTCCCGCCACGGGGCACCGGGTCCGCCACCGCAGCCCGAACAAGATCCACTTTCGCAACAGACCCTAGCGGACCACTTCACACATGGGAGACCAGCCTCAGCAGCAGCTCACCGGTGTTGGCCGCGTCGATGGCGACGAGCGTGGCGTTGGTCATGAGGCCCACCATCGTGCGGGCGGCGAGTTCGAAGCGCTGCTGGGTGGACGGTGTCCATCCGCGGTGTTGGGCGTGACGCCGGGCTGCGCGGCCGACGGCTTCCGTGATCAGGGCCCGTACCGGTACGCCGAGCGTGAGAGAGAGCGAGACTGTCATGGCGATCCCCATCGGATATCCGAACGACGGCCGCTCGGTGCGGACCGTCTGCTCATCAATCTCGGGCGTGATCTGTCCCGGAACGGAGGTGCGCGGAACGCCTCATTATGGGATCTCGCTTGCTCAAGACGGGGATTGGAGTTCTCCTGCGGACGTGGATGGGAACGGACTGCCCATTCCCGCACGTTGGGCGAGCGCGATCAGTTCCGCGCGGGTGCGCAGGCTGGTCGTCTCCTTTATCTCCGAGACACGGGAACGAATCGTCTTCAGTTGCAGGAAGAGCAGGCGGGCGATGGCTGGGTCGTCGTAACCGTCGGCCATGAGGGAGAGGATTTTCAGCTGTGTGGTGCTGAGGTCCTGCAGGGCGGCAGGGCGGGGTTGTTCTGGGATTTCCTGAAGCAGTGCCACCACATGGTCCGCGGTTCCAGGGCCGAAGTGGGCCTCGCCGCCGGCCAGGGCCTGCACCGCTCGGATAAGGTCGTCGCTCTCACGGTCTTTGAGAACGAATCCGTGTACTCCGGCCCGTACGGCTGCGCGCAGGTGCCGGATGTCGGAGAACGAAGTGAACGCCAGAACCTTGGTGTGGGGCCGGGTCCGGCGGATCTCGCGGGTGGCCGTGATGCCGTCTTGGCCCGGCATGTTGAGATCCATGACCACGACGTCGACGTGATGCGACCGCGCCATTTCCACGGCCTGCACGCCAGTGTCGGCTTCTGCGACAACCTCGATGCCGCTCTCTTCGAGCCAGACGCGCATCCCCTGGCGTGCGACGGGCTCGTCCTCGGCGATGAGTACGCGGATAGGGTTCACGTCAGCTCCGATCTCCGGTATCCGATGCAGGACCGTCTCCTGCCTTGGCTGAGTGGTCCGCCAGCGGCAGACAGGCCTCGATACGGGTGCCTCCGCCGCGGGGGGTCGTGATGTCGAGGGTCGCGCCGATCTGGGCGCAGAGCTCGCGCATACCGGTGATCCCGGCGCCCTCGGGGGCTCCGTCGAGTCCTCGTCCCTTGTCCTCGATGGTCAGGACCAGCATGCTGTCCCGTACGGTTACACCCAGCTGGCACCGGTCGGCCTGCGCGTGCCGCGCGACGTTTGTCAGCGCGCCCTCGCCGATGCGGAAGGCCACGGTTTCCACGTCGGTGGGGAGCAGAGGCAGCGAAGCAGCTGACTTTACGTCGAGGCGAAGGCCTAACTGTTGCGCGCTGTTACGGAGTGCGCCGATCAGACCGAGCACGATCACATCCGTGGGCCGAAGCCCCGCGACAACCTGCCGCAGCGCCGACTGTGTCGCGGCGATGCCGTCCAGGGCTTGGGCCAGGGCGCGGTCCGTCCGGTCCGGGGCGCGGTCCAGGCTCGCGCGCGCGGCCCGGACGCTGAAGCCGATGCCCACGAGTTTGGGGCCGATCCCGTCGTGCAGATCGCGTCGGAGCCTGTTGCGTTCCTGCTCGGCGGCCCGTACTGCGGATGCCGCGGTGGCCACGTGCCGGGCCAGTTCGCGCAATAGACGGAGATCGGCGGGTGTCAGGCATTTCTCGCCTGGACGGGGTCCCACAAGCAGGGCGCCGAGTCGCCGTCCCCGGTGGATCAGGGGCAGGCACGCCGGCACGGACGTCGGCCAGCCGTAGCGGGCGACTTCGAGGGCTTCCCCCTGTTCCTGGGTCAACTGGATCGCCAGATAGGGCAGATGCAACGCCCTTGCGGTTGTGTGCACCGCTTCCGGCAGGACACGGTCCGCCTCCGCCGTCGCCTCAAGGCAGCGGCCAAGGTCGGCCATGACAGCGTATGGGTCGTCGCGCAGGCCGTACACCAGCCGGCTGACGAGCCGCTGCAGTATGCCGCGCAGTGGCTGTAGTGCAACGGCGACGACTGCGGTTCCCAACAATGGGGCGGCGCCGGAGAGGGAACGCTCAAAAACCAGCCCGAAGACGCTGACGAACCCGGCGTATAGCGCGGTCAGGCTCACGCTCAAGAAGACGAAGAGAAGCGACCGACTCAGGACGCGGTCGATGTCAAGCAACCGACGCCGAACGATGGCGATCACGACCCCCGTACTGAAGACCACCATCGCCACGTCGACCAGGACTGATCCGAGAGCGTTCTGCCAGATCGCGCTGGCGCCGACCAGCACTGTGGCCACCAGGGCGGCCAACGCCACCCACTCCAGCTGCTGGCGCGCGACCCTGTCACTGCCGCGGAACCGAAACAGCAGCGAGGCCACTGCTAGCAGGAACGGGCACACAATGAACAGCACCGTGACGCCACCGATGACGGGGCGCACGAACGACAGCGCCGGGACGCCGAGCGGGTTCTCCACGGATGGGAAGTAGTCGTAGGCACCCGGACCGGGCAGGAAAGCGCCCACCATCAGCACCAACACAGCAGATCCGCCCGTATACCAGGCGGCGAACCGCCAGCGCGCCGACGGCAGGCGTCCGTCAGGAAAGCGGAGCAGCAGGAAGAAGAACGGGAAGCTGACGAGCACGAACAGCCAACCCGATGCCCACACTGCCAGGACACCGCCCGGAACGTCGTGCACGAGCGCATAGGCACCGTAGGCGCGGGCCAGATCGTCCACTGACATCCCAGTCCCGCATAGCAGGAGCAGCCATCCGGCAGGATTGCGCGGGCGCCGCGCGGCAAGAATCAGCCCGGGCACGGCGAATGCGATGATCGACACCGGCTCACCCAGCGCGAACGCCCATGGATGCCAATCAGGCCGCGGCGCCGACCGGGATAACGCCACCAACGCGACCGACAGGCCGGCGAACACCACGATGAGCACCCATACCGCCCACGCGAGCCTAGAGCCCGAACCCCTTCCCCTGTCCCGAACGACCGTGAACAGCCGCCACTTGAGCCAGTCCTGCATCTTCTCGATCATGCTCACTCACCCTCACCGTTTCACTACGCTTAGTAGGGAGAGCGTCAACGGTGCGTGATCCCGATGACAAGGGATGAGCGTCCCAGATGTGCGGGACACCTGCGCGGCAGCCGCCCGACAGGGGGCCTGCTCCAGGCCTTCGGCGACAACCGCGCCTGCCGCTGCTCCAGACCCCGGCCGTGCCCGGTCCGGCGCAGCGAAACACTGTCGAGCGCTCTATTGGGCATGAGGGGGCTCACGGCACAGGTGAGGAAACTGAACGCGCTCCAGCAGCAGCGTCTGTCGGCCCCGCGGCGCTGGCACGGCGTCGACGCCGTGCGCCCGCTCGCGTGTCAGGCAGGTGCAGAACGCAGCGTCGCCCTGCCCGCTGTCCACTCCCGCTCCGCAACCCCCGTTTTTAACGGCTATGCCGGTAGTGGGAGGCGCCTTCCGCCGCACGTCCACCACGCGCATGCCCACCAGCAGTACTGCCTCTTTGGAAGAAGTCTGGCTGGTGTTGTCGACGAGTGCCGGCCCCAGGCGCCTTTGCCCCGTCTGCCGTCCCTTCTCGTAGTCGTCCGCGATCTCCGCGTAGTAGTTGACGCCGGAGCCGCACTGCTCCTGCGCCTGGAGGTGTACGTTGGACGGGAGCTTGGCATGACCGGGATTCACCAGCCGCGGCACCGGGATCCCCTCCGGTGCGGCGGACGATCCCAGCGCGCACACCGTGTACGCGCCTCCCGCAGCCACAACCAGCGCCAGTGCCGCGAACGCCCGGGTCGCCCGCCGCCGTTACCACTTCCGTGGCTGAGGCGTGGCCGGGGGCGCGCCGTAGTAGATGTGCTGGACGCCCTCGGTTTGGAAGGGGCCCTGGAAAGTGTTGTCGCGGAACTCGAACTCGTCCTGCGCGCCGTACTGTCTGTTGCCGTCAGTCATGATGCGGCGCCGCGGTGGATGTGCTGGACGCCCTTGGCCTGGACGGGGCCGCTGAAGGTGTTGTGGTGGAACTCGATGTGGTCCCCACCCGGTTGGCTGCCGGGTGTCGGGGCAAGGGACTGCAGGTGCGCTAGTGCCTGCTCGAGTTCGGCGGCGAAGCCGGTATCGGTCTCGTCGGCTTCCTCCAGCGCGAGCAGTACTCGCTGGCGGGTCCGGTCGCTGGGCGACTCGCGCCCGCTCGCCGCCTCCTCCGTCAGCCGGTGCAGTGCGGGGTCGTTGCCGAGTTTCCGGCTCACCAACTCGTGTAGGCGGTCCATCCCGGCGTCCAGCGTCCGGTCGACCTCCCCGTCCACCCGTCCGGCCACGCGCTGAGCCTTCCGGACAGCCCACGCGAACAGGTACCCGACCGCGATCTCGATGCCCGTCACCACACCCCCCACGTCAGTGCCGACTTCACATCAAACGGTAGCGTCTAGAGGGCGGCGAATCAGCCCGATCGGCCCGGAAATGCGCCTTACAGCGAGGTACGTTCGTCCGTACGCAACCGTTCCGGCCGCGGCCCGCGTCAGGATCGGCGCGGGGAGATGCTGGGCGCGTGGTCAGTTCCGTGAGCCATCGGGATGTCCCTCCGGGAGGACCAAGCGGTGAAACCCGATGGGTTACTCATCTGCGTATAGGGGGCGTCCTGCGGCCGCGGCAAATCACGCTGGGCAGTCACGGCGCGGCTCCGGCCGGGCGGTCAGAGCGCGGCGGGCCAACGTGTCGAGGCCGCGGGCGATGACGAGTTGTGCGCTGCCGTCGGCCAGGCGGTAGCACGGACCGACCACGGCTGCCTGCCCGGCGGTGACCTTCTCGGCGAGGACTCGGGAGCCGTCCCGGAGCAGGTCGACGGTGTGCCTCATGTGCTCGGTGAGGATCTTTTCGGGCTCAACGTGTCCGGCGGCCCGTGCGGCCAGCACGCTGGGGTCACCCCTTCCACGACGTCCCGGATGTACCCGGTCGGGGTCATGCCGTTCTCCACGGCGGCACACGCGGCGCCGACCGCGCCGCACGAGTCGTGGCCGAGGACGATCACCAGCGGGCAGCCAAGGATGCCCACGCCGTACTCGATACTGCCCAGTACCTCCGGGCCCATGACGTGGCCGGCGGTGCGCACCACGAACAGGTCGCCCAGGCCGCGGTCGAAGATGATCTCGGCGTCCAGCCGGGAGCCGGAGCAGCCGAACAGCACGGCGAAGGGCTGCTGGGACGGAGCGATGTCGGCGCGGCGGGTGGCGTCCTGGTTGGGGTGCTCGGGGGGCCGGCGACTAAGCGCTGGTTGCCGGCCAGCAGCAGTTCGAAGGCGTGGACCGTGACGCCCGGCTCCGCGACCGCCGCCTCCGCCAACCGCAGCAGGATTTAGAAGTCATGCACTTGGGGAATGTCCGTCCCGCCCGAGAAGAGGGTGGCGGCGTGTGTGCATACGGTTTCGCCGCAGTCCACGCAGACCGGCTCCGTATCGGTGTCCGGCACAGCGAGCAGTGCCGCTCGAAGGGACTGTATCCGGGCCTCAACGCCCTCAGTTTTTACCGGCAGTTCGTTCCGCATCGCGCATCAGTCCTTCCATCAGAAGTTGCCTGCTGTTGCGGCAGAAGACGGTCTCGGTGACGTCGAGTCGCCCGGTCTCGAAGTACTTGTTGGCGGCCTGCCCGCCCCGACAGTAGGCAAACAGATCACATACGGTGCGACAGGCGTCGATCCCGGCGAGGGCCTCGGCGACCCAGGGGGTGTCCTCGGCCCGCGCCAGGCAGCCCACGAGTCCGTGCTCCCGTACGTCGCCGACCGTGAAGCGGCCGTGGCGCGTGGAGGAGAACCCTGCGAGGTCCGGTGCGACGGGCACGACCTGCCCGTCCCAGGTGACCATGGGCAGGGGATCGACCGGTTGACTCGCCCACTGCCCGGCCGTACCGGCGAGCTCCGCCCTGACGTACCGACGGGCGTGCTCCACATCGCGCAGGCGCATGCGCGGGTCGGCGCGCCCGCAGGCGGCCAGCGCGGCCCAGAAGTCGGCGACGTTCTGGTCGTCCTGGACGGCCTGGGTGTTCACGCCCTTGCGTTCCACCAGATTCATGCCAAGAATGCGGCAGCCGAGGTCGGTGAACCACTGGTGCAGTTCGGCCGCTCTGTGAGGGGTCGGGTCGGCCACGACGGCGATGGCGCCGAATGCGATGCCGTGCTCCCTGAGCAGACCGATACCGCGTAGCGCGCGGCCGGTGGCGTCCCGGCCGCCGCGGTCCACCCGGCCGCCGCGGTCCACCCGGCCGCCGCGCTCCCCCCGGCCGTCGCCGGGGCCGGGACCGTCGACACTGACGGAGACCTCTATCCCTCGCTCGCGGAACAGCCGGCACCACGCTTCATCGATGAGCGTGGCATTGGTCTGCACGGCGTGTCGTACCGGATACTCGCGGCCTGAAGGGAAGCGGTCGAGCAGCGCCGTCAGGCGGCACACGCCCGTGGCGAGCGGCTCCCCGCCGTGCCACAGCACGGTGACCGGGTGGCGTTCCGACCAGAAGCCGACGGTCTGCGCGACGGCGTCGGCGACCTCGTCGGACATGACGCGGGTCAGATCTCGGGCGGGCAGGTAGCAGTAGCGGCAATCGAGGTTGCACAGCGGCGTCGGCTGGAGGAGGACGAGGGAACTCGTCCTCGCCAGCCGGGCGCGGGGGAGCGGCGGCGTCATCAGCTGCCGGCTTCCCCGAGCGGTTCCTCTTCACGGTGCCCGGCGCCGGCGAGGAGTTTCAGCATCTCGCTCTCGCCATAGTGGTCGGCCAGCTCACGGTAGAGGCGCAGCGCCAGGAGATGCGCCTCGACGGCCTCCTCGCGGTGGCCCGCACGCCCGAGGGTGACGCCGAGGCTGTGGGCCGCGATCGCCTGACCGTGCCGATGGCCGAGATCCCGCTGCTCCCGTAGCGCGTGCCGATGCGCGTCGACGGCCGCGTCGAACAGGCCCAGCGCGGAAAGGGTGACACCGAAGTCGTTCCACGACGTGGCGAGGCGTTCACGATCCTCCAGTTCTTCGAAGACCGCACGAGCGGTGGTGTGCGCCGCCAGGGCCTCCGCCAGACGCCCGGTTTCGCGGAAGGCGCGCCCCAGGTTGTTCCGCGCGGTGGCCTCGCGGAACCGATCGCCGACCGAACGGAACATCGCGCAGGCCCGGGAGAGGGCGACGATCGACTCGTCGAACCGGCCGAGCTTGAACAGGGCGCGGCCGAGGTTGTTCCAGGTCGACGCCTCGACCTGTGCGTCTTCGACCGCCTGCGCCAGCTCACGGGCGCGTTCGTGGGCCTCGATCGCCTCGTCGAACCGGCGCGCTTCGGTCAGGGAGACACCGAGCATGTCCCAGGCCTTCCCCTCCTCGGGCCGGTCGCCGCGCTCCCCGTGGATCCCGCAGGCGCGGGTGTGCGCCGCTATCGCCTCCTCGAGCCTGCGGTTTTCGCGCAGGGCGAGACCGAGATAGCGCAACGCCCTGCCCGCACCCAAGCCGTCGCCCAGCGCGAGCGCCGCCTCGGCCGCGCACTGATAAACGGACACCGCGTCGTCGAAGTATCGCCGCCGGTTGAGATACCCGAAAAGGCCCAGGGCCAGTCCCAGCCCGGCCGGGGCATGGACAGGGTAGGCAGCCCACAAAGCGGCGGAGATGAGGCCGGTGCGCTCGCGGTCAAGCCAGCTCAGAGCCTCCTCCCGGCTGCCGAATCCGGAGGACGGGACCCGGCCGGGAAGGTTCTGCACATACCAGTCAGCCGCCTCGGTCCGCCGCTGGTAGTGCGCCAGCAGCCGGGCCCGCGCTGCCGTGCCCTCCGCGCGCAGCGGCTCCTCCCGCGACACCTGGTCCAGGGCGTAGGCGCGGACCAGGTCGTGCATGCTCCAGCAGCCCCGCACACTGCCGGGGCCGACCAGATGGGCACGCACCAGGACGTTCAGCTCCCGCCGCGGCGGAGTGTCGGCGCCGGACAGCACGGTGAGCGCCTCGTCGCTCGTCTCCGGCCCCGGCGCGAGCGCCAGGAGGCGGAGGAGGCGTGCGGGTTCCGGGCCGAGGCGGCGGTACGACAGATCGAAGGCGGCCCGCACACCGCGCTCGCCGTCGTCCAGGTGATCGAGGACGGTGGCGGAGCCGGCCAGCTCCGCCACCAGTTCCGCCACCGGCTTGCCCGGATCGGAGATGAGCAGCGCGGCCGCGATCTGCAGCGCCAGCGGCAGATGACCGCACAGCTCGCACAGCCGCCCGGCCGCATAGGGGTCGTCCCGGACGCGTGAGTCGGCGGTGGCGGCGGTGCGCAGCGCCGCGCACAGGACGTTCCGCGCCACCTCGGGCCGGAGGATGTCGAGGTGGAGCTGATGGGCGCCGAGCTGTGGCATGGTGTCGCGCGAGGTGACGAGGACCCGGTGTGCGGGGTGGCCGGGCAGCAGCGGTCTGACCTGCCCAGGATGCGAGGCGTTGTCCACGACGATCAGTACACGGCCGCCGGTGCGGGCACGCTCCGCGAGCGCCGAGCGGTAGAGCACGGCACGCTCGTCCAGCGTGCTCGGCATATGCGCGGCGGCCACTCCCAGGGCGCGCAGCAGGGCCTCTAGGAGCTGCTCGGGTCCCGCGGGCGTCTCGTCGTAGCCATGGCAGTCGACGAACAGGGCGCCGGCCGGGAACCAGCCGCGTTCGCGTGCCGTGTGGGCGGCCCGTACGGCCAGCGCAGTCTTGCCCACGCCGCCCAGCCCGGCCACCGCGGTGACCGGCACCGCGGCGTGGTGTGCGCCGTCGGGGGCCAACGCCACGAGCAGTGTGGCCAGTTCTTCGTCGCGCCCCGTGAACTCGGCCGCCGCCGGCGGGAGCGCGTCCTCTACACGAGGCATGGGTCCGTAATGGCGGTGATGCTCCACCTTCTTTCCGATCACCTCGCCCCGGAACGTGTTGTTGCTGAAGTCGATCCGATCCCCGCCGTATCTGCCCCCGCTCACACGGCACATCCTGCCCTACCGGCGGTGCCGAAAGGGGATCTCGAGCATGAGGTGATCTCGATCTGGGGCGCGCGGAGATCAGATAACGCTCGGAGGGGAGTTTGTTGGTGTGCCGGGTGTTTGTTGGCCTGCGGTGTTGTGGGTTCGTTGAAAAGCCGGGGTGGGCGGTTGGCGCTGGATGGGCGGGGCGGGTGAGCTGGGCTTATGTGTTGTGTGTGGAGTGTGGCCCGGGTGGGGGGTAGGTAGTCCCAGCGCGTAAAGACTCGGTTGGTGTTTTCGCTCGTCAGCGCTGTTTTGCCTGGTTGGGGGTGGGGGTTAGCGGTTGCGGGTGGGGCGTCTAGCCGGATCCTCATCGCCGAAGTAGAGCTGCCCGGTGGCCAGTTCACGGAAGGGGCGGCCCGTTTTCGGGACCGCGACATGGCCGCGGTCATCGCGGGGCGGTGTGCGGTCGGTGGAACGCTGGCGCCGGGCCTGACGCGAAGGCGGCGTGGCGGCTCTGCGATCCACGGGCCCGGCCAAGCCTTGCGGCGCGGCGGGTCCGCGGCCGGCGTGCGCTGCCCCGGGACGCTGCCGCGCGGCGCAATCCTCACCCCGCGCGACTTTGCCAACCCTTTACAACCTGTGCTGATCCTGTCTCGTCTCTCCGCTCGATCCATCACGCAGCCGCCCCGGCCATCCGCCGGGTCGGCCGACGAAAGAGAGCGATACATGCGCCGAACAGTCCTCAGCGCCACGGCAGCCGCGTGCGTCGCCGTGCTGGCGAGCACGGTGCCCGCGTTCGCCGACGGCCCGAGCGCGTCCCCCACCCGTCCCTCCGCCACCTCCGAACCGTCGGCCCGGCCGAGCGCGCCGACCAGCGCGGAGCCGAGCTCGGTCCCCACCCGGGCGCCGAGCCGGGCGGCCACCCCCGTGCCCTCCGTCGTGCCGAGCGAGGGACGCGGCCAGGTGGGCGTCGTACCGAGTGGCGCTCCCAACACCGGCGTGACCACGGGCTCCGACAGCTCCGGCTCGGACGGCGCGCTGATCGGCGGCAGCGCCACCGGTGCCCTCGCGCTGGGCGGCGCGGCCGTCTTCCTCGTGCGCCGCCGGCGGGCGACCGGGGCATGACTCACCTCTCCAGGCGCGCTTTCGTCACCGTGACACTGGCCTCGCTGCTCATAAGTTGCGCCGGCCACAATGGCGACGGGGCATCTGCCACCCGCCCGAGTGGCACGCACGTGCCCGCCCGGTCCTCGGCGGGCCCGGCCAACGCATCGGCCCCGTTGAGCCGTTCGGTCCCGGCGCGGCTGCGGATTCCCGAGATCGGCGTCGACACCCCCGTCATGCGACTGGGGCTGGCGCAGGACGGTGGTGTGCAGGTGCCCCCGATCACCGCACACGACCAGGCGGGCTGGTACCAGAACTCCCCGGCGCCGGGCCAGACCGGTCCGTCGGTGATCCTCGGCCATGTCACGGTCGGCGCCTACGGGGACGGCGTCTTCCGCCGCCTCGACCGGCTGCGCCGGGGTGACGGGATCACGGTGCGCCTGGAGAACGGCAGATCGGCCGAGTTCAGCGTCACCTCCGTGCGGACCGTCGCCAAGGCCGACTTTCCGACGAAGGCGGTCTACGGCGACGTCGACCGGCCGGAACTGCGGCTCATCACGTGCGGCGGGCCTCGTACGGGCGACGGCTATCTCGACAATGTGATCGTCTTTGCCACGTTGAGCGCCACACGCCACTGAGCGGTTGCCGGCCGCCCCGATCCCGGGCCGATGGAACGTACGCCGTCGGTCCGGGGTCTTTCCTGCGGGTGCCCCCCGCGCCCCCGGGCGCGAAGAGCGCCCCCATCCCCCCATGGAGAGTGTTGAAACGGTCCCGTGAGAAGGCGGCAGCCGAACTGTTCGCCGTTCTCTACCCGCGCCTGGCCGGCTGGTGCCGCCGTCTGGTCGACGACGACGAGACCGCCCACGAGATCGCCTCGGAGGCGTTCACCCGCCTCTGGGCCCGCTGGACGACCGTGTCGGAGCCCCGGGGCTTCCTCTACGTCACGGCCGCCAACATCGTCCGGGACCACTGGCGCCGCCTGGAGCGCGAGCGCAAAGCCATGCGTCGCGTCACCGTGGAGGCGTCCGTGTCTCCGCCCACCGAGCAGACCGACGCCTCTGTCCGCCTGCTCGTGCAGGGGCTCCCCGAACGACTGCGCATACCGACCCTGTTGCACTACTACGCTGACTTGCCGATCCGGGAGGTGGCCGTGCTGACCGGGCGCAAGGAAGGAACCGTCAAGGCCGACCTGCACGCGGCCCGCGAACTGCTCCGCGCCCACCTGAGGAGAAGCCTTGATCACATACAGTGACGACGGACCGGACTTCGAACCCGACGACCCCCTCGCCGTCATCATGCGGCCGCCCTCTCAGCACCTGGCCCCTCCCGCCGGCCGGTACGAGGAGATCCGCCGTGGCGCGACCCGCCGCCGTATCCTCCGCGCTGCCGCCGGAGCCGGCGCGACCTGCACGGTCGCCGCCCTCCTCGCCCTGCCACTGCTGCGCACCGCCCACCACGACCCCGCCTCCCCGACGGTGCCCCTCGCCCCACCGCCCGCGAGCAGCCCCACGGCCCTGCCGACCCCGACCGATTCGACTTCCGCGAGTGCCACCCCTCGCCCCAGCGTCCGCCCCTCGACGGATACGACACCCGTTCCCACGCGCCCCCCGGCCACCACCGCCTCGCCATCCGCCGTCCCCTCCACACCCCCGACAGAACGCCCACCCACGGCCCCCACGTCACGCTCCCGGACAGCAGCGCCGTCGACGGACCCAAGGCGCTCTGATGCCACAGCGGCCTCTGGAACGAGGTGACATGTCGCGCATCAGCACTGAACGAAGCTCCCACGACGCACGAGGTTCTCGCACTCACGGGCAGATTCCGCGAGCTGAGCCGGGAACTTGCCCGTGAGTACGGGAATCCGGAAGTCGCGCGTCAGTCAACCCACCTCTCGCCGTGTCGATGCCGGTCCAGCCCCACAGCCGAGAACTCGTCCTCGCCAGCGCCTGCCACTACGCCCAACCACCGCAGCGCTTGAGAGATCGGGCTGCCGGCCGGCGGGAAGGGCTGGCCCTCCTCCACGTGAAGCGGGCCGAGCACGAGGGTGCCGCCATCCCACACGGCAGCCCGCTGCTCGCCTACGCCGCCGAAGTACTCGGCTTCCACGTAGGCCACCGGCCCACCGGCTGACCAGGCAGCCAGGGGCTTCTCAAACCCCCCTGGCAACCGCCAGAACCCCAACGCGCCTGCGCCGCTCCCGTCTGCGACGGAATCGAACAGGGCGTCCGTCATCGGCATCAGCGACAGGCCCTGACCGATCGACGCCAGCCGAGCGGCAGGCAGGTCCCGCGCCACACCCCGCAGCGCCTCCCCTTCAGCGATCACTGCTTGCAGGTCGTAACCCATCCCAAGCCCCGTCCAGATCCGAGGCCCCATCTTGTCCCAGACAGCGAAGGCGAACCCGCGTGGTACTCCCTCCCAGGACCACCACGCCCCAGGTGGGTTCTCGCCTGAGCACCGTCCAGATCCCTCGAACCCGCTGGTTCGGGTAGGCCTGCCGCCGCCGCAGGGCCGCTGCTGCCGGGCCGATACGACACCGACGGACGCCTGCAGGCATTGGGCGCAGTACGACGCTCCCGCATACCGCGCGGGCCGGGCCATCGCCGGGCTCCTCGCCCCGGCCGGACGACCACCCCTGGACGGGCTGGACATTCTCCCGCCGGGTGGGGCTCACGCGAGAGACTGCACGTCACCCTCGTCGAGCCGGAGCTGGTCGCTCGGTCGCGGCAGACGATCTCGATGCCGGGCGCGAGGACGCAGTTCGTATGTGACCGGCCCGGCATCTCCGTCTTGACGTGAGCTCCCCCGACACTGAGCTACGAAGCACCTCGTGCCCGCTCATCGAGCGGGCATCTCGCGTACCAACCCCGCATGATGCCAGCTTGCCGGGTGCCGCCACCGGCCTGCACTGTCACGGGCAACGTCGACTCCGAGCATGATCCGCCCGGTCACGCCCAGGAAGCCTGCCCGCCATGCCGAGCCAGACGATCCGGCCCTGGGCGTCGACCACGAGGTATAAGCCAGGGAAGAACGCCCTGACGGTGTCGACCCGGAACCACACAGGATCGGCGGCGCTGTAGCTGCCGAGGACGCGCGCCGGCAGCGGGTTGCGGACCCGCTGGAGAAGAGGGCCGGGGGGAGGAGCATCTTCGCGCATGCGCTGAGGGACTGCGGCGTCCCCCTGATCAGTACGGTCGGGTCGTTCGCTCCAGCCGGACCACGACCATGGCGATGTCGTCGTCCGCGCCGCTGGCGAGGCCCAGGCGGGCGAGGAGGGCGTCGGCGAGGTGTTCCGCGCCGAAGTCGGTGCAGGTGGCGAGGGTGGTGGTCAGGCGGGTCAGGCCGGTGTCTATGTCCTCGTCGCGGCGTTCTATCAGGCCGTCGGTGTAGAGGATGAGGGTGTCGCCGGGGGTGTAGGGGGCATTGGCCTGGGGGCGGGGGACGTGTTCGGGGCGGGCGCCCAGAGGTGGGTCGGTGGCCTGGTCGAGCAGGTCGCAGGTGCCGTCGGGGTGCAGCAGGACAGGTGGGGGGTGGCCGGCGCTGCTGTAGATGAGCAGGTGGCTGTGGCAGTCGATGAGGACCTGGACGGCGGTGGCGGCCAGCGCTCCCTCGACCGAGCGGGCGTACAGGCCCAGGACTTCCAGGGCTTGGGCGGGGCCGTGGACGGTGCGGGTGGCGGCGCTCAGCGCGCTGCGGAGCCTGCCCATGACGGTGGCTGCCGTCAGGCCGTGGCCGACCACGTCGCCGACGGTGACGGTGAAGCGGTCCGCGGGAAGGTCGACCGCGTCGTACCAGTCGCCGCACACGTTCAGTGATCCGGTCGCGGGGAGGTACCGCACAGCGATGTTCGGGTGCCGGGCCAGGTCGGGGGAGTGGAGCATCGCTTCTTGGAGGGCGACGGCGATGCGCCGTTCACGGGCGTGGGCTTGTCGCAGTTCCTCGTTCAGCTGCTGCAGCTGCCGCGCCCGGGCGTACAACTCGGCTTCCATGGCCGCCTCCCGCCCGGGGCGGCCCGAGGGCAGGTGCGCGGCTTGGTGGGCGTGGACGACGTCGGTCATGTCCTCGGAGCGGTGGATGATCCAGGCGACTTTGCCGTCCGGTCCGAGGACGGGCACGTTGATCGCGGTCCACCAGCGTTCCTTGAACACCTCGGGGTTCCCGGTGACCGGGATATCGTACTTCTGCAACGCCATGTGATCGGTCTGCCCGGTGGACAGGACACGGTGCAGTGAGGCTTTCAGCGTGTCCACCCCGTCGGCATCCGGGTCGGCGGGGTTGTCCGGGAAGACCTCGAAAAGGTACTGCCCCAGTAGCTCGGCCCGGCTACGTCCCGTCACCTCGCAGAAGGCCCGATTGGCAGCCGCGATCACCAGGTCCGTGCCGAGCACCAGGCACGGGCTCGGAAGGGCGGCGAACACCCCCGGGTAGTCGATCTTCGGTTCCACGCGCATTTCCTGCCAGTCGCTCACTCTTCAATCTACGAAAGGTCCGGCTCACACGCCTGCCGATCTCGCTAGACCGCAGCGCTGTACGTCCGCCACGGCTACTCCGAGATCCCGGCATAGTGCACGGGGCTGTACGTCGATATCTGCTATGGCAAGGACCTCGGCCGGCCCGACTGAACCAGAGTTCATCTCCCCGCAACGGCCGGGCCGACGCCACCGAAGCCGAGCCCACTTCCTCTGCGGACCTGCGCACGGTGCTGGAGGACCCCGGCACCCTGCGGGCTGTGCAGGCCAAGGCCGCCGAGCTTCAGGCCGACACGGAGCGGCCGCCACGGAGCGGCCGCCACGGAGCAACGCCTCCGTCGGGCGGCTGAAGCCCTCGCCCACCGTGACACCGACACCAGCGCAACGCCCCCGCAGCATGCCTTCAGGCCGAGCGCGGCCAGCAGCCCCTGCCCCCGGCCGCTCCACCACAGGAGGGCCCGCGCCCGTAGAAGCTCCCCGGCTCACTGCCTTCCGTTGCGCTCGCCTGGTGCCGCGGTCGGGGTCCCGGACGTCGCTGGCGGCACGTCGTGCACGGACCATGTACGTCTCCGGGGCGTGAAACCGCAAGGTCGGGGCGCAGCCGACGTCTTCGTCCACCGGCAGATTGGCTTTGTTCGCGAATTCGGACAGCACTTGTTCATCGCTTCGGGAGGCACCTGTGCCAGCCGGTGTTCGATGTTCACGAGAAACGACAGCACCGCAGTGGCCGTATGCAGCAGCGGCTTCCGCAGGACTGTTCAATAGAGCGGGAAGGCCCAGCCGCCGGGGTACCAGGGTTCGCGTTCGCCGCGGAAGGCCGCCGAGGCTCGGGATAGCGCACCACTCCGCAGTTCCTCGACGAGGCCAGCGGCCGCGAGGGCCGTCAGCGAAGTGCCGCCGAGGAAGACCGCGCCGAGTTCCGCCGCCGTCAGCCGCAGGTCGGCCGGAGCGGTCGTGGGCTCGCAGACGGCGCTCCCTGCTTCCGCCTGCAGTCGGTGGCGGCCGCTATTCCACGGGCAGAAGTCGTCCCGCACATCCAGCACCAGGTCCAGCGGAAGGCTGTAACTCCGGCCGACCAAGGCCCTGTCCACGTCGGCCAGCCGCAGCCACAGTCGGTCCACCGGCGTGGCCTGGACCGCCCGGGGTTCGATGAGCAGGTGGGGCAAGGGCTCGTCCACAGAGCCCTCGTAGTCGATCCGGCTCACCAGATCGATGCCGGCGAGGAAGCGCCACAGCGCCGCATACGCCTGGCGCGAGCACGCCGCCAGTTCCACCACCTCCACCACTCCGGCACTGCCGCCGCACCGTCTGGGGCGGAGCCGTGCCGGTACAACGCGTAGCCGGTGGCACGTCCGTCGCACTCCTGGTGCACGGCGAACCGCAGCGAGGTCGCGCCGCCGCGCCGATGCGGATGGTCGGCGAGGCGCACTGCCCAGTGGGCCGTCTGCCGGTCAGGCCAGCCGACCGTAGTGGTGCGGACCCGGTCGTAGATCTCCTCAAGAAGGGGGCGGGCCTGGTCGGCGTGCTGCAGCCGGACGGTTCCGTCACCGAAGTCGGTATCCGGGCGGAACCCCATGGCGGGTCGGTCGCAGCGCATCCGGTTACCGACGGTCGCGGGGCCGTAGCCGTACCGTCCGTAGATGCCAGCCTCCGAGGGACGGAGCGCGGCGATCGCCTCTCGTCGCTGCTCGTGCAGGTCGGTCAGCTGGGCGCGCATCATCGAGGTGAGGATGCCGCGGCGGCGATGCGTCGGGGCCACGCCCACCGAGGCGATCCCCGCCACGGGCAGGACGCCACCGGGAACGGTCAGCATCCGGCTGTAGACGGAGGCCCCGCCAACCGGCTCGCCCTCGTCGAACACGGCCAGGGTGCGAGAGAGATCCGTTGCAGCTCGCTGATCAGCAAGCTCCTCCTCCGAGCGATCCAGACCATAGGTGTCGGCAATCATGCGCGCCCAGGGAACGAACTCCTGCTCGCCAACGCAGCGAAGCTGGAACTGAGAAGTGGTCATCGGACATGTGTACAACACATCTGACGGAGCTGATCGGCCCACCTGCACGCAGTTCGCTGTCGGTGCCGCCTGAACTCCTGCACAGTTCGATTCGTCCTCGGCGCCCTCCGCCTCCGACATCGATGAACATCTGCTGTCCGTTCTCATGGACCAAGTCAGGCAGATCGAGATAGCTGAGCAACCCCAGAAACGACCGCATCCCATGAACGTGACGTGGATCTGGTGCGGTTGGCAGGACGTGCAAGATGAACCGTGCAGCGTCCTGGCGGGCCGCGCCCGACGGGCACGCTCAGCCGGTCGGGCCGGGCTCGAAGGCCGGGACGTCGGCGGGTGACAGCTCCGGGCGTGCCCGGTGCCAGCTTGCGGGGTGTCGCCACCGGCCTGCACTGTCGCGGGCGATGTCGACGCCGACCTCCTCCACCACCAGTTCCGGTGCCACGAGTGTGACGTTCAGCCTCTAGCGTGAGCCCCAGCGGGCGGAGAATGTCCAGCCCGTCCACGCGTGGTCGTCGCCGGCCGGGGCGAGGAGCCCGGCGACCGCCCGGCCCGCGGTCTGCGGGGGCGCGGACCGGGAGCCCGGAACGCACGCGAAGGGCAGCGCTGTGCACGGCAGGCGGATACCGTCGATGCTGCTCTGCCGTGTCAGGACGGCGGGGGTGGGGCGGCCCTTTTCCGCATGCGCCCTGGTACAGGCCGCCCCGACAACCCGGCCCAGTAGCCCAGCGACGCACGGCCCTGTTCCAGATCCCTCAACCACAGCCCCACCTGGCCGACCGGCAGACCGGCAGAGGTCACGATGACGAACGTATACCCCGCCCTCGTGGTCGCCCGGCCCCACTGCCGTTCGACAAACGCGACGCTGCCGGCTCGCCTCAAGGACCAGCGGAAGGTCAGACAGACGCCACGACCGCAGCGCGAATCCCGCGTCAGTGACGAGTTCAGACACCTCAAGGGATTGCTCCATCCGCCCCATCCTGCCGTAGTCCGAGTTCGGCCCGCACTCGGGTTTCGAGCACCGCCAGTCCTCGTCGCTCCGTTTCAGCGCCGCCACGGCAACGAACCGAAATCCTCAACTCACCGACTTGGAAGTCCTCAACTCGCGCACTACGCAGACCACTTGACTTGAAGAACAGACAGCCCGCCACCCGCTACGACGTGGGCAAGACCGCGAAACGACCCGAGAGCAGCACTGAACGAAACCGACTCAGACCATAAAGAACAAGCGACCCCGATCACCCAGCCCAGCCCAGGGCCCCGGTGGCATCCATGCCCGTGAAGTCCCTGGGCGTCCGGGTGCATTGGGCTGCGTACGAGAGGTCGGGCGCGGTGAAATGCGGGCGTGGCTCGCGGCGGTCACATGGCTTGAAATCCGCGTGATCAAGGTCACTGATCACTAGTCAGATGATCTGTTGCTGTAATGTCGGGACACCCAGGGCAGGGCTATTGGTGGCCCGAGTTCTGGCTCTTGACCCCCCACCAGAAGGAGCGTGTTCATGAAGCGCCGAATGATAATTTCTCTGGGAGCGGTTGGATTGACTGCGACCGTTCTGATATCAACCCCCGCAAGCGCCGAGGAATCGCCTCAGCCGCGGAGTGTCAAGTTTGCTGCTGCTGGTGGCGCGAGTTGTACCGCGACACCACAGAACCCCCACCGGTCTTCAGGGCAGCCCGATGGGCGGATTCTGTTCAAGACCCGGGTTACCTGCCAAGGCACCTACCCGTCGGTTACCGTGCACCTCAACGGCAGGCTGGAATTGGGGCCCCGTATGGGACCGAGGCAGGTCATGACCACTTCCAGTCAGACCCAGGTGATCAAGAATGGGAAGACTGCAACGTTTTACACGCCCCTGGAAGGCGGAAAGCAGGTGCGCAAGGCGGGGCGGTACACTGGCGTGATCAGTGGTCAGATCACGGCCCCGCAGCCCGGGAACATCGACACCGGCCTCAGCCAGACGCTCTACGTGAAGTAGCTCTCTAAGAGGGCGTGCCAACGTGACCCAGGTTCTATGATGAGGTCATGCATATTTGCACAGTAGACCCTAGGGACACCACCTGGGAGCAGGACCACGCCGTGTATCGCGTTTATTTCTGGGACACGGCTAGTAATCACTCGCACGAATACGAAGTGTCAGACGCTGATATTGACGAAGTGCTGACCTGGGCGCGGCGCGAAGCGGAGTCACGGGGATGGTCTTACACCGTCTATGTGAAGGTCAGTGACGGCGGGCAGCCAGGGCTCGTGCGGATCTGTGGTGTGATAGGCGACCCCTTTGCGGTATGACGCAAACAAGAGGTGTGGCACGTTGTGGCTTCCACTATTTACCCCCCGTGCGGCATTCTCCTCCTCCCTCGTGTAGGTGGGCGGGACCAGTTGCTTTCATTCAACTGGCCCCGCCCACCTACAATTTCAGGTGCGGGTAGGCGGCGGCGTCATCGAGACCCGGCCGCTTCTCGAAGACGAGCCAGGCGTCGAGCGCCGCTCGTCGAGCGTCGAGCGCCGCCACCTCCGGTCTGATGGCCAGTCCAGCAGTTTCCTTCCAGCCCCCGCGCGACCCACACCAACCGCAGCAGCGGATCGATCTCCTGGGGAAACTGGCCTTTGCGCAGCCAGTCCCCCGATCGTCGTTGGGCTGGCCTGCGCGGCCTCGGCCGGGGTGCGGTCCGATGGGCCGCCTTCAACAGGCCGTCACGGAACCGGACCAGCTCGTCGATCAACGCGGTGTATTCGGCTCTTGTGCCACTGGTCTCCTCACCACGATGCCTTGCACCCCCCGCTGGTTCGTGCGCGGGTGTCTACGGTGCCCCTGGACACCCAGGTGGTTACGCCACCTGCAGTGACCTGACCCCTAGCGCCCACCAGCGCACTTCCGGGCCGGTGTGTCCAATCGTCATTGGACTCCTGTGGGACGGCCCCGTGGACAGTCACCCTTGTCCCGGCAGCGCGGCGGGCAGATCTGGGCCCTGGCACTGGGCACCCTTCTCGACGAGGACATGCTCACGCACCTCACCGCCCGCTTCACCAGCCCACAGGCCGAAGGCACCGAGCTGCTGCGCACCGGCGCCGCCGAGATGCTGGACGCTCTCGCCCTGGCCGAAGCGCCTGCCCAGGGCGAAGCCGCCCAACCGCCGGCCACCCCTTCCCTGTTCAATCGAATGACCTTCGGTGTCGAGACCAGCCAGCTCGACACACTCGCCGAGGACGCCCAGCGCAGCGTCCTGAATCACCTGATCACCGTGCACCCGGCGACCGCCGGTGCGGCCGAAGCCCACCCCCGCCCCGGACACCCTGCCGACGAGGCGGCCCGCGCCTACCTGCGCCGTCTGTCATGCATCGGCGTGGGCGGGGAGCAGAGGCTGCTCGACCATGCTGTCGCGGCCCTGTCCGAGCGCGCCGACCTCGGTCATCCACCGCGCGCTGGCTCAACCCGGTGGACGGGGGCGGCGGCCGGCTGCCCTCGGGGAGCACGCTGCCGCATTGGCTGCACCTCAAGACGGTCTTCGTGGGCACCCTTCCAGGATTCTCCCGGCCGTCCCTCACGACCAGGAGGACGACACCGTTCGCGGCACTGGGGCGGCATGATGCGTGGCATGGATCAGGGGGATGCAGCCGTGTGGGCTGCTGCGCTGGGGATTGCTGGAACGCTGGCGGGTGCACTGGGAGGCGCCATCGTCCAAGGACGATTGATCCGGCGGCAGGTGCAGGACCAAGAAGCCGTGGATGTAAGGCATCGGCTGAGGGAAGAGCGGCAAGCGGCGTTTGTGGCCGTCCTTGATCGATGTAGCGAGGCAGAGGCCACCTTCAGCTCGATCATCGTTGCTCGTGTCCAGCCTGGGTGGGATGACGATGCTGACCACCGGGAGCTATGGGCTCCTACCAACGCCGCCTTGGAAGCACTACGGCGAGCAGTGACAGCGGTGGCGATCACCGGCCCTGACTCCATGGCCGACTTGGCTTCTGCCATCCATGAAGCAGTCCAGGCGAAGGCGAACGCGATGCGCCTTCCCGCGGCCGACTTCGCGCAGCGTGTCCGCATGTTCGGAGAGCACAGCACGGTACTGGAACAGGCGCAGCGCAACTTCATACGGCAGGCCAGGGCTGTACTCGCCGCTCCGGCGCGATAGCGGCCAAGGCCAGCCCTCAAGGGCCCTCTCCGGGACGCAGCGCTGGCGCCCTCAAGGGGCCCTCTCCGGGACGCAGCGCTGGCGTGGGCGCAGCGAGGCACTCCTAGGCGCTGCTGAGCCCTCAGACCCCCACTTTTCGGGCGGGTGGGGCGGGGCGCGCCACCGGAGCCCGCCTGTCAGTGACGGCTTGTTAAGCCTTGTCCCGGAAATGATCTATGAGTCGTCGCATGACGTACCACCCACAGGCGTGCCTATATCCAGTGAGGGCCAGGTTGTGTAGGCGTGCGACGCCGAGCATGGCGTGGTGGACACCATCGCCTTTCAGGCGGCAGTCGCGAAGGATCTTCCAGGTCTTCATGCGGGCGAGGACGTGCTCGACGCGGGTGCGCACCTTGCGATGGGAAGTGTTGTGTTCCTCTTTCCAGGCTGGGAGTTCAGTCTGGCCTGGTCCGCGGCGGTGTGGGATGACCAGGCCGGTGCCCCGGTAACCGCCGTCTGCGATCGCGGTGGTGCGGCCGACGGAGGCCCTCGCGCCTGAACAGCTCCCATGCCCTGCAGTCGTTGCGGTTCCCGGGCACCGGCCGTCCGACCACAATGACCATCCGTGTGTCTGCGTCGATGACCACTTGGTGGTTGGTGGAGCGTAGTTCTTGGACTGCTAGGCCGTGTATCGAAAGTGGATCTTGAGCGGTGAATGATCACGGTTCATGGGGCGGGGGGATCTCACAGACGAGCAGTGGGCAGTGCTGGAGCCGTTGTTGCCGAGGGGGACCAGGGGCGGGTCGGCCGCCCGTCTGGCCTCGCCGGCAGCTGATCGACGGCATACGGTTTCGGGTACGAACTGGTGTGTCGTGGCGGGACGTACCCGTCGAGTACGGGCCGTGGGGCCGGGTTTACGACCTGTTCCGTCGGTGGCAGCGGAACGGCACCTGGCACCGGATCGTCACCCGGCTCCAGTCCCTGGCCGACGCGAAGGGGGCGATCACGTGGGACCTGAATGTCGACTCCACGGTCTGCCGCGCCCACCAGCATGCGGCCGGGGCCCGCAAGCAGGGCGACCTGCAGAAGGAACCACCGGGCGGCGTGTTCACCGAGCCCTGCGATCACGGGTTGGGGCGCTCGCGCGGCGGGTTCACCACCAAGCTGCACCTGGCCGCCGAGCAGGGGCAGAAACCCATGGCGATCGTGATCACGGCCGGGCAGCGCGGGGACTCGCCGCAGTTCGAACCCGTGCTGGAGAGGGTCCGAGTGCCCCGCATCGGACCGGGCCGGCCACGCCTCCGCCCTGATCGCGTGCGGGCTGATAAGGCCTACGCCTCCCGCAAGAACCGCGCCTACCTGCGCCGCCGTGGAATCCTCTGCACCATCCCCGACAAGGCCGACCAGGCCCGCAACCGCCGAAAACTCGGCTCCCGCGGCGGCCGGCCGCCGCATTTCGACCCGGCCGACTACCGCGAGCGCCACGCCGTCGAGTGTGGAATCAATCGCCTCAAGCGCCATCGGGCCGTGGCCACCCGCTACGACAAGCTCGCGGTCCGCTTCGAAGCTACAGTCCTCGTCACGGCCATCAACGAGTGGCTGTGATGAGCACTCGTCGCTACAGCTCGTAGTCCTGGGCCAGCTCCTCCCAGGGAATGCTGCGCAGCGCAAGGTCAGCATCCTCACCCGCCGGTACCTCTGGTGCTGGCTGGAACCAGGCGACGATGAGGGAAGAGCCGTCCATTGCCGGGTCGAGCGCCGTGGAGTCGAAGACGCCGACGCAGGCCACGGAAGGCAGCACCTCAACGGGACCGAAGGCGCCGGCGGTCTCGTCCGGGTACTCGCGCGAGGGCGGAACGAGATGGACCGGCGTGGAGGGAAACGCAAGCTCGGCCTGCCGCTGGACCCAGCTGACCTTCCGGTCGTTGATGCGCTTGCACGGGTAGCCCTCCAGCATCCCCCCGTAGGTCGAAGACATCCGTAGCTCGGTGAGCCGGATCGATCGACCGGACAAGAGGACTATGCGACCCAGTGACATGCCGACACCCTATGCGCACGATCCACTTCCGATACACGGCCTAGGCGGCGCAGTGGTCGCGGGTGGGCACGAGCGTGCCGTCGACGATGAGCACGGCGCCGGCGCGGAAGCGTTGCCGCTGTTTGAGCGCCAGCAACGGCCAAATGTGGTCGATGATGCGGTCGGCGGCTGACTTGGAGATGCCGAACAGCGGGGCAAGCTGGCGCAGTGTCAGGTTGGCCCGCCAGTAAGCGGTGACCAGCAGCACGCGGTCTTCCAGCGGCACTGACCAGGGACGTCCCCGGCGAGTCAGCTCAGCACCTTCTCGGCGCAACATAGCGATCAGCCTGGGGAAGTCGCGCGGTTGCAGTCCGCTGAACGAGGCTATCCAATGCGGTTCCGACGCCGTGATCACACCAGCCACGTGAAGAGATCGTTCGTGTCTTGTGTTACGACTCGGGGAGCGATAGAGGCGCGTCCTCGGCCGTGACGTGAAGGCGGCCGTGCCATGCTGCTGTTCCTCCAGCACCCCACCCGGTGACAGACGCGGCCCGAAAACTCCCTGGACCGTCCGACCCGGCTCGGCCATGATCCTCACGTGACCACCTACCTCGAGTCCGAGCGCCTGACCCTCCGCCACTTCGCCGCCGCCGACGCGGACCTGCTGATCGAGCTGGACAGCGACCCGGCGGTGATGCGCTACCTGACCGGCGGCGCTCCGACCCCGCCAGAGGAGGTCCGCGACCTCGCCATCCCCAGCATCCTCGCCGGCTACGAGCGCTGGGATCATGACCTCGGCCTGTTCGCCGCGCACGAGAAGGACGGCGGCGCGTTCGTTGGCTGGTTCTGCCTGCGTCCGCTGCGCAGCGGCCCGCGTGAGGAGGCCGAACTCGGCTACCGCCTGCGCCAGGCGGCCTGGGGCCGGGGCTACGCCACCGAGGTCTCGCAGGCGCTGCTGGCGAAGGGGTTCGCCGAGCTCGGCATCCGCATGGTGTGGGCCGAGACGATGACCGTGAACCGCCCTTCGCGCAACGTTATGGAGAAGCTCGGGATGACGCTCGCGGAAAACATCCCCACGCCGGACGACATGATGGCGGTTGAGGGTTCCGAGCACGGGGGTGTGCGGTACGAGATCACGAAGGAGCAGTGGGAGCTGCGGCAGGCGTAGGCGGCGCGAGGCGCGGCGCCCGTGGATGTGAAGTCATCAGCCCGCGTGGCCTTGTCTCATCGTGCCCTATCGGGCTTATCCCGGCAGCATCTTGCAGAACTCGTCGCTGAGCTCGTCCGTGCGTGGGAGACGCAGCAGGAGTCTGCGCTGCGGGAGCGGCGCGGCGGCGACCGCCGCCGCGAGGCCGGTGCGGGCCCGAAGCATCGTCTGGTGTTCGTCGACCGGGTGCTGGTCACGCTCGCGCACCTGGGACACGATCTTCCGCACTCGGCCCTGGCTGTGCTGTTAGGAGTGGACCGCTCCACGGCGTCCGCCGCGATCCGGCAGGTCCGGCCGCTGCTGGCGGCGCGCGGGTTCGCCGTGCCCGATCAGCCCGGCATCCGGCTGCGCACCATCGAGGACGTGTTCGCCTACGCCGAGGCCGAGGACGTCGAGCTGCGTATCGACGGCACCGACGTGCAGGTGAGACGCCGGAAGGCCGGGCGTCCGGGCCGCAAGGCGTTCGTGTCCGGCAAGCGCAAGCAGAACACCATCAAGGCCACCACGTTCAGCGATGGCCAGGGCCGCACCCTGTTCTCCGGGGTCGCGCGGCCAGGACGGATGCACGACCAGACCGCGGTGCGCACCGAGGGCATCGCCGAGCAGCTACGCTGCCGCCCCGGCGTCAAGGTGCATGTCGACGAGGGCTACCGGGGCCTGACAAACCAGTTCCCACACCAGGTCACCGCCCCACCCCGCAAGCCGAAGAAGGACGCGACCCTCGGCGAGCAGCACGCCTGGCGGCACGAACGCCGAGCACAGTCCTCCAACCGGATCTGCGTGGAGCACGCCAACGCCGAGTACAAGCAGTGGCGGCCCCTGCAGCGCTACACCGGCCGCCGCGAATACTTCGCCGAAACCCAAGCCGCCATAGCCGGCCTGGTCTCCGACCGGTCAGCCCGCCGGGCCACCCGCCGCAAGACGAGCAAAGAACTCGTCCTCGCCGCCGACGCCCGCCCGACGTCCTGCTGATCAATCCCAGGCGGATTGCTCAGCCGAGCCTCCCCAAATTCTTATCGCTCCCCAAGCCGTTAGGGGCGGGGGCCGGAGAACCGGGGCATGGCGCGCCCAGCCGCCCCCGGGAATAACCGGTGGGGGTACGGGTCACCGGTGACTAGTCTCACGCCCATGGAGATCCGCACGTTCGAGGAGTCCGATTGGCCGCAGGTCTGGCCGATCGTCGAGCAGATCGTCCGCAAGGGGGACACCTTCTGCTACGACCCGCTGCAAAGCGAGGCACAGGCACGCGACATGTGGGTGGTGGCGCCGCCGGGGCACGTTGTCGTCGCCATGGAGGACCAGCGCATTGTCGGCACCTCCAACATGTACCCCAATCGTCCCGGCCCCGGCGCGCACGTTGCCAGCGGAAACTTCATGGTCGCGGCAGAGGCGCGGGGCCGGGGTGTCGGCCAGGCGCTGGGCGAGTACCTGCTGGACTGGGCGCGCAGCCGCGAATTCGTCGGCGTGCAGTTCAACGCAGTCGCTGCCTCCAACGCCCCGGCCGTCAGGCTGTACGAGCGTCTCGGGTTCACGATGATCGGCACCGTTCCGGGCGCCTTCCGGCATCCGACGCTGGGGCCGGTCGGCCTACATGTCATGTACCACGACTTTGCCTCGTGACCGCGGGGGCAGGCAGTCACGGGCTACTGCGAACGTGAGGGTCTGCGTCACCCTCGTGGGGATGGAGCTGGTGGGCGAGGCCGGCGTCGCCCCTGCAGTGCAGGTCGTGGGCAGCACCCGGCGAACTGGCATCGAGCGCGCCTGACTCAGGCCTCGACCCCACCACAGCGCGCGAGGCGGTGTTGTGACGCGTGAGGGACGAGGCCGGGCAGGGTGGGATACGTCGGGTGGGACGGCTTTCGTGGGCTGCCGTGAGGAGCTGTCCGCTCGAGCTTAGGCCGATCTTCCCGCTCAGTGGCTGACTGTCCGGCCGTCTTGGTACACGAGGAAGTAGTCCCTGGCAGGGAAGGTGAACTCGAACACCATGCCGTACTTGCGGCGCAGGTTCGTGACGCTGGGTGAGGCTGGCTCACGCAGGCAACGCTGGACAGGTGAATTGCTGGGGGTGAGGGCCTTGCGAAGGTAGGCGGGCAGTGCCTGGCACCCGGCCGGATCCGCTTCCCAGCCGGGAAAACGAGACCACGGCGGATCTTGGACCGGCACACGGTCTATGGCCGTGGAAGGCATGGTTCATGACCTGGAGGTTGCCGGATCCGATGCTCGCCGCCACCGTGTCCGACCCAGCCCTGCCCCCGGATTGGGCGGCGGAGCCGAAGCCCGCACCGGGTCGCTCCGGTGCGGCTGCCCCGTGAGACCGGCTGCGCTGACGCGGACGATGCAGTCGGTGGCTCACACAGTCTGGGTTCCTGCGTCGATCTGCGAGTGCCTGATTTGCGATCGCAGCCGCCTACTCGTCCATAACGATCCGCCTAGCACATGGCGCGCCCGGCCACGCGCGGGTGGGGGCGTGGATGACGAGGCGGTGCCGCACCCCCCCCCACGGCGATCTCGCCGGTCCGGGCGCTGTCCTGACCGACCCGGTGGCCGTCGACCCCTCGCGTCGGAGTTCGTCGGTCACGGCGGCTGGGCACGAGTGGCTGCACGTTCGGCCCGGCTCTGCATCTGCGAGAGGGGGCGGGATCAGGTCGACACAGATCTTGGGCGAAAACGTTGCCGGCGCAGGTGGATCTTGGGTTGACCGTCAGACGCGACCATGTTCGCCACAGCGAAAAGCCGCACGCCGGTCACGGCGAGCCGCAAGGTTTGTCGAAAGCGTCTACGCCGGCGCTTTCGCCCAACGGCTTGCAGCCCTGGGGCGGTGACCGCGAGCTTGTACACGCTGAAACCCCGACCGGCAGTACGCGCGACAACCTCGCATGCGGCGGCGCGATCCGGGGGACTCGTGGATGGCGACGGAATGGACCGGAGGGTAGTTCGATGGCTGCCGATACCGCTTCCTCGACGACGCGGAAAAATCCACCTACCAGTAGCTCGACACCGTCCGGGCATGACGGCCGACAGGTGGAGGGCAATGCGGCCGACCGCGACACTGTTCGGTTGACCCTGCCCCTGGTGGGTGAATTCGCCCTACCGGCTTCGCCGGACCAGCTGGCGTTCTTCGGCGGGGTTGGCCTACTCACGGTGACCGGCTTGATCGAATGGCCGGTCGCTGGGGTGATCCTCGTTGGGCACCTACTGGCGGCCAACCGGAACCACCAGGCTCTACACGAATTCGGGGAGAGCCTCGAACAGGCTTGAGTCCCGGCAGGCGGAACTGCCCTCCCGGCGATAAGGCAGGCCGCCCCGGTCGTACGCGGGCGGGATGCATGACTGGCCGCTCGTTCGCCGCGTGCGTGTGGACTGGGGCGCCATGCCGCTCCGGGTTGTCGCTGGGACCCCAGAAGCCGGACGGATCGGCGATGCGTGCGGTCCGGGAGCATCACTGTCTCTTGCCCGCCGCGCGAGCGAGGGCGTAAGCGGCGAGTGAGACCGCGAGCCAGGCGGTAGTGGCCACGGTCAAGGCGAGCCAGGCCGAGTGGCCGCGCAGCAGCGTGGTGGCGAGAAGGGAGAACGCCAGCAATCCGAGCGTGCCCAGGGTCGCTCCGCGGGTGTCTTCGCGAGCGCTGCGAAGGCCCTCTTCCTTGGCCACCAGGGTGAGGCTCGCCAGCAGGATGGCGGGGAAGGCAAGGAATGCCCCGCCTGGGAATGGACCGAACACCGTGGAGACGATCGCGGCGAGAAGGGACACGCCCGCCCCGAAGGCGAAGCGGACGAGCAGGTCCTTGCGCGGTATCTGTCCCGCGGCGCCCGGCGTCAGCCGTACCCGGTCGGCGTTCTCCGCGTTCTGGGCGGGTTGCGGGGCGTTCATGGTGCCACCGCAAAGGTGACGGCGGCCGCCAGGGCGAGCCACATCACGAGCGCTGCCGCCGAGCCGCGCAGTGCCCCTAGCCTGCTCAAGGCGGGCACATCGACGATGGTGTAGGCGGTGAACGCGACCGCTCCGCCGATCATGCCGCGGGCTGCCAGCGAGGCGTCATGGTTGCCTTTGAACACGACGGTCAGGATCAGACTGGCCAGGGCCACCGAGGGTGCCGCGGCGAAGATGCCGGCCAGCCGTTTGGGCTGGACGGCCTCGGCCAACAAGGCGAACGCCACGACGAACAGGCCACCGGCGCAGGCTTTCAGGACGATCTCCGGCAAGGATCTCATCCGAACAACGTGGGCCTGACTCGTCGTGCAGGCAACGGGCCACGCCGTTCGGCTGCCTTAGCACTGAGCGGCCGGATCGTCACGGCGCGCACCGCTCCAGCGCCCAGTGCCCGGTGCCCGGTGCCCGGTGCACCAGCGTCGTCGAGTGGTATGCCCTCACGCCTACCAGTAATGGCGTCGACCCCCGACGGCGTGTCCCACGGAGCCGAGAAGGAACAGGATGAGCCCGATGACGAGCAGGATGATCCCGATCGTCCACAGGATGCCGATATGCAGGAGGAATCCGACGATGAGCAGGATGATGCCGAGGGCGATCATGGTTGCCTCCTTCGTTTGCGGTCGGCGTGATAACAGCCACCGCTGAGGGCGGCGACTGGTAGGCGTCGGCTGTTGTGCTGGCGGCGTCGCGTGAGGCGGTGAGCAGGCGGTCAAGATTGACCGGTGGTGGCGCAGGGCTGTGCGTTGGATTTCAATGTCCAATTGGGGCAATGTGACCCAAAAGTGTGATACCCGGTCGTGCAAGATTCATAACTGGCCTGGGCGGCAGCCCAATTTCTACCTCGATCCGGTGGACATTGGTATCGCGATCGAGGCTGCAGGAGCCATGGAGGCGTAGAAGGCATCCCCACACAGACTTGTGAAGGTCGTGGGCGGGGCAGGAGGTCTCCGAACAGCTTCTGCGCCACTGATCCGGACATGGCGCGGGTCTTCGCCCGGACCACTTTCCTGTCGGACTCCCGGCGCGATCTGAAGAGCGTGCGGGTGCCTGCGCTGGTGCTGGAATGCACCCACGATGTCATCGCTCCCCGGGAGGTCGGTGCCTTAGTCCACCAGGAGATCCCCGGCTCGACGCTGGTCACCCTGGAGGTGACCGCGGCGTTGCCCGCATCTGTCGGCGCCCGAGGCGACCAACGATGCGCTCACGGGTTTCGTGGCAGATCTGCGCTGATCGCGGGGCTGGTCGGAATCGCCTGTGCACCCCGCACCATGTTCCACGGTGCGCGCCGCTCGCCCCTCCGTACCCAGCCGCGCGTGCCCGGCCGTACCCGTGATGGCCTGCCCGCGTCCGCCGCGGAATCCACGGAAGTGATCAGCGCGGCGGGCACCTGAAGGGCGCCGACCGGGTTCTGCGGCTCGGTCAGGGAGCTGGTGATCAGCTCGGAGTCCTCCTTGCTGATCAGGCCGAGCCGCTCGGACTCGACCACCAGATAAGTGAGCTGCTCGCGGTTGTGGACGGCCGTCAGCTCGTCGCGCGGGGTGACCCGGCACAGCCGCACTAGCGCGTTGCTCATCCGGTTCAGCAGCCAGAGCAGCGGGCGGACCCCCCTGACCAGACCGCGGAAGGCCGGTGCCAGCAGTATGGCGGAGCGCTCCGGATGAGCGATGGCCCACGACTTGGGCGCCATCTCGCCGACCACCATGTGCAGGAACACCACCACCACCATGGCGACGGCGAACGCGAACCGCCTGCTCGTGCGCGATGCCACCGCCGTCATCGGCTCCGTCCACGCCCGCGACGCGCTGATGGCCCGCACGCAGGGCAGGCCGGTCAGCGCCCGTGACCAGGCCCGACCCGTGCCGGAACTGACCAAACGGGACACCATCAGCCACGCCATCGAGCAGCTGCGCCAGCGGCGAGCGTCGCTGGCCGTCGTCCGTGACGCCGACGGACAGCTCACCGGCATGGTCACCCCGGACGACCTGCTCGCCCGGCTCCTGCACCCGCAGGCGGCGTAAGAACGTTCTGGTAGGGGGCAGGAAGCAGCGGCTGACCGCGTAGGCCGCCCGCAGTGTTCGGGGTGTTGGCGGTATGCCAGCATCCCGATCACGCTGCACGACGGCGTTGGCAGACCCTTCGGAGTCCTCTGGATGACCGGTGAGCCACACTTGGCCAGTGTTTTCACGAATAAACGGCAGCGCCGCGTTGGCCACGTGGCGTCAACGGCGAGCCCTGGTGTGGACAGTAGTGGGAGCGGTGGCTCTTGGATTCCTCGTCACACTGGAGATCGCCGCGCGCCGCTACGGTCAATCGGGGCCGATCACCAACCAGGTGGAAGGGCTGATATCCGCCCCGAAGCCGGGGCCGCTGTACGGCGGTTTGGCGTTGATGATGGTGGTGCTCACCTGGCGGCAACGGTTCATCGCGGCTGGTGTCGCCATCGGCATCGACGTCGTCTTCGTGCTGGTGCGGTGGGCGGTCGGCGCAAAGATGACCGATGGGCATTTCTTCGGCAACGGCGCGTTGTGGGTGATGTTGGGCTGTGCGGTCATCGCCCTCACGCGCCGAACCGGGCGGGAACGCGCCCTTTTGTTGAAGGGCGTCGGGCTGGGCCTGCTGCTGGTGGCCGGCCGCAAGACCGGTGATACGTGGCTATTCATCACCTCGCAGGCTCGCCCGGTGGTGCTCGACCAGTACGTGGCAACCGCCGATCACGCGCTGGGCAACCCGTCATGGCTGATGGGCCGGATGGTCAACGCCACCGGCCCGATCGGCCTCGGTCTTCTTCACTTGGTCTACGCTCAGCTAGCGGTGGCCGCGGTCGTCGTCGCGCTGTACCAGCTGCGCAACGTGGCCGTCGAGCGCCGCTTCCCGAGCCATCATCTGGTGCGTACGTTCCTGGTGATCGGTCTCCTCGGGCCGGCCATCTACATGGTCTTCCCGGTGGTCGGACCGGTCTTCGCCTACGGCCCGGGCGCCTCCGGCACCGGCGGCGTGCACTGGGCGGTGGCCAATCTCTGGCCGCACACGCCCCCGCCGATCAACACCCCGCACCCGGTGTCATACGACGAAATCACGCCGCGCAACTGCATGCCCAGCCTGCACACGGCGTGGGCCACCGTGATCTTCATTCATACCCGCAGCGGCCCACGGATTCTGCGGTTCGCGGGCACGTTCTGGCTGCTCGCCACGCTCAGCGCAACGCTGGGATTCGGCTACCACTACGGCGTGGATCTCGTCGCCGGCGTGGTGTTCGCGCTCACGATCGAGTCAGCGCTGCGCTCGCTCGACCGTGGGTGGGACCGGCCGGGAATCCAGTTGGTCATCTACGGCACGATGGTCTTCGCGGCGCTCTTGGTGTCGTACCGCTGTCTGTCGATGGAGATGGCCGGACACCCGTGGGTGTTCGGCCCACTTCTCATTCTGGCGATGACCTCAGTGGTCTACGGCTACGTACGGACCACCCACCTGTGGGAACCGACGGCTGCACCGAAGCAACATCGGGAACCGCAACTCGAACCGGTTTGAGTCTGCCTCCGGCCAGGCCGATGCCTCCTCCCGTTCCTTTGCCTTTACAGGTCACTCCTGACGGCACTCGTGCGGCTGGTTCGTACGCCGTGCGGACTAGCGAGGCTTCCTTGGTCGGGGAACCCGAACTGCCTGGGGCAGAGGTCTATGCGACGTTCGAGCAGGTTCTCGAGCAGGGGTTGCAATCCCAGCGGGTCACTGACACGCTGCGTCGCCCTGGCGGGACACTTGACCGCGGACAGCTGCGTGCACGAGCGCTCAAGGCGCGGGACGACATCGCCGTCGCCGCGGCTGTCGAATATTGGAGGTACGTCGAGGCACGGGCGGACGTGGTCGCCAGGACGGGGGAGCGCAGCGTCATCGGATTCACGCTACTGACCCTTGGAGCGCGCCCCTAGATCGGCAACGGACTGATCACAGCCGGTCTGGTTGCCGCGGCCGTGGCCGGGGGAGGGGCGATCGGGGATCTGGGCTACCTGATCGGGGTGGCGGTTCGCAATCGGGCGGCTGATCTTGCTGACGTGTCACAAGATGCCGCGTCGGACGTGACCCGGGCACGTGAGGAGTGGGAGCTGGCCCTGCTGGAACGGGGAGTCCTGCCGTTCCTGCTCGGGCGGCTCGAAGAGAGTTCCGCGGCAGAACGCGAGGGCCGTCCTGCCCGCCGGTCCGCACGCGACCCCTGATGGGGGCCTCGCGAGGTGTGTGCGCTGCCCTCGGGGCCGATCCGCTCGTCCTGTCCGCTGGCTGTACGGAGTCCGCTCACCCCATCGGGCCGGCTCCAGGGCGGGAACGCCGCACGTAGCGAGCACGGGGAGTACGGCGCCGAGCAGCAAGCCCGACTCGAACACGTGAGGTGACGGGAAGCCTCGCGATGCCATGCATTCCCCTTAGCGTTCCCCCACAGCTGGGACCGTGCTACGGCCGAGTGCCGCACCCCGGGCAGAAGGTCGCGCCGTCCGGCACGACGGCTGAGCAGGAGGTGCATGCGGTGGACTGCGCCAGGTGATACCCGCAGCCGGAGCAGAACGCGGCGCCGCGGGTCTCGGTGCGGCACTGGGGGTAGACCGGCTGCCGGGGCGTGTTGGGGTCGTAGCCCTGACCGGCCTGTTGTCCTACAGCGCACGCCCGCTGCGAGGCCACGTCGTTCAGGCCGCGCTGCTGGGCCGCCATGGCCTCGGCCGCGGTGTCCGGGGCGCAGTTCAGACACAGTCCCTGCGCCGCGTGCCAGCAGCGTCCGCAGACGTAGTGGGTGCATCGCGCACAGCGGTTGAAGTGCCCTTGCGCATTGCCGATCGCCCGTTCGAAAGCCTTGTCGCGGGCGGGCCCCCAGCCGGCGCCCGCGAGTCCGTCGGCCGCGGAGGTGAGCCCGCCGCCGGCTCGGCCCAGCAGGCTCCAGGCCATGTCTACCCCCTTGCGAGCCAGGTGGTGGCACGCTCACCGGCGTACGGCTCGAAGGGCGAGCGCCAGGCCGGAGGCGTACGCCTCAGGGGCTGGCGATGTCGAAGCCGTACGGCAGTGGTTCGCTGGTCCCGCCCTAGTTCCGGCGGTAGACGTACACGCCTTCCGCGCTCGCGCCGTGCGGCGCGCCCTCTACCTGGCATTCGTAGGCCACCTGGATGATTCGCTGCCGGCCGGAACCCCGCATCCGGATGCCGTCCGCCGGGTACGCCAAAGGAAAGCCATGTGTGCAGGGTGCGGAGACGGGTGCGGCCAGCGTTGATCATCGTATGCCGCTGTCCGGCCCAATCACGGCCCGGCCCACCGGCTCTGCTGGTCCGCCTGGCGGCGCCGCCATCAAGCGCGAGGCTACTTAGGGGACATGACCTCATAGAGGTTTCCGGCGTCATCGGTGAAGTACAGGCCGCGAGGGCACAACGGGTGGTCGATCCGGCCGTTGCCAGGCTCGCTGGGATCGTTGCCATAGGGCACCCCGGCGGAGTTGAGCCGGGCGAGGATCTCGTCGAAGGACGACGGGTCCACGTCGAAGGCCAGGTGGTGGCCGACCGGATTCTCGACGGACATGAAGTCCAGCGTCAGGGAATCGTTGACCTGCACCGGCGCGAAATGACGGTCTGCGCCTCGATAGTCCAGTCCCATGACGGAGGCGAAGAAACGTGCTGCTGCCTCGTTGTCTATGGCCGGAACGATGGTGTGGTTCAGCGTGATGGACATGCTCTGTCTCTCAGATCTCGGCTGGCTGGGACAGGACGCCGTGCAGGAAGACGTCGACGAGGTCGCGCACTCCCAGTTGCGGCGCCGGATCCGTCGGCTCGCCTCCGGTTGGCGGCCTGCCGGCCCCGACGAACAGGAGACCTAGGAAGATCAATGCTGCCTGCTCGGGAGGCAACCGCAGCGACTCCCGTTCAGGCTCGAAGAGTTCGGCCAGCGCCTCTCGAACGGGCAGGGAACCGGCCGCACGATCAGGCGGGGTCCCTGCGCTGCCGGGACGGCCACTTCGTCCCCGCCCGCCCGTCGCGTGAAGCGCCCCGACCACCGCGCCTACCCGGTCCAGGTGGGCGTGCAGCGTCGAGGCGGCCTCGGTCAGCCGGTCGGCAAGCGGCTGGTCCATAGATACCAGGGTGAGTTCCTCGAGGGCGTGGGCCGGACTGAGCGCCTCGGTCACGCACGCGTCAAGGAGTTCCTCCTTGTCCGCGAAGACGCGGAAGATGGTGCCCTCCCCGATGCCTGCGGCCCGGGCGACCTGGCGCATCGTCACCGCGCTGCCGCGCTCGATCACGAGGGGAAGCGCGGCACGAACGATCATCTCCCGACGGCTGTCGGGGTCCATCGCCGCTGCTCTTCGCCGACTGGGTGCGGTCGTCATGGAGGCACGTATCGGAGTGAGTGCTCACTCCGGTCAAGGGATTGCCGACGTCGGGCGTCAACTCCGCTCGATCACGGCACAGGCACGGTAGCGGCTATCTCCACTAGCACGGTCGGGGCGCAGCCATCGTCTTCGCCCACCCGGTCGATATAGCTGAGCAAGAGCAGGACGTGCCAGACGAACCGTGCAGCGTCCTGGCGGCCCGCGCCCGACGCGCACGCTCAGCGTTGAAGCCCACGACGGCCGGAGAGGCGTCCCCGTCCGGGCCGAGCTTCTCCTGGTCCATCGCGTACACCGTGAAGACGTAACGGTGCGGGCCGTCGCCCGGCGGGGGAGAGCACCCCTCGGCTGCTTGAACCAGTATGTCGTCCTGTCGCTGGGACCCGAGCGGTACGCGGATACCGGCATCACTCCACTGAACCCGGCCTGACCTTCAGGCTTCCGGGTCGGCTGCGAGAGCCCGGGCCGGGGGAACCGAAAGGCGGGCGGGTCCCGGTCCTAGCGGCCGGCTGTCGGCGTGGCCGCCGGGTGCCACTCGCGGCGAAGGAGGCCAAAGACCCAGGAGTCGGAGACGTCGCCGTTGACGACGCAGTCCTCGCGAAGGGTGCCTTCGCGGACGAAGCCGAGCTTCTCCAGAACCCGGGCGGACGCCGCATTGCGGGTGTCGGTCTCGGCCTGGACGCGGTTGAGGTCCAGGGTGTCGAACGCCCACCGCAGGACGGCGTGCGCGGCTTCCGTGGCGTAGCCGTGACCCCACGCGGCGGCATCGAAGACGTAGCCCAGCGACGCGCTGCGGAAGTCGGGGTTCCAGCTGTTCAGGCCGCACCAGCCGATGAACGCGCCGTCGAGGACGCGGTCGACGGCCACCCGCGCTCCCGTACCTTCCGCCTCCATCGTCCGGCAGGTCGCGATGAAGCGCTGGGCGCGGGCCGGTTCGGTCCACGGCGGGGAGTCCCAGTACCGCAGCACGTGGGCACTGCCGTGCAGCGCGTAGAGCGGCGCCGCGTCGGCGTCGGTGAACGGCCGCAGTCGCAGGCGGCCAGTGTGCAGCTCGGGAGCGGGCAATGCCATACGGAGTATCCTGCCGCGTCACGCCCGCCCCCGACCATCCGTTTTCCTGCCTGGCCGGCCGGACGGCCCGAGCACCGCTTGACCGACGACCCTGACGCGAGGCTTGCCGCGTTCCTGGCTCGGGAGCAGCAGCACAGAAGCCGAGCCAGAGCCACATTCCGTGGACAAAGCCGATCGCCGACTTGCGCAGCACGTAGGGCCGGTCGGGCCCGCGGTGGTGCCGTGCCCGGGCCTTACGGCAGGCCGGCGGATTTGATCAGGTAGCCGGATCGTGAGGACGCGCTCGGCAGTTCGCCCGCGGGCACTCCCGCCGGCGCTCCCGCTCGACCGCCCCCGTGATCCCGGGACAGCGCACGACCCGCGGCTCCGCGCTGATGTCCGTCATCGGCACGAGGTCCGGCGGACTGCCCGGCCCTGGCCGGACCGTGGCCGTCCGCGACGGAGCCCGCGCCCTTCTGGACGCCTACACCTGCGACAACCCTCTGGCGTCCCACCGGCCCCAAGGAGCTGGATCTGGTTCGGGAGCTGAACTGGCGTGCCTGGCCGCCCAAGCTGCCCGAGCAGCCGATCTTCTACCCGGTCCTCAACGAGGACTACACGGTCAGGATCGCGCGGGACTGGAAGGTGAAGCACGACGGCGCCGGCTTCGTCACTCGTTTTGAGGTCGAGTCGGGGTTCTTGAGCCGGTATCCCATCCAGCAGGCCGGCGGGCAGGCAATCCTCGAGCTCTGGATTCCTGCCGGGGAGCTTGACGACTTCAACGCCCACATCGTCGGCGAGATCCAGGTCATCCACGAGTTCCGCTGAGGCGGGAAGGCTCGCTGACGGAAACGCTGGCCCGCTGCAATCTCGGCGTGGCTGGAGCGCCCCGTCCACCGGGTTGAGCCCGCGCGCCTTCAGGAAGCTGGTGACTTCGCTGCGGCGACCCGTCGGGCGAGTGCTGAAACTCGCCCGACCCGTTCGCGCACCCGACGCACCAGCTCATCCGCGGCCTGCGGCCACTGTGCGTACTGAAAGTCGAAGCCTGCCTGGCTCAGTCGGCCCGGGACGACATGGCGGCTCTTCAGCAGCAGTTCGGTGTCGGAACGCAGCGCGAACGCGCCGACCTCGGTCATCCACTTGGTCGCAGGGAGACCCACCGGTACACCCCAGGCGGAGCGCAGGGTGCGCATGAATGCACGCTGCGGCAGGGGATGGGGAGCCGCCAGGTTCACCGGCCCTGCGATGTCCTCCCGTTCGATCAAGAACTCCACCGCGCGCACGAAGTCGTGTTCGTGGATCCACGACACGTACTGTGCTCCACCGGCGACCGGGCCGCCGAGACCCAGGCGGGCCAGTCCTAGCAGGACGGCGAAGACCCCGCCGGGGTCCGGGCTCATCACCATGGCCGAGCGTAGAGCGACCTTGCGCGTGGCCGGCGTTTCGGCCTGCTGCTGAGCCTGCTCCCAGGCCTTGGCGATCTCGACGCTGTACGCCCAGTAGTCCGGCACGCCCGGTTCGGTACCGCCGATCACACCGGTGGCCTCGTCGTTGGGGGCGTCGAAGCGGTGCGCGTACACCGTGGCGGTGCTCATCTGCAGCCAGAGCCGTGGCGGTCGGGCAGCTCCCGCAATCGCGGCGCCCACGACCCGGGTGGAGTCGACCCGGGAGTCCATCATTTCCTGCAGATTGGCCGCCGTGTATCGGCAACTCACAGTGCGCCCGGCCAGATTGATGACGACGTCGCTGCCGTCCACCGCCGCCGTCCATGGCCCCAGGGTCTGACCGTCCCATGGGACCTCGCCCTCGCGCCTGGGGCGTCTGGTGAGAATCACGACCTCGTGGCCGGCGGCGTCAAGTGCCCGCTTCAGGATCGCGCCGACCTGTCCGGTGCCCCCAGGAATCACAACCTTCATCGGCTACCCCTCCTTCGTCTTGGATGAGCCTAGACCAAAGAGTTGAACATGTTCAAAATTTGGGTGCGACCGGTCCCACCTCGGCAGAGTATGTCTCGGCATGGTGAGCAAGACGGTCGAGGCTGTGCTGTTGCTTGGGATCGATGTGCGGGTGGAACGCGTCAGCGACTCGTCCGACGTCCTGGTGGTGGAGGCGGTGTCCACCGCTTGCCCGGGCCGGTGTCCGGACTGCAGGAAACAGGCGAGGCGCACGCGCAGCTCGTGTCAACGCGACCTGATTGAGGGGTTGTTGGGTTCTCACCGGGTCACAGTCCGGCTGCGGGTCCGCCGGTATTTCTGTGACCGGAAGAGCTGTTCCCGCAAGACGTTCGTGGAGCAGGTGCCGGGCCTGTCCGAGCGGCACTGTCGCTCTGACAGCCTGGCTGCGGTCGATCGCGATCGAGCTCGGCGGACGTCCGGCCGCGCGGTTGTGCCGCCGCCTGCGGCTGGTCGCGGGCCGGACTCGGCTGCCCAGGCTGCTGACGGTGCCGGCGGTGCCGGACCGGTCGCCGCGGGTGTTGGGGGTGGACGAGTTCGCCTTCCGCGAGGGTTGCACCTACGGCACCGTGCTGGTCGACGTTGAGGCTGTCCGGGTCGTGGACGTACTGCCCGACCGCACCTCCGAGACGTTCGCGGCCTGGCTCAAAGAGCACCCCGGTGCCGAGATCATCTGCCGGGACCGGGCCAGCGCCTACACCGAGGCGGTCAAGGAAGCCGCCCCTCACACGCTCGAAGTGGCCGACCGATGGCACCTGTTGCGGAACCTGTCCGCCGCGGTTGAGAAGACCTGTCACCAGCACCGCGACTGCCTGCGTAAACGTGTCGAGGAGGAGACGGTGACCGCGGTGCCAGAGCCGCCCCCGGATGCTGTTACCGCCCCCGGAACTGCCCCGCACCCAGATCATTGACAGCACCCGCCACCGCTACGAGGACATCCACCGCCTGCTGGAGAAACGCTGGACGATCAGCGCCATCGCCCGCCGCCTCAGCCTCGACCGCAAGACCGTGCGCCGCTTCCGCGACACCGACCTCGACGAGCTGCTGGCCTCGGCCCGCCAGCGCCGCCCAGGCGGCGTCCTGGGGTCGTTCAAGGCGTACCTCAACGCCCGCTTCACCGAAGCCCAAGGCCAGGTCAGCGGCGCACGACTGTTCTTGGAGATCCGTGCCCGTGACTACCGCGGCAGCCGCCAGGTCGTCCGCAAACACCTCGCCGCCTCCCGTGCGGGCACCGCCGAACCGGTCCGGGCCGACATTCCGAGCCCTCGCGAGATCACCTCATGGATCATGCGGCACCGGGAGACGCTCTCCGAAAGCCAGGACGAGCGGCACCTTCAAGTCCGTCTCGCCTGCCCGGACATCACCCGGGCCTGCGATCTCGCTCGGGCGTTCGCCGACCTGGTTCACCACCAGCGCGAATACCTGCTGCTGGAGTGGATCCGGCAGGCCGAGCAGGACGCACCGAAGCCCATGAAGGGCTTCGCCGGCTTCCTCCGCGAAGACCTCGACGCTGTCACCGCCGGCCTCACCCGCCCGTGGAGTTCTGGCTTCGTTGAAGGTCACGTGAACCGAATGAAAACACTCAAGAGGGTGCTGCCCGAACGGTCGCCGGTCAGGGCTGGATGTTCTCCAGGTCCTCCAGGAGGCTTGGGTGCTTGGGGTCCCAGCCGAGCGCCTGCCTGGTGTAGGCGCTGGACGAGGGCTGGTCGCTCGCGAAGACCTGGCCAAGGGGGCCGAAGGTCTCCGCCGGTACCGACTCGACCGGCAGGTCCAGCCGTCGTCCGATGACCGTGGCGATGTCGCGAACGCTGTCCCCCTCGTCGGCCACGGCGTGCCAGGAGGTACCCGCGTCCGCCTGTTCCAGGGCGAGCCGGAAGAGGACTGCCGCGTCGAGCGCATGCACGGCCGGCCAGCGCTGTGAGCCGTCACCCGGGTAACCGGACACTCCGGTCCGGCGAGCGATGTCGGTCAACAGGCCGGCGAAACCGCCGGAGCCCTGGTTGTGAACCGTGCGCGGCAGGCGTACGGCGCTGCTGCGGACCCCGCGCGAGGACAGGCCCAGGACCGACGTGACCGCACGACCGCGACCGCCGACGGGCCCCTCGGTCATCAGCGGGTCGGCCTCGGTGGAGGCGCGGCCGGGTACGTAGGGCGTACCCGAGCAGGTGACGAAGGGGCGGTCGCTGTCGACGAGTTCCTCGCCGAGGGCCGCGAGGGCGGCACCCTCCTCCGCGACCGACTTCGCGAGGGTGTCGGGGGTGCTGAAGTCGTGGTCGAACGCGAGGTGAATCACCCCGTCGGCCCGGGCGGCGCCGTCGCGAAGGGTGTCCAGGTCGGCGAGGGCTCCCCGGAAGGGCTCGGCACCGGCCGCCTCCACGGCTTGCGCGGATGCGTCGGAGCGGGCGAGTGCGAGGACAGTGTGGCCGTGGTCGAGCAGTTCGGCGACGACAGCGGAACCGATCAGACCGGTGCCGCCGGTGACGAAAACGCGCATGGAGAACTCCCCCAGAAGTGATGGGACTCTTATCCCATCACTCTAGCGTAGTGATGGGACAAGAGTTCCATCGCTTAGGATGGTGACCATGGGCAGATGGGAACCGGGCGCGCGTGAACGCCTCGTCGTGGCTGCCGTCGACCTGTTCACCGAGCAGGGGTACGACGCCACGACGGTCGCGCAGATCGCCGAGCGGGCGGGAGTCACCAAGAGCACCTTCTTCCGGTACTTCCCCGACAAGCGCGAGCTGCTGGTGGCCGGACAGGAGACGCTGAGCCGCCTGCTGTCCGAGGGGATCGCCGACGCACCCGTTGACGCCGGCCCGCTTGAGGCGGTCGCCGCCGGTCTGGAACGCGCGTCGAGCGCGATGGGCCCCATGAGCCGCGAGCTCGCGCCTCGCCTGAAGGCGGCCGTCGCCGCCAGCGCCGAACTCCAGGAGCGTGACGCCCTCAAGAGCGTCGGCCTCGCGGCCGCGATGACGGCCGCTCTGGTCGCCCGCGGCATACCCGATCCGACCGCGGCTCTGGCGGGCGAGCTGGGCGTCCTCGCCTTCAAACGGGGATACGCCCAATGGTCCGAGGGCGACCATGACGGCAACGGCGAGCTCGCCAAGTACACCCTGGCAGCCCTGGACGAACTGCGTGCCGCGAGCGCCTCGCTGGGCTGACCGGCAACCTCACCCCGCCGTTCACGGAACTGCGGCCAGAGCCGTGAAACGGCCAGGGTCGCTCCTCGCCTCACTTGGTTGGTTCTTGATGTGTGTGGGGAGGTTGGGGAGCGAAGAGCGGGCCTTGATCACCGGTGGCTAAGTTTGGGGCCATGACCGGTGACTGGCGGATGGATCGGATCGGGACTGCTCTGCGAGGTGAGAACCCGACCGTGCTGCGGCGGCTTGAGTCGGGGTTCGCGGTGATCGGCGACGTTCAGTTCTTGCCGGGTTACTCGGTTCTCCTCGTGGACGAGCCAGGTGTTCAGCGGCTGTCTAATCTGCCGAGGGCGAGGCGGCTGTCGTTTCTGTCCGACATGGACCGGCTCGGAGAAGCCGTTGAGCGCGTCTGCCGGCGCCTGGACCCCGATTTCCGCCGGGTCAACCTGGAGATTCTGGGGAACACTGACCCGTTCTTGCATGCCCATGTCTGGCCGCGGTTCGAGTGGGAGCCGGCCGAGCTGGTGGGCAAGCCTGTGTGGCTGTATCCGGGCGACCGGTGGAGAGACGAGGGCTTCAGGCTGGGTCCGCAGCATGACGTGCTGAGGGACGGGATCGGGAGCGAACTGGATCGGTTGCGTTCGATGGGCTGACGGCGGGCTCGGTGATCAATGACGGTCAGTGCCCCTCCCGAACGCGTCAGGACGGGGACCCGTCCGAGCACAGACCAGCCCGCCCCGGGCCGGTTGCCACCCAAGGACGCCGGTGCGTGGGGCGCAAGCCCAGGTCGCGCCCTTCCGTGAGTACTTCGCCCGCGCCTGCGAGCGCACCGCCCAGGTGCTGCGCGCCAGAGCCCCCGACCCGGGCGCGGCGCCCGCGGCCGGCGCCCGAGGACCCGCCTGGCCGGAACGGCCGCTCTAGTCCAGGACGCCCAGTGCGGTGTCGGGCCGGCAGTGCGGGCACGGCGGAACCTGCTGTCGCAGCGCGTCGAGTGCCTGCTGCCGGGTCGGGGGACGGCACCGGCCGCTCGTGGCTGCCGCCCAGCAGTCGCCGGTGTGCACGGCGTCGATGTTTGTACGGTTCGGCCCGTACTGGATCAGCCAGTTCGGGGGAGTCGGTCGCATCAGCTCACCCTGGCGCCGCTCCGCCTCGCGTCGCTCTTCCGCAGCGATCCAGCCGTCGAGCTGGGCCGGCGTTGCCGTCGCCTGCTGCTCGATGACGCGGCGGGCGAACCGCAGCGCGTCCAGGCGTGAGAGCGGCTGCTGCCACTCACCTGACCTGCTCCGTTCCTGCCTCACCGGGCCTGCCGTGCCTCCGCTTGCCCGCACAATCGAACACACGCTCCAATTCGATTAACACCGCGTCGACCACCTCACCCACACCCAGTGAGACTGAGCACTGCAGATGGCGGATGAGCACTGGACTGGATCTGTCGGGCTGTGCATTTGAGGTGGCGGGCATAGTCACGGCTCGAAGGGTTGACCTGGGCTCTTTCTCCGGATCCTCCGTTCGGCGCTCTGCGGGCGTGGTGTGCTGTTGGTGGCAGAAGCAGCCCGGCAGCGCCGCGGCGTATCAGCGAGCTCTCGTCCAGGTGGCCGAGATCGCCATCGCCGAAGGGTGCCTGACGAGGCTGCCGGGCTGAAGCTGAACCCGCCGACGACCGAGAAGGAACATGGGGACCAAAGGTGGCGTAGAGCCACCGGTGGCCGACCGGCCGGCCGAGGCCGACGCGACTGCTGGCCCGTGGCGAGTAGGCTGATCGTTCGTCATCGGACCGGGGAGGTCGGCGTGGACTATGGCGACAAGCTCTTCTGGCTCTCGGTTTTGATTCAACGCAAGTACGCGCAGATCTGCGCCGGGTTTGACCTGACCCCCTCGCAGGCCACGCTGCTCTGCGCAGTCAGGAACGAGCCGCGGCAGATGGCTGACCTCGCAGCGTCATTGGGTATGACCAAGAACGCATTGAGCCAGCTGGTCGATCGCACCGCGCGGCGAGAGTTGGTCGGCCGGGCAAGCTCGGCGCAGGACCGACGGGTCGTCATGCTCAGTGTGACGCCCACGGGGAAGGTGCTCGCCGACGCCCTTTACGCCGAGGTCGCCAAGCGCCTGCCCGAGATCGCGAGGAACCTCGACGCTGACGACCAGCGCGACTTCGAGCGCGTGGCCACCGCCATCGTGGACACCTCGGACCTCTCTACGCCCACCCCGGACCAGCCCATCACACCGTAAGGCTTCGCTAGCCCGCGCCTTGACGAAGTTCATGCCGTGAACTAATTTCGTTCACGGCATGAACTAATGAGGGGTGGCAGCGATGAGCACACAGACGACCGGCACGATCGCAGTCTTCGGCGCGACCGGGCAACAGGGCGGGGCGGTGGTCGACGCGCTGTTGGACCACGAGACGCGGGTGCGGGCTTTGGTCCGCAATCCGCAGTCCGACCGGGCTCAGGCGCTGGCCTCTCGCGGCGTCGAACTGGCAGCCATTCGGCCCGACGACCCGGCGTCGCTGGCCGCCGCCCTGACGACGGTCGAGGGGTTCTATTTCATGACCCCGGAGGCGAACAGCCTCGAAGAGGTCGAGGCCGAGATCCGCATCGGTACCGCGCTCGTCGACGCGGCGGTCGAGGCGGGTGTCCCGCACGTCGTGTTCAACTCGGTTTTCGGAGCGGACCGAGAGTCGGGTGTGCCGCACCACGACTCGAAGCATTCGATCGAGGAGCACCTTAGGAAGTCCGGCCTCAGGGCCACGATGGTTCGCGCGACCGCCTTCATGGAGAACTTCGCGAGCGTGATGGCACCGAGCCTGGAGCATGGGGAGATCGTGCTGAGGCTGCCGCTGCCGGAGGACGTCGCCCTGAAGATGATCTCGGTCAGGGATATCGGCCGGGTCGCCGCCGCGCTCCTGCTCGACACCGCAGAGGCGCCCGGCGGAGCCGTCGAGCTCGTCGGCGACGAGCTGACGGGCCCCCAGATCGCCGCGGCGTTCGGCGCGCGCGCCGGGCTCCCGGCACGGTACGAGGCACTCCCGTTGAGCGTGCTTCCCAACGACCTCGACAAGGTGATGTTCCGTGAGTTCGCCAAGGCGGCGGACTACCCCTCAGACCTCACGGTGGTGCGCTCGATCGAGCCGGCCACTCTGGACCTGGTCGAGTGGATCCGAGCTACCGGCTGGACCGCGCCCACAAACGTGGCTGGTTGCTAAGCCTCCCGCCCTGACCTCGGCGCTCAGCGGCGGTAGAAGGCGTAGAGATTGTTGTGGCTGGTGGCGGCAGGTTGGTCTTGGGGCTGGGTGTGGATGACGGTGTCCAGGTCGCTCCAGCCGGCGTCGTGGCGGACCAGGGTGGTCTTGCGGGTGCCGTTTAGGTCGCACATGAAGTACCAGAGCTGGCCGGCGTGGGCGGTCAAGGCGGGGGCGTGGCGCACGGACGGGAAGGCAGGGGTGCTCATCAGGCCAGGGCGCCATCGTCGGTGAAACGGGCGGTGGGCTGCTGCCCGGCGTGGGGGACGATGACCTCATCTTCGCCCGCGCCGGCCGGGCGGCTGAAGGCGGACTCAAACATCTGGAGTTGTCTTTCCCGTGGTGGGGACGGCTGCCCTCGCCTGGCGCCGCCGGATGAAGGCAGCCGTCGACTCCAGCGCTTCGCACCGCTAGACAAGGGCCCTGCCCGCCTTCAGCGTCGAGCGATGCGGAAACCGCTACCTGCTGAGGCGGGCAAGGCACGTCAGGACGAGGCACACGATGCGCGAGTGTGTGCCGGCCGGTCCGCGCGGAGGGGGCGACTGCGTCGGCGTCGCCTTCCACGACTGCGGCGGGGGTAGGTCACACGGGAGGCAGGCAGGGAGTCAGGGTCCCGGTGGCCTGGACCGGCGTACCGTTGACCGTGGCGGAGGCGGTGTAAGTGCCGCTCAGGATCTGCAGGAGCGACAGGTTGGCGTTGAACGTGGCTGTACCTGTGGCGTCGGTGACCGCGGTGCCGACCACCTGACCGCCCACGGAGAACGTCACGGTCACGCCGGCCGTGGCGGGGGTCACCTTCGCGCTCAGGGTGGCGGTGAACAGATTCGGCAGGGGGAACGGTACGTTCACCCGCCAGCAGGCGGGCAATGCCTGCAGAGGCCCGCTGCCGGACTGCTGTACCAGGATGGTGATCGGCAGGGAGACGACGCCGCTGCAGGAGCACGAGGTGCCGGCCGCCGTGACGGTGGCGGTCACTGTGGCGGTGCCCGCCGTACCGAACGTGAGCAGACCGGTGGCGATGCCGAGGGCATTGGTGGTGACAGGCACCGGCGATGTGCCGCCGTTGAAGGTCACCGTTGCACCGGCCACCGGACTGCCGCCACAGGTCACGATCGCGGTGACCTGAACTGCCTGACCGACGCTCACCGGGGCGAAAACCGGCAGCACGACCACGGAGCAGGTCGCTTGAACCGGCACCGTGACGGTGATGGGTGCGAACGTGCAGGCCGAGCACGTACCCGCAGCAGGTGTGAAGCTGACACCGACACTTTGTCCCGGCTGAAGGCTCACCCCCAGCGGGACCGTGGCCACCACACCGTTGGTGACCGTGGCTGTGACGGTCGCCCCACCGGGCAGGGTGTAAGTGATCGTGCCATTGAGGCCGGACAGTCCGGCCGGGCAGGTGAGGGTGGTGGCCGCCGTCGTGATGCCCCCGACGGTGGTCAGCGTCGTGCTTAGGGTTCCGGCCGGGACCGCAGTGACCGTGACGGTGCCGGCGTCGGCGCCCACGACCGCCCCGCCGGCGTTGGTGTAGACCACCACCACCAACTGGGCGCCGGAACCGGTTGCGGTGAAAGTGACAGGACCGGCGGTGCCCGCCGTCACCGCCACGGTCTGCGGGGGCACGCCGTCATAGGTGAACGTTGCGTTCACCGCCGTGGTCGGAGCCCCCGACGCTGAGACGGTGAAACTGGAACAGGCGGAGACGGTGAGAGGAGTGATGGTAAGTGCCATGAGAGTAGACCCCTTGGAGGGAGGAAATGGAGAGCGGGGGAGGTTCCCATCCACGAGGCTGCGGACCCGGATACGACGCACTCGCGACGCATCCGCGGGGAGCCCCCTACGACACAGCCACCGTTCGCGGGTATGGCTGGTCGATTCCGGCTGGGATGGGCGCCCCGCCTGCCGACACTGACGATTACAAGCACAGCCGAACTCGAGAGGGCCACCCCCCGGCGAGTGCTGTCACTCGATCGGCCCAGTGGGCCGGCGTGGGGGACGCAACAGCGCCTGATGCGTTCCACGTTGCTGTCGGCACACCCAGAGCGGTTTCCGGTTACGCCGAACGAGTGGCCCAGGGCCGCCACTGTTGGCGCATGGGCCATCCGGTGGGTTACTGGGTGCGGCACCGTGGGCTGCCGCGCCCACCGGCTCAGTTCACGCCCGTGTCCAGCGAGAGCTGGACGCTCCGTGCCGTGAACATGCCGCGCATCCGTGTGGGCAGCCGGTGCCTGGCAGTCGGCCCCGCCCACGGCACAGCACCTGGCGCTGACCACTCGCGCCACGCTCTGTCCTGTGAACCAGGCCTCCGGCTCCCCGAGCAGTTACGGCGACACCGACACCGCGCGCTCGACTTCACCGAGCCGGTTTCCTCATCACTTCTCAGCGAAGGAACCCATAACAATGACCGTGAATGCCCCACCCTACGAGCTCACCGGCTCATGGCCCGTACCGCCCGCCGGTCCGCCCCTCCTGCTCGCCGCGATCCCGCCCGACGGACCCGCCACGGGCGGCAACACAGTCCGGTTGGTCGGGCAGAACCTGCGTGACGCGAGGAGCGTCTCCTTCGGCGGCACGCCGGCCACCATCATCCAGTGGGGCCACCCCGGCTACCCGGATGACCACTGGCACGGGCCGACGAGCGCGGCCCCGGCATATCCGGGTCGGGAAGAAGGGAACGACGGCCGCAGCGGAGAACATTCCGACGGTGGCCGGCCGGGAGGGGCCTATCCGGTCCTCGACATCCTGGTGGTGATCGCGCCGCCGCATGCCCCGGGCACCGTACAGGTCACCGTGACCACCCCGGTCGGCACCAGCAACCCCATCCCCTACACCTATGTGGCACCACCGCCGGCCCCCAGCGGGATCAGCCCCAGCAGCGGGCCCACCACCGGTGGCACCCCCTTCACCATCACCGGTACCAACCTGTCCGGTGTCACCGGTGTCCTCTTCAACGGCGTACCAGCCACTGGTGTGACCGCCACGGCCACCAGTGTCACCGGCACCACACCTGCCGGCGCGGCCGGGAACGCCACCGTCACCCTGATTAGCGGCTCGGGAGCTACCACCGTTCCCGGAGGCTTCACCTACACAGCACCACCCCTCCCGCCCACAGCGGCGGCCATTCTCCCGGCGGTCGGACCGTCCACCGGCGGTACTCCGTTCGTCATCACGGGCACCAGGCTCACCGGGGTGACGAGCGTCATCTTCGGCGGCACACCAGCAACGGTGCTGTTCATCGATCCGACCGGAACTCTCCTGCTCGGCCTCACCCCTGCGGGTCCGGGAGCCGGCGGAACCGTATCCGTCACGGTGACCGGCCCGGGCGGCAGCACAACGGTCCCCGGAGGGTTCACCTACTTCCCGGCGCTGCCCACCCCGTCGCCGACGGGAATTGTTCCGGCGACCGGCCCGGTGGCCGGTGGTACCGGCTTCACCGTCACGGGCAGCAACCTGGGCGCCACTGTCGCCGTCCTGTTCGACGGCGTCGCCGCGACAGGGGTGACGGCCGGTGCGACAACCGTCACCGGAACCACCCCGCCCCATCCCATCGGATCGGCGACGGTAACTCTGGTGACCCCGTTCGGCCTCGTCACCGTCCCGGGGACCTTCCTGTACGTCTGATCCCACTTGCGGCAAGAAGAGGCGGCGCCGGTGTGCTCGTGAGGGCACACCGGTCCGCCGTGCGGGTCCGTAAGAGGGGGAGGCGGCGATGGACCGGATGACATGTCGGCCGGCCTGCCTGCCGCGGTGTTTCCGAAGGCCCGCGTTCGGTCGGCAAAACCCGTTCGAGCGCGGCACGCTGACGACGACATCGGACCGGCCGGGGCCACGAAGCAACGCCTGGGTATCCCCGGCCGATGCACCCGCTCCGGCCTTTCCGCCGCCGCTCACTTGGCTCTTTCTCTCCGGGGTGAGGGCGGCGGCTGTGATGGCGGTCATCCGGTTCGGTCTGCAGCGAGCTCGACGGGAGATGCGCCATGACTTCGGTCGCGTGATGCTTCGTTCGACGGGTGCGCGTGTCGCCGACAGGGCCCGGTTGATCGTTGGCTGGGTGGCGGTGAGGTCCTGGTGCGCAAGGCGTCTGATCGGTGTGGTGACCCGAGAGCCGGCGCCGATGTGGGCGGTCGGCGAGGACGGGCACGTTTTGCCGTTCGAAGAGCCGGATGATGCGGTGGGTGCGGGCTGCGGTCGGGTCGTGGGTGCGGCCGGGCAGGGCGGGCGAGATCCGCGGCAGTTCGCCCGCGGGATCGACGATGACCTGCACGTTCACGCCGTGGCGGCGGTGCTTTTTGGAGAGGTCGGCCTGGCCGTCACCGGCGCGGTCGCACTCGGCAAGCGTTCCGTCGAGCAGGACGTGATCGGGATCGGTTTCCCGCGGAACCCGCAGTAGGCCGGGCGCTCGGCGTGCGAGGTGGCCGGCGATGGCGGTGACGTAGGCGTGGGCGGTGCCGACGGATGTTCCGAACCCGGCGGCGATCTGCGTAAGCGGGTCGTGTCGGCGGAGGTAGATCAGGGCGACGAGAGCACGCTGGTGCGGCCGGGGCCAGCAGCGGCGCTCGCCCTCACGGGTGACGGTGAGCATGGTTGCCCACTCGACCAGGGCGTGAGACACGTCGAGCGAGACAGAACAGAGAACCAACCAGGCTCCTGCGCTGATGAGTTGAGGCGTCGCATGCCTCTGTCAACGGCACAGGAGCTTCGTGCGTTGCGGGACACCGGCCGGCCACCCGCCCCCTGCTCAGCTCCACGTTCCGGGCCACCTTGCGCGCCAGTTCGTCCTCTCCGACGACGCGCCCAGGCGGGACTGCGTGTTGGTCCATCCGGGTGGTAGTCGAGTCAAGACGATGGTGCTTTGTTGGCCATTTCGGGTTAATGGTGGTGACCGTTTTCCGGTGGGTTGCCCATCTCTCCGGGGAGAGATGGGCAACCCTTCCGGGGAGCCGGTGCGTGGTACATGCCGGTGTGTCCTCTCTCTGTCCCGGTTGTAAGCGGTGATCCGGTTCACGTATGCGGCGCCGTGCGACGCGGGCCCCGGTGGGAATTCTTGGGCGGCCCTCTCATCTGAGAGAGGTTTGTCATGGAACCGACTACATGTGGGTGGGGAGCTCCGGCGGTAGCCGGCGGGTATCGGCCGGTTGTACCGACCGGTGGATCTGAGGTGGGCGCCGTACGGGGGCTTGTGGCCGCACCCTTGAGTACGGCGTTCTCCACGGTGACGATCCCGGCGGGCACGACCCCGCTGGCGGTGGCGGTGGCGCCGAACGGCAACGTCTACGTCGGCAACGCCAACTCGAGCAATGTGACGGTGATCAGCAGCACTACCAACACGGTCCTGGCCACCGTCCCCGCCGGCTCAGACCCGGCCATGATTGCGGTGGCAGCGAACGGCAACGTCTACGTCACCAACCAGAGCTCGAACAACGTGACGGTGATCGACAGCGCCACGAACACGGTCCTGGCCACCGTCCCCGTCGGCGGGGGCCCGTTCGCGCTGGCGGTGGCGCCGAACGGCAACGTCTACGTCGCCAACAGCACTTCCAACAACGTGACGGTGATCAGCAGCGCCACGAACACGGTCCTGGCCACCGTCCCCGTCGGCGCGGTCCCGGACGCGGTGGCAGTGGCGGCGAACGGCAACGTCTACGTCGCCAACCGGAACGCGAACACCGTGACGGTGATCAGCAGCGCCACCAACACCGTCCTGACCACCCTCCCCACCGGTGGGTTCCCGGGGGCGGCGGCGGTTGCCCCGAACGGCAACGTCTACATCGCCAACCAGACCTCGAACAACGTGACGGTGATCGACAGCGCCACGAACACGGTCCTGGCCACCGTCCCCGCCGGCACGGTTCCGGGGGTGATCGCGGTGGCGCCGAACGGCAACGTCTACGTTACCAACACCATTTCGAACAACGTGACGGTGATCGACAGCGCCACGAACACGGTCCTGGCCACCGTCCCCACCGGGTCGGGCCCCTTCGGGGTGGCGGTGGCGCCGAACGGCAACGTCTACGTCGGCAACAGCAATTCCAACAACGTGACGGTGATCAGCAGCACCACGAACACCGTCCTGGCCACCGTCCCCGTCGGCGCGTTCCCGTTCTCGGTGGCGGCGGCGCCGAACAGCAACGTCTACGTCACCAACGCCAATTCGGCCAGCGTGACGGAGATCTCGCCGTTGACGGTGACGCTTTTGCCTGCGGCGCCGGTGTGCGGGCAATCGGTGACGTTCAGCATTTCCGGGGGGACTCCGAACGGAACAGCGGTGGTGGACTTCGGGGACAGCAGCCCCACGGTCACCGTCCCCCTGGATGCCACCGGGAGCGGGCAGACCACCCACACCTACACTGCCGGCACGTTCACCGCGACCGTGAACGGCAACCCCACCTCCGTCACCGTGAGCCCCAACCCCACAACGACGACGCTGTCGGTGATGCCGAACCCCTCCACCTGCGGGCAGAGCGTGACGGTTTGCGCCACCATCACCCAGGCACCAGCCACCACCACAGTGCCGACCGGCACGGTCACCTTCACCCTCCCCAACGGCCAAACCCAGATGGTCCCCGTCAACGCCTCGGGGCAGGCCTGCTTCACCACCACCGCCCTGACCACCGGCACCCTCACTGCCGCCTACAGCGGTGACAGCTGCTTCACCGGCTCCACCGCCAGCACCCCGGTCACCGTGAACCCCACCCCCACAACGCTGACCGCGCAGCCGGGCACGATCCGGCTCCGGCTGACCCCGCTGCCCGAGTTCTACATCCCCACCCTCAGCGCCACCCTGAAGACCACCTCGGGGGTGCCGGTGCCCGGTCAGCCGGTGACCTTCACCGCCACCACGCTCTTCGGCCCGGTCAACCTCGGCACCGCCGTCACCGACGCCAACGGCACCGCCACCATCCACAACGCCATCGTCCCCGTCTTCGCCACCCCCTTCTACACCGCCACCTTCCCCGGCACTGCCTGCTACACCGCCGCCACCGCCCACGGAATCCTGCTGTTCATCCCCCTTCCGGGCTGATCTCACCGGCTCCGAAAACCCCACGTCGCCTGGTCTGCTGCGACGGGAGGAATACACCGTGGCCCAACGGGACGAGCCGGCCGACCAGTCGAGGGCGTCGGGGACACGCGCGAATTTCAGAGGCGGGGCTCCGGCCGCGGGGGCGGCTCCAGCATCGGTACGGTGATCGGCAGATCACGGCGTAGGAAGGGCGGCGGAACTTTCCGACTCTGCGCTGATGACGGTGCACATCGGCTGCCAAACAGCCACTCGGTCAGCACAGCCTTCAGGAGCGGGAGGGTCAGGCGTAGAACTCTCCCGACTCTGCTGAGTTCTTTTGGAGTGGCTACTGATCGGGTGGCCGGCCGGTGTCCCGCAACGCACGAAGCTCCTGTGCCGTTGAGAGAGGCATGCGACGCCTCAACTCATCAGCGCAGGAGCCTGGTTGGTTTTCTGTTCTGTCTCGCTCGACGTGTCTCACGCCCTGGTCGAGTGGGCAACCATGCTCACCGTCACCCGTGAGGGCGAGCGCTGCTGCTGGCCCCGGCCGCACCAGCGTGCTCTCGTCGCCCTGATCTACCTCCGCCGACACGACCCGCTTACGCAGATCGCCGCCGGGTTCGGAACATCCGTCGGCACCGCCCACGCCTACGTCACCGCCGTCGCCGGCCACCTCGCACGCCGAGCGCCCGGCGGCGAACTGCCGCGGATCTCGCCCGCCCTGCCCGGCCGCACCCACGACCCGACCGCAGCCCGCACCCACCGCATCATCCGGCTCTTCGAACGGCAAAACGTGCCCGTCCTCGCCGACCGCCCACATCGGCGCCGGCTCTCGGGTCACCACACCGATCAGACGCCTTGCGCACCAGGACCTCACCGCCACCCAGCCAACGATCAACCGGGCCCTGTCGGCGACACGCGCACCCGTCGAACGAAGCATCACGCGACCGAAGTCATGGCGCATCTCCCGTCGAGCTCGCTGCAGACCGAACCGGATGACCGCCATCACAGCCGCCGCCCTCACCCCGGAGAGACAACGTCGAAACAGCTCGCTGGGTATCGGTGGCCTGTACAGGGGTCGACCACACCCCAGGAGGAGGCCACGGGGGGAGTGGAAATGCCTAGAAGAGATCGAAGCGCCCTGTCCCGGCACGGGGGACAAGGCGCTCTTGGTCGCGTCGGTGCGGAGTCGGCGTCAGCGTCAGCGTGCCGACGATAGGCCGTTCTCATGCTGCCGTTCTCATGGTCGTTGAAGCCACGCGATGTGCCCGCGGTCCCACCAAGCGCATATCGAGTGGTGGCGAGTGGAAGGGGCGGTCCGGATGGCGTCCTCGATCCAAATATCCAGGTCTGCAGGCGCGGGCCGGCGAAGTGGCAGCACGCAGTCTTGTGGGCCGAACGCTCGCGGGAATTGAGTCGCGATCCAGTGGATGCCGCGGCGCGTGCTGACCGTGGTGTCGGCCGATGCCGACGACATCGTCGGCCTCTCGGAGCAGCCGCGAAGTCCGTCCCCTGGGCATGGCAACCGGCCGGGGACCATGGGACAACCGCTTTGGCGCAGTCCGCCTCTGGTGGGTGATGTCAGGGCTCTTCGGGCCGGCAGAGCGCCTGGTCGTCCGTCAGGGAGATGGTTGCCCAGATGGTCCGGGCTCCGTCATCGGCGACGTAGGTTCCCAGCGCTCGAGTCGAACTGGCGATGATGCCGAAGCCACGACCGAATTGCAGGCCGTTGTGCCAGTGGTGCTTGTCCGCGGAGGTGATTCCCTGGTCGCGCACCTGGATGCGGAGATCATTGCGACGTCGCCGCAGCTTGGCGGTGATGACGGTACTGTCCGTGTGGACGACGGCATTCGTGGCGAGTTCAGTCGTGACCAGCAGGGCTGTGTGACGAACACTTTCGTCCGCTAAGCGCTGCTGGTCCAGCCATAAGCGAGTCAGGTGCCGGCAGATGGGGACGGCCCGGTCCACCGCTGGGAGCTGCACGACGATCGTGTGTGAGCGGCGCAGTGCCGGAACCGTTGACCGGACCGCGCATGAGTCGGGCCATTGCTCGATGTCTTGGGGGGAAAGGCTGATCCGCGCGCATTCGAAGTCGGTCGCCATGTTTGGTCTCTCCTGGTGCTGTCGGGGTGCAGGCATCAGTGAGAGGTGCCGGTACCCCTGGGGGTGCGGGTCGGCGCCCGACGCGCTGGGATGCGACCGTCGCGTCAGGCATGCACGGCATATCCGTGTTCGACGACGGGATTCGGTGCTTCCCGCGTCGGCGGGACGTGCATGAATGCGTCCGTGATGACGGGAACCAGTGCCATGGCTTTCCCGCGTGTTCCCTTGGTGGCGGAGCCGCATGTCGCGTCAGCCGGCGCCGGCCGACGCCGGCTGACGGATCCAACACTTCTCTCGGGGTGCCCATCGCGGCGATCCGACATGCAGCGGCCGGCAAGCCGACGCGCGGAAGATCGGATGACCGCTTCCCCGGAGAAGAAGGGCAGCCCATTGTTGGATGCCACTGTTATCCGCCTTCGCTGCATATGGCAGCAACACTTGTCGGGTGGATGACACCCGAACGGTGCAAGGTGAAATGATTATAATTCTGGTGTGCATGCCGGGCGCGCTAGGATCGAGTGTCCCTTATGGGCGTCGTTCATATTGTGTGCCTGTGCTTTTCGCTTCTCGGGTCGGGTAGCGCATAGCGCTATAAATATCCAACCGCTTTTCTCTCGAATTGCAAGCGCATCGGTAAACCTGCTCGGTGGATGGCAAAGATCGCGCCATCCCGTACGCGGACGCCGGCCGGTGCTCCGTCGAGACGTGTCCCGCCCCGTGTGCGCCGTCTTTGCGCCCTTCGGAACTTCGTGTGCGCCGTCCTGGCGGCCTACGGTAATTTTCGAGGTGCGTTACCTATGGTTGAACCGGAAAGAAGGAGGCTCTGCCTCCGTGCGCGCGGCTGACCGATATGCCGGGGATTATGAGCCGATGCCGTACGCCAATCGGGTGATGCGGGCGGCATTCCCTTGAGAAGAGGCTGGCGCTTGAAGCATTACTGGAGCACGAACCGGCGGGTTGCCCATCCCTTTCCGGGGACGTGACCGCTACCCGTTCCGGTCGTCACTCCCAGTGTGCAGTGCGCAGTGCGCAGTGCGCGGCGATCAGGTCGAGTCCCTGTTTCAGCAGTCACTCTCCGAAACGTCACCTTGGGATCGCTCCCACCGGCGTCGTGACTCATCAGCGCGATAACCGTCTCCTCTAGGGAGTGCACAATGATCCGTTTCCGTCTCGCCGCTGCCGCCGTAGTCACCACCATGGCGGCCGGCGCGATCGTGGGCATCGCCCCGCTGGCCTCTGCGGCTCCCGCCGCGGCCGTCTCGTCCTGCGTCGCCGACCTGCAGGCCGCGCAGACGTCCAACAACGCGGCCATCGCGGCCGACCAAGCCAGCAACCCCGCCGGCGCCCGCTCGCACAACGTCGCCACCGCCACCTACCTGCTGTCTGCGATCGGAGACTGCCAAGGGCAGCCGCAGGTTGTGGGGTCCAACGTCCTCACGGCGACCGCGACCAACGCGACCGCCCTGGTCTACAACCTGCTCGGCGCGTCGAGCGCGGCGCTGAGCTCCGAGCAGGCCACCGCGTCGGCCATCACCCAGGCCCTGGCCAACGCATCGTGACCTGAGCCGGGCGGGTGGTCAACGCGTCCCCTGGCCCCCGCCCTTCCCCGGCGCAAGCCGGGAAGTACCGCCTGCCGGACGCCTCTCCCCCCAGTCCGGCAGGCGGTACACAGGCCGGGCACCAACCACGGACGGCTGGTGCCTGGCCCAGTCGGCACCCGTGGGCCCTTGCTCCACGGTGCGCTCGTAACCTGCTTCCGTTCACATCTGGCAGGACATCATGATGCTCCGTTCTTTCATGAATTCTCTGTGCCGGTCCCTCCTCATGGCCGGCCGAGGTCGCCCTCCCCTGCCCCCTTTCTATCGACGATTCCTCTGCAAAGGGGAGTAGGTCGGTGGAAAAACCGGTCCGGATCATACTTACCGGAGGCCCGAGCTGGGCTGTGGTTCCCGATATATGGGAAGTCGCCTCCCTGGAGGACGAACCCAAAGTCAAATTGCTGTGCGGCAATGCCTACGAACACTTCGAATTCTCGGGTTCCTACTCCCTCCATGAAGGTGAGCAGTTGCCCGTCTACCGCTGGTGTCGCCGCACGTATGTAGCCGAATAGTCACGCACTTCACCCTGAGGGGAAACCCATGATCGACTGTCCGTCACAAGCGGGTGCTTCGTGAGGCGCCGCACCGGCGTGCGCGCGCGGGACGCCGTCGTCACCGGGATCGGGCTGTGCCTTCCCGGTCCGCAGAACCCGGTTTTCACCGCCGAGGACCTCTGGAAGGTCGCTTCCACCGGTACGTCCTGCCTGGTCAAGAAGGGCGTCTACTACGGCAGCGTGAACTTGTCCTCAGCAGCGTTCGACGAACACGTACCGGGCATCCCGGAATTCTTCTCACGCCACTACACGGACGCGCACCGCTTCGGCCTGGTGTCACTTGCGGAGGCGTGCCGGGACGCCAGCCTGGAGGTACAACGCGACCTGCAGGACGCGGCCATCCTGGTCGGCCGCGGTGGCGTGGACGCCAACATCGACAGCTACCTCGCCGTGCTGCGGGCCGACCCGGCCACTTACCCGGTGGCCGAGGCGCTGGAGATGTTCGTCGCGGCGGAGCAGGCCGTCACCCCTTCCGACGTCGCCCTGGTCCAGGGGGCGCTCACCCGGTCGAGAGGCGCCAACTTCACGGTGTCGTGCGGCTGCGCCTCATCGGCACTCCAGCTCGGGAACGCCCTGAGCATGATCGCCTCGGGGGAGACCGACATCGCGGTGGTGACGGGAGTCGACGTCTTCAGCATCACGATGATCCGCAACATCCAGCGTCTGCTGAGTGGAGCGCAGCAGGCGTACGACGCCATGCGCTCCGAGGACATGCCGAGCCTTCTGCCATCGTTCGATTCCCTCATGCGTCCGTACGACCGGCGCGCGGACTGCATCAACCACGGCGAGGGGTCGGCGACCGTCGTCGTCGAGAGCCGGGAACACGCCTTCGCACGGGGTGCGCGCCTCTACGGCCAAATCCTGGCTCAGGCCACCACGCGCGACGGACTCGCCAACCCGTTGGCCTGCGAGGAGACCGGCAAGGCACTGGTGTCCGCGGTGGGAAGGTGCCTTGGTGACACCTGGAACCTGGGTCAGGTGCCCTACATCCACGGCGGCAGTGACGGCAACGTGGTCGTCACGACGTTCGAGGCGAACGCCATCAGGGAGCTGTACGGCCCTGCCTCACGCGACCTTCTCATGTCCTCGCAGGAGGGGTGCTTCGGCCACAACGGCGCACCCGCCGGCTGCCTGGGGGTGGCACTGACCCTGCTCATGATGCAGAACGGGCAAGTATGCCCGACCGCCAACTGCGAGCAACCGGACGAGAAGCTGACCTTCGACCCAGTCCCCGGGACACTGTCGCGTCCCCTCGACTTCGACCACGCGTTCACCTTCAACTACCAGGTCGGCGGAGTGAAGAGCGCGATCCTGCTGGGCGGGCCGGACGTCTGATCACCGTGGCTGCCCTCCGATCGCCCTCGCCTGTTGCGGGACCGCGGACCCGGCGCGGTCAGGCGGTCCGAGGTGCCACTGCTCCGGAGCGGTCCGCGCTTGCCCACCCACCCCAGCAAGGAGAGTTCTGTGGTCAGCGAAAGAAACAACCTAGGGCCGGTGAACGCGCCCATCGCCGTCATCGGCATGGGATGCCGACTTCCCGGACAGGCCGATTCCCCGGCCGCCTTGTGGCGTCTGCTGTCGCAGGGGCGCGACGCCGTCGGCGCTCCTCCACCCGGCCGCGAGGCGGCCGGGCCCGGGAACGGGCCGCCCACCGGCGCGCAGCCGGCCCTTCGACACGGTGGCTATCTCGCCGACGTCTCGCGCTTCGACGCGGACTTCTTCGGGGTCGCGGGCCGTGAGGCGGACGTCCTCGACCCCCAGCACCGACTGCTCCTGGAGGTGGGCTGGGAGGCACTGGAACATGCCGGGTTGCCCCCCGACCGGCTTGCCGGCTCCTCGACCGGCATCTTCACGGGGCTCAGTTACAACGACTACATGGACCAACTGGCCGGCCGCCCCGAGGAACTCGAAGGCTCCATCCTGACGAACGGTCATTGCGTCGCCGCCGGGCGGATCTCCTACCTCCTCGGTCTGCACGGCCCGAGCCTCGCCCTCGACACCGCGTGTTCGTCCTCCCTGGTCGCCTTCCACCTGGCCTGCGAGGCGCTGCACCGCCAGGAGTGCGACCTGGCCCTCGCCGGCGGCGTCACCCTCATGCTCGCCCCCCGCGTCACCCGGTCCTTCGCCCGGATGGGCATGCTCTCGCCGAGCGGGCACTGCCACACCTTCGACGCCGCGGCGGACGGATTCGTCCGCGGTGAGGGGTGTGGCGTCGTCGTCCTCAAGCGTCTGTCCGAGGCCCGCCGGGACGGTGACCGCATCCTCGCCGTCGTCCGGGGATCCGCGGTCAACCAGGACGGCCGCTCCGACGGACTCGCAGCCCCCTCCGCCACCGCTCAGCAGGCCCTGTACCGCGCCGCGCTCAACCGGGCTGGTGTCGATCCCGCGCGGATCTCACTCATCGAGGCCCACGGCACGGGCACCCCCGTGGGCGACCCGGTGGAGTTCGCGAGTCTGGCCGCCGTGTACGGCTCGGGTCTGTCACCCTGCGCCCTCGGATCGGTCAAGACCAATCTGGGCCACTTGGAGCCAGCCGCCGGAATCACCGGGCTGATCAAAACCGTCCTGTGCCTGCAGAACGGTGTCATCCCGCCGAATCTGCACTTCACACGGTGGAACCCTGCCATCCGTGCCGACGGCACGCGCCTGTTCATTCCGTTGCAGAACACCACGTGGCCAGGGAAGGAGCCGGTCAGACTCGCCGCCGTCTCCTCATTCGGTTTCTCCGGAACCAACGCCCACGTCATCCTTCAGGAACCGCCGCGTCCCACCCGCCGGACCACTCTGCCCTACCCACGCAATCCCCGGACAGCACCGCCCGAGGTGATCCTCGTGGCCGCCGGGTCCCACAGGACGCTTCCTGAAGCCGCCCGCAGACTGGCGGACTGGCTGGAGACGGAGGGCAGGAGCGTCCCGCTCCGGGATGTCGCCCACACCCTGGCGGTGCGCCGCAGCCCCGGGCGGGGACGCCTCGCGGTGATCGCCCGGTCCCGCGGCGAGACCGCCGAGGCGCTACGGCTGTTCGTCAGCGCCCTGCCGGCACCCGCACTGATCTCCGGCACGGGCGACGTCACCGCCCCCCGCCGTCCCGTCTGGGTGTTCTCGGGCCAGGGTTCACAGTGGACCGGCATGGGCCGCGAACTCCTCGCCCACGACCAGGCGTTCCACAAGGCCCTGACCGAGGTCGACGCACTGATCCGAAGGGAGGCGGGCTTCTCCTGCCTGAACCTGATCCAGGCAGACGAGCCGCTCACCGGATGCCCGAAGGTCCAACCGGTCCTCTTCGCCCTGCAAATCGCCCTGGCCGCCACCTGGCAGGCACATGGTGTCCAACCGGCCGCCGTCATCGGCCATTCCATGGGAGAGGCAGCCGCCGCGGTCGTGGCCGGAGCCCTCACCCTCGCCGGCGGGGTACGCGTCATCTGCCGGCGCTCGGCCCTACTGGAGCGGATCGCCGGCAGGGGAGCCATGGCCAGTGTCGGCCTGGACCGGACCACGGTGGAAGCGACACTCGTCGACGCCGGGGCCGACGCTGTATCCGTGGCGGTGCTGGCGGCACCCGACACCACCGTGATCTCCGGCGACGCCGACCAGGTGGCCCGCCTGATCACGCGGTGGGAGGAGCGAGGCGTCCACGCCGTGCCCATCGCGGTGGACGTCGCCTCGCACAGCCCGCATGTCGATCCCCTGCTTCCGGACCTCCACCAGGCACTCGCCGACCTGACCCCCCGCCCGCCCCACATCCCGTTCTACTCCACCGTGAGTGACGACCCGAGGCAAAGCCCGCTGCTCGACGCCGCGTACTGGTGCGACAACCTCCGCCGACCCGTCCGCTTCCACCCGGCCGTGACCGCCGCGGCCCTGGACCGGCACCAGATCTACATCGAGATCTCGCCCCACCCCGTGGTCACCCAGTCCCTCACCGATTGCCTGGCAGAGCAACTCCCCGACGCCGTGGTCATGCCCACTTTGCGCCGTGGGCTGGACGAGGTCACCGTCTTCCGCACGCAGCTCGCCACCCTCCACTGCCACGGCGGGACCGTCGACTGGAGACCGCTGTACGGCAACGGCTCACTGGCCGACGCGCCCTCCATCACGTACGACCGCACACGTCACTGGGCTGTCGGCCGGCCGGCACCCGCCCACGACGGAGCACTGCCCGGCCGGCACACCGAGGTTCCCGGCGACCCGGTGTGCCATAGCTGGCACACCACCGCTCCGGTCCAGCACCTGCCGTGGCTCGAGGATCACCGCGTGCACAGCGCCCCCGTCCTGCCGGGAGCCGGTTTCTGCGCGGTGTTCCACACGGCCGCCGTCACCGCGCTGTCCGCCACCGCCACGGACATCGACCTGATCGACGTCACTTTCCACGATCTGCTGCGCCTGAACCATGACACCGAACTGAGCACCACCGTCACGCTCGCCGACGGCGGCCAAGCCACGTGCGAGATGCACTCCCGCAACCCGGACGGGTCGTGGCAACTGCACGCCTCGGCCATCGCCCGTCGCGCACTCGCGACCCGCGCCACCCGCACCGCCTCCATCCCCGGCCTGCACCGCAGGCATCCCGTTTCCCTCGACCCCGACAGCCTCTACGCCGGACTGCGCGCCTGCGGGCTGGAACACGGTCCCGCCTTCACCGGCATCACCGCCTTGCGGACCACCAGGCAGCGGGACAGCTTCTGGGCCCGCGTCCGAGTGCCGGAGACGGCGCGGGAGCCGGCGCCCGCACTCAGCGCACACCCCGTCCTGCTGGACCTTTGTTTGCAACTGCTGGTCGCGGGAGCCGCGGCAAACAGCACACCCGCGGCGATCCTGCCGGTCGGGATCGGCACCCTGCGCCTGCTGGGCGACCCTGCCCAAGCCGTTCACGCCCACGCGCTGATCACCGAGAACAGTGGTACGACCCTCTCCGGGAACGTCCGGGCACTGGACCCACATGGCCGCCCGGTCATCGCCCTCGACGACGTGCGCTTCCGCCGCGGCACACCTGCCGAGGACAGTGCCGTCGAGCAGTGGTTCATGGAACTCGGCTGGCACCGCTCGCCCCGCCCGGCCGTCACTGCGACGGAACCCGGGAACTGGCTGGTACTCGGTGAGGGCGACGGCCGGGCCGACAGCCTGAGCGCGATCCTGCGGGCCGCCGGCGCCCGAGTCCGGGTGCGGGACGTCTCCTTGGCGGCCTCGCAGGATCTTGGCCCCCTGACCCAGGTCTTCGCCCAGTACCTCGCCGCCGACGGCGATCCCTGGCGCGCCGTCGTCCTGCTGTGCGGCTCGTCCGCCACGGCCGACACCGACCCCACCAAGGGCGCGCAGCAACGCGCACGGCGGTTGCTCGCCCTCGCCCAGGCGGCTGACGAAACCGGCGGGCCACGACGGCTGTACGTGGCTACCGGGAGGGCGTACGCCGTCCTCGCGGGCGAGGCCGGCCACCCCACCCAGAGCAGCGTGCGTGGTGTGACCCGGGTCCTCGCGGTCGAGCGGCCCGAACTGCGGCCCACGCTCGTCGACACCGATCCCGGCGAGGACGGACTGCGGGCACTGGCCGCCGAGCTCCTCGCCGGCGCCCCCGAGGACGAGGTTGCACTGCGCGGCGGCACCCGATACGTCGCACGCATCGATCGCGCCCCCCTCACACCCGCCGAGACGGCGGCCCGCACCACCCGCACCGTCCGGTTCGGCCACGACGGCTTCCGCTTGCGTATCGGCCGGTTCGGCGACCTCGACAGCCTCGAACCGGCGGCGACCGGACGCCGTAAGCCCGGTCCCGGCGAGGTGGAAGTGCAGGTGCAGGCAGCCGGCGTCAACTTCCGTGACGTCCTTACGTCGCTCGGCATGCTCGGCTCCGAGCCGGCCGCCGTCTACCGCATCGGCTTCGAGTGCGCGGGTGTAGTCAGCGAAATCGGTCCGGGCGTGGACCACCTCCGTCGGGGAGACGCCGTGCTGGCCGTGCAACTGGAGGGCGGCGCCTTCGCCTCCTTCGTCACCGTCCCCGCCACCGCCGTCGTCCCCATGCCACGGGACGTCACACCCGCCACCGCGGCCGGACTGCCCACGGCCTACGTCACCGCGTGGTACGCCCTGCAGCACATCGCACGGCTCGCTCCCGGTGAACGCGTACTGATCCACTCCGCCACCGGCGGAACCGGCCGTGCCGCGATCGCCGTCGCTCGCCTGCTGGGTGCGGACGTCCTGGCGACGGCCGGGACGGAGGAGAAGCGGCACCAGCTCCGCGCGTCGGGCATCCACTGTGTCATGGATTCACGCACCCTGGCGTTCGCCGAAGAGGCGCGGCGGGCCACCGGCGGCGAAGGGGTGGACGTCGTCCTCAACTCCCTGACAGGACCCGCGGTCCGCGCCGGCCTGGAGACCCTGCGCCCCTTCGGACGCTTCGTGGAGCTGGGCGTCCGTGACATCCTGGCCGACGCGGCCCTGAAGCTGGGCCCGCTGCGCCACAACATCACCTTCAGCACCGTGGATCTCATCGAACTGCAGCAGAGCCGACCGGAACTGTTCGCCACGGTGCTGGTCGAAGTCATGGAGCACATCGCCGCAGGGCGACTCAAGCCACTGCTGTGCACCGAGTACCCGTGGGAGAGCGCCGCGGAGGCCTTCCGCCTGATGGCGCGGGCCGCGCACACCGGCAAGATCGTGCTGACCGTGCCCGACCGGGGCGAGACCACCGCCGTGGTGCCCGAGGGCCCACCCGTCGTGAGTGCCGACGGCGCCTACATCATCACCGGCGGGCTGGGCGGGCTGGGCCTGGCCACCGCATGCTGGCTGGCGGAGCAGGGAGCCCGCCGGATCGTCCTGAACGGCCGCCGCCCTCCGTCGCTGGACACGGCGCGGGTGATCAGCGAGCTCGCTGCCGAGACCACCGTCGTACTGGGCGACATCTCGCGGCCGGGCAATGCCGAACGGCTCGTCAAGGCCGCCACCAAGGACGGTGTGCCGCTGCGCGGTGTCGTGCACTGCGCGATGGTCCTGGAGGACGCGGCGTTGGCGACCATCCGGGAGTACCAGCTCAAAAGGGTGTGGGCTCCCAAAGTCGCCGGTGCCTGGAACCTCCACAACGCCACGGCGGGGCGCTCGCTGGACTGGTTCGTCCTGTTCTCTTCGATGAGCTCCCTGCTGGGCAACGCCGGCCAAGGAGTGTACGCAGCGGCAAATGCCTGGCTCGACTCCTTCGCCACCTGGCGTACGGCCCAGGGCCTGCCCACGCTGGCCGTCGACTGGGGGCCGTGGGGAGAGACGGGCCAGGCCACCGACTTCGCCGAGCGCGGGTACGAGACGATTCCCACCGGCAGGGGTCTTGAGGCGCTGCACCGTCTCCTCACCCATAGAAGGGTGCAGACGGCCGTGATCCCCGGGCCGCCTGCGACCTGGATCCCCCGGGCAGCCGCCGACTCCAGCCTGTTCGCCCTCCTGACGCGCGAAGGTGTCCCCGAGGAGCGGCACGGACCCATCGGCGGTAATGCGGACATCCGCGCCCGCATCGAGGCCCTGCCCCCGGGTATTGCCCGTCAGACCGCCTTGGAAAGCTATCTGACCGACCACATCCGGGCGATCCTGCGTACCGGGAGCACCACACTGGACCCGCAGACACCCTTGAAGTCGCTCGGATTCGACTCGCTCCTGGCCACCGAGCTACGCATCCGTCTCGACTCGGATCTCGATGTCCGTCTGGCGAGCAACTTCGTCTGGCAGCACCCGACCATCGCATCCCTCGCCACCGCCCTGGCCGTTCACATGGGCCTGGTGGCGCGGGAGGACGCCTCGCACTCGGACGCCTGACGATCGGCCGAACGCGTTACGGCCGCCGGCCGGCGGCGTCTCACGCCGCTTCGCCCCGCCGAGACAGAGCCGGAACCGGCCCGTCTCGGCGGGGCCTCCTGCCTCCTGGCCGCGGCCGGTGACGGTCACGCCACCGCGGCCCCCGGTGAGGAACGAGGCCGGTACGTGTCCGCTCCGGCCGAGCTGCTGCCCGCCTTCACGCGGACGAAGTCGACCGCGGCGACCGAAGACCCGGTTGGCCGGTTGTTGTCTCCGCTCCGGGTCGCCGTTCGCCGACGTCGGTGACCGTCGTCCCCATGGGGGACCTACCGTCCGCAGTGGCCGGCACTGCGCCGGACCCGGCGGCGGCCGAACCTTCGATCAGTGTCTCCGACGGAGCACCGAGGCCCGGTGGTCCCCGGGTCATCTGTCCGACCACAGGCCGACGAGGGCATGGCCGCCCCGTCAGTCGGCCCGCGCGTGGGGAGCCGATGCTGCGGTTCGGCGCCCGCGCACGCTCCGCATCCGCCCACGCCACGTCCCCCGCGGCGACTCCTGCGGGCCCACCGCGAACATGGCGCCCTTTTCCCGTGTCGGGGGCGTCAGTGCGTCACGACGGGGTTGTTGATGTCCCCGACGACGAAACCGATCAGACTGCCGCAGGTGAGCAGGCACAGTCCGGGGAGCCCGGGGGGCGGTGGGGTGGGGGAGACCGCGGACACCTGGACCGCGGTGGTGCTGCTGGACGCGTCGCATGCACCGTTGCCGTTGTAGGCGGCTGTGATGGTGTGCGTGCCGGCCGTGCTGAAGGACGTGGTGTACGTGGCTTGCCCGTTGGTCCGCACGGGGACGGTGGTGAGGAGGTCACCGCCGTCGAAGAAGGACATGCCCAGGCCACCGCTCGGGTCGGAGCCGCAGCTCACGGTCGCGGCGAGCTGAACGGGACTGCCGATGCTGGTGGACGCCGGCGAAGCTGTGACGCTGGTGGCGGAGGGCGCGGCGGCGGCCGGGCCGGCCGTGACCAGAACGACTGTCAGCGCCGCTGACGTGACGGCCCATCCACCACGAGTACGCCTGCGTAGCACGAGGAACTCCTCCGGGTCGGTTGGTCTGAGTGCCGATGCCGTGCACGCTAGGTCCCCTGCCACGGATCCATGGGGAGGGTGATCACGGAATGAGCCGACCGGGTCAGCAATGGAGAACGTTCGTGTGAAGGGATGGGCGGCTCGGGTGAAACCCGCTCAGATCACGGGGGCCGCGATGCGGTGGAACGTGACCGCGCCGGAGGTCCCCCCGGCCGTCGTCGCCCGGATGGCGGCGTCTCCCGTGGCTCCCGTCGGAACGACCGCCGTCACCTGCGTGTCCGAGACCACGGTGAATCCCGTACCGACGCCGTCCACCTTGACATCGGTCGTGGTGGCCAGCCCGGTACCTGTCAGTGTCACGACCGTGGTGCCTGATGCAGGACCACTCGACGGGAAGACGCTGCTCAGAGTGGGAGCGCTCACGTACGCGTAGAACAGGGAGTTGCTCGATCCCCCTGGTGTCGTCACGGTCACCGCGATCTGGCCGGCGCCCGGTGGGGGCGTGGCGGCGATCTCGGTGGACGACACGACGGTGAAGCTCGCGAACTGAGTGCCGAACCGCACGCCGGTGGTGTTCAGCAGATTGGAGCCCGTCAGTGTGACCGTGTTGTTCCCGGCCGCCGGACCGGCAGTGGGGGACAGCGCTGTGAGCGCCGGGACCGCGGCGTAGAAGAAGTACGACTCCGGCGCGGCGGCGCTGCTTCCCGCGGGCGTCGTCACGGTCACCGGTACCGAACCCGCGATTCCGGGCGGTGACACGGCGGTGATCTGTGTCGGCGACACGACGCTGAAGGACGATGCGTTGACGGAACCGAAGCGGACCTGGCCGGCTCCGGAGAAGTTCGTGCCCGTCACGGTCACGACGGTACCGCCACTGGTGGCACCGCTGGACGGTGAGACGCCGGTCACCGTCGGAGGGGAGGACGTGTAGGTGAACGTGACCGTGGTGTTGCTGGTGCCGCTGGGAGAGGTCACCGTCACCGGCACCGAGCCGGTGCTCCCGGCGGGAGTGACCGCGGTGATCTGCGTTGCGGAGTTGACCGTGTAGGAAGAGGCGTTGGCGGATCCGAAACGCACGGCGGTGGCGCCCGTCAGACCGGCGCCGGTGATGACAACCGTGGTGCCGCCGGACACGGGTCCTTGTCCGGGGTTCACGGAACTGACGACGGGCGGCATGAGGCCTCCTGGAACAAGGGGACGGCGGACGCGGGAAGGCCCGGACGGTCGCGCGGCCCGCGTCGTCTTCCGGGTGGGCGGGGACCGACCGGGTTCGGACCCCCGCGCCGGATGGCGCTCACTGAGGTAGGGACAGGGCACGACGGTTGACGGTCGGTGCCCGACCCGGTGGGCACCACGACGGTCTGTGAACCGGCGGACCGCTCCGCTCGGCAGCAGGGGGGCTGACACCGACCGCCGGCCGGGAAGTCCACAGTGGTAGGCCGCCGGTCAGGTGCGTGCCGAACGGGGGGCATCTGCGTCTCACCGTCTTACTGCACGGGACCGGTGGACAGCCACGGATGTCATCCGCACGGGCACACGGCGGCCCCTCCACCGGCTGCTGCTCGGACGGGAAGGGCGGCCCGCCGGTGCGACACGATCAGTGACCCACACCCTCCCGCCGGCGACAAGACCGCCCTCATCGCGGACACCCGAATGGGCTAACGGGCCGGGGTGGCCGTTCCCACAGGACTGGCTGCCACACGGCGGGGGCTGCTTCGAGGGCAGACCCGGACTGTTCGTCCTTCCCACAAGGATCGACGCGAACCCGAGGCTGGCTTGGGGGTGCCCGGCGCCGGCCATCCGGTGCCGTGTCACGTCACGGTCACGGTGCCGCTGCCGGTGGAAGCCGCGTAGTTGCCGTCGCCGCTGTAGGCGGTGTCGATCGTGTGCGCGCCTTTGTTGAGACGGGGATAGGCAACGGACGCCGTACCCGAGACGAGGGTGACGGTCTGTGGCTTCTCTCCGCTGACCGCGACGGTCACCGTGCCGGTGGGCACTCCGGCTCCGGGTGCCGTGGGCGCGACGGTCACCGTCACGGTGACCGGCTGGGTGTGGGTGGCGGGGTTGGGTGAGGCGGACACGGTCGTGGTGGTGGCCGCCTGCCCGACCGCCTGCGTGGTCGTGCCGGTGGACCCCGTGTAGTTGGTGTCGCCGTTGTACGCGGCCGTGTTCGTGAAGGGGCTGCCCGTGACGCTGGTGTACGCGTGGGTGACGGTGGCGGTCGAGCCGGTGAGCGCGGCGGTGACGGGGGACGTGCCGTCTCCGAAGCTGAAGGTCACGTTGCCGCTGGGAGTCCCCGCCCCCGGCGCGACGGCGGAGACGGTGGCGCTGACGGTGACCGGCTGGCCTGTCACCGCCGGACTTGGACCGCTGGTGACGGCGGTGGTCGTGGAGGTCTGGGCGACCGTCTGGGTGGTCGTGGCATTGGAGGCCGTGAAGTCGCCCGTCCCGTTGTAGGTCGCGGTGACGATGTACGGGCTGCCGGCCCGGGTCGTGTACGTGTGACCGGCGGTGGCGGTGCCAGCGTTGAGCGCTGTGGTGACGGTCGCTCCGTCGCCGAACGAGAAGGTGACCGTTCCGGTGGGGGTGCCGGCCCCGGGGGACAGGGTCGTGACCGTCGCGGAGGCGGTGACGGCCTGGCCTACGCGCGAGGGGCTGCTGGACGTGCTCACCGCGGTGCTGGTCAGAGCCGGGTTCACGGTTTGTGTGACGCTCCCGGAGGACGGAGCGCGGTCGCTGTCGCCGCTGTATGCCGCAGTGACCGTGCAGGGGCCGCCTGCGGCCGAGGCGTAGACGTGGCTGGTGGTGGCTGTCCCCGCGGTCAGGGGAGCGGTGACGGACGGGCTGCCGTCGCCGAAGGCGAATGTCACGGTGCCGGTCGGGGCGCCGGCTCCGGGCGGGTTGGAGGCCACCACCGCCGTGAGCGTCACGGGCTGGCCGGACACCGACGGTTTCGGCGAGGAGACGACCGTGGTGGTCGTGGCGGTCCTGACCACCGTCTGTGTCGTGGTGCCGCTGGAGGAGCTGAAGTCGCTCGCGCCGTTGTAGGTCGCTGTGACGGTGTACGGGCTGCCCGATGTGGTGGTGTACGTGTGGATGAGGGTCGCGATCCCGGCGTTCAGAGCGGCGGTGACGGACGGGCTGCCGTCGCCGAAGGCGAATGTCACGGTGCCGGTCGGGGCGCCGGCCCCGGGGGGTGCTGTCACGACCGTCGCGGTGAGCGTCACGGGCTGGCCGGACACCGAGGGGCTCGGCGAGGAGACGACCGCGGTGGTCGTGCCGGCGGGGTTCACCGTCTGTGTGGTGGTGCCGATGGAGGAGCTGAAATCGGCGTCACCGGAGTAGACGGCGGTCACCTCGTAGGCGGTGCCGGACACCGAGGTGTAGGCGTGGGTGGTGGTGGCGGTGCCGTCGGCGCTCAGGGCGACGGTGGAGGAAGTGCCGTCGCGGAAGAAGAAGGTGACGCTCCCGGTAGGGGTGCCGGCGGCCGGAGGAACGGGTGTGACGGTGGCGGTGAAGACGACCGGCTGACCCGTGACCGAGGGGTTGGGTCCGGAGGTGACCGTGACGGAGGTCTGCGAGACGCTCGCGGAGACCACGTGGTCCACGGCCGGTGAGGTGGAGGGGGCGAAGTCCTGGTCACCGGCGTAGACGGCCTTGATGGCGAAGGGGCTGCCTGCCGTGCCGGTGAAGGTGTGACTGACGGTGGCGATGTGATTGACGACAGGTGCCGTTACGTCCGGTGTTCCGTCGTCGAACGTGAAGGTGACCGTTCCGGTGGGGCTGCCCACTCCCGGGGCCGCGGCGACCACCCGTGCGAGCAGGGTGACCGGTTGGCCCACGGCAGACGGATCGGGCGAGGAGGTCAGGGTGGTCTCCGTGCCCGCCCGCGCCACGCTGTGGAACGTGGAACCGGACGACCCGGTGAAGTCGATGTCGCCGCCGTAGGCGGCGGTGACGGTGTACGGACTGGAGGAGGTCGTGGCGTAGGAGTGGGGGAGGGTGGCGACGCCGGCGACGAGCGGTGAGGTGACGGGGGCCGTGCCGTCGCCGAAGTCGAACGTCACCGTGCCGGTGGGTGTCCCGCCTGCCGGAGCGGTGGGTGTCACGGTCGCGGTGACCGTCACGTCCTGTCCGGTCACGGACGGATCGGGTGAGGTGCTGATCGTCGTCACGGAGGCGCCCCGGTCGACGGTGTGGCTCGCCCCACCGCTGGATCCGGTGAAGTCGGGGTCGCCGCCGTAGGTGGCGATGACGGCGTACGGGCTGGCGGACGCGGTGGTGTAGGTGTGGGTGGCGGTGGCGGTCCCGGCAATGACCGGGACGCCGACGGACCGGGTGCCGTCGCCGAAGTCGAAGGTGACGGTGCCGCTCGGGTCGCCGCTTCCCGGTGGCACCGGGTACACCGAGGCGGTGACGGTGATCTGCTGGCCGGTGACCGACGCCGCGGGCGACTGACTCACCGTGGTGGTGGTGAGTGCCTGCCGCACGGTCTGCACGGCGGTGCCGCTGCAGCCTGTGAAGTCCGGGTCGCCGCCGTAGCTTGCGGTGACGGTGCGGCCGTCGGAAGCGGATGTGTAGGCGTGCTGGACGGTGGCCGTCCCCGCGACGAGCGCGGCCATGACGGGCGGGGTGCCGTCCCCGAAGTCGAAGCGCACCGGCCCGCTCGCGGTGCCGGTGCCGGCCGACGGCGCGACGGTCGCCGTGAAGGTCACCGGCTGCCCCACCACCGAGGGCTGGGGCGCCCCGGTCACTGACATGGTGGTCGAGGCACGGCCCACCGTCTGGGTGGCGCCGCCACTGGACGGGGCGAAGTCGGCGTTCCCGCTGTATGCGGCGGTGACCGGGTAGGGGCTGCCCACGGTGCCGCGGTAGGTGTGAACGGTGACCGCGGTGCCGCCGACGAGGGTGACCGTGTCGGGGGCGGTGCCGTCACCGAAGTCGACGGTGACGGTGCCCTCCGGCGCCCCGGACCCGGGCGGCCGGGCCCCCACGGCGACGGTCACGGTGACCTGCCGGCCTGCTGTGGAGGGGTTCGGGGCGGTGGCGACCGTGGTGGTCGTGGCGCTCTTCGCCACGGTCTGTGCGGCTGTGCCGCTGGAGCCGCCGAAGTCGCTGCCGCCGCCGTAGGTGGCCGTGACGGTGTAGGGGCTGCCCGAGGTGCTCGTGTAGGTGTGCGCGGTGGTGGCGATTCCCGCGATGAGGGGAACGGTGACCGGGTCACTGCCGTCCCCGAAGGTGAACGTGACGGTGCCGCTCGGGACGCCTGCCCCCGGGGAGAGCGGAGCCACGGTCGCTGTGATGGGCACGGCCTGGCCGGACACCGAGGGGGTCGCTCCGAGGGCGACGCTCGTCGTGGTGGTGGCCGGCTGCACTTGCTGTGCCGTGCCGCCGCTGGAACCGGCATGGGCGGTGTCACCGTTGTAGGTGGCGGTGACGGTGTAGGGGCTGCCCGATGTGGCGGTGTAGGCGTGGGCGACGGTGGCCTTGCCTGCGGTGACGGGAACGGTCAGGGGCGGCGTCGCGTCTCCGAACGCGAAGGTGACGGTGCCGGTCGGCGTACCCGCTCCGGGGGCCACGGTGGCGACGGTCGCGGTCACGGTCACGGTTTGACCCGTGACCGAGGGGCTCGCCTGAGCGGTGACGGAGGTGGTGGTGGCCGCCTTGCCCACCGTCTGCGTGGTGGTGCCGCTGGAGGAGCTGAAGTCGGCGTCGCCGCTGTAGACGGCCAGCGCGGTGTAGGGACTGCCCGTGACGTCGGTGTAGGCGTGGGTGGTGGTGGCGGTTCCGTCCGCGTCCAGGGCGACGGTGAAGGAAGTGCCGTCGCGGAAGAGGAAGCTGACGCTTCCGGTGGGAGTGCCCGCGGCCGGAGGCACCGGGGTGACTTCGGCGGTGAACGTCACCGCTTCGCCGCTCACCGAGGGGTCGGGCGCAGAGGTGAGCATGGTGGAGGTCTCGGAGATGTCGGCCGCGACCACATGCTCGTCGGGTGGTGAGGCGGAGGCGGCGAAGTCCGCGTCGCCCCGATAGGTGGCCGTGATGACATACGGACTGCCCGCGGTGCTCGTGAAGGTGTGGGCAGCCGTCGCCACGTGGTCGGCCAGGGACGCGGTGACGGGCGGAGTCCCGTCGCCGAAGGTGAAGGTGACCGTTCCGGTGGGGTTGCCCGCTCCTGGTGCCGCGGCGTCCACGTGCGCGATGATTGTCACGGACTGTCCGACCGCCGACGGGTCCGGCACCGAGGTCATGGTGGTGACCGTCGCCGCCCGCGCCACGCGGTGGGACGTCGACCCGGCGGACGGGGCGAAGCCGGTGTCGCCGCTGTAGGAGGCGCTGATCAGATAGGGGCTGCCGGAGGTGGCGGGGTAGCGGTGGACGCAGGCCGCCGTGCCGTCCACCACGGGTACCGGGACGGGGGCGGATCCGTCCCCGAAGTCGAAGGTGACCGTGCCGCCGGGGGTGCCGGCGCCGGTGGCCTCGGGTGTCACGGTGGCCGTGACGGTCGTCTCCTGCCCGGTCACGGAGGGATCCGGTGAGGACGTCACCGTCGTGCCCGTGGCGATGGTGTAGACGAAGGCGCCCACCGCCGTGGCGGTGCCGGAAGGGCTCGTCACGGTCACGTCCGCAGGGCCCGGGGCTCCCGGGGGGACTACTGCGACGATCAGGGCGTCGGAGTTGGGCCTGAAGGAGCGCACGGGAGTGCCCCCGACGGAGACAGCCGTGACGCTGCCCAGTCCGGACCCCGCGATGAGGAGCACCGTACCGCCGGATGTCACTCCCGAGGCGGGGTAGACACCGGAGATCGTCGGTGAGACGTCGTACGTGTAGGCCATGGGGTTGCTCACACCGCCGGCCGTGGTGACGGTGACCGCGACCGTGCCGGGAGCCGCCGACGGCGGTGCCACCACAGTGACCTGCTGACCGGAGGCTGACACCGGAGTGACCACCACCGAACCGAAGCGGACGGAGGTGGCCGTACCGAGGTTGCTCCCGGTCAGGGTGACCGTGTTGCCGCCGCCGAGCGGACCGCTGCCGGGCCGGGCGCTCTTCAGGCCGGGCTGCGGCTGGTAGAAGAACTGCCCGAGCGTCGCAGTGCCGCCAGGCGTGATCACCGTGACCGGAACGACTCCGCTGCCGGCAGGTGTGACCGCGACGATCGTCCGGTCGTCCAGCACGCTGAAGCCGGCCGCGCTGCGAGAACCGAAGCGGACTGCGGTGGTCCCGCCGAAGCCGTGACCGGTGAGCGTCACCCGTGTCCCGCCACTGGAAGGGCCCTGACTCGGGGTGACACCCCCGGATACGCCCGGTTCGGGCAGACCGCTCAGGGCCTCGGCGGGCCGCGGGCGTCGGGAGACCGGCTCCGGAAGGACGCCGGGACGGGGGACGGGGGGCATCGCTATCACCTCGGCTCGGGGACGGCATGCCCTGACCGGCTCGCGCCGGTTCACATGGGGGAGCTCCCGTCACCTCGGTGCTGCCGGACACGACCTGGCAGGCCGGTGGGACTGCTCCTCCCGGGAGGGGTGGGCAGCCACTGGACGGGGTCCCTCCACTAACCCAGCCATCCGCCGCAAGGACAAGGGAATTCACCCGAGCAGCGGAGCGCACGGGGTTGCCGGCCGGCGTGGCACCGGCGCGGAACGCAGGGACTCGCCCAGCTCGAGCCGAGGCAGCGACAGGTTGACCGCCGGACCGAGGGCGCGGTGCACCTGAAGCTCCTCGGTCCGTCGGCGCGGCGGTGAGCGCGCACCGCGCCGCTACGCCGGTCTGCTCCGTTCGGGTGATGGCGATTGACGGGGTCTTGTCCCTCATATGGCCGTGTGGGTCACTGGGACCGTGAATCGGCGGGCTGCCCATCCCGAGCCGAGGAAGGCGGGAGTGGACGGGCAGCGTCAGCCGTACCTCGTTGTGGAGAGAGACGTCCCGGCGGTCCGAGTCGCGCGCTGGCACGCAGATCTGCTCCCCCCCATTTCGGCAGTTCCGGTACCGGCCGTTTCCCCGGCGCCTTGTCCCAGCACGTCGCCGTCCCCGCGCTTTCGACGGTCTCCGGATCGTTCGGGTGGGACCACCCCCGCCGGTTCGCCGCAAGGTCCATCAACAACGAGGAGCATTCTCATGCCCATCTCTCCCAACCAGGGCTCGACCGGCGGTGGAACGCTGGTCACCATCACGGGAACGAACCTGGCGAACACCAGCAAGGTGATGTTCGGCAACAAGCCGGCCACGAACGTCACACAGGTCTCCCCGACCCAGGTCACCGCCGTCTCCCCGTCAGGAACCGGCACGGTCGGTGTCACCGTGACCACACCGGGCGGGACCAGTAACCCGGTGCCGTTCTTCTACGTGGGCGCACCGTTCAAGTCCGCCCTGGGCACTGTGTCCGGCCCATTGGCCGGCGGCAACACCATCACCATCAGCGGTACCGGGCTGTCGACGGCCACCAGCGTCTCCTTCGGAGGCGTGACGGCCACCCCCACTGTGAACTCCGACAGTTCCCTCAGCGTCACCGTTCCCGCCGGAGCAGGAGCGGGCCCCGTCCCGGTGACCGTCACCACCGCCGGTGGCAGTAACAACGGCCTGACCTACACCTATGTCGACGCGCCCACGATCGGGAGCCTCACTCCGACGTCCGGACCCACCTCTGGCGGTACCGCCGTGACGATCACCGGCACCAACCTTGACACGACCGATTCGGTCACCTTCGGCGGTACCCCGGCACCGTTCGCGGTGATCAACTCCACGACACTGTCGGCGGTCACCCCGCCCGGTACGGCGGGAGCCGCCGATGTGGTGGTGACCAACCCGGCCGGATCGGACACCGATGTCGGTGCCTTCACCTACGTCGCCAGCCCCGGTATCTGACCTCGCCGCGATCAGGTGATGGATCCCGTCAGGGTGCCACCCCTTTGTCCCGGACGGGATCCGTCACCATCGGCTCGGGTATGCATCCGGGCCGACGGGCGCGCCGAAAGGGCCGTCCGGCCCCCTTCGCCGCCGCGTCCCCTCGGGCCCTTCTCCGGCCAGGGTGGGACGCGTTGCCCTCGCCCGGGGCCGTCGGCGGGTTGAAGGATGAAGCGTGACTGCCCACCGGGTGAAGGACGGGGTGACGCATGAACTCGAAGGATGGTTTCCGTGAACTCGGTCGTCATGAGTGCCTGCGCCTGCTGGCGACGGCTCCTATCGGCCGTATCGTCACCACGCGCCACGCACTGCCCGCGGTCGTTCCGGTCAACTTCGGCCTGGACGCCGACGGATCGGTGCTCCTGCGCACCTCGGTGGCCTCCGAGCCGGCCCGCGCGATCGACGGAGTGGTCGTCGCCTTCGAAGCGGACACGGCCGACCCGGACACGCACTCCGGCTGGAGCGTCGTGATGACCGGCCGTGCCGAGATCGTGACGGATCCGAGCGAAGTGACACGCCTGGAGCGGGTCGCTCCGCGCTCCCGGGCTCTTTCACCCGATGAGGTCCTCGTGCGCATCGCGCCGGAACTGGTCACCGGGCGTGCACTCGTCGACGGCCGCACGATGTACGGCCTGCCCCTCTCCACCTGACCGCCGGGCACCGGCCGCGGCTTGGCCCGAAGGGCCCAACGGTGACAGGCCGGACGGCTTGGCGACCGGTCCCGCAGCCCCTGCCCCGGGGCCGGGGCACGCGAGGAGCATCATCAGCGGAGCCGCCCACGGAACCGTCCGTGTGCGGTGTCGCGAACGATGCGGAGGCAGTGACGACTGTGGCAACCCGTCCAGACGTGGACGCACCCGCCGATGCCTGGCGTGGATTCGCCGGCCGGCGCTGGCGCGAGCGGATCGACGTACGCGACGTCATCCAGGCCAATTACACACCGTACGAGGGCGGTCCGGAGTTCCGGCGGCTGTTCGGCGCCACGCTCCCCGGGCTGCCGGGCCGTCACCGTGGTCTGGCCCCGCTCTGGCAGCCCCGCCAGTCCACCAACCGGCCCGCGGGGCTCGGACCTTGTACGCCTCGGGGAAAGCTGACGCGGCCCCGACGCCAGAGCGCGGAATCGGGGGCCGCGGACTGCACCGGCCCGACGTGGGGCGTCCAGACCAACGCGCGTCACCGGCTCAACACCAACCCGGACCGCAAGGTCACGCGCGTACGGGGGAAACAGCCCGGTGGCGCGCGGGCGGCGATGGGCGTAGACGGAAGGTATGGACGGCTCGCAGCGGGCCCGCGCGATGTGCCACGAGGCGCTGACCCCAGGGGCGGCGCCGCGACGGCTCGACCGCGTGTTCCTCGGTGCCTTGCCGCGGATGTAGTCGGGCAGGTGTCGCACGGAGCCGTCGACGGCGCGTTTGACGTAGGGCTGACCGTTGACGGCGGGGAGGGGTGCGAAGCAGCGGCCATGGGACCTGGGAAGTTCCTACTCTTGCTTCCCCCGGCGGTCAGGCGAGGGCGTTGCGCAGGTAGGTGGGCAGTACCTGGCAAATTGCTGGATCCGCGACCCAGCAGGTGTCGGCTAGTTGCCCGGCAGTGATAACGGACTGGTAGCCGTTGTCGGTGCGGACGACGACGCGGAACGTTTCGTCCCGGGTGGACCGTCCGGCAAGGTACGCCGCGAGAACAGTCCGGCCCACCTCGGTGGGGTCGGCAGCGGTGATCGCACGGCCGAAGCCTTTGCAGATCAACACGCCACTGAACGGTTCATGCAGCAGGATTTCCCACCGCACGCAGCAGGACATGTCTTCGCCGTACACGACCGTGATCATGCCCTCACATGCCTGCCCCCTCTCGCTACCTGTGAGTACTGGCCGGAAAGCATGCCCCCTGCGCCCGATGACTCCTCTAGCGCGCGCGGGCGGTGCACCGATGGAGTAGGGGCGAACCGGTCAGCACGCGATTTCGTCGTGGTCGGAGTGCTGACATCCCCGTCGGCTTGCTTGGCTGACCCTTCCCTCGCACGCAACCGCACACGGCCCCCCCCGCCCCCCTACCAGGAGGAACTGAGGCCGTCGGCATGGGTGCGGGAGGGTGAGGGCGGTGCACGAGGAGGAGAGCGGGGAGACCGGTGGGACCTGGGACGGCCTCGACCGCCGCGGCAAGGTACTCGTCTCCATGGCAATGACCGGGATCGGCCTGTTCTCGGCGGCTGCCGTCGGCGTGCTGCTGGCCGTGGTGGCGATGACCGTGACGGCGTTCCCCGGGGCCGCCGAGGTGGACGGCGTCGGCGCACTGCTATGGGCCGTGCTGCTGGTGGTCCCGAGCGCCCTGCTCGTCTCGGCCCTGCTGACCCCCGTCCGCCTGCTGCTGCGCGGTCTGCTCCCGGCGCGATCGCTGCGCTACATGCTGGGCTGGTGCGGCACCTTCCTCACCGCCGGGCTGGTCACGGCCACCGCCCCAGGCCTACGCTGCCACTCCCTGTGGCCGCTGCTGTGCGTGGCGACGCTGGACGCGTTGCTGGAGGCCCTCCTGGAGGCGCGTAGCCAAGGACCGGCGGCGGCCCCGCTCTCCTCGGGGATGGCAGGCCCGTACGCGCGTCGGGTGCGCTCAGTGCCAGCTGGGGGGGTGCGGAAGCCGGGCTCGCGCTCCAGGCGGCGCCGGCCCGCCTTCGCGCGGCCGCGGTGGACCTGGGCCGTGGGCTCGACCTTGAACGCGAACGCATGCCCGTAGCCGACGAGTTGTGTCGGCAGTACGAGCACCTCCTCGATGTGCTCATCGGCGGTGATGGGAACGCCGACAGCGATACGCCCGACGAGCGGAGCATGGACCACCCTGGGGTCGGGTGCGGTGCGCTCCGGGCCCATATCGGCGCCGAAGCCGACCTTGACGCTCGCGGTTGCGGTGGGGACGTAGACGCGAGGCGGCTTCGGGTCCTGGCGCAAATGCCCTTCTTCCCTGACCGGTTCGCTCTCGGATCGCGACGTCGAAGGCCCCGTCACTGTGATCCGACTGCGCCTCCTTGCCCTCCATGGCGTGCAGAGTACGGCGGGTGCGGGGGCCACGCGGTCAATCGCCACCATGGCCGCTGCCGTGACGCCGCTCTGGACCGCGACCACCATCGGAGGGATGGTCCCAAGGCGGCTCGGCACACCGAGGCAGAGCCGAACTGGTTCCCTTGCCTGCAGGGGTGTGCCGACGATCAACTGGATCGATGAAGGCGCCCACTCCGCACTGTTGGACCACTTGCTGGAACGGCCGGACAGACCATGCCGGCCAGCGCTGTGTCCTCGGACCACACACATCCGTTGGTCCACCAAGTGGCTGCGTCCGCACTGTCAGCGATGTTCGACAGAGATGGTGCCTCCTCCCCCCGCGCGCCTGTTGGCGGCCTCGGCCTCCTGCAAGGTCGTGTATTCGCGGGACACGCCGTTGGGTAGCGTCAGTCGGTAGACGGTGACGTTCGAGCGGGGGGTGCCCCCACAGTTGCATGGCACTGCGCTCTCCTTCGCTGAGGGCCCCGGAGCGGGACAACTTCGATCAGGACGGTTGCTGCCTCCGCTCCAGGGCAAAGGGCCCGCTGCGGGGCGGATATGAAGACGGGCGGCTTCCGGTAGCCCTCGGTCGGCGCAAAGGATGCTGAGATCATGTGACGGCATGTCGATGCGCGAGGTTCCACATGCGCGCCCGGATGGCTGCGGCTCTATCCGACAGTCCAGTCGATCGAGGAAATTCCCTAGGCTCTCGACTTATACACACGAGCGCGGGATAGTAATATTACGTGAAAAGTCCACGCTGGAGTGTGCGGGAACGTATAAGTCAGTCCACGTGGCTGGACGCTAGGCCGGTGATGTAGGAAAGGGTGAGAGCCGTGGCACCTATCTTGAAGGCCAGGGTATCGCCGGCCATGAACGCTGTGGGCGTGACCGCTGCGGCCACCCAGATGCTGGCACACCAACCGCAGGACACCAGATAGGCGGCTCTAGAGTCGTCACCGAAGCGATCTGCGGTCCAGACACGAAATCCCGCGGCCAGGGTGTCCTTGGTGATGAATCGCGTTATGCGACACGTGGCACCCAGGGAGATGAGGAACACGGCTACGTTCATGCTGGCATCGTACGGACAATCCACCGTACGAGAAGGTCCCGCACGTAGCAATGACGTTGCCGGAAATTGAATCGCCAGCGGCTGCACTCCTCTGCGTGCGCCGGTGAATTCGAGCAGCGTGTGCGTCGCTACTGTACCCCCGGGGCGTGCTCATCGGCGCTCCGGGCGCCCTTTCCGACTTAATGGGCTTCGCTGTGTCACCGGCGCATCGGAATGCTGAATCACTGCCGATGAAACAGGTCGCTGGCCCGCTCGCCGCGGCGCCGGCACGGCCAGGACCTGCCGTGCCTCCCGGAGTAGGAAATTCTCGCCGCGGGGCCCGCATGCCAGGGGCAACCACAAGTCGCCTGGCCATGACCAGCCTGGCAGCGCCCGGCGGTGAGTTCGATGGGTGTGAGCGTCCGGGCGCAAGGCGGTGGTACAGCACGAGCGTACGCAGCGCTTGCCCAATTTTTGCTGACGGCTGACGTGCCGATACCTCATGCGGAAGACAGCCCGTACGCGGCCTGCACACGCCTCCTCCCATGGGCCCGTACGGGCATTTGGGAGGTTACGTCGTCTTCGAACGCTCGCGCCGGAGCACATTGTTGACATATGCAGAGCGCATGTACCCCCGGCTTTGCGCTCGGCCGTTGCGGTACTTCTGGCGTCACCCGTCTGGCTGACCTTCCGAGGGTCGTCGCCTACTGGACTCAGCCGGCGCGCGCCGCTCCTCTCACCGCGACGTGATGTCAGCCGACGAGATCGGCACGAACCGGTGTCTCCCTGCCCCCTGCCCACGATTCCAGGCAGGAGGGCAGAGCCGAGGACGCAACCGAATCCAGCAAGGAGCCATGTCATGGCCGCTGTTGTCACCCTCACAGTGGAACCGGCCCGGCCTGTCGCCCGTCAGCGGGTCACGCTGACCGCCCAGGTCCAGTCGGCCGCCGCCGCTCAACCCGACCAAGTCCCCGTGGGCACCGTCAACTTCCTCCTCGACCAGTCCCTCCTGGCGAGCGTCCCCGTGGACACGGACGGATTCGCCTCCTTCGACACCGAGATGCCGGCCGGTGCCCACACCGTCGGTGCGGTGTACAGCGGCGTCGAAGGCACCGCATCGGACGAGGCGTTCCTCACCGTCGCGCCGGCGTCGACGACCACGACCCTCACCAGCGCACCGAATCCGTCGTTCTGCAACGGGACGGTGACTTTCACCGCACAGGTGAGCCCGGTACCGCCCGCGACCGGCGTTCCGACCGGAACGGTCACCTTCGTCGTCAGCGCGGACGGGCCGTCGCTCACCGCATCCGTGGACGCCACCGGCCAGGCCCAGGTCACGGAGAGCGGCCTGTCGATCGGCACCCATCAGGCCATCGCCAGCTACAGCGGCGACACGAACTTCGCCCCCTCCAGTTCCAACCTGGTGAACCAGAGCGTCACCCTGGCCCCGTCCCAGACGAGCGTGACGGTGAGCCCCAGCCCGTCGGTGTGCGGACAGACCGTCACCGTGTGCGCGATGGTGACGGCCGGGACCGGCGCCTCGGGCATCCCCACGGGCAGCGTGACCTTTACGGGCCCCGGCGGCCTGAACGTCACCGTGCCCCTCGACGCCAACGGCAACGCCTGCTTCACCACCAGTTCCCTCAGCACCGGCACGATCAACGCGCAGTACAGCGGCGACGGGTGTTTCGACACCTCCACCGGCTCCGCCTCGGTGACGGTCAACCAGGCCGGGAGCGCCCTCGCACTTTCCGTATCGCCCACCCCGTCGGTCTGCGGCCAGGCAGTCACGGTGTGCGCGACCGTCACCGCGGTCGCCCCCGGCACGGGCACCCCCACCGGGACGGTCACGTTCACCGGACCCGGCGGCTTCAGCGTCACGGCGGCCCTGAACGCCAGCGGTAAGGCGTGCGTCACGACCAGCGCCCTCACGTCGGGAACCCTCACCGCGGTCTACAACGGTGATTCCTGTTTCGGCCCGAGCCAGAACACCACCGGGGTGACGGTGAACCCCGCATCCCCGCACGTCCAGGTGACCGTCAGCCCCGCTCCCTCGGTGTGCGGGCAGCCGGTCACCGTGTGCGCGACCGTGACAGCGGCGCCGCCGAGCACCAGCACGCCCACCGGAACGGTGACGTTCACCGGGCCCGGCGGCCTGAACCAGACCGCCACCCTGAACACCGCCGGTCAGGCATGCGTCACGACCACACTCCAGTCCGGTACCGTCACCGCCACCTACAACGGTGACGGCTGCTTCACCACCGGCAGCGCCGCCGTCCCCGTGACGGTGAACAAGGCGTCGACGACCACTACCGTGACGGTGAGCCCCTCGCCCTCGGTGTGCGGCCAGCTCGTCACCGTCTGCGCCCAGGTGGCGGCGGTCCCACCCGGATCCGGCATCCCCACCGGGACGGTCACCTTCACCGCCGGCAGCGTCAGCGTGACGGTCAACGTCGACGCCACGGGGAAGGCGTGTCTGGCTACCGCCTTCCATGCGTCGACTCCGGTCACCGCTGTCTACAACGGTGACTCCTGCTTCAACGGTTCGTCCGGCAGCGGCACGGTGACGGTGAACAAGGCGTCATCCACGACCTCCTTGCTCGTCTCGCCCAGCCCGTCGGTGTGCGGACAACCGGTCACCGTCTGCGCGCAGGTGGCCGCGGTCGCACCGGGCTCGGGAACACCCACCGGCACCGTCACCTTCACCGGTCCCGGCGGCTTCAGTCAAACCGTCACCCTCGACGCCAACGGCCGCGGTTGTGTCACGACCAGCTCCCTGCAGTCGGGCACGGTCACCGCCACCTACAGCGGAGACGGTTGCTTCACCGCCTCGGGTGCCGCCTCGAACCTGACCGTCAATCCGGCGTCTTCGACGGTGGCGGTGACCGCGGCGCCCAATCCGTCGGTGTGCGGGCAGTCGGTCACCGTGTGTGCGCAGGTCTCCGCCGTCGCGCCCAGCACCGCCGTCCCCGGCGGGACGGTGACCTTCACCGGGCCCGGCGGCCTGAACCAGACCGCGACCCTCGACTCCACCGGCAAGGCATGCATCACCACCACCGCACTCCAGTCCGGTGCGGTGACCGTCACCTACAGCGGCAACGCCTGCTTCACCGGCTCCACCGGCACGCTCCCCGTCACCGTCAACGCGGTGAACACCACACTGACGGCCGGCCCGGCACAGATCCGGTTGCGGGTCAACGGCTCGTTCGTGATCCCCGCGATGAGCGCCACACTCAAGACCACGGGCGGCGCCCCCGTCGTCGGGCAGACCGTCACCTTCCGCGCCAACGCGGTCGGCGGCCCCATCCTGCTGGGCACCGCGACGACCGACGGCTCCGGCGTCGCCACGCTCGCACCCCCGCCACTCACCGTCCCCAGCACGGTGATCACCGCCACCAGCTACACGGCGTCCTTCGCGGGCACCCCCTGCTACAACGCCTCCTCCGTCACGGCACCCCTGACCCTGGTCCTCTTCCCGCTCCTGCCCTGAGCGGCTGATACCGGCCAGGCCGGAATCCCCTGCCCCTGCCCCTGCCCCGGTAAGCCCGGGGCAGGGGCAGGAGTGTCGAGGCCACGTACGGTCATCGTCGGATCCTCGAGCAGCAGCAACACCTGAGGACGCGGCGGCAAGAACCGCGACGGTCCGACCTGCACCGTCATCGAGGCGCATCAGCTCTACCTAAGCCGGATCCGGGACACGGCAGCGACGCTGACACCCCCGCAGATATTGCTTGGCGGCGCTCTCACGGCCGCTGCCCCGCCACCACATCAAATACCCGCCGCCGGGGCGGGGGACGACCTTCACAGCCCCACACAGCCGATCGGAAAGAAGGTGCCCGTCCGAGCATGGTCGCCGACGGCCTGGCTGCGGGTACAACGCGCGTTCACGTCAACACCGGGCCCCCGGGCTGCCGCAACGTAGGGCGTCGCAGGAACCTTCGCCTTGGAAGCCGCAAGCGACGGCCTGCAGACGGACCCGCTGCTGCTGGCGCTCGACGACCTGAAGGCGGAGCGTGAGCGAGTCGATGCCGCCGTGCGGCTGTTGCTGGCCTACGGACGGGAGTTCCACGGCAGCCGCCCCTACGGGCTGGAGGAGCTCGGCCGCCGCGCCGGGTACAGCCCCTCGGGGGTGCGCACCGCCTACGGTGAGACGGAGATCAGGCAGGTTGCCGCCCAGATCGGCCGGGAGGCGAACCGGCCTTGCAAGGACACCTCCCGCGGCCGACGGTGAACGCGGTGCACGGCGGGGCGCACCTGCCGGCGGCCAACCAGGCGAGGATCTGCTGCTTGATGTAGAGGTGGTCGACGCTGGCCACGCCCACCGACGCCCGCCCGATCTCCCCAGCCTCCACACCCTCGCCGCAGGACTGGAACGCGACCGGGGCGCCGCCATCGCTGGCGTGACCGTGCCCCGGAACTCGGGTGTGGTCGAAGGGCATGTCAACAGGATCAAGGTGCTCAAGCGCCAGATGTTCGGCCGCGCCGGCTTCAGCCTCCTACGCAAGCGGATCCTGCTCGCCTAGCGATCCAATGTCGGTGGTGGGTGCGACGATCCCCGCGTCAACGACCGGAAGGAGGTGCCAATGGGCACCTGGGGAATCGGTCCCTTCGACAACGACACAGCCGCCGACTTCGCTGGCGACCTGGACGAGGCGCTCATGGAACAACGCGAGCCCATGATCCGCAGAGTCCTCAAACGTGCTGCCGACCCCGCGGACTACCTATGGAACGAAGCCACCGGTCTACGACCAGGCCATGATGATGGCCAGCCGACGCTCATACACAGCCCTGCCCGATCAGCTCGTCCCGGTCTTGATCTGCGCGGCGACCTCACGCACCGGGAGCCCGTCCCGGGCGGCGCGGGCCAAGGGGAGGACGGTGTCCAGGCCAGGACTGACTGAAAGGCCGCACGCCGAGAGGTAGGCCGCGGTCACCGCGGCTGCGAAGAGGAGGTGCCTCACCTCCAGGCTGGGGTTCCTCGCCAGCTCGCACAGCAGCGCTGCCGCCTTGTGATGAGGCTCGGGGTAGACCTCGTGGTCCAGTACTTCCGCCCGGTGACGTGCTTCCGCCGCCACCGGGACGCCGTAGTCCACGACCAGGGGGTCGCCCGGAATCTGCTGCGCCACGCCAAGATCCAGGCGAGATCGATGCGGAGATTCACGCGGCGTCCCTTGGAGCATGCTCCTCCAGCCCGTCCGGAAGTACTTTGACAACAGTTCCCCTGGACGCCGCGTCCCCCCGTGCGCTGCGTCCGGGGGCGTCCCGCCGGGGCCGGCGTGATCAGCGGCCCCGCCCTCCGACCGCGGCAACCAACTGACGCGACTGGCTCTCTCCGTTCACGGGGAGCTCACCGGCTCGCCAGGTGTGGGGCCCAGCCAACTCGGCGGGCCCCATAGGGCCAGGCGTGAGCCTGGCGCATCGGCGTGGCCAGCCTACGGCCCTCCGTCGTGACCGTTGATGGCGGTTCCGCCGCGGCGTGCGAACGGAGCGCGGAACCGCCTACCCGGCTGTCCTGTCAGAACCGGGAACTGAAACCGTATGGAATCACCCCACTTTTCGCACGTACATCGGTGGCGCGCGGACGGCCCCTCCCGGAGGCCAGGGGGTGAGGGGCCGTCGCCCGGGCGAGAGGCGCGTGGAGCGCGAACCGGCGACGCAGGCGGAGCGGCGGGTGCCGGTGCAGAAAGCGCACAGCTTGCGTCAACGCTCAGAAGTCAGTTCGCGACGCTTTGATGGTCTTGCACTCGACCTTCTTGGCGCCCTTGATCTCGTCCGCGGTCACCAGCGCACCAGCGTTCTTGTCAGTGAACTTCTGGCCCGGGGCGAGGTTCTCGGCGGTTGACATGAAGTCGTTGACCTTCTTGCCGTCGGCCAGGACCTCGCCCTCGACGAAGTACGAGTACCGGCGGTCGCCGCGGTTGGCGTAGTCGACGTGGATGGCCATCTCCTTGATGCCGAAGTCGCCGGTGACCACGTCGCACTTAGTGACCTTGAAGTCCTTCATGACCTCGGACTTCTTGGCGCCACCGGCCTTGGACTTACCGTCGCCGACGGTGGTGGAGTCGTACGACTTGTCCAGCTCCTTACTGGCCTTGTCGACGGCGGAGAAGAACAGGGCGTTCATGGCGAAGAACATGATGATCGCTACGGCCGACGTGACGAGGCCGGTGATGCCGGCGCCCTTGCCCTTGCGGACCTTGCCCGCCTTGGAGAGGCCGATGGCGCCGAAGATGATGCCAAGGATCGCGAGCGGCCAGACGACAACGTTGAGGACAGGGATGAAGCTGACTACGACGGCGATGATGCCGAGGACGAGTGCGGTGGTGGCCAGGCCGTTGCGGCCGGGCTGCTGGGGCTCGCCGTAGCCGGGCTGCTGGGGCTGGGGCGGGTACTGCTGGCTCATGGTGCTCCCCACGGGTTTCTGTTGTGTTTGCGCCTGGGTGACCGGTGAAGGACCTGTGTGGTTGCCTCACAGATACCTAAAGTGATTAGTTCGTGATTAAACTTTCCTGGTAGGCAAAAGAGTTGATGTGCAGGCCGTGGCTGTGGTCTTTTGAGAGGTCATCGGCGGTGACGGCGGGATCGGGCAGGGGTCTCACCTCGGCGTCCGACCGCGATGCGGCGCGCGGCTCCACCGTTGTCACCCGCAGTGCGGTGTGATGCCTCGCGTGGAGGAAAACGAGTCGTCCTGGTCTCCGGCGGCGTGCCCTGCTGGCCCAACGGCAGTGGTCCGCTACTCGTCGGACCACTGCCGCTTAGCAGCCCACGCAGGGGCACGCCTGTCGAGCCGGCTGCCTGAACTCATGTGCGCCGGACGCACGGCTCCCGAGTCATGAGGCCGCGCCGGCCAGGGTGAGGAACCCGCTGCGGGAGCGGGCGTCGGAGCGCAGCAGACCGAGCAGGGTGGAGGTCATAGTGCTGGAGCCGGTGGCCTGGACGCCGCGCAGGGTCATGCAGGAGTGCTCGGCTTCGATGACGACGCCCTTGGGCTCAAGGTACGTCTGCAGCCAGTCGGCGACCTGTTTCGTGAGCCGTTCCTGGACCTGGGGGCGGCAGGCGAAGTGCTCGACGATCCGGGCCAGCTTGGACAGGCCGAGGATGCGGGCGCCGGGCAGGTAGACGACGTGGGCGATGCCGACGAAGGGGAGCAGATGGTGCTCGCACACCGACCGGACGAGTATGCGGCGTCAGGTCGAAGGGGCGGGGGCTGAACAGTTCGGCATACGCGCGTGCCATCCGCCCCGGTGTGCCGCGCAGGCTTTCCGAATCGGTGGAGATGCCGAGAGCGCCGAGGAACTGGCCCGCCACAGCTTCCGCGGCGGCCAGGTCGACGCCATCTGGCTGGTACACGACCCGCAGGGCGGGCCGCCGTTCCGCAGGGACGGTTCCTTCGGCTCCGGGGCCCGCGGCCGTCGCCGGCGCGCCGGCCGTGGCACGGCCGCGGTGGACGGGGATTCAGCGGGCCAGCATCACGAATCCCAGCAGGGCGACCGGCAGCAGCAGGCCGAGGGCGGTCCAGGCCAGGGCACTCTTGTCGGCGACGACGTAGATGATCCAGACGACCAGTCCGATCGCGGCCAGGGCGAACTGGCTGAAGACCACGGGTGCGGGCAGGCGGCTGGTCCCGGTCTGTTGCTGGCGGATGCCGCCGCGTTGGATCCAGGTGCCGAGCATGTAGAAGCCGCCGAGAGCGGTGACCACCCAGGTGATCAGTGCGGCGATGTCCATGGGAATTCCCAGGTGAGGGTCGCTGCCAGGATCGACCTCTACACCGCGCGCGCCGAGGCCCTCACCGTCCTCGCCTCCGACTGGCGTCTGCCGCATGGAGCGGACTGGTACTGCAAATACCGTTGACCTCCGATGTTTCTTGTTCCTGGTCGCCGATCCCCGCGATGCGCGAGGACTGCGCTATCCGGCCCTCGCGTTGCTGTGCGCAGCCGTCTCGGCGGTGCTGACCGGGGCACGGTCGCTCATCGCGATCGGTGAGTGGATCACGGATGCCCCACAGCATGGGCTGGGTGTCCTCGGCTTCGCTGTCGACCCGCTTACCGGTCTGTGGCCGGTGCCGCACGCCGCAACTGTGCGCCGCCTGCTGCAGCGTGTGGACGGTGACGCGCTGGACGCGGCGATCAGTGCATATCTGCAGGCCAGTACGCTGTCCCCGGTCAGGCCTGAGGCGCGGAAGGTGCCAGTGCAGCGGGTGATCGCGGTCGACGGCAAGGTGGTCCGCGGATCGCGTACCCGGGCGGCCGCGGCAATCCAGCTGCTGGCGGCGATGGATCACCACGGCGTGGTCCTGGCCCAGAGGCAGGTCGCTTCCAAGAGCAACGAGATCCCTTCCTTCGCACCGTTGCTGGACGGTCTCGGGCTGGAGAACACGGTGGTGACTGCTGACGCCCTGCACACCCAGCACGGCCACGGGGCCTACGCTGGCTTTGATGTTGAACGGGTAGCGGCCCATGAAGTTGATGTGCCGGTCCTTGAGCGGGGAGAGCCGGGCGACGTCCTCGTCCTTGATGTCGTGGCCCTCCGTGCGGAGCTGGGCGACGGCCGCGTCCAGGTAGCGGGTGTTCTACAGCACCACCGCGTTGAAAACCAGGCCGAGGGCGGCGAGCTGGTCCTCCTGGCCCTCGCGGTACGCCTGGCGAGTCTGCCCTCGACGGCTGTGGCAGATCGCGCGGGCCAGGCGGTGGCCGGTCTCCTGCACGGTCAGCTGCCGGTTCATCAGGCGGCGGTAGGAGTCGTCTATCGGGTCGACCAAGGCGAGCAGGTGCATGGTCTTGTCTATGCGCCAGTAGCCGGCCTGGCATGTCCTGCGCGGACGGCAACACCATCTGGGCACGCCGCCAGGTCACCTGCGACTCTGCGCCTCTGTGGGTGATCCGCAGCAGGCGCTGCCCCTCATCGCTATCGAGCTCGCGGACGCGTACTGGTTCTGTCACCCACAGCGTGAGGACACCGTGGCGTCCGGACCAGCCGCCGAACGGCGCGTCGCCTCACTTCAGGACGATGGCAAACGCCGTTGTCGAGTGCGCGAGGTCGGTGAGGAACCGAGCACGATCAAAGCCCTCGTCTTCAACCGTGCCCGGCGGAGGCGTATCCATGTAGCTGAAGTGACCAGCTCCCGGCACGACGCGAAGGTCGACCTGGGCTGAGGCGCTCTTCAAGTGGTTGGCCTGTTCGACGGGCGTGACGGTGTCCCTCTCTCCCGCAAAGACGAGCATCGGCGCCGTCACCGCGTCCAAGGCGCCCGGAGCGGCGAACCAGCCGGCAGCGGGGCGCGTACAAGACGAGGCGGTCGACGCGTGGCTCTCGTGGGACATCCGGCGGTGCCGTCCCGCCCCCAGGGCGTCGCACCGGCGAGACAGAGGCCGGCCCATCCACCGATCGAGTGGCCGACGACCATGACAGCCGCGTCCGCAGACGCCCACCGGTGGAGCGACTCGACCAGCCCGACGGGACGGGCAAGCAGCTCAGCGGTGGTCGCCTCCCGCGCGACAAAGCGCTCAGTGGGCCAGCGCACTACTTGACGTCGACCGGGGTGTGGACGCTCGTCGAGTTGAGGTGGTGGGTATCGGGAGACTGGTAAGCGACGTACCAGGTACCGCTGTTGGTGTCCTTGGCACTGAGGCTGTACTGGCCGCGGGCATCGGTGGCGGCCGTTGAGATGAGGTGCCAGGTCTTGCTGCCGGACGGTAGGAACCACAGTCGCACGGTGGCATGACCGTAGGCGTGCCATGTTCCCGCGGAGAACTGCTGGAGGCTCCCGGAGAAGGACAGCTTCTGGTTGCGGCTCGCGTGCGTGGTACTCGGTCTGCCGCCGGTGATCCGGGTGGGAGTGCGCATGAGGTGCACAGCCTTGGCGGTGACGGGCAGCCAGTCGCGGTTGCCGAGGAAGGAGACACGCCAGTAGCCGTTGGCGTTGCTGCCGTGGCGGACGTCGCAGAGGAATTCGTCCTTGCCGAGGCCCTGGCGTCCGACCGTGGTGGTAGCCGCGTTTTGCCAGGTCTTGCCGTCGGCGGAGTACTGCACCTGGACTGTGGTGCCGGTGGGCGAGGAGCCGGCCTGTCCCAGGGTAAGATGCCCGGCGATCAGGCCTTGGCCTGTGGCATCCTCGGAGATGCTGAGGCTGGTGAACAGGGCTCCGGGCTGGGGGATGTGGACTCGGATGCCTTCGGCCGGGCTCTGCTGCAGGAAGTCCGTCGCCTCGTCACGGACCTGGTAGGTGCCGGCCTGGGAGATCGGGATGCTGAATGCTCCCCGGTCGTCGGTGAAGCCACTGGAGATCCAGCCGAAACCAGTCTCCGGGCCTGACAGGTCGAAAAAGGTGCGTGGAGCGGGGAGCCAGACGTCGCCGACCTTGCGCTCCACGACACCGGTCACGGTGGCTGTGCTGCCAGCGGGGACGTTGACGTCTGGTGGCGAGGTCAGCCGGATCCGGGTGGGTTCGGACGCGGGACGGTCCGGCTGGGAGAGGTACGCATACGCGTGCGTGTGGGTCCAACTGTCCTCGCGGATGGGCTCGTATGCGACGGAGGTCTGGATCGCACCGTCGGCGTCGAGCGAGGTCATGAAGGTGCCGTCGGCAGCCGTCGTCGCCTTCCGCGCAGAGCCGCTGGTGTCGCCGTGGACGGACACGGTGGCGCCAGGAAAGGGGCTGACCTGGCCTGTGCCCGGGTCGGCCACGGTGAGGGCCCCCTGGACAGTGACGGTCCGGTGGTCGAAGTCGAAGTTCGACGGGACCGTCTGCGTGTATGAGCTGAAGTGCACGACCTGCTGGTAGTCCACCGTCCCGCCGGCGGGCAGGGTGACGTCGTAGCCGTGGTCGTCGCGAACGTCCAACGCAACCCGGTAGGCCCCGAAGGCAGGCAGCACGACCGGGGTCGTCGCTCGCCACACATGCGCGTCCGTGTATTCGAAGTCTGTCACGGTGAGTACGGGTGCCGTGTCCGTGGGCGCGTTCAGCGGGTAGAAGCGGGCGGTGAGCGCTGTGACTGTTGCACCGTCGCCCGACGACCATGCGGAGACACGGAAGTTGGCGCGGTCATTGGTGTAGTCGATGGGGGAGGCGGCTGCCCAGGGCAGACCCGACACCCGCTGGGCGAGTGTCACATGACCCTGGCCGCCCGACGGAGCGGGCGCGTCGCCGACTGTAGCCGCTCCCGTGGCGCCAGCCGTCGGCGTGTCGTCGATGGTCACGGGCGTAGGGCTTGGCGCCGAGGTCTCGGCCAGGGCCTGGCCCGGCAGGGCCAGCGTGGCGAGGAAGCCAGCCGCGACCGACGTGGAGATGAACAGGCGTGGTCTCACGTAGAAGTCCCCCGGGCAGCGAGTCGTACATCTGTCATGCGCAGATCGACAGCGCAGCATACCGTTCGCCGCCGCCTGGCGAGGGCCGGGCTGAATATCAACCCAGGCAAGGTGCCCGCGCGGTGAACGGGAACGCCGACACCGTCATGTTCGCGAAGAAGAGGACCGCCGCCAAGAAGACCGCCTCGACGGCGGCGCGCAGACCGCGCAGCGCTTGACGCATCCATACGGCCACGGCGCGTGGAAGATGGAGGCAGGGCTTCCGTTCCGCGTTGTTCGTCACGGGCCTGCGTCCGCAGCCGCTGCGGCTGCTGTGCCTGGCCGCGGTGACGAACCCGGCCACCTTCCCTCTCGACTGCCTGTTCTGCGGGTCGAGGTAGACCCAGCAGCAGTGGTGAGTGGTGCCGCCGGGTCCCACACGCGCCCTGGCGGCCGGCGGTCGCGCCCTGTACGACCCCGGCATCGGTGAGCCACGCATAGGCTTCGGGTTCGCCTGCCCCTTCTACTACGCCGGCGGCACACCCTGACCACAGGCCTGCCCACCGCAGTTGAGGGGGTGGTGCTGCGGCGCGTGCGGGGCGGGGCCGGGGGAACGCTGCATGGCACGCAAGCCCATGAATGTGCCCCGTGTCTCGCGGAAGTAACTCCCGCTTTGCGGGCTTGTCAGCGGCAGGTAAGGGCATGCGGTGGCCAGGAGGTTGATAACTATGGTTCCCCTGCTTCTGGTTCTTCTGCTGGCTCTGATCCTCTTCGGTGCGGGTTTCGCGCTGAAGGCGCTGTGGTGGATCGCGGTGATCGTGCTCATCGTGTGGCTGCTGGGCTTCGTCGTCCGAACGGCGGACAGCGGCGGCCGCAAGGGCCGCTGGTACCGCTGGTAGACGCCCGGCGCGAGCAGCGCGCCACACGGGAGTAAGACTGGGCCCGGCCAACACGGCCGGGCCCACTGGCGTGAAAGGAACGCTCTCTTGCGGGGGTTGGGAGGGATCGGGCGTATCGGGCGCACCGCAGGGTACGTGAGTGATGCACCGGCCCCGCAGGTCCAGCAGTGGAACCCTGCTCCTCCTGCCTGCGGGGCTGTTGCGCGCGAGTGGCCGACGGCTTCCGACGGTGCGCTGGCTGATGCCGAGCAGTTGGGCCACCCGTCGGGTGCTGCGCTGGTGCTGGCGGACCACGTAACGCATCTGTGCTCCGGCGGACTTCGGGATCGGGCGCGTGAACGCCCCTTGTACCGCCTTGTCGAGTCCTTCCCCGACCGTGACCATCGCTGTAACGCTCCCTATTCTCCGGTGTACTTGGCGGTGACCTCGCCGGTTTTGATGTAGCGGGCGAGGTTGGCGACGTGGCCGTCACCGGCCAGTTGCTCAAGGACGTTGGCTCCCCACAGCACGCTCTGGGTGCCCTCGTGCTTGACCATCCCGGGGGAGACGCCGAGCCGGAAGCTGCCGGGGACGGCCTTGCCGCCCGAGCCGTAGGGCAGGACGTCGAGCGGGCTGGGGCCGTCGGCGGCGTAGACGGCGCAGTCGGAGAGGACCGCGACCGGATACTGCCCGGTGGCCGCGGCCAGGTGCAGCATCTTGCGGTGCATGTTGATCAGGGGCCGGGAGGTCACCGCGGCGCGGTCGGCACGTCCGCAACCGGCTTGGATCGCGGCGCACACACCCGGGCAGCGCCCGTGCGCCGGGCGCATCCGGCACGATGCTGCTGTGTCCGGCCGGATGGACCTCCAGATCGTGCGGCTCCCACTCGCCGAGCAACCTGCCGGGCCCCGGCCGCCCACCGCCGCATCCCGCTGCAGAACCTGTAACTCGCCGACCGGCAGCCCCAGAGCGCGGGCCAGTGCCGCCACCGTCTCCACCGACGGCGGCAGCCCACCAGCCTGGAAAGCTTGCGAGACGGCCGTACGCCACAGGGCCGCCCGACGGGCCAGGTCAGTCCACCAGTCGCGGCCGTTTCCGGTGACGGCCGCGCTCTCCCGGGTCCGGGAGGGCAGTCGGCCGCCCCGGGCACCGGCGCACAGCTCGCAGGCGCAGTTCCACCGCGGAAAGCCGCCCCCCGGCGACGGTGCCCAGCAGGACGACCCTCACGACCATCCGCTCCCTCGTGCTCGCCCGGACTTGCCCCCCCCCGCTGGGATCTTCCCTGCGGAGGGACGGGAGCCAAACCAACCCACTACGACAGGCTCGTCGCCCGAAACGCCAAGCTCAAGCGTCGCAACCGCGAGCTCACCGAGACCCTCACACTCGCCGCCTGCCACATCCAGCGCATCACCCTGGAAAACCAGAAGCTGAGAGAAGAACTGGAAGCCGCCACGGGCGTCGCTCGCCTGACCTCTGTCGCCGGCCTCGGACATCAGTACAGCCGTTGAGGTTGCGATTGACAACGTCTGATCGCGCTCGGCAGGCGCCGGGAGTGTCCAGGGTAAAACCCCCAATGTGGTTGCCTTACTGAGGTTTTCGTGTTGTCGTCGGGTGGTGACGGTTCATGATCCCTGCGGTATGCCGGTGGGGTGAGGTATCCGGAGGGTGGGGGCCTGACCGCTGAGCGGCGGGCGTTTCGTGAGGGGATCCGGTTTCAGGCCGGTGAGCGGTTCGCGGCGGGTGAGAAGACCGCGGTGATCGCGAGGGATCTGCGGGTGAGTGTGCGGTCGGTGGAGCGCTGGCGTCGTGCCTGGCGCGAGGGCGGTATGGAGGCCCTGCGCTCGGCGGGTCCGGCGAACTCCCCGACCGTCACAGACGGCCAGTTCGCCGTGCTCGAGGAAGAGCTCGGCAGGGGACCGGCCGCACACGGCTTCGAAGACGAACGCTGGACCCTGGCACGGGTGCAGACGGTGATCCGGCGGCGTCTGCGGGTGAGCCTGTCGGTGGCGACGGTCTGGCGGCTGCTGAAACGGCACGGCTGGACCTGGCAGGCACCCGCCCGCCGTGCCCTCGAACGCGACGAACACGCGGTGGAGCTGTGGAAGAGGGAGGTGTGGCCGCGGGTAAAAGACTCGCGGCGGCGTCCGGTGCCTGGATCGTCTTCGAGGACGAAGCCGGATTCTCGATGACTCCTCCCCGCGCCCGCACCTGGGGCCGGCGTGGACACACTCCTGTCATCCGTGTCCGTGGCAGGTCCCGCCGCCACACCTCGGTCGCCGCATTGTGCTGCTACAAACCCGGCGAGAAGAGCCGCCTCATCTATCGGCCCCGCGCTCATCCCCGTCTCAAGGGCGCACGCAAGAGCTTCTCCTGGCAGGACTACCGTGACCTGCTGGTCCGCGCCCACATCCAGCTCGGCGGGCCGATCGTGGTGGTCTGGGACAATCTCAACACCCACCTGGCCACCGGGCTTAAGCGCTACGAAGCCGAGCACGACTGGCTCACCACCGTCCGCCTCCCGCCCTACGCGCCCGACCTCAATCCCGTCGAGGCCGTCTGGTCGCTGGTCCGCAGGGCGATGGCCAACACCGCCTTTGACACCGCCGACGACCTCGACCGCACTCTTCGCCGCGAGTTACGCAGGATCCAGCTCCGACCCCACCTGGTCGACGGCTGCCTCACCGCCACAGGGCTGGCCATCACCCCACCGACCTCGTCGTGAAAACCTCAGTAACGACCACCTATGGAATGGCAGCGCGGTCCGGGCCGCCGCCGCTACTTCAGCGGGCGCCGGGCGGCCAGTGCCGTCAAGGCAGCCAAGAGCGTCAGGCACAGCCAGGCGAAGGTGTCGCCGATGCGGTCGTAGAGCGTGGTGGTGCCGCGGGTCGGGATGTAGGCGACCATGGTCTGGCGGCCGCCGGAGGTGAAGTAGTCCGCCGTGGCGAGGACGTGGCCCTGGTTGTCGTAGGCGGCGGAGACGCCCTCCGCGTCCTGGCGGACCAAGGCGTAGCCGGACTCGACGGCGCGCAGGGCCGCCTTGGCGGTGTGCGGGGCGCCGAACTCGCGCCAGTCGTGGGAGGGGACGAGCATGATGTCGGCGCGGACCCGCATCATGGCGGGGAAGTCCGCGTCGTAGCAGATGACGTTCGCCAGCCGACCGTATGGGGTCTTCACGACGGGGACGCGGCCGTCGCCTGGCGTGTACTTCTCGGAGCCCGGGATGGGGTGGGCCTTCTGGTAGGTCCACAGCACCTTGCCGTGCGGGTCGATGAGGATCGCCTCGTTGCGGCCGTACGCGGGTGGGGTGGCGGTGTGGACGCGGACGCCGATCTCCAGGTAGACGCCTGAGCGACGGGCCTCGGCCTGTGCGGCGGCCACGGTGGCGGCCTCGTGCGACTCCTGGGTGCGGACGGCCTCCTCGGGCCAGACGACGATCTTCGCCCCGGCGGCGGCCTCGCGCCGGGTGGCGGTCAGCAGGTCGTCCTCGACGGCCGTCATCGCGGGCTGCACCTGTGCGGCGGGGGCGGTGGCGACGCCGGCCGGGGTGTCGGCGTACCGGCTCAGCACCGTCTTGAGGTGCCGCGTCACGGCCGAGGTGGGGCTCACGCCCGCGATGCGTACGGTCAGGCTCGTGGGCGGGGTGAGCGCGAGCCGGGCGCCGCCGGCGGCGAGGACGAGGGTCGGCAGGAGGGCTGCGTACAGCAGGCCGGCGCGCCACGAAGGGCGTTCCCAGCGTTCCCAGATTCCGTTGACGGCGGCGGCGACGTAACCGATCAGGAACCCGATCCCCCACGGACCTGTCACCGAGACGAGTTGTAGGAGGGGCAGGTCGCCGTGCTGGGTGACGGCCAGGGAGCCGTAGGCCGTGCCGAACGGGGAGACCACGGTGATCAGGTACTCGGTGGCCGCCACACCGGCGGGGAAGGCCAGGGTGGCGAGCGCGGGGCGCAGGCGGCTCGCCAGGAGCCGGTCGGCCAGGTACGGCAGCGTCTGCAGGGCGGCGAGCGCGGTGGCGCCCGCGACGACCACGGAGTTGAAGCCGATCTTCGACTCCTGTACCCAGAAGACGGCCGCGGCGGCATGCGCCGCCCAGAGCCACAGCGGTCCTGACCAGGCGCGGCCAAGTCGTGCGAACCGCAGCAGGAGCACGGGGTAGAGCCAGGCCGCCGCCGCGATGTCACACCGGCCGCCCACCGCGAACAGCATCGTCCCCGCGCCGAGGACCAGCAGGCCGCACTGCCGTATCAGGTGATTCTTCAGTATCGGGTGATTCTTCACAGGGGACGACGCTAGGGAGAGGGGGTGTCGTCGCGCCTCGGCCGGTGTGGCGAACTCCGGTCGCGGGCGCGGAACTTTCGGTGCCCTACCGGAGGATGATCCGCCGCGCCCCCGGGTCGTCTAGCCTGACCGACCAAGATGGTCACTGACTTGAAGGCCGCGCCACGAGCCGCGCGGCGCTGGATCGCCTGCCGACCGTGGGCGGCGGACGCCGCGCTCGGCGGTGGGCTGACGTTGTTCGACGTGGCAACCGTGGTACACCGCGCCCCGGAACCCGCCGCCTGGGGCGTTGTCCTGTGGGGGGCGCAGACCGTGCCCCTGCTGTGGCGGCGGACGCACCCTTGCCTCGTGCTGGCGGCGATGACCGTTATGTACGCGGCCTTCCAGGCGACCTCCCCGATCGCCGGGAAGGTGCCGGGCCCGTTCCTGCTCATGCTCGGCGTGTACGCCCTGGCCGGACACGTCCGTGCCCGCGTGAGCCTGCCGGGGGCGGTGCTGTGCCTCGTCTCGGCGCTCACCACCGATGCCCTCACCGGGCACTGGCGGCAGCCGCCGAGCCTCGGTTCGCTGGAGCCGATCAGCGCTACGACGTTCGTCTTCTTCCTCGGTCTGGCCTGGACGTTGGGGTACGGCAGACGCAGGATCGGGGCTGACGCCGACCGGCTGCGCGATCTCAACCGGCGGCTGGCCGCCGAGCAGGAGCGCAACGCCCGCCAGGCGGTGGTCGCCGAACGCGCCCGTATCGCCCGTGACCTGCACGACGTGGTGGCTCACCATGTGAGCGCCATCGCCGTGCAGGCGCGGGCCACCGAGGACGTCCTGGCCGCCGGGCCGCTCCCTGACACGGCGGTGGTGGAGGGCGTCGGACTCATCGCGCGGAGCGCCGACACCGCGCTCGTCGAGATGCGGCGACTGCTAGGGCTGCTGTCCTTCCGTGACCAGCGGCTCGCCCCTGAACCGTCCCTCGACCACCTCGGCCCGCTCCTGGACACGGCCACGGCGGCGGGCTGCCGGGTGACGAGCCGGGTGGAGCCGGGGGCGGAGAGCGCCCCGTCCCCGGGGATGCGGGTGTCGGCCTACCGGATCGTCCAGGAGGCGCTGACGAACGTCGTCAAGCACGCCGGTCCCGTGGGCGTACGCGTCACCGTGCGCGGCGACGCCTCGCGGCTCACCGTCGAGGTGGTGAACGGTCCGGCCGCCCCGGGCCACCAGCCCGTCCCCGGCAGCGGGCGCGGGCTGGTGGGCATGCGCGAACGCGTGGCGGCGTTCGACGGCGAGCTGACGGCCGGGGTGTGCGAGGGCGGGGGCTGGCGGCTGTACGCCGTCCTGCGGGCGCGGGCGCCGCTAGCCGCAGAGGTGGCCGTATGACGGTACGGGTGCTCGTGGCCGACGACCAGGAGATGGTACGGACTGCGCTGCGGCTGGTCATCGACCGCCGCGAGGGGCTGATGGTCGTCGGCGAGGCGGGCGACGGGGAGCAGGCGGTCGCCCGGGCGGCCGAACTGCGGCCCGACGTCGTGCTGATGGACATCCGCATGCCCGGCACGACCGGTGTCGAGGCCACCCGGCGCATCACCGGCTGCTGGCCCGGGCCGGGACCGGCGCCGCGGGTCCTGGTCCTCACCACGTTTGACCTGGACGAGTACGTGCATGCCGCGCTGCGGGCGGGCGCCGCCGGGTTCCTGCTGAAGAACAGCCCGCCCGACCGGCTGGCCGAGGCTGTACGCGCGGTCGCGGCCGGGGAGGCCGTGCTCGCCCCGGACATCACCCGCCGCCTGATCGACACCGTCACCGCCCTGCCCGCCGGACTGCTGCCCGGGCCTCCCCCGGCCGCCCGGCCGGACCGGACCGAGCTGTCGCGCCTGCTGACCGCCCGCGAACTGGAGGTCCTGGTACTGGTCGGGCGCGGCCTGTCCAACGCACGGATCGCCGCCGCCCTGGGCCTGAGCGAGGCCACCGTGAAGAGCCGCGTCAACCGCATCCTCACCCGCCTCGGCCTGGAGAACCGGGTACAGGCGGCGCTACTCGTCCACGGGGACGGCCAGGCTCCGCTCGTCGGCCGGGACGGTGAGTGATCAATCTGTGTGGACCAGCCGCCTCTCCGGCTCGATGCAGTTGCTCAGGAAGTGGTCAACGGTCAACGGCAAACCCTGGCCACAAGCACCCCGACCACCCCTGCGGCTGTGAATGGGAGGCGCCTTCCGCGCACGGCCGCCGCTGACTTGCGGCGGCCGCGGGCCCGGCCGGCTCACCCCAGCCCGAGTCCGCCGCGGGTTTCGGAACCTTCACCCACACCTCACCTGGCCGGCCCGTGCACCTCAACTCACAGACCTGGAAGGTCCTCAACTCATTGCCCTGGAAGGACACTTGGCTTGCAGAACTGACAGCCCGCCACCCGCTACGACGTGGGCAAGACCGTGAAACGACCCGAGAGCATCACTGAACGAAACCGACTCAGATCATAAAGAACAAGCTAATGACCGTTGCATCGCTCGAGGGACCCGATCACCGAACCCAGCCCAGGTCCCCGGTGGCATCCAAGCCCGTGAAGTCCCTGGGCGTCCGGGTGCAGTCGGCTGTGTACGAGAGGTCAGGCGCGGTGAGGTGCGGGCGTGGCTCGCGGCGGTCACATGGCTTGAAATCCGCGTGATCAAAGTCACTGACCACTAGTCAGATGATCTGAGGCTGTAATGTCGGGTCGCCCAGGACAGGGCTATTGATGGCCCGAGTTCTGGCGCTGCTGGTGGTGCGAGTTGCACCGCGACACCACAGAACCCCCACCGGTCTTCAGGGCAGCCCGATGGGCGGATTCTGTTCAAGACCCGGGTTACCTGCCAGGGCGCCTACCAGTCGGTTACCGTGCACCTCAATGGCAGGCTGGAATTGGGGCCCGTATGGGACCGAGGCAGGTCATGACCACTTCCAGTCAGACCCAGGTGATCAAGAATGGGAAGACGGCAACGTTTTACACGCCCTTGGAAGGCGGAAAGCAGGTACGCAAGGCGGGTAGGTACACTGGCGTCATCAGTGGTCAGATCACAGCCCCGCAGCCCGGGAACATCGACACCGGTCTCAGCCAGACGCTCTACGTGAAGTAGCTCTCTGAGAGGGCGTGTCAACGTAGCCCGGGTTCTATGATGAGGTCATGCATATTTGCCCAGTAGACCCTAGGGACACCATCTGGGAGCAGGACCGCGCCGTGTATCGCGTTTATTTCTGGGACACGGCTAATAATCACTCGCACGAATACCAGGTGTCAGAAGCTGATATTGACGAAGTGCTGACGTGGGCGCGGCGCGAAGCGGAGTCACGAGGATGGTCTTACACCGTCTATGTGAAGGTCAGTGACGGGGGGCAGCCAGGGCTCGTGCGGATCTGTGGTGTGATAGGCGACCCCTTTGCGGTATGACGCAAATAAGAGATGTGGCACGTTGTGGCTTCCACTGTTCCCCCCCGTGCGACATTCTTCTCCTCCTCCCTCGTGTAGGCGGGGGGGGGCGCGGTAGGCCCCATCACATGGCACCCCCCCCCAGCCAGTAAGGGGGGGGGCGGGCCCC
>NZ_JBITEB010000016.1:183314-205326 GCF_044454765.1 Streptomyces sp. NPDC051452
GTTTTGTGGCAGTTTGTGGCTTACTGTGTCCCCCCCCGGGGCACTTTTTTCCCCGCCCCCCTGGTGTGGGGGGGGGGGCCATGTTGCTCCCATCACCGGGGCCCCGCCCGCCTACAATTTCAGGTGCGCGTAGGCGGCGGCGTCATCGAGACCCGGCTTCCCCTCGAAGACGAGCCAGGCGTCGAGCGTCGAGCGCCGCCACAATCGGCCGGCCCTGCCCTGCTTCCACCGTGCCGCGGATACCGTCCGCGCGCCGACGGGCCTCGACCCGGTAGGCACGCCGCCGCTGCTGCCACCTCCGGTCTGATGGTCAGCCCAGCAGTTTCCGCCCAGCCCCGCACCAACCGCTCTGCTGGGGAAACTGGCTTCTGCGCAGCCAGTTCCCAATCGTCGTTGGGCTGGCCTGCGCGGCCTCGGCTCTGTTGGTAATCATGAACTGGTGGAAGCCTTCCAGGAACGACGCCGCGCGCAGGCCGCCCAGGAGCTTCGTGGTCGTTTCCTCACTCGTGATGTACGCCGTGGCTGTCGTCGAGGACGAAGAGTGGCTTGGTGCCGTGGGCGGGTGCTTCGGCGGCGGTGACGGCTTCGGTGAAGTGTTCGAGCGGGAAGGGCCGGCCTTGCGGGATGGTCAGCACCCCGTCGGTGACGAGATCGCTCACCTGGGACAGCGCGTGCAGCGCGATCTCGGGTGAGGCGGTGCCGAACCAGCGGACCGTCTTGGTCTCGTAGATGACCGAGCGCGCCTGCAGCAGGATCGTCAGCGCGGCCGGGTCGGTCTGCCGATGGGTGGAGAGCGCGCCGTAGACAACGACCTGCCCTCCCGGGGCCAGCGCCTGGGACACCTGGGCACCCACAGGTCCCGCGACACAGTCGAGCGCCTTGCGCACGCCGGGCGGTCCCGCCGTCTCGGCCACCCGCTGCATCAGGTCCTCGTCCTCGGTGCAGATGACCTCGTCACCGCCGAGTGCCTCGATCTCCTCGACGGCGGCGCGTCGCCGTACGACATTGATGGTGCGGATGCTGAGATGCCCGCACAACTGGATGACGAGCCGGACGACGGTGGAGCCCGCCGCCGTCTGCAGCCGCCATTCGCCGGGCTCACAGTCGAGTTCACGCGTCACGAGAAGCAGTGCGGTCAGCGGGTTGACGGCGAGCTGGCAGGCGCTGAAGTCGCTCAGAGGGGCGGGGACCGGCAGGAGTCTGTGCGTGTCGGTCACGAGGTACTCCTGCCAGGTGCCGACCGGCGGGGGTCCGGGCACCGCCGGGATCGCGGCGACCACCACCCGCTCGCCGACCTGAGGTCCCTCGGTGTCCGGCCCCAGGGCCATGACACGGCCTACGCATTCCATGTGGCTGCTGACCGCGGGGAAGTCGAGGGAGGAGCCGTAGCGGCCACGCAGCACGTGCAGATCACGGGCGTGGATCGGGGTCGCCGCCACACGACCAGCGCCTGACCGGCCGCGGGTGAGGGAGCGGGCCGGGATTCCAGCCGCAGGACATCGGAGTGATCACCGGCCTTCACGGCCACGATCGCGCGCATGGATCGAGACATGAGTGACCTCTCGTCTCGCGGCGCCCGGGAGTCGGGAGATCAGGCGGGCGCTCCGGACTGCACCGGCCCCGGCGCCGCCCTGCACCCAGGCTGTCATCGGCGTCGGGTGTCATCTCACGCTGCGCCCGGTCCCTGGGAGATTCCCGACGGCAGCGCGCCCTGGCCACTCGCCTTGCAGGCCCACCCGGGCGGGGCGATCCTGAAGACGAGGCATGCCGACCAATCGTGTGAACCGACCGCACAGACCGCGGAGCCGACGGCGTCCACGGTCTGGTAGAGAGCGTGTTCCAGATGAGGCTTGTCGTAGATCTCAACCGCTGCCAGGGGTTCGCTCAGTGCGTCTTTCTCGCGCCGGACGTCTTCTCTCTGCACGGGGAGGAGGCGCTGATGTTCTCCCCCCGCTTCGATGAGGCACAACGTGACCGCGTGGAGAAGGCCGCTGCAGCCTGCCCGGTCCAGGCCATCCTCGCCGACTACTCCGACGAGCCGACGAAGCGGGTGGAGCCCCATGTCGGCTGACACGGACGTCGAGGTCCTGCGGCGCCAGGGCCGCATCGTCGTCGTCGGTGCCTCACTGGCCGGCCTGCGCGCGGCGGAGACCTTGCGCGCGCAGGGCTTTACCGGGTCCCTGACCATGATCGGCGACGAGCCGTACGAGCCCTACGACCGGCCGCCGCTGTCCAAGCAGGCGCTGCTCGGGCGGGCTCAGCCCGAGGACACCGCACTGCCGCGGCGGCGTGACATCGACGCCGAATGGCGTGTGGGCGTCGCCGCCGAAAGTCTCGACCGGGCCGCGAAACACGTACGCCTGACGAACGGCGACACCGTCCCCTACGACCGCCTGCTGATCACCACGGGAACCAGGGCGCGGCCCTGGTTCCACCCGGAAGAGGCGGCGCTGGACGGGGTGTTCGTGCTGCGTACCCGCGACGATTCCGCACGCCTGCGCCGGAAGCTGACGTCGGGCGTGTCCCGGGTGCTGGTGATCGGCGCCGGCTTCACGGGTTCCGAGGTCGCCTCCGCCTGCCGGGAGCTGGGCCTCGATGTCACGGTCGCCGAGCGCGGCCCGGCACCACTGGTGGGCGCACTCGGCGGAGTGATCGGCGCGGTCGCGGACCGGCTGCAGCGCAAGCACGGGGTCGACCTGCGCTGCGGCGTCAGCGTCACCGCTCTCGAGGGCGACGACGTGGGGCGGCTCAGGCGCGCCCATCTGTCCGACGGTTCGGCGATCGACGTGGAGGTGGCGGTCGTCTCGCTCGGTGCCCTGCGGAACACGGAATGGCTCGCCGGCTCGGGCGTCGCCGGGGGTCCCCGGGGGGTGGCGTGCGACGCCGGGTGCCGGGTGTTCGACGTCAACGGCATCGTCACCGACGACATCTACGCCGCAGGCGACGTCGCCCGCAGCCCCCACCCGCTGTTCGACTACCAGTTCCTGGCCCTGGAGCACTGGGGCAACGCGGTCGAACAGGCCGAGATCGCCGCCCACAACATGATCTGTGCGGGCCCGGACCGCCGTCCGCACCTGTGGCTGCCGATGTTCTGGTCCACCCAGTTCGGTGTCAACATCAAGTCGGTCGGTGTTCCCTCGCTGGGCGACCAACTGGTCGTCGCGCAAGGCGCCCTGGCCGAGGAGCGGTTCGTGGCGGTGTACGGCTACCGGGGCCGCGTCATCGCCGCGGCGTCCTTCGACGGAGCCAAGTGGCTGGGGTTCTACGAGCAGCAGATCGCGGCCGGCGCGCCGTTCCCGCCGGAGTACCGCGCGGTCGATCGCCGGACGCAGAGGCTGCAGCCCATCGACCCGGCCTTCCCCGACCCGCATCTGCCCACCCACGGGGCCACGGTCACGCTGACCGGTCACTCACCGAGCGAGCGGCGCGTCACGTTCGTCCCGGCGCATGCCTGATCGGCGGCGCCCTGCACCGCCTAGAGCCCTCAGGAGTCACCATGACGTCCGGCACCCTGGCCGAGCAGATCACCGACTACGCCAATCGAGCCGACCCCTACCCGCTCTACGCCGAGCTGCGCAAGCAACCGGTCCGGCGGGAGGACAACGGGATCTACCTGGTCAGCACCTACTACGAGGTACGGAGCCTGGCCAACGACCCACGGCTGAGCAACGACACCCGCAACCGCCCGCCCGGCTACGCCCGCACGACGAGCGCCGAGGACCAAGGTCTGCCACCGAGCTTCATCTTCACCGACCCACCCGTGCACGACCGGCTGCGCGAGACCATCACCCGGCCGTTCGGCCCCCCGCACAGCCCCAGATTCCTCGACGGCCTGCGCGGAGAGCTGGCCCAGGTCGTCACCGAACTGCTCGACGCCTTCGAAGGCAAGGACCAGGTCGACATCGTCGAGGACTTCTCCTACCCCCTTCCCGTCACCGCCATCTGCAAGGTCCTCGGCGTGCCACGCGAGGACGAAGCGCGCTTCCACACCTGGGCCGACGCCCTGGCGTCCGGAGTCGACCCCCAAGCCGGTGACGGCGACGGCCAGGGAAAAGCACTGCAGGCGCGCCAGGACCTGGGCGCCTACCTGTCCGACGTCATCGAGACCAAACGCCGCCACCCCGGCCCCGGAATCCTCAGCGCCCTCGCCCCCGAGATGACACCGGAAGACCTGGAGGCCACCGCGGTGCTGCTCCTGGTCGCCGGCCACGAGACCACCGTCAACGCGATCACCAACACGACCCTCACCCTGCTGCGCCACCCCGACGTCCTCGACCGCTTCCAGAAGGACCCGGACCTGGCCGTCCCGCTCATCGAGGAAGTGCTGCGCTACGAGCCCCCCGTCCAGTTCGTCCCGTGGACCACCGCCCTGGACGACATCGACGTCGCCGGCACCACGATCCCCAAAGGCTCACCGGTCTGGCTCATGCTGGCCGCCGCCAACCGCGACCCCAAACGCTTCGAGGACCCCGACCGCTTCAACCCCGACCGCAAGGACAACGAACACCTGGGCATGTACACCGGCATCCATTACTGCTTCGGCGCCCCACTCGCTCGCATAGAGCTCCATCTGGCGGTGCCCGAACTGTTTCGCCGCGTGAAGTTCTCCCGGCTGCTGGAGGACCCGCCGCCGTACCGCGCCAACGCGGTGCTGCGCGGCCCCCGCCACCTCCCTGTCGCCATCGAGGGCCTCGCAGCCTGAACACCGCCGCCCTGGCCAGCCCGGCCTGGCTCGACCATGCGACGCATTCGAGTGTGTCCACCGACAGTCGTCCCGAGCTTAGAACGCGCCTGCCCGTACGCTGTCGGCCGGTGGCGTGGACGACATCCGGGAGTGGGCATGGACGGTGCGGCGAGCGGCCCCGGTGGTCCGGGCAGCCTGGCTCTGCGGCTGCGACGCGAGCAGGACGTGCTCGCGCGGATGCGCGGGACCGAGGACCGGATCGCGGACGCGATCACCGCCTTCGCCGGCACCATGCACTTCGTCTACATCCACGCGGCGTGGTTCACGATCTGGATCGTGTGCAACATGGGCGTGTTCGGCCAGGAGCTCATCTGGGACCCCTTCCCCTTCGGGCTGCTCACCATGATCGTCAGCCTGGAGGCGATCTTCCTGTCCACCTTCGTGATGGTGAGCCAGAACCGCCAGGCCGCCCGTGAGAACGTTCGCGCCGACCTCGACTTCGAGACCAACGTGCGCTCGGAGGTCTGGTCGATCCACATGGGCCGCGCCCTGGGCGTCGACCCGACGGAGGTCGAGCACAAGGTGCAGGAGGTCCTCGCGGAGAACCGCGCCCGGATGCTTGGCTCCGGCCAGTCCTCCACCTAGCCAGGCCGCCGGCGAAACCGTCGCAGTGTGGTGCCTCGCGGCGGTTTCGCCGGCGTCAGCGAGTGAACAGCCCGGGGTTCTTGTGGACGAACCCGGCTACTCCTTCGGCTGACCGCCCAGTGATCTCCTTCATGCCGTCTGCCTGGCGGTCGTAGCGCCCAGCCGCGTGCAGGTGAGCCATGGTGGAGATGTGCTGGAGTACATGGGCCGGCAGTCCCAGCGCCCCGAGTTCATCGTCGAGCCATTCCTGCAACGGGACGTCGGTGTAGCCGACCGTGCGGTGCAGAGCATCGGAGATCTCCGCGGCCATAGCGGTGACGTTCTGTGACCGGGGACCAGTCAGCTCATAGATCCGGCCGACGTGCCCGGCCGGATCGGCCAGAATCTCCTCGACGGCGGCAGCGACGTCCCCAGCGGCGATCGGGGATGTCCTCGCCCCGCCGAAGGGCCACCTGATGACGCCGTCCTTGGCGATCGACGAAAACATGGTCTGGAAGAGCGGGTTCTCCATGAAGACGGTGGGCCTGACCTGGACCACGGGCAAGCCTGACCAGTCGAGAACCTGCTCGACCAGCCACTGCTGACGATGCTGATGCGACTCGGATCCGCTGGTGGCGTCCATCTCGGAGACGGTCAGCTGCGACATGTTGACGAACGCCTCCAGGCGTCCGTAAGCCCGCGCAACCGCCGCTGTGGTCACGGCAGCCAGCAGATACTGGCCCGACACGGCCATGCCGAAATACATCCGACCGCAGCCCTCGAGGGCGCCGGCGACATCACGGGCACACGTCAGGTCCCCGACCACGACTTCCGCACCGGTGGCGCGCAGCGCCTGGGCACGGTCGTCGTCCTGGCGCACCAGAGCACGGACCTGGAAGCCGCGACGCCGCAGTCCTTGGACCACGGTCCTGCCCACAGCCCCGACACTGCCCGCGGCACCGGTCACCAGAATGGGCCGCATGCCTGCTGCCGGGCTGTAGTTCATGGAGGCAGACTGCGGCCCGCATGACCAGGGCGCAACCGGGGTGACATCCAGCCCCGGCGAGGAGATCGGCATGCGTCCAAGACCCGACCCGCCGGCACAAGCCGGGGCCGCAAGGGTCAAACCCGGCCCCCTTGTCCGACCTGGTCGACCCGACCACGAACCCGACCACGACCCCTTGTCCACCCCTCCTCAAGGCGATCGGAAACCGCGCCGTGAAGCCTACGACGCCCGCAAGCAGGGCGAGTACGCCGCCCGCCAGCGGGAGCACCAGGAGGAACTGCGCCACATCGCCGCGCAACACAAGGCCGAGCGAGAGGCCAGCCGTCCGGTGTGCGCCGGCTGCGGCACCCGGTTCACCGACGAACGGTGGAAAGCCATCGAGCCCGCCGGGTGGGGCGCCCCACGCGAGACTCACCCGCACCTGTGCGACGACTGCAAGCACCAAGCCGTCACCGCCGAACGCCAAGCCGCGCAGGCCGGGCCCGAGCACCAGGAGCACGACCAGGCCGTGCCCGAGCAGAAAGCCGGCGGCACCTGGCTTTCCCGCTTCCGCAGGTGAGGCAACCGGACCGGTTTGCCAGCGGCAGCCGCTAGGCCGAACGGATGGACCGTAAGGACGAGTAGCTGCTACGGCGCCGACACGGCCACCCGGGCCCGCAGCAGGGCTTGGGCGAGCTCCGGGATCGCGCGGTTGGTCGGGCCGTTGGTCGGGCCGTGACCGGTTGGGGTACAAAGCGGAGCAGGCAGGGGCATCGTGATCATCGGGGTGTCGAAGCCTCAACGATTACGAGGTGGCCCGTGCCTGCCGCTGTATCTTCCTGATCCCGCCGGTGTTGGTGTGGCTGTGCCCGCTGGACATCGGTCAAGTCGCTGACCTGCGGTCTTTTGGACCTGGTGCCTGACCGCGTGTGAGGCGAAGCCGCTGGTATTTGCTGGGCTGGCTTGGACAGCCCCGGTCAGCCCAGGGAGACCTGCGTGACCTCCCGGAGCGCGGCCAGCACGGGGGCGTACATCCGGGCCTTGATGGTCCCGAGGGTGGCGCCCGCACGGGCCGCCTGCTCCCCGGCCACGGTGAGGGCGGTGGCCCTGACCTCGTCCTCGGCCACCGCCGCGTCGACGATGCGGGCCGCCGCGGCGTCGCCGCCCCCGTAACGGTGGGCGGTGAGCATGGCCTCGTGGGCGGTGTGCGGGGCCAGACGCCCCTGGATCAGCGCGCACATGCCCGGGGTGAAGGGGATGTTGATGTCGGCCTCGGGCAGGCACCAGTAGCCGCGGTCGGCGCGCATGACGCGGAAGTCGTGCGCCAGGGAGAGCATCGCGCCGGCGGCGAACGTGTGCCCCTGGAGCGCGGCCACGGTCGGCACCGGGAGGGCGAGGTAGCGCGCGAACAGGGCCTGTACGGAGGCGACGTACTCCTCACGCCGGTCGGCGTTGGCGATCAGCCACTCCAGGTCGAGGCCGTTGGACCAGAACTTGCCCGTCGCGGCGGTCACCAGCGCACGGGGGCCCTCGGCCTTCTCCACCTCGTCCAGGGCCGCGTCGACCGACGCGACCCAGTCCGGGTGGAAACGATTCTCCCCGTCTCCGAGGTCGAGCACGAAGACGTTTTCCTGACGGTCGAGCACGGGCATGACGGCTCCTTGGGACTGGGCACGGACGGATCGTGCCGCACGGTGAGAAATGTGCTGAGAAGAGTGGTGGGGGAAAGTGCTGGGGGAATCGGTAAGGGAGGTCGTGGGGGAAACGGTGGGGGAATCGGGGGGAGGCCGGGACGGGGGAACCGCGGCGGTCAGGCCGTCGCGTCCGGGCTGTCGCCGGGCCTGTCCCGCGAGGCGGCGGCCTCGACCAGCCGGTGCAGGGCCTCGGCCGTGCGGGTGAAACCGTCCTCGCCCAGCACAGCGCGCAGTTCGGCGTTGAAGCGGTCCAGTTCGGAGCGGACGGCGTCCAGCGCCGCGCGGCCCTCGTCGGTCAGCTCCAGCACCACCGCGCGGTGCTCGTCCGGATGCCGGTCCCTGGCCACCAGGCCCGCGGCGGTGAGCCGGCGGACCAGCCCCGTCACGGCGGACTCCCGCACCTCGAGTCTGCGGGCCAGCTCTCCCTGCGTGCCGCCCGGCCGGTCGCGTATGGCGTAGAGCGCGGCCAGCTGGGCCGTGGTGACACCCGCGGTGTCGAGGAAGCGCTGGTCCGCGGTGGTGCGCAACTGGTGCGCGGCGCGCTGGAGCAGGAAGAACAACCGCTGGTCGGAGGGGTCGGTCATGGCCCGATATTGACAGAGGGAACGGCCCGACGCCACCCTCATTTCACTAGTGAAGCGAGGTGTGACGTGAAAGACATCCTGCATCTCGAAACCGCCCGGCGCGTGCTGCCCTCCGAGCAGCCCTTAAGTGTGCTTGTCGATGACAATCTGACGGCCTTCGGCGCCTCCGCCCTCCTGCGCAGAGCCCGCGCCGGATCCGGCCACACTCTCCTGCCGCTCACTGCCGCCGACCACGCCCACCGGGACAGACCATGAACCGCTCGGGAAACCCCGCCACCCTCGCCCACGCACGCCGACGCGCCAGCCTCGACAAACGCCAGCGCATCCTGACCGCCCTGGCCGCTCTCGAGTACGACGGAACGCCGATCACCTTCACCGCCGTCGCCCGCGCCGCCGGCGTCTCCACCTGGCTGACCTACAGCCCCCGCATCCGCGAGCACATTGAGGCCGCCAGGAGACGCCAGCACACCCCCAGCCGGCCCGGCGAACCACCCGCCGCACCAGCAGCCCTGCGCATGGAACTCGACCTGGCCCACCATGAGATCCGGCAACTCAGGACCGACAGAGACCGACTCAAAACCGCTGTTCGCCACCAGCTCGGCCAGCAACTCGACACCCTCACCGCAGGGAACCTGACGGCCCGCGTAGACGAACTCACCCAGTCCAACAAGCAGCTCACCAACCAGCTCCGACAAGCAACGGCAGAGAACACCATCCTGCAGCAACGCCTCACCGCCGCGGAAGCCGACCTCACTGCCGCCCGTACCAGCCTGCGCCGGATGATCCGGACCGAGAACGTGACCCGATAGACGATCATCCCAGCCTGATCCGCGGCGTTGCCCTGTAGGGATGTGCCGCCCCATGGGGCATCCGTACGTACTACGTACGGATGCCTGTACGCTTCACGAGCGGTTAGGCGCGTACCAGCTGGACCCGGCGGACGAGCCTGTTCGCCGTCAGGTCCAGCGCATGGCGAGAATGAGAGCTGTTCCACGCGCTCGGGGGAGAGCGTCGCCGCTCGAGAGCGTTGGTTGCTGATCCATGCCCCTAGTCGCAGGTGGTGTTCTTCCGCCTCCGCCTTCTCACCGTCCCGGCCGCGCCGCCCCACTCACAACGGCCTTCCGGGCCTTGATGTCACTCGCTACGTCAGTCATCAACGGTCGCTTCCAGCGCAGGAGTTACACCGCTCAGCGTACAGATCCGCGCTTGAGGGTCCGGAGATGATCAGGGCGCGCTGGAAGGCGGACGAGCGTGGGCCCTGCCACTCCTGTTGAGAGTGGCAGGGACCGGAGTTTGAGGTGGGGTCAGTGGAGCGCGCTGACTTCGGTCGCTGACAGGGTCCGTGGGTAGACGTGGACGTCGGCGACGGAGCCGGGGAATGCCAGGTAGGGGGTGGTGGCGGAGGCGCTGTTGATGCAGCCGCCGAGGGTCAGGGGCATGGCGGAGTCGTACCGGGGGGCTGAGGTTGGTGGCGGTTCCTACCAGTGTGCCGTTCTGGTAGAGAGCCATGTTGCCGGTGGTGGAGTCCCCGGCGGCCGGTGCCCGGAAGGTGGCGACGAGGTGAGTCCAGGTGCCGATCGGGCCGGAGTTGTTGTCTCCTTCGGCGGTGGGGAAGTCGGAGTTCTGGAGATAGTACGACGATGTCGGTGATTCGCGATGAGCTCAGCTCAGGGCAACTCGTTCATGGCCGTAACCATGTAGCCAAGGGAAATCAGTACGCTAAAGTGCTGAATAAGTGGATATCGAGGAATCATAGAGACGGCGACCCGCACGACTTGATCGTGGCTAGAAGTCTACTTGGCGACCTTAAGTTGGCCCTCGCAGCGAATTGATGGAGATGAACGAAGAACAGTTCTTTCATGACCTCCTCCAGGACTTTCCGCAGCTTGAGAGCTTGCATGCCGAACATGTGGAGTTCTATGAGGAGTTCCTCTCCCACGTTTTCCTCGCAGATGTCGTCCGATGGGCGGTCAGCTTGTTCAGTGAGGTTGGCCAAGGCTCGGGTGAGGAGGTCATCGGACTTCGATTGATCAACTTCATCGAGGGTGCGTACGTGCGTGGGGATTGTGAAGTCAGGGAATTGATCAGGGTTTCTTTTGTTGAAAATTTGCCTTACTCTGATCAAGAAGGTTTCCGTATTTGTGAACACCTGACAGGGAATCTCTGCAGGATATTTGCGGAGCGTTAATCCCTGCGAGTGCTGCGTCGCGAGACGTGGTTGCGCAGAGCAATTTCATCACAGTCAGTTCAGATGGCCTCAGCGAAGATGAAGCCCCGCCGGGTGCGCCATGGCGGGGCTTCTGCGTGGGTGGGTCAGCGGGCGGGGGTGACGGTGACGGGTACGTCCGGGCAGTTGTCGTATGGCAGTCCGAGACGGAGAACAGGGTTCCGGGCTCAGCTGATCGGCGATGAACCCAGCAAGGCCCCACGCTCGAGCGTGCCTGAGGCGTCGGCTCGTACAGTGTCGGTCACATGCCGCTGGGCAGGTTCCCGGGCATCTGCGGTGGCGTTGGGATGTGATGGTTCGCCAGGTTGGCATCGCGGTTGTGGCGGTGGCGATGCGCCTCCGGGTCACCGTACTTCGCAAGACGCCGACGGCCGGAGACGATGTCCCGAAGGGAGGTCGCGACTCGGCTGAGCAAAGTGAGCATGTGTGTTCTCCCAGGTAGGTGGTGATCCTTGTTGAGAAGGATGCACCGGCTATGTAGGTGAATGCAGCCATTTTGAGCCGAACTTGAGGCTAGACGAGCGGAATGCGACTTTGTGCCGTTCGTGCCCTGGGAGTCCGCGACGGGCCCCGGCACCAGGCCATCGGCCGTCGGTGCCTTCGGTGGCCTTCGCAGCCGGGGCGGCGGCGTCGCGGTGGAACGTCGCTTCGGGCAGGTGTATCCGTGATTCTTCGCCTTGGCCTCGAAGGCCGGACCAGGATGCGCTGGATGATCCCGCCCTGCGCTCCGGGTGACGAACGCACAGACTGAGGGGCAGAACCCCCACGAAGGCCGGGCGTGAGCCGACGCACGGTAGTTGTCACATAGGCGCGCTTGTTGTCACCGGCGTAGTGGAGCAGGTGCGGTGCGGCTGTTTGGCATCACCGAGCAGACCGGCATGTGCTGCCTCGGCGCGGCTCACCCGAAACGCACCGCCAAGCTGCTCTGGAAGCCGGCCTGGTTCAACTCTGCATCGTGGCGAGCCAATCGGTGAGCAGGCCGTTGACCTCGTCGGGGCGTTCCTGCTGGATCCAGTGGCCGCAGCCTTCCAGGAGGTGGGAGGCGGACAGGCGGGGGAGGGTGGTGGGGTAGGCGTCGATGGCGTCGGACATCCAGGTGGTTGAGGCGTCCAGGGTGCCGCCGATGAACAGGGATGGCTGCTTGATCGGGGCTCCGTGGTGCGGGGCGAGGTCTTCCCAGTCGCGGTCCATGTTGCGGTAGCGGTTGAGGGCGCCGGTCAGACCGGTGCGCTCGAACTCCCCGGCGTAGATGTCGAGGTCGTCCTCGCTCAACCATGCCGGGAGCGGGCCGGCTGGGAAACGGTCGCGCAGCTGACAGCCCAGGGCGACGAAGTGCGGGTCGGGCTCGCCTTGGGCGGGCATGGTGCCGGCGGACAGGGCCGCGTAGAAGCCCGCGAGCCAGCTCCGAACGTCGGGCTCGATCTCCGCCTCGGCGCGGCCGGGCTCCTGGAAGTAGGAGACGTGGAACTCCTGCTCGGGTCCGCCGATCTGGCCGAAGATGTCGGTGGGGCGGGGGCCGCCGGGCGGCGCGTAGGGGACGCTCAGCAGGCCGACGGCCCGGAAGATTCCGGGGTGGAGCAGGGCGGAGGCGGCGGCGATGTTGGAGCCCCAGTCGTGGCCGACGATCACCGCGTTCTCCTCGCCGATGGCGTGCACGACGGCGACGTTGTCCTCCACCAGGTCGAGCATGCGGTAAGCGTCGGTCGCGGTGGGCTTGGAGGAGCGGCCGTAGCCGCGCACGTCGATCGCCACCGCCCGGTAGCCGGCCGCGGCGAGGGCCGGGAGCTGGCGGCGCCAGGAGTACCAGGACTCGGGGAAGCCGTGCACGAGCAGGACCAACGGGCCTGTGCCCTGCTCTACCAGGTGCAGGCGCCCGGCAGGGGCCTCGACGGTGCGGTGGCGGAGTGCGACGGTCGGTTCGGATCGCATGGCGGACTTCTCCTCAGTTCGCGGGCGGCCGGCGGGAACCCGTCGATCATGCGGCGCTGCGGCCACTCGGCGCGATCAGCGTTGCCATTCTGGCAAGGTTGCAGGACAGGGCGGCGAAGCGGCACGACAGGAAGGAACGGGGACGGTGGCAGGTGACGACGTGACCCAGACGCTGGCGGCAATGGGACCGCGGCTGCGGGTCGTGCGCGAGCGCCGTGGTGTCACACTCGCCGATGTCAGCCGCGTGACCGGCATCTCGCCCAGCACGCTGTCGCGGATCGAGACCGGCCGGCGCAAGCCCACCCTGGAGGTAGTGCTGCAGCTGGCGAAGGAATACGAAGTCGCCCTGGACGAGCTGGCCGGCACCGTACCCGCCCCTGCAGTCGAGCCCCGCAGCACGGCGCCGCATAGCTTCGGCGACGACAAGGCGGTGTTGCCGCTGACCCCGTACGTCGGCGGCCTGCACGCCCACAAGCGCGTCCTGCGTGCCGTCGCAAAGCCGCCTGGGCGGCCCCGACAGGTGTCCCACGAGGGCTACGAGTGGCTGTGCGTCCTGTACGGGCGGTTGTGGCTCGCGCTCGGCAACCAGGACCTCGTCCTGACTGCCGGGGACGTCGTCGAGTTCGACACCCGCATCCCCCACGGAGTCGCAAACGCCGGATCCACCGGACCGGTCGAGTATCTGATCATGTTCGGGCCCCAAGGAGAACGTCTACGGCTGCGCACCCCTCCAGCAGCCAGCCGCGGGACCGGTGACAGAAAGGCTGCTGAATGAGCAGTTGTGACAAGCCGCGTGCCTCGTTGGTGACAACCACACTGCTTCGGTCCGCCTGATCCGCCACGTCATCCGGTTCTCCCGGTAACAACTACTGAGCTTCGGCTCAGGGCGCCGGCCAGGGCGCGTTATGGGGTCGCAGATCTGCCTCCGGCAGGTCGGAGGCATCCCCTTTGTGTAGAGACGCTGGACTCAAGAAGCATGGGGCACGCTGGCGAGGCGCAAAGGTGGGGTAAAGGCTGAATCGGGGCCCTGCCGTCGTACGCTCACAGGGCCAAGATCATTGTTCATGTGTAAGGACGTAGGGTTCGAGTGCCCGCGGTGCCGCGCGGCCCTACCGGACTCGGATCCCCGGTTCAGCGTCTGGTGCCCAGAGTGCGACTGGAACCTAGACCCCCGCAGCGGTGACACCTCCTGCAAGGGCAGACCGCGTGATGCGGCCCGTCAGGAACGCGTGCTCGGTCGGGCATTGGCGGACGGAACGGGGTCAGCGCCGTGGAATGCCACGCGTTTCGGCGCACTGCTGCTGGCAACCGCGGTCAACGTGGGCACCGTCGCGCTCGCGGGTACCGGCGTGTGGTTGCTCGTGGTTGGCACCTGGCCGGAGCGGATTCTGGGCGCGGTGGAAGTTACCCTCGCACTGCTGCTTCGTCCGCGACTCGGGCGGATGCCCGGACACAACCTGGACCCTGCCTCCGCGCCGATGCTTTATGCAGTGACGAAGCGGATAGCTGCCGCGCTTGGCATCCGCCCGGTGGACGCGATTGCCGTCGATGCGCGGTACGGCTCGGGCTGCATGGTGGTGGGCGTGCGCCGGCGGCGCGAACTTGTGTTGGGCTTGCCACTGTGGGAGACCCTCCCCACAGACCAGCGGCTTGCCCTACTCGGCCACGATCTCGGACGTGCCTCGGCCGCCGGGGGGCTGAGCGACACCTGGATCCAGACAGCCCTGGATGCGCTCACCACCTGGGCGGACGTCATCACACCCACCCCTGCGCTGGAAGAAGCACGGCAGGGTGTGATGGACGCGAATGCGTTCCGTGCAGGCACAGTGGGTCAAAACACCAACGTCACCATGGGTCAGGCGCTTGCCCGGGCGCTACAGGAGCCGTTGGCTCACGGCATGCTCGTGCTTCACCGACTGCTGAGCCGACTCAACCATCACTCGTGCAGGCAGGCCCAGTACCGCGCTGACGAGATGGCCGTCCGTATAACCTCCGCCGACTCGGCTGACGGGCTGCTCCGGGCTCTGCTACTGCGCGAGACGGCCCGCTTCACTCTCGAACGCGCCGCCCGGGCCGGGGACGATATCTGGGCGCAACTGCGCGCCTCCCTGGCGTCGGTGCCGGATAGTGAACGTGAGCGGCGCCTGCGCCTTTCCCGACTGCCCGGTGATACGACCGACAACGACTCTCCACCCACCTACTTCCGCATCCGATTCGTCAACAAGATCTCTTGCCCCAACGCCGCGATGAAGCTCAGCATCCAGGAGTCTCAGGCGATCGATGCCGAACTGCTGCCCCTTCGGACCGCGATCGCTGACCAGCTTCGAAACATGGCCAGTTAGGGTTGCGGGAGTGTTTTCTCCGGGGGACCCCTATCTCTTCGGTCAAGGTCGTGGGTCAGGATGGCGGCAGGACGACCTGGTTCCGCACCTACTATGCAGGCGCAGCGACCGCAGCAGCCCCGGACCGCGGCGATGCTGCGGTCGCGGGTGGGGACCAGGGTGCTCAACGTTCGGCGGGCTGCTGACGTCGAGCGGTGACATGGTCGTACGGTTGGCCGAAGCCGTAGGCTCATGCCCCGTCGTCTGGTGGCAGGCTGGGCACATCGGCGCGGAAGAGGCTGACCAGCAATCCATACGGTTCGCCGCGCGGGGGAGCAGTCGGATACGGCTCGTCGGCCATCGCGCGCAGCCGGGCTTCCAGGGCGTGAGCCTCGCGGTTGGTGAGCCAGAGGTGGCGCAGCACGGTGTGCGAGGGCTGGCCGGGTTGGCTGGGCAGCATTTCGCCTAGCGCGGCGTTGATCAGGAACTCCGGCCCGACCGCCACGTCCTGGTGCACCTTGAAGCCGTGGCTGACCAGCGCGAAGTACTGCTCGGTGCCGCCGCGCACCTGACGGGTCTCGGCCAGCCGGACCAGTCCGGCCTCACGCAGTACACGTACGTGGTAGCCGATGGTGCCCTTGCTCATTCCCAGCACCTCGGCGAGCTGGCGCAGCGTCGCGGCGCGCTGGCGCAACACGTTGACCATTCGGTGACGCACCGGGTGCCCGAGGGCCTTGAACTGCTCCGCCGAGCGGAGCACGAGGTGGTCCTGCTCATCCGGGAGTTGCTCTTCCTGGCCGGCCTGACTCGCGTGCGCGGGGCGCTGCTCTTCCACCATGCTGAAAGTGTCCATGAATCCAAACACTTTTGACAAGTCCGTCATGCGGCCGCAGAATCCCGGAAAGCGTTGAGAGATCTCGTCGCTTAACTCACGGATACCCCAAGGAGTCCGATGCCCCTCGCTACCGCACGTGTCACAACCGGTCGCCCCGCCCGCTACGTCAAGCAGCTCGTCTCGCACATGGGCCACAAGACCACTGCCACCCTCGCCTCCGACGGCCGCGGCACGATCACGGTTGCCGCCGGGACCTGCACCCTCACCCCCGCCGCGGACCGGCTGGAGCTGACCGCCACCGCAGTTGACGCCGAGTCGCTGGCCCGTGTCCAGGACGTCATCACCCGTCATCTGGTGCGCTTCGCCACCCGGGAAGAGCTAGCCGTCCAGTGGACCACCCCCATCGACGGCGGCGACCTGGAGCCCACCGCCCCCGTCGTAGAGGAGTACCTGCTCAGCCACCACACGCCCACCGACGACGTCCTCGGCGAGCTGGCCATCGCCACCCGTGAGGCCGCTGCCGACGCCGCGCACATGCAGGTCTCCTCCGACGAGGGCACACTGCTCACGATGCTGACCCGGCTGACACACGCCCGATTTGCGGTCGAAGTCGGCGTCTTCACCGGTTACTCCACCCTCTGCGTCGCCCGCGGACTGGCAGAAGGCGGCCGGCTGCTCGCCTGCGACACCAGCGAGGAATGGACGGCCATCGGCCGGCCGTACTGGGAGCGTGCAGGCGTCGCCGACCGGATCGACCTGCGCATCGCCCCCGCGCTACAGACACTGCGCACACTCGGTCCCGAGCCGGTCATCGACATCGCGTTCATCGACGCCGACAAGGACAACTACCCTGCCTACTACGAGGAGATCGTGCGTCGGCTGCGTCCCGGCGGATTGGTGGTGCTGGACAATGTCTTCCTCGGCGGCCGTGTCCTCGATCCCGCATACCAAGAGGGCCACCACCTTGCGATGCGGCGTCTCAACGACCTCATCACGGCCGACGAGCGAGTGGACGCGGTGATGCTGCCGGTGCGCGACGGGATCACCATCGCCCGCCGCCGCTGACGCGCACCCCGCGGACTGTCGGTGGCCCGCTTCGACCGCAAGATCGAACTGCTTCTTAGGGCTCGCAGAGAATCAACATGCTGATTTGATCTCCGTGGGGTTGCTGTTCGCGAGGAACGCGGTGACGTCAGCAGGCGTGCGGAACCTGGCTGTCGAGGGTGGAACGCGCTCGGCCAGGAGGGGCTGGACTTGGTGAATGGCCCTGGTGAGGGTGCTGCCATTTACTCCGAAGAGCTGGGCGAGCAGGTCTCGGGTGCCGAGTTTGCGGAGGTAGAGCACGGTGGCCAGGACTCTCTCGGCCGTGGTCAGCCTGTCCTTCGCCCCTGCGCCGCGAGCGCGGATGCGCTCACCTCCTCGTAGCTGGAGCCGTCCCTGCTCACGTAACTCATCGAGTTTCGTGGTCAGTTGCTCGACGAGTTCGTCCAGCGCCGGTTCGGGCATGCCGGTCAGCTCCGGGTTGCGCAGACACTCAGTGCCGGACGGCAGGGATGGGCCGGCTGATCGCGGGCCGGCTTCATCAGCTGCGCTGGTGGTGTCGCGAGGCTGAGGGCGGAGGGTGTAGTTCCAGTCGCCGTGGAAGCGGTGCCGGTCCATCGTCAGGGCGTCGATGTCGCTGTCGGTGACCTTGATGCCGGTGTCGTAGGTGCCCCGGTCGAGTTCGGCGTGGACCTTCAGCCCGGCGCGGGTCGTGGTCGCCGCGATGCTGTTCACGATGACGTCGTGGCTGGTCAGCGGGCGGCCGCGCCAGTTCATGGAGATGTGGGAGAACAGCCGGTGCTCGATCTTGTTCCATTTCGAGGTGCCCGGCGGCATGTGGCAGACCGTGATGTCCAAGCCCGTCTCGGTGGCCAGTGCTGCGAGTTCCGCCTTCCAGGCACGGGTGCGGTAGCCGTTGGATCCGCCCGCGTCCGCGGTGATCAGCAGGCGGCTGGCGGCCGGATAATCGTGGTGGCCGCGGGCCTGCCACCAGCGGCGGATGGAGGCGACGGCGAACGCGGCGGTGTCGTGATCGGTGCCGACACTGACCCAGCCGGTGTTCGCGGCGACGTCGTAGATGCCGTAGGGGATGGCCTTACCGGGTCCCTGCCTGTCCAGGAAGTCGTGTGTCTTGACGAGTACCGGCTCACCGACCGGCCGCCATTGGCGGCCAGTGTTCTTGTAGTCACCGACGAGTTCCTTCTTCTTCGCATCAACGCTGATCACCGGCTGGCCGGCGTCCATGTGCTGCCTGGCCCGGTTGTTGATGTAGCGGAACTGGGCGTCACGGTCCGGGTGCTGCTTGCCTTCGATGGTCTTGGCGCCGGCCTGCAAGCTGAAGCCTTCCTCACGCAGTAGGTCCCCGACCGTGTCCGCGCTCACCCGGTGGCCCTGGAGGGAGAGCTCGGCGGCGAGATTCCTGGTCGACTTCACCGTCCAACGCAGTGGTGACATCGGATCGCCCCGCTCGTCGGGTTCCACCAGTGCCAGCAGCGCGGGCACCAGCCCCGGATCAAGGTCCGCGGCCTTCTTTCGGCCGCCACCGGGCCTGCGAACCCGGCCCAGAGGTTCCTCGCCGGCCTCCAGCTCGTCCATGCCCTTGCGGACCGTTGTCTCGCTGACACGGGCCGCCCGCGCGACGGCTCGGATACCGCCGTGCCCCAAGATCCTGGCTTCGGCCCCCATCAGCAGCCGTCGCTGCCGCTCATCGAGATGTGGGAACAACACCTCGAACTTGATGACGAGTTGACCGCGGGCTTCATCGGAGACGCTCATATCACAGCAACGAGCCGCATCACGGGAAGCAACACCTTGATTCTCTGCGAGCCCTAAGCAGATAGACGCCACGGCGGTGACGCGAGCCGGAGACAGGTTCGGGTGCCCGGCTCACCGGCTGGGCGAGCTTTCCACCAACACGCTGCTCTAGGTGCCGGCGCCAGTCTGCTCGGCGAGGCCACGCAGGATTGACCGGGCCGCTCGCCTCTGACGGAAGGGAAGGAGCTCAGCGGCGTTTTGCCACTGCTGCAGTCTCTTGTCATCCCAGTCAAGAGAGGTGCTACCGGGGGGCAGCGCAATCGCAAGGGTCAGAAGCTGCTCAACGACGGCGGCAGATTGGCTCTTGAGCCAGGCATGAAGCACGAGTAATCGATCGTCCGTCGTCGGTGGATCGAACTGATCGTCTCGATCTACGCAGTGCTCCCATGAGGTCAAGAGCTCAACCAACATGGCCGGATCGGTGAAGTGGACAACCGCACGCCGCAGCAACAGGGTGGCCAAGGCGTTAGTCACCACCGTCTGAAGACTGTCAGGGTGCCGACGTCGGCGCATGACCGCAGCCATCTGTCCCAGATGCTCCACGCTCACTCCACGAGCACGGGAAGTAGCCTCGGTGAGTGCGTCATGGCGCAAGGGAGGGCTGAGGAACCGAAGTCGCCGCACGGCCTCCTCTGGAGGGCTGCAGACCAGGAGTACCAGCAGGTTACGCAAGTCCTTCTGCGCCCAGTGGTTCGCCGACTGCCCCACCGAGGCGTGGTGCGCTTTGTGGATCGCATTGAAGAGGGCAACGTCAGAAATTCGAGCGGCTAGGAGCGGGTAGCTCTTGATGGAGAGACAGAAGGAAGCAGGAAAGGCTTTGGCTCGATGTCCGGATACCTGCCCGCAAGGATGGCGAGCGCCGCCGCCACTGACTGCGGAGCCAAGCTACCTATCTGCTCGAGAACATGCGCACGTTGGTCGTCTGTCCGTGCTTCCGCGTAGGCCTGGACGAGTGCCTCAAGTAACGTGAGCAAGTCTGGACCAGATTCACGCTGATCAGCTACATCGACCAGCAGCGTGGCAGATGCCTCTTCACTAGCAGCCGCCTCATCCCGCGCTCGGGTCAACGCCTCCTCGAGACTCTCGCATCGCTCCTCGGCCTCGCGAAACTGCGCCTCGGTCTCCCCGAGCTCGCGGGTCAGGCGATCCAGTTCCTCTTCGTAGCGCTGCCGCTCCAGACCCTGGTCCGCCTCCAGATCGCCGATACGGCGCTGCAGATCCTCGACCTCTTTGGCCAAGACCGATTCACGAGCTCGAAGACGAGCAACCGCCCGCTCAGAAGCCTCCAGCTCTAGGAGCACCTGGTGAACGCGGAAGCGCATGGGGTGCTTCAACTCGAGAGCCTTCTGCTGAAGCCGGTACAACTGGGGTCCGATATCGCGAGGTGCAGGGCTCGCGGAGAGTGCTTCCACCTCCCGCAGCACTGCCTCCACGACCCTCCAGTCGGGTACGTGCCCCCCGTCAAGTACCTCGAGAACGTGCCGGACTGGATGTTGAGTCGCCTCGCCATAGCCCGCTGACTCGCACCAGACTCTGCGATCAAAGCACGCAGCGCTGACGCAAACTCTTCAGCTGCACGTTTTGATTCCTCGCGCAGGCGTCTTCGTACCTCGGCGTCCGATGGGGCGGACCGGGCCGGAAGAGATAGGCCATGGCTCAGTTCCATCTCGCCGGACCCGCTCACAAGCACCGCCTTCCTGCTGCATCGATCGGCAGCGCTGCTGCGCTTCTACAGCGCATGACCCCCGGATGAACCTCAAAGGGTCGCGGCAGATGAGCCGCCTCGAGACCCCTGAGGAGCATCGATGAATGATCCCATCGACCTGCTGGTGCGTGAGGACAAACTGCGCACCCGCCCCCAGCCAGCCGATGCCCAGGCAGGTGCACGATGAAGGTATTCGAACTACTCGATGAGCTCGAGCTGTTGCTCATCGTCATCCTGCTGCTCCTCCTGGGCCTGCTCGAGCTGCTCAACATCCTCCTGGAGAAGCTGCGCCAGACAGTGCGGCTCTGGAGGCAAGTGTGCGGGCGGCGGCCCACAACGGAACAGGCCACCCACGCCAGCCAAACGAACCCCGAGGCACCTGGCGAGGTGTCCTTGAACATCCCGGATGTGCGGTCACCGCAAGCCTCTGCGAGTCCCTGACACGCCTAGGGCCCGTCGTTTGGATCATCTGGTAGTTGGCCAAGGCTACTGACTGGAGAGTCGATCGCGGTGTCGATCGCGGCGTACGCGTCGGCGCGGAGGACTTCCGCGAGGGCTCACTGGACCAGTTCGATGTGGGGATGCTCCGGGGACGCAGGGCAGACGTGGAGTTGCAGGCTGTAGGCGCTGGCGATGTCGAGGAGAGTGAAGTTCGAGGGCGGGGTGCCGAGGAGGAGCGGAGTCGGGTTCGTCCGTTCCTCATCAGGCATCCAGCTCTTGCTGCCGGAGTTCCATTCCGAGGACGCGATGGTGAGGAGCGGGGTCGTCTCGGTGCCGCATTCGGGGCATGGGCGGGGCATGGGGTCGGTGAGGCCCCAGCGGGTCCAGCCGCCGGTCTTCCACCCGGGGGCGTGGCACAGGTTGCGGAAGTAGAACTCCTGCGGGTCCAACGCGCCGGTGCTGTCCCACGCGAGTCCGGCTGTCTCCCACAGGTTCACGTCGCCCAACTGCTGCTGCAGTTCCTTGCTCAGCTCCAGGGGGCTGGGGTATTCGGTGATCTGTTCCGGTGCGAGCAAGCACGGTTCCGGCAGGTACCAGTCGAACTGGATCACGGGCGGCTCGGGCGGGGCCTTGAGGACGTCGGTGACGGAGGCGGAGGAACGCCAGAAGAGGGCGGTTCGGGGGTGTGCAAACTCCTCATGGTCGCAAGGGCACCACAGGACCTGGACAAGGTCGGCTCCGGGAGGGCTGGCCGGGAGAGGGACGTCGCGGGCGTAGAGCTGGGCCACGGGGATCATGGGAATCGGGCCGTCGAACCACGGGTGGCCCTTGCGGAGCCGCTGCTCGATCTCCCGTTCCTCGGGCGTGATCGCGGGTGCCTGGGGGTCGCGGAGCCGCCGCTCGGCCGCTGCTGCATGGATGCGACGCAGGATCCGGATCTCGTCCGGAGAGTGCATCTCGTCTGCCGCTTCACTGTCGTGCGGCTCTACGCAGTGGGGCCACGGCTCGTGGGGGGGGGGGGGCGGGGGGGGGGCCCCCCCCCCCGCCGGGGGGGGGGGGGGGCCCCCCCCCCCGGGGGGGGGGCGGGGGGGGGGGGGCCCCCCCGGGGCCGGCGGGGGGGGGCGGGG
>NZ_JBITEB010000017.1:0-104034 GCF_044454765.1 Streptomyces sp. NPDC051452
CGGGCTTCCCTTCGGTGTTTCCGACTCTATCAGATCTTTTCTCGATCCGATTTCCTCGGTGCTTTCCAGGTTCCCGCTTTCGCGTTTCCCTTTCCTGCGGTTCCGACTCTATCAGACCCTTTCGGCGTCTGACTCCCAGTCAGCGGGGTTTGTCTTCCCGGCCCTTCGGCCGTTCCGACGAGTGAGACTTTAGCGGATTCCCGGCCCCCGAGCTAATCGGGGCCCGCGTTCTTTCGAACACGGATTCCTCATTTCGCAAATACGCACGTCAATACTGTCGCCACCGGAGTGTCGAGAGTTGAGTGGTACCTGCGGAATGGCTGTCCGGGGACCGACCGGAGTCGGCGCTCACGTCGGACAACTCGGAGAACACTACGGATCCGCACTGGACGTGTCAACTCACCCCCCGAGGCCGTCCCGGAGGCGTACGCTGGCCGGCATGACATCGCGTACGTGCACCCAGCTGTGGTGGGCCGCCTGACGGCGGCCGTACACACGTATGTACTCAACGGCCGCCGCCTCGGCGGCCGTTCTCGTATCTCCTCCGGGACTCCGGGGGCCGGCCGCAGGAGCGGCGGTCCCGATCAGGAGGTGGAGTGGAGATGACGCGGGTCTTCAGCGGGATCAAGCCGACCGGGCACGTGACCCTCGGGAACTACCTGGGTGCCATGCGGCGCTGGGCGGAGGTGGACCAGCACCGGGCCGACTCGCTGTTCTGCATCGTGGATCTGCACGCGCTGACCGTGGACCACGATCCGGCGCGGGTGCGCAGGCTCAGTCGGCAGGCGGCGACGCTGCTGCTGGCGGCGGGGCTGGACCCAGAGGTGTGCACCGTGTACCTGCAGAGCCATGTCGACGAGCACACCAGGCTGTCGTACCTGCTGGAATGCGTGGCGACCGACGGCGAGACGCGGCGGATGATCCAGTACAAGGAGAAGTCCGCGCGGGAGCGGGAGCGCGGGGGGAGCGTACGGCTGTCGCTGCTGACCTATCCGGTACTGATGGCGGCGGACATCCTGGCCTTCGGCACCGACGAGGTGCCGGTCGGGGACGACCAGGTGCAGCACGTGGAGCTGGCCCGGGATCTGGCGGTGCGCTTCAACCAGCGCTACGGACACACGTTCGTGGTGCCGAAGGCGACCCGTCCGGGTGTCGCGGCGCGGGTGATGAACCTGCAGGACCCGACGTCGAAGATGGGGAAGTCGGAGGACTCCGGGCCGGGGATCGTCTATCTGCTCGACGAGCCGGACGTGGTGCGCAGGAAGGTCATGCGTGCCGTGACCGACAGCGGCCGGGACGTCGAGTACGACCGGGAGGCGCGGCCGGGAGTGGCGAACCTGCTGGAGATCCTCGCGGCGTGCACGGATGGCAGCCCCGAGGTGCTGGCCGGTGACTACGACTCGTACGGCGCCCTGAAGAAGGACACCGCGGAGGCCGTGGTGGAGGCGCTCCGGCCGGTGCGGGAGCGGCATCGTGACCTGTGCGCGGATCCCGCGTATGTGGAGGGGGTGCTGCGGGACGGTGCGGAGAAGGCGCGGGCGATGGCTCGGCCGACCGTCGATACCGCGTTCCGGGCGATCGGGTTGCTGCCGCCGGTGTTCGATACGGCGTCGGGCGCGGCGGGCGGCCGTTAGGTCACCGGTAGGAGTGTTCGGGGCGGGGGCGCGCTCTCAGTCCTTCTTGCCGGTGGCCAGCTCGCGGCTGCGGTCGCGGGCGGCTTCCAGGGCGGCGATGAGGGCGGCCCGTACGCCGTGGTTCTCCAGTTCGCGGATGGCGTTGATCGTCGTACCGGCCGGGGAGGTGACGTTCTCCCGGAGCCTGACGGGGTGCTCGCCGCTGTCGCGGAGCATCACGGCGGCGCCGATGGCGGACTGGACGATGAGGTCGTGCGCCTTGTCGCGGGGCAGGCCGAGCAGGATGCCGGCGTCGGTCATGGCTTCGACCAGGTAGAAGAAGTACGCCGGGCCGGAGCCGGACAAGGCGGTGCAGGCGTCCTGCTGGCTCTCGGGCACGCGCAGCGTCTTGCCGACGGCGCCGAAGATGTCCTCGGCGGTGGCCAGGTGGTCGGCGGTGGCGTGGCTGCCCGCGGAGATGACCGACATGGCCTCGTCGACGAGGGCGGGGGTGTTGGTCATGACGCGGACGACCGGGGTGCCGGCGGCGAGGCGCTCCTCGAAGAAGGAGGTGGGGATGCCGGCGGCGCCGCTGATGACCAGGCGGTCGGCGGGGACGTGCGGGGCGAGTTCGTCCAGCAGCGTGCCCATGTCCTGCGGCTTGACCGTGAGGATCAGGGTGTCGGCGGTCTTGGCGGCCTCGGTGTTGGTGACCGGGGTGACTCCGTGGCGGGTGCGGAGTTCTTCGGCGCGTTCCGGGCGGCGGGCCGTGACCAGGAGGTCGGCGGGGGCCCAGCCGGCCCGGATCATTCCGCTGAGCAGGGCTTCGCCGATCTTGCCGGTGCCGAGGACTGCGACTTTCTGGCTCATGGGGTCATCCTCGCACCGGCTCTGGCGGGTGGGGGCGGTTGTCCGGCAGGCGGAACGACCCGGGCGCGGCTACGCGGTGCGGCGCCTGAGGGTGGCCGCGCCCAGTCCCAGGACCAGCAGCGCGCAGCCCGCCACGATCAGGACGTCGCGGACGAAGGCCGTGGTCATGTCGGCGTGGTGCAGGACCTCGTTCATACCGTCCACGGCGTACGACATCGGCAGGACGTCGGAGATCGACGTGAGGACGGGATGCATGTCGGAGCGGGGTGTGAACAGACCGCAGAGGAGGAGTTGGGGGAAGAGGACCGCGGGCATGAACTGGACCGCCTGGAACTCGGAGGCCGCGAAGGCCGAGACGAAAAGTCCGAGGGCGGTGCCGAGCAGTGCGTCGAGGAGGGCGACGAGGAGCAGCAGCCAGGGGGAGCCGGTGACGTCGAGGCCGAGCAGCCAGACCGAGAGTCCGGTGGCGAGGGCCGACTGGACCATGGCGAGGGCGCCGAAGGCGAGGGCGTAGCCGGCGATGACGTCGGCCTTGCCGAGGGGCAGGGCGAGGAGGCGCTCCAGAGTGCCGGAGGTGCGTTCGCGCAGGGTGGCGATGGAGGTGACCAGGAACATCGTGATCAGCGGGAAGATCCCGAGCAGGGAGGCGCCGATGTCGTCGAAGGTGCGGGGGCTGGCGTCGAAGACGTAGCGCAGCAGGATCAGCATCAGACACGGCACGACGATCATCAGCGCGATGGTGCGCGGGTCGTGGCGGAGCTGGCGCAGGACCCGGGCGGCCGTGGCGCTGGTGCGGGCGGCGCTGAAGGCGCGGCTGGGCGCGGGGGTCGGCGCGGGAGCGTGCTCGGGGGTGTGCGCGGAGGGCGTCGGGCTCGTCGTGCTCATCGGGTGCTCTCCTTGGTGCGGCCGGCCGCCTCGGCCTGGTCGACGAGGTGCAGGAAGGCGGCCTCGACGGTGTCGGTGCCGGTGCGGGCGCGCAGGGCGTCCGGGGTGTCTCCCCCGGCCTCCGGCGGGTTGGTGCCCCCGGCGAGGATCTCGCCCTCGCGCATGAGGAGGAGTCGGTGGCAGCGCTCGGCCTCGTCCATGACGTGGGAGGAGACGAGGAGGGTGGTGCCGCGGGTGGCGGCGAGGTCGTGGAAGAGGTTCCACAGGTCGCGGCGCAGGACGGGGTCGAGGCCGACGGTCGGCTCGTCCAGGACGAGGAGTTCGGGGGTGCCGAGGAGGGCGACGGCCAGGGAGACGCGGCTGCGCTGACCACCGGAGAGCCTGCCGGCCAGGGCGTCGGTGTGGCGGGTGAGGTCGACGTCGGCGATGGCCTGGGTGACGTGGTGCCGGCGGCGCTCGGCGGCGGCTCGGCCGGGGTCGAGGATCGCGGCGAAGTAGTCGAGGTTCTGGCGGACGGTCAGGTCGCCGTAGACGGAGGGGGCCTGGGTGACGTAGCCGACGCGGTTGCGCAGGGCGGGGTGGCCGGCCGGGTGCTCGAACACGTTGAGGGTGCCGGTGACCTTGGCCTGGGTGCCGACGACGGAGCGCATGAGGGTCGATTTGCCGCACCCGGAGGGGCCGAGCAGACCGGTGATCCGGCCGCGCGGGACGGTGAAGCGGAGGTGGCGCAGGACCGTGCGGGGTCCGCGCGCGACGGTGAGGTCTTCGGCGTGGATGGCAGGGAGGGCGGGGGCGGTGGCGCCGGCGGTGTCGGGGGTGTCCGTGGGGGCGGCGGCCGGGGGCGGGGGATCGTAATTCATCATGTGATGAATAATCTGCGGAGGGGCGGGACACGTCAAGGGGCATGCCCCTCCCCGCTCCTCGGGGTGGTGCGGAAGGCCGCGATCAGTCCTTGACGGCGACCAGCAGGAGGACGTCGTAGGTCTCCTCGACGACGCCGTCCGGGAAGACCTTCAGCAGGTGGCCGCGCTCCTCGTCCAGGAAGGCCGTCCTGCGTTCCTCGGGCGTCACGATGAGGGCGGAATGGCTGCCGAGGTTGGCCAGGTGGGTGTCGATCGGCACCCGGCGGCTCCAGCGGACGGTGCGGCGGGTGAAGTCCAGGCGGCCGGTGGGGTCGGCCCGGTCCGTGCGCTCGGCGGCCTTGCCCTGTTCCGCGGCGACGTCCACGCCGACGAAACGGGCGGTGCGCTCGGTGGACCGGGCGATCCAGTCGACGTCCAGGGCGTGGGTGTTCCACCACACCGCGAGCGCGCCGCCGGGCCGCAGCACACGCAGCGCCTCCGGGACCGAGCGGGCGGGGTCGGTCCAGTGCCAGGCCTGGGCGTAGGTGACGAAGTCGGCGTGGGCGTCGGCGACGGGCAGGGCGTCTCCGCTGCCCCGGACGATCGGGAGGTGCGGCAGTCCGCGGCGGAACTCGGCGGCCATACCGGCGCCGGGTTCGACCGCGAGGACGTCCGCGCCGCGCCCGTGCAGGAGGGCGGTGGCGATACCGGTGCCGGCACCGACGTCCACGACCTTGGCACCCGCGAGGGACCGGCCCGCCGTTTCCTCGACGGCGTCGAGGAGGGCGGGCGGGTAGGAGGGGCGGTTGGCGGCGTACTGGGCGGCCGCCGAGTTGAAGGAGTGGGCGCGGGCGGCGCGCGAGGGCGGCGGTGAGGTCGTCATACGACCATGCTGGCGGAGCGGGATGGGGGTGGGGCGGCGGATGTCCGATCCCGAAAGCCGACCCGGGTGAACAGTTGCCGGTGCGGGACGGTGCCGGCGACCGGCGGATACCGGGGTCGGCCGGAGCGACCGGCTGGGTGCGGGGGTGTGTTCGCCGGGTGCCCCGAGGGCCGGTGTCGGTCAGCGGGGCGGGGCGGGGCGGCGGATGCCCCATCGCCATCGCGAGAACCGACCCCGGTGAACGGTCGCCGGTGCGGGACGGTGCCGGCGGCCGGCGGTTACCGAGGCCGGCCGCAGGGACCGGCCGGGTGCGGGGGGTGCGTTCGCCGGTGTCGGTCAACGGGGGCGGGGGCGAGTCGGCGGATGCCCCATCGCGAAAGCCGACCCGGGAGACCGGTCGCCGGTGCGGGACGGTGCCGGTGGCCGGCGGTTACCGGGGCCGGCCGGAGCGACCGGCCGGGGGCGGGGGTGTGTTCGCCGGTGTGGGTCAGCGGGGGCGTTTCTTTTTCGAGGGGTCGCCGGTGCGACGGGTGGTGCGGCGCTCGTACGCCTCGCGGGCGTTTTCGTACTCCTGGCGGTGCAGCCCCTCGCCGGGGGCCTCGGAGAGGGCCCGGAAGAAGTAGGCGAGCAGGGAGCCGACGAAACCGATGGCGAGCAGGCCGCGCAGGGAGGCCTGGCGCTGGGGGTCGTGGCGCTTGCCGAACCCCTCCCAGGTGTTGCGGAAGGCGAGCGCGCTGCAGATCGCGAACATCGCGATGACCAGCACGGTCACGAAAGCGCCTGAGCCGGCGATCCGAATGCCCTCGTAGGCGAAGCGCAACACCAGGCAGGCGACGGCCGCCGCGACGAGCGAGCCGAGGGCGACGCCGGCACGGCGCGCCCCGTAGCCGTTGTCGTGGTGGACCCAGGAGGTACCGAAGAAGCGCAGGGGCTCTGGGCGGGGGCCGCCCGTGGAGCCGGCCGGGGTGTCCGGGGTGCCGGTTTCGTCGCTCACGGGACGATTATGGCGCCGGACGCGGAAGAGTCCCCGGCCGGGTCGGCGGCGGGGCGTTCAGAGGGCGCAGCGCGCGGCGACGTAGCCGTCGGTGCCGGTCTGGACGTAGGAGTCGGAGATGAACTGGCCGTTGTCGATGTTGTCCCAGATGTTCGTAGTGCCGTAGGGGCCCGTGACGGTCGTACCGGGCGTCTGGCAGAAGATCGAGACGCGGGCGCCCTCGGGGAGCACGCGGACGATGCCGAACTGGGTGCCGGGACCGCTGCGGACGTTCAGACGGACACCCGGTGCCACCGCGAAGGTGCGCACGGCGGCCCGCACCGCCGGGGACTCCTGCTCGTCGAAGCCCAGGACGGCTTCGGAACGGTCGACAGACATGAGACCTCTCCCCCCTTGGCCCGCGGCTGTCCCGGGGCCGTCGAATTTCTCGCCGCGGCTCACGGAACACGTGTGCGCGACTCGCAGCGGAGGCTAGCAAGCCGCCTCTGTCTCGTACGAACCATCGACTAGGCTCCGTGCGTCGCGGGCGGACGACGAGCACGGGGGGCGGTCCATGACGCCACAGCGCAGCACCGGGGCGGGCGCGGAAGCGGAACTCCCCGCATACGCCGGTCACTACCGTCTGGAGTCCCGCCTGGGGTCGGGCGGCATGGGCGTCGTCCACCTCGCCCGCAGCACCTCGGGGATGAAGCTCGCGGTGAAGGTCGTGCACGCCGAGTTCGCCAGGGACCCCGAGTTCAGGGGGCGTTTCCGGCAGGAGGTGGCGGCCGCCCGGCGGGTGAGCGGTGCCTTCACCGCGCCGGTCGTGGACGCCGATCCGGAGGCGGCACGGCCCTGGATGGCCACGTTGTTCATTCCCGGGCCGACCCTCTCCGAGGAGGTGAAGGGGAACGGCCCCATGGCCGCCGAGCAGTTGCGGCGGCTGATGGCCGGGCTCGCGGAGGCGCTGCGCGACATCCACCGGGTCGGCGTGGTGCACCGGGACCTCAAGCCGAGCAACGTCCTGCTCGCGGAGGACGGCCCGAAGGTGATCGACTTCGGGATCTCCCGGCCGAAGGACAGCGAACTGCGCACGGAGACCGGGAAGTTGATCGGCACGCCGCCGTTCATGGCACCCGAGCAGTTCCGGCGGCCACGGGAGGTGGGCCCGGCGGCGGACATCTTCGCCCTCGGCTCGGTGCTGGTGCACGCGGCGACCGGGCAGGGGCCGTTCCACTCCGACAGCCCGTACGTGGTGGCGTATCAGGTGGTGCACGACGAACCCGAGCTGACGGGCGTGCCGGAGAGCCTCGCGCCGCTGGTCCGGCGGTGTCTGGCCAAGGAGCCCGCCGACCGGCCGACGTCCGACGAGCTGATGCGGGAGCTGCGCTCGGTCGCCGCTTCGTACGACACACAGGCCTTCATACCGGCGCAGCGGGGCGGCGCGGGGACCGGACGGCCCTTCGACACCCCGGAACCGGGACAGGGGCGGGGGGACTTCCCGGAGCGGCGGGGGGAGCGGCGAGCGGACGAGCCGGGGCCGTGGGAGGGCGCTGTCGTGGCGGCCGGCGAGGCGGAGGATACGGGCCACGGCCCCATGCCGTCGCCGTCGTTCTCGGCTCGGTCGCTCTCGGCCAGGTCGTTCTCGGCGCGGTCGTTTTCGGCGCGTGGCCGTCGGATCTCCCGGGGCCGGGTCGTCGTCGCGTCCGCCGTGGCCGTCGCGCTGATCGCCGGAGGCGTGTGCGGGGCGCTGCTGTGGCCGCGGGGGGACGACGGCCCGACGGTGCGGGAGGCCACCGGTGCCCGTGCGGCCGCGCCCGCGTTCACCGCCTGGCGGGCACGCCCGGCCGGCGAAGGGGCGGGATCGGGGATGCCCCAGTGCGCGGAGGGCGCCGGTCGGCTGCTGTGTCTGCGGTCCGGGTCGGCCTACGCCCTCGGCCTCGCGGACGGCTCGCGGCTGTGGCGGCGCACGATCGGCGGGAAGGACGCGAACGGCATGCCCGTCCTGGCGGGCGGCAGCCTGTTGCTGCCGGCGGACGGGGGGCGGCGGGTGCTGGCCCTCGATCCGGCGTCCGGCCGGCCTCGCTGGCAGCGCGCCCTCGCCGGCGACACCGGGACGCGGATCGCCGGCGGCATGCTCCTGATCACCGACGCCGACGGCACGCTGACGGGAGTGGACGCGAGGACCGGGCACGAGGCCTGGCACCGGCGGCTGCCCGCGCACGGTACGGCGACGCTGACCCCCACCACCGACGGCTCGCTGGTCCATGCGGCCACCACCTCGACGGACGGGGCGTACACGCTGGTCACCACGGTGGAGACGCGTACCGGTGCCGAACGCTGGCAGGCCCGGCTGCGGGGTGCGCTGCGCCCGGTCGGCGGCCAGGACGGATCGCTGGTCCTGTTGTCCGACGACATCACCGCCGCCGCGACCGACGCGGTGGTCCGCTACTCCCCCGCCACGAAGACGGCACGGCGGACGGCGCTGCCCGTTCCCCTGACGACGCCGCAGGCCGCCGTACGCGGGGACGTGCTGTACCTGCTGGCCGCCGGCGGCTCCCTGGACGCGATCGACCTGCGCACGGGAAAGCGGCTCTGGCATCTGGAGACGGCCGTGAGCCGCGGCTCGTCCCCGGTCGCCACCGCCGAGCGCGTGTACTTCAGCGCGCCCGACGGGCGGCTGCTCGCCGTGGACGCCCGCGACGGACGGCTGCTCGGGCAGACCCGGCCACGGCTCGGCGCCGACTGGGGAACGGTCGCCGGCACGCTGCCGGCTCCTCTGGTCGTCGACGGCCACGTCTACGGTACGGCGCCCGACGGTTCCGTCTTCGCGGTGGACGGCCGGGACCCCTCCGCCTGGTGAGACGACGAAGGGCCGCCCCGTGAGGAGCGGCCCGCCGTACCGTCCGGATCAGCCCAGCTTGCTCACGTCGCGCACCGCGCCCTTGTCCGCGCTGGTCGCCATCGCCGCGTAGGCCCGCAGGGCGGCGGAGACCTTGCGGTCGCGGGCGCGCGGGGCGTAGACGCCGCCCAGGGCCTGCTCGCGCCGGGCGAGCTCCGCCTCGTCGACGAGCAGCTCGATGGCGCGGCCCGGGATGTCGATGCGGATGCGGTCGCCGTCCTGGACCAGGGCGATCGTGCCGCCGGAGGCCGCCTCCGGGGAGGCGTGGCCGATGGAGAGGCCGGAGGTGCCGCCGGAGAAGCGGCCGTCGGTGATCAGCGCGCAGGTCTTGCCGAGGCCGCGGCCCTTCAGGTACGAGGTCGGGTACAGCATCTCCTGCATACCGGGGCCGCCCTTGGGGCCCTCGTAGCGGATGACGACGACGTCGCCGTCCTTGACCTCCTGGGTGAGGATCCGCTGGACGGCCTCCTCCTGGGACTCGCAGACGATCGCCGGGCCCTCGAAGGTCCAGATCGACTCGTCGACGCCGGCCGTCTTCACCACGCAGCCGTCGACGGCGAGGTTGCCGCGGAGGACCGCGAGGCCGCCGTCCTTGGAGTAGGCGTGCTCGGCGGAGCGGATGCAGCCGCCCTCGGCGTCGTCGTCCAGGGCCTCCCAGCGCTCGGACTGGGAGAAGGCCTCGGCGGAGCGGACGCAGCCGGGGGCCGCGTGCCACAGCTCGACGGCCTCGGCGGACGGGGAGCCGCCGCGGACGTCCCAGGTCTTCAGCCAGTCCGCCAGCGACGGGCTGTGCACGGCGTGCACGTCCTCGTTGAGCAGGCCGGCGCGGTGCAGCTCGCCGAGCAGGGCCGGGATGCCGCCGGCGCGGTGCACGTCCTCCATGTAGTACGTGCGGTCCTTCGCGACGTTGGGCGCGACCTTGGCCAGGCAGGGCACCCGGCGCGAGACGGCGTCGATCTCCTCCAGGCCGAAGGTGACGCCCGCCTCCTGGGCGGCGGCCAGCAGGTGCAGGATCGTGTTGGTGGAGCCGCCCATCGCGATGTCCAGGGCCATGGCGTTCTCGAAGGCCTGGAAGGTGGCGACGTTGCGCGGCAGGACGGTGGCGTCGTCCTGCTCGTAGTAGCGGCGGGTGATGTCCATGACCGTGCGGGCCGCGTCGACGTACAGCCGCTTGCGCGCGGTGTGGGTGGCGAGGACCGAGCCGTTGCCGGGCAGGGACAGGCCGATCGCCTCGGTGAGGCAGTTCATCGAGTTGGCGGTGAACATGCCGGAACAGCTGCCGCAGGTCGGGCAGGCGTTCTCCTCGATGCGCAGGATGTCCTCGTCGCTGATCTTGTCGTTCACCGCGTCGGAGATCGCGTCGACCAGGTCGAGCGTGCGCACCGTGCCGTCGACCAGCGTGGCCCGGCCGGACTCCATGGGGCCGCCGGAGACGAAGACCGTCGGGATGTTCAGGCGCAGCGCGGCCATCAGCATGCCCGGCGTGATCTTGTCGCAGTTGGAGATGCAGACCAGGGCGTCGGCGCAGTGCGCCTCGACCATGTACTCCACCGAGTCCGCGATCAGGTCGCGGGAGGGCAGGGAGTACAGCATGCCGCCGTGGCCCATGGCGATGCCGTCGTCGACGGCGATCGTGTTGAACTCGCGCGGGATGCCGCCGGCCTCCTTGATCGCCTCGCTGACGATCCGGCCGACGGGCTGCAGATGGGTGTGGCCCGGCACGAACTCGGTGAAGGAGTTCGCGACGGCGATGACCGGCTTCCGGCCGATGTCCGCACCGGGTACACCGGAGGCGCGCATAAGGGCGCGGGCGCCCGCCATGTTGCGGCCGTGGGTGACTGTGCGGGACCTCAGCTCGGGCATCGTCGATCGCTCCTTCGAAGACCTTCTGCCAGAGAGTTCTGACTTCTACGAGCGTACGCCGCCGCTCCAAGGGCTGGACACGGTTGTCCGGAATGCGGGACGACCGTTCCAGGAACCGGCGGCGTGCGGGATGCACGCATCGGTCAGGCGTGGTCGGCCGTCAGAGGGGGTCGGCCGTCAGGTGGTGGTGTACGACGGGGGCGAGGCGCGCGATGATCCGCTCCAGGTCGGCCGAGGCCAGCGGCTCCAGCCTGATCACGTACCGCAGCATCGCCGTACCCACGAGCTGCGCGGCGGCCAGCTCGGCCCGCAGTTCCGCGTCGGGCAGGTCCACCTGGGCGGCGACCCGGCGTAGCAGCTGGTCGGCGACGAGCCGGCGGAAGACGGCGGCGGCCGTCTCGTTGTGCACGGCGGAGCGGAGGATCGCGAGGAGCGGTGTGCGCGTCGTGGGGTTCTCCCAGACGCCGAGGATGAAGCGGGTCAGCCGCTCCCCGACGCCGTCCAGGGGGCCGTCGGCCAGGGCGTTCGGCGCGTCCAGCGCGGGCGCGAAGGCGACCTCGAGGGCCGCCGCGAAGACCTGTTCCTTGGTGCCGAAGTAGTGGTGGACGAGGGCGGAGTCGACGCCGGCGGCCTTGGCGATGCCGCGTACGGAGGCCTTGTCGTAGCCGCGTTCGGAGAACTCCTCGCGGGCGGCGGTGAGGATCCGGTCGCGGGTGTCGGCGGATTCGGCGCGCGGTGGCCGCCCCCTGCGGCGTGCGGTCGCCCCGCTCATCGCCGGGGCACCCGTACCGCCGAGGCGAGGTGCTTGCGCGTGAACTCCAGAGCCTCGGCGAGGTCGGCCTCGCGTTCGGCGCTGGACATCGCCCGCCGGGTGTTGACCTCGATGACGACATGACCGTCGAAGCCGCTGCCCACGAGGCCCTCCAGCAGCTCGGCGCAGGGCTGGTTGCCGCGACCGGGCACGAGGTGCTCGTCCTTGCCCGAGCCCCGGCCGTCGGCGAGGTGGACGTGGCCCAGGCGGTCGCCCATGCGCCCGATCATGTCCAGGGCGTCGGTCCGGGCCGTGGCCGTGTGGCTGAGGTCGATCGTGAAGTGCCGGTAGTCGTGCCGGGTGACGTCCCAGTCGGGGGCGTAGGCGAGCATCTCGCGGTCGCGGTAGCGCCAGGGGTACATGTTCTCGACGGCGAACCGTACGTCCGTCTCGTCCGCCATCCGCCAGATCCCGTCGACGAAGTCCCGGGCGTACTGCCGCTGCCAGCGGAAGGGCGGGTGGACGACGACGGTGGAGGCGCCCAGCTTCTCGGCGGCCGCGCGGGCCCGCTGGAGCTTGACCCAGGGGTCGGTGGACCAGACGCGCTGGGTGATCAGCAGACAGGGGGCGTGGACGGCCAGGATCGGAACGCCGTGGTAGTCGGACAGGCGGCGCAGCGCCTCGATGTCCTGGCTGACCGGGTCGGTCCACACCATGACCTCGACGCCGTCGTAACCGAGGCGCGCGGCGATCTCGAAGGCCGTCGCGGTCGACTCCGGGTATACGGAGGCTGTCGACAGGGCGACGGAGACGTCCCTTGGTTCAGCCACGTCCGACACCTTACGGGGTCGGGTGGTGTGGGTGGCGGGTCCCCGGGCACCGTTGTGACGTTCGCCATGGGCGGGCGCGGGCCCGCCGCCGGCACCCGCCCGGTGCCTCTCGCGGCAGCCGCCAGGTGTGCTGTCCGGACGGCACACCTAGCCGTTTCCCATGTGGTCGAGCCTGCGCAGGATCACGCCCTCGCGCAGCGCCCAGGGGCAGATCTCCAGCTTCTCCACGCCGAACAGGTCCATCGCGCCCTCGGCCACCAGGGCGCCGGCCAGGAGCTGGCTCGCCCTGCCTTCCGAGACGCCCGGGAGTTCGCAGCGCTGCTGTGTGGTCATGCCGGCCAGCCGCGGCACCCAGGCCTCCAGCGACTCGCGCTTGAGCTCGCGCTGGACGTAGAGGCCCTCGGCGCTGCGGGCGGCGCCGGCGATGCGGGCCAGCTGCTTGAAGGTCTTGGACGTGGCGACCACGTGGTCGGGGGCGCCCGAGCGGCTGAACTCGCCGACGGTGCGGGCGATCTCGGCGCGGACGTGGCGGCGCAGGGCGCGTACGGCGTCGGCGTCGGGCGGGTCACCGGGCAGCCAGCCGGCGGTGAGCCGGCCGGCGCCGAGGGGCAGGGAGACGGCGGTGTCCGGCTCCTCGTCCATGCCGTAGGCGATCTCGAGCGAGCCGCCGCCGATGTCCAGAACCAGCAGGTTTCCGGCGGACCAGCCGAACCAGCGGCGGACCGCGAGGAAGGTGAGCCGGGCCTCCTCCTCGCCGGTGAGCACCTGGAGCCGTACGCCCGTCTCGGCCTCGACGCGCGCGAGGACCTCGTCGGCGTTGCGGGCCTCGCGGACGGCGGAGGTGGCGAACGGCAGCAGGTCCTGCACGCCCTTGTCCTCGGCGGCCTGGAGGGCGTCCCGTACGACGGCGATCAGCTTGTCGATGCCCCCGTCGTCGATGGCGCCGTCGGCGTCGAGGAGTTGGGCGAGCCGAAGGTCGGCCTTGTGGGAGTGCGCGGGCAGCGGGCGCGCGCCGGGGTGGGCGTCCACCACCAGCAGATGCACCGTGTTCGAACCCACGTCCAGGACACCGAGTCTCATATACGGAACGCTACTGCCAGAAGGTCCGTCCTCGGTCCGCGGTGCTCGGTCCGCGGTGCGGGCCCGGGCCACTTACCCTGGACGGGTGCCAAAGACGAAAAAGGCGAACCCCAAGAAAGCAGACAAGGCGGACAAGGTGCGCAAGACCGCCACATCATCCAAGGGGTCGAAGGTGAGCGACGAAAAGGGGCTCGACTTCGCGCGCGCCTGGGTGGAGTTTCCCGATCCGGCGGACGACGAGCAGGTCTTCCGCTGCGATCTCACCTGGCTGACCTCTCGCTGGAACTGCATCTTCGGCAGTGGCTGCCAGGGCATCCAGGCGGGCCGCGCGGCCGACGGGTGCTGCACGCTGGGCGCGCACTTCTCCGACGAGGACGACGAGAAGCGGGTCGCCGAGCACGTGGCGCGCCTCACGCCGGACATCTGGCAGCACCTCGACGAGGGCACGCGCGGCGGCTGGGTCTCCGAGGACGAGGACGGTTCCCGGCAGACGCGGCCCTTCGAGGGTTCCTGCATCTTCCAGAACCGGCCCGGGTTCGCGGGCGGCGCGGGCTGCTCGTTGCACATCCTCGCCCTGAAGGAGGGCCGGGAGCCGCTGGAGACCAAGCCGGACGTGTGCTGGCAGCTGCCGGTGCGGCGGACGTACGAATGGATCGACCGGCCGGACGACACGCGCGTACTGCAGGTGTCCATCGGTGAGTACGACCGCCGGGGCTGGGGTCCGGGCGGTCACGACCTGCACTGGTGGTGCACGTCGGCGACCTCGGCGCACGGCGCGGGCGACCCGGTGTACGTCTCCTACCGGCCCGAGCTGATCGAACTGATGGGCAAGGCCGGCTACGACCGCCTGGTCGAGCTGTGCGAACAGCGCCTGGCATCCCAGCTCCCCCTGGTAGCCCCCCACCCGGCCGACCCGACTCCCTGAGGAAGGCGGCGGCCGGACTCCCGCCATCCGAGACGGTGCGCCGGCCTTCCGCCTCGGGGCGGCCCGCCATGACTCCCGGCCCGGGGGCCGCCGCGGTCTCCACCCGGACGGCCCCGATGGCTCCTGCCCTGGGGGGCCGCCGCGGGTCCGTCGTGGGCGGACCCGCGGCGGGTTCCTCGGGGCCGACGGCCGTGGGTTCCGTCGCGGGCCGACGGCCGTCGGTTCCGTCGCGGGCCGACGGCCGTGGGTTCCGTCGCGGGCGGACCGCCGCCGCCTGCGTCCCGGATAGGCGCGCCTGCATCCCGGGTGGGGACTGGCCTGGCCTCCGCCCCGGGGGGGCGCCGTGGATCGCGGCCTGCGCGGATCGCCGTCGCCTGCGTCCCGGATGGGGACTGCCCTGGCGTCCATTCCGGGGACCGGCGTGGATCCCGGCCTGAGGGGCTCGTGGCCGCCGTTGTGGTGGGGCTGCCATGGCCTCCGTCCCCAGGGGGGCCATGGCTGCCGTCCCCGGGGGGCCGCCCTGGCCTCCGGCTTCGGCCCTGTCCGGCACGGTCCGCCGCCGGCATCTGTGGGCGGAGTTCGCCGAGCTCGGCTCGGTCGGCCCCGGTGACCGGGGCCCAGTTGGCCGGCCGTCGGGCTTGTCCCGGGCAGGCGCGGACATGCCCGGTGCGGCACCGATCGCCCCGGCGTACGGCGCCCTTTGTCCGGCCGGATGCCCCCGACACCGGCGGATACCCCGGCCTCCGGCGCCCTGTCCTGCCCCGACCCCCGGGGTCATCGCCGACCGGGATGCCCCGGTCTGACTGCGCCGGACCCTGAGCCCTGCCGCCCGGCCGAGGCGGCACCGTGGTCGGGTCTTGGGGCGCGGCATCGCGTCGGAGTCGGGTCCCCGGCCCCCTGCCGCGGTGTTCCCTCTCCCTCAGCTGCCCGAAGGGGCTGGGGTGGTTTCCGAGGGTGGGGGTGTGGAGGGGGGAGGGGAGGGGGTGGTGGGCGGTGTGGTCGTGGGGTCTTGCGAAGGCGGGTTCGTGGGGGTGGTGGGGTCGGTGGAGGGGGGCTCGGTGGGGGGTGTGGTGGACGGTGCCGGGTCGGGGGCCGTGGACGTGGGCGGCGTCGGGCGGCCGGGGGGCGCGGTGCCGTAGCCGTCGATGGAGACCACCGCTCCGGCCGGGGAGATCGCCACCTTCGCCTGCCAGTGGCCCGACGGCTCGCGCAGATGGTCGACGTACACCTTGATCGTCACTGTCGCCCCGGGCTCCAGCGTGCCCGAGGACCTGCTGAGGTAGAGCCAGCGCGCCTGGGTGGAGGCCGACCAGCGGACCGGGGAGGAACCGACGGCGGTGAGCGTGATCAACGTGGTGTCGCCGTCGTTGGCCGCGCCGACCTCCAGCCGACCGGAGCCCTTCGTGCCGGATCCGGAGACGCTGACCACCTCCACGGAGACATCCGGCCTGCCGTGCTTCCCGCCGCGCGCCCCGGGCTTCAGACTGGCGTTCCCCGCGTTCTCGTAACCGCCGGCCGCGCCGTCGCCGAGCGCGTCGGGGCCCTGTGCCTCGCTCGCGGTGCCGCGGTGGCCGTCCTCGTCGCCCGTCGGCGTCCCCCGGTAGGCGGCCCACAGCGCGAGCACGGGCGCGGCGACGACGGTGGCGACGACCGTCGTGGTGACGGCCCGCGCGCGCAGCCGGTCGCGGCGGGCCGCGCGGTCCTTGGGGTCCATCGGGAACCCCCGCCGGTCGAAGCGGGGCACGGCGGCGCCACGTACGCGCGCGTGGCGGGCGAGAGCCGTGTGGAGGGCCGCGCGCGGGGCCTCCAGTACCGGCAGCTCGGCCGGGGTCACCGTATCGCCGGGCCAGCGGCCGGAGACGGCGCGCTCGGCGATGCGGCGGCAGCGCGGGCAGTCGTCGACGTGCCGGACCAGCTCGCGGCGCAGCGCGGCGCTCAGCACCAGCCCGCTGTCCCCGGTGAGATGGGCCACGCTCGGGCAGCCGCCGGTCTCGACGACGGCGAGGGCCGCGCGGGTGCGCTCGACCTCGCAGGCGGCGGTGGCGAGCAGCTCGCGCGCGGCGGCGGGTTCCATGCCGAGGACCGCGGCGACCTCGTGGGCGGCGAGGTGGTGGCGGACGGCCAGTTCCAGCGCCTCACGCTGCTCGGGGGTGGTACCGGCCGCCTCCGGCCAGGCCAGCAGGGCCAGTTCGCGGCTCCGCCGCTCCTCGGTCTCGGCGGCGGCGGACGGACCGGGCACCGCCTTGCCGGGGGCGGTGCGGCCCGCCGCGTGGGTGGCCTGACGTTTCTGCTTGGTCTCGGCCAGCTTGCGCAGACACGCCCAGCGGGCCAGCGCGTACAGCCACGCCCTGCGGTCGGCGGCGGACTCCGGGACGCGGTGCCCGCGCCGCTCGGCCAGGGCGACGACGTCGCCGAGGGCCGCGGTGGCCGCTTCGTGGTCGCACAGCGCCGACAGGCAGTAGGTGAACAGGCCGTCCAGGTACGGTTCGTAGCGCGCCGGCAGCCGCTGGGCGACGGTGCGCGCGGCGGCGCGGTCACTGGCCTCCCGGTGCGCCCGGTGCGCTCCGGTGGTGCGGGTCGTGGTCTGCGGACTGCTCATCACCCGTGCGACCGTAGGCGGCGGCGGAGTGCCGGTTCCGGAACCTTGAGCACTTTTAATCCGTACGGGTGAAACGATCCCTCATAAGGGGACAGGAACGTTTCGTTGCCCGGCCGCCGACCCGCCTCCGGCCCGTTCGCCGACGGCTTCCGGCCCGGGTGTCAGTGGGGCGGGCTACGGTTTCCGCATGGCTGCCCGTACCAAGACCACCAAGGACCGCCCGTCCTATCGCTGCACCGAGTGCGGCTGGCAGACGGCCAAGTGGCTCGGCCGCTGCCCCGAGTGCCAGGCCTGGGGCACGGTCGAGGAGTACGGCGCGCCTGCGGTGCGTACGACGGCGCCGGGCCGGGTCACCAGTTCCGCGCTGCCCATCGGCCAGGTCGACGGCCGCCAGGCCGTCGCGCGCACGACCGGCGTGCCCGAGCTGGACCGGGTGCTCGGCGGCGGTCTGGTGCCCGGCGCGGTGGCGCTCCTCGCGGGCGAGCCCGGCGTCGGCAAGTCCACCCTGCTGCTGGACGTGGCCGCCAAGTCCGCGAGCGCCGAGCACCCCACCCTCTATGTCACCGGTGAGGAGTCGGCGAGCCAGGTGCGGCTGCGCGCGGACCGCATCGGCGCCCTCGCCGACCATCTCTATCTGACGGCGGAGACCGATCTGTCCGCCGTCCTCGGTCATCTGGACGAGGTCAAGCCGTCCCTGCTGATCCTCGACTCGGTGCAGACGGTCGCCTCGCCGGAGATCGAGGGCGCCCCCGGCGGCATGGCCCAGGTCCGGGAGGTGGCGGGCGCCCTCATCCGCGCCTCCAAGGAGCGCGGCATGTCCACCCTGCTGGTGGGCCATGTCACCAAGGACGGCGCGATCGCAGGCCCCCGTCTGCTGGAGCACCTGGTGGACGTCGTCCTGCACTTCGAGGGCGACCGGCACGCGCGCCTGCGGCTGGTGCGGGGCGTGAAGAACCGCTACGGCGCCACCGACGAGGTCGGCTGCTTCGAGCTGCACGACGAGGGCATCACGGGCCTCGCGGATCCGAGCGGACTTTTCCTGACCCGTCGTGACGAACCGGTCCCCGGGACCTGTCTGACGGTGACGTTGGAGGGCCGGCGCCCGCTGGTGGCGGAGGTGCAGGCGCTCACCGTGGACTCGCAGATCCCCTCCCCCCGCCGCACCACCTCGGGGCTGGAGACCTCCCGGGTGTCGATGATGCTCGCCGTGCTGGAGCAGCGCGGCCGGATCAGCGCGCTCGGCAAGCGGGACATCTACTCCGCGACGGTGGGCGGGGTGAAGCTGTCCGAACCGGCAGCCGACCTCGCGATCGCCCTCGCCCTGGCCTCCGCCGCCAGCGACACCCCGCTGCCGAAGAACCTCGTCGCCATCGGCGAGGTGGGTCTCGCGGGCGAGGTCAGACGGGTCACGGGCGTCCAGCGCAGGCTGAGCGAGGCGCACCGGCTGGGCTTCACGCACGCGCTCGTGCCGGCCGATCCGGGCAAGGTGCCGGCCGGTATGAAGGTCCTGGAAGTCGCCGACATGGGGGCCGCGCTCCGGGTGCTGCCGCGCTCCCCTCGCCGAGAGGCCCCACGGGAGGCGGAGGAGCGCCGGTAGACTTTGCGCAGGTCTCGCCCGTCCGTACGAACCGAGTGCGGGCATGGGAGCGCCTCAGAACCTGCGACCGGAGGAGTGCAGTGGCAGCCAACGACCGGGCAGCAGCTCCCGGAAAGTCCGGTGGGAGTGCCGGTACCGAGGGCCTGATGCGCGCCTCGCTGAGTGCCGTGGCACCGGGCACCGCCCTGCGCGACGGCCTGGAGCGGGTCCTCCGCGGCAACACCGGTGGTCTCATCGTCCTCGGCTCCGACAAGACGGTGGAGGCGATGTGCACGGGCGGTTTCGTCCTGGGCGTCGAGTTCACCGCCACCCGGCTGCGGGAACTGTGCAAGCTGGACGGCGGCATCGTGCTGTCCTCGGACCTGTCGAAGATCCTGCGTGCGGGGGTCCAGCTGGTCCCGGACCCGACGATCCCCACGGAGGAGACGGGCACCCGGCACCGCACGGCGGACCGGGTGAGCAAGCAGGTCGGCTTCCCGGTGGTCTCCGTCTCGCAGTCGATGCGCCTGATCGCCCTGTACGTGGACGGTCAGCGCCGGGTCCTGGAGGACTCCGCGGCGATCCTCTCCCGCGCGAACCAGGCGCTGGCCACCCTGGAGCGGTACAAGCTCCGCCTGGACGAGGTCGCGGGCACGTTGTCCGCGCTGGAGATCGAGGACCTGGTCACGGTCCGGGACGTGTCGGCGGTCGCCCAGCGACTGGAGATGGTCCGGCGCATCGCCACCGAAATCGCCGAATACGTGGTCGAACTGGGCACGGACGGCCGTCTGCTCACCCTCCAGCTGGAGGAGTTGATCGCCGGGGTCGAGCCCGACCGCGAGCTGGTCGTGCGGGACTACGTCCCCGAGCCGACGGCCAAGCGCTCCCGCACGGTCGACGAGGCCCTGTCCGAGCTGGACGCCCTGTCCCACGCGGAGCTGCTGGAACTGGGCACCGTGGCGCGTGCGCTCGGTTACACGGGCTCGCCCGAGACCCTCGACTCGGCCGTGTCCCCGCGGGGCTTCCGGCTCCTGGCGAAGGTCCCCCGCCTTCCGGGGGCGATCATCGACCGCCTGGTGGAGCACTTCGGCGGTCTGCAGAAGCTGCTGGCCGCGAGCGTGGACGACCTGCAGACGGTCGACGGCGTCGGCGAGGCCCGGGCGAGGAGTGTCCGGGAGGGCCTGTCCCGCCTGGCCGAGTCCTCGATCCTCGAACGCTACGTCTGAGGCCGGAACCGGCGCCCGAGGCCGTCCTCCGCGGCCCCCCGGGTCTGTCGTCACATTCCCGGCTGCCCGGCCCTTCGGGCGACTAGGGGAATTCGACGACGGGCCCTAGGCCCAGTCTGACAATTCGCGTCTGCCGCGCTTCGGGCGACGACGCGAATCGTCAGACAGGGCCTAGTCCGCCGACAGCACGAACGACGCCTGCGCCTTGCCGAGGCCCGGGGCCTTGGCCTCCAGCAGGTACGTGCCCGCTTTCGCCGAACCGGCGGCGGGCGTCGCGCACTGCGGAGCGCTCGGCTTGCGGTCCCACTTCACGGTGTACGTGATGCTCTGGCCCGCGGCCACCCGGAACACCAGGCTCCCCGCGCCGTCGGGACAGTCGGCCGACGACCAGTAGGCGTCGTTCCCGGCCGCCGGCGTGATCGTCAACACCGCTTTCCTCGGCCCGAGATCGACCGCGCAGTCGCCGGACGACGTGTTCTTGGCGGTGAGTTCGAAGGTCGGCGTCTGGTCGGGCGAGTAGGAGTTGTGCACGCTGCGCAGACTCAACTCCACCGCGCCCGAGGCACAGTTGGGCAGGGTGGAGGACGCCGGCACCGTGTCACCCGTACCGACACGGCCGCTCCCGGAGCCCGGGCCCGAGCCACCGCCCGACCCGGCGGAACCGGCGGACCCCGAGGACCCCGAGGACCCGGCGGAGTCGTCGCCGGAGCCGGCGCCGGCGGTGCCGGAGCCGCTTCCCCCGGAGTCGCCGCCGCCCGACTCGTCGCGCCCGCCCGGGTGTTGGCTGTAGGCGGGGCCCGACTGGGACGGTCCGGGCGTGATCGTGTGCGCGGGATTCTTGCCGTCGGACCCGCGGTCGTCCTTCTTGCCTCCCCCGCCGCCGGCGACGAAGATCCAGGCGATCACCAGCGCCAACAGGGCGAGCACGGACAGCATTACGGCCCTCCGTCGCCAGTAGATGGAGGAGGGAAGCGGCCCGACCGGATTGCGCAGAGATCCCACGCCGCAAACTCTACGAGAGATCGTGACGCGCGCTCGCGCCACCCGCCGCGCCGCGGCCAACTTTTCCGGATCATCATTTCGGTAACTCGCCCGGGCGACGCCCTTCTTCACCGATCGCGACGCCCGGTGACCGCGCCGTCACCCACCAGGACCGCCAACCCGTGGCAGGATCGGTAGGCCATGACTGAGAAGCTCCACACCCCCGTGATCGCCTGGTTCGACGCCCATGCCCGCGACCTCCCCTGGCGCCGCCCGGAGGCGGGCCCGTGGGGGGTGATGGTCAGCGAGTTCATGCTCCAGCAGACCCCGGTCAACCGGGTGCTGCCCGTCTACGAGCAGTGGCTGGCCCGCTGGCCGCGCCCCGCCGACCTCGCGAAGGAGGCTCCGGGCGAGGCGGTGCGCGCCTGGGGCCGGCTCGGCTACCCGCGCCGGGCCCTGCGGCTGCACGGCGCCGCGGTCGCCATAACGGAACGGCACGGCGGGGACGTGCCGACGCAGCACGCACAGCTGCTGGCGCTGCCCGGGATCGGTGAGTACACGGCCGCGGCCGTCGCCTCCTTCGCGTACGGCCAGCGCCACCCGGTGCTGGACACCAACGTCCGCCGGGTCCTCGCGCGGGCGGTGAGCGGGGTGCAGTACCCGCCGAACGCGACCACGGCAGCCGAGCGGCGCCTGGCCCGGGAGTTGCTACCCCAGGAGGAGGGGACCGCCGCCCGGTGGGCCGCCGCCTCCATGGAACTGGGCGCGCTGGTGTGCACGGCGAAGAACGAGGACTGCCACCGGTGCCCGATCGCCGCGCAGTGCGCCTGGCGGCTCGCGGGCAAGCCCGAGCACGCCGGACCGCCGCGGCGCGGACAGACGTACGCCGGTACCGACCGGCAGGTGCGCGGCAAACTGCTGGCCGTGCTGCGGGAGGCGCACACGCCGGTGCCGCAGGCGATGCTGGACCGCGTGTGGCACGAGCCGGTGCAGCGAGGCCGGGCGCTGGACGGACTGGTGACGGACGGTCTGGTGGAGCCGCTGCCGGGCGGCCTCTACCGGCTTCCGCTCACCTGACCACGCGCCAAGTCACCACCCTCGCGGTCCCGTTACGAAGCCTCGACACCCACAAAAGCCTCGTAACCGGACATTTGAGCCGCCCTCTCTCCCCCGCCCCTTACTCCGTTACACAACCGACGGACAGCCGATTGCTGGCCGCAGGCTGGTCCGCACAGCCCCGTGACAACCACTCCGTAGCTTCATTTCCGTGCCCGGCAGACCACGGGACACGGGGACAGCAGGACTCGGGCGAGAGCCGGAGAACGGGGAATGGAGGCGGTTGATCATGGCGCAGGGCGAGGTGCTCGAATTCGAGGAGTACGTCCGCACCCGGCAGGACGCGTTGCTGCGCAGTGCCCGCCGCCTGGTGCCGGACCCGGTCGACGCCCAGGACCTGCTGCAGACGGCGCTCGTGCGGACGTACGGCCGCTGGGACGGCATCGCCGACAAGCGCCTCGCGGACGCCTATCTGCGCCGCGTCATGATCAACACCCGTACCGAGTGGTGGCGGGCGCGCAAGCTGGAGGAGGTCCCGACCGAGCAGCTGCCGGACGCCTCCGTGGAGGACTCCACCGAGCAGCATGCCGACCGGGCCCTGCTGATGGACATCATGAAGGTCCTGGCACCGAAGCAGCGCAGTGTCGTGGTGCTGCGACACTGGGAGCAGATGTCCACGGAGGAGACGGCCGCCGCCCTCGGCATGTCGGCCGGTACGGTCAAGAGCACGCTGCACCGGGCGCTCGCCCGGCTCCGCGAGGAGCTGGAGGCCCGCGATCTGGACGCACGCGCGCTGGAGCGTGAGGAGCGGGAGCGTTGCGCGGCCTGACCGGGGCCGGGTCCGAGAGGATCCGCAGGAGTTCACAGGCGGTGATCGCGGTGGGGGCCGCGCTCGCCGCCCTCGCCCTGTTCGTCGCCGCGTGCGGCGCGGGGGGCACCGGGGCCCGGGACGAGGGACCGGCCCACGCCTCGGCGGTGGCGGGAGCCGTCGCCTCCCCCGCCCCCAGCCCCTCCGGCGGCCATCGACCGGTGGACGCGGTCACACTGGTCAAGAAGGACCCCGCGGTCTCCACGACGGTGAAACGGGAGCTGAAGCCGTGCACCGGCGACGACTACCCGATCGACGTCTCCTACGGCGACCTGACCGGCGGATCCGACAACGACGTCCTCGTCAACGTCGTGACCTGCGGCGACCTGGTGGGCATCGGCACCTATGTGTACCGGCGCGTCGGGGACACGTACAAGAATGTGTTCAAGGCGGAGGAGTCGCCGGTCTACTCGGAGATCGACGGCACCGACCTGACGGTGACCAAACAGGTCTACGACACGGACGATCCGGTGTCGAACCCGTCCAAGGAGACCGTGATCACGTACCGGTGGAAGGCAGGCCGGTTCGCCCGGATCAGCGGCCACGAGACCGACTACAGCAAGGCCGGCAGCGACGCGATGCCCACGCCGGACAACTGACCCCCCACACACACAAGGCAGAGAGCGGCGGGATGGCAGACCAGACCCATGTCCTGTTCGTCGAGGACGACGACGTCATCCGCGAGGCCACCCAGCTCGCTCTGGAGCGGGACGGCTTCGCGGTCACGGCCATGCCCGACGGGCTCTCCGGCCTGGAGGCGTTCCGGGCGAACCGCCCCGACATCGCGCTCCTGGACGTCATGGTCCCCGGCCTGGACGGCGTCAGCCTGTGCCGGCGCATCCGGGACGAGTCGACCGTGCCGGTGATCATGCTGTCGGCGCGCGCCGACTCCATCGACGTCGTCCTCGGCCTGGAGGCGGGCGCCGACGACTACGTCACCAAGCCGTTCGACGGGGCCGTACTGGTCGCGCGCATCCGCGCCGTGCTGCGCCGCTTCGGACACGCCGGCGGGGCCGCGCACCCGGAGGACTCCGCGTCCACGATGAACGGCGGCACGCTGACCTTCGGCGACCTGGAGATCGACACCGAGGGCATGGAGGTGCGCCGGGAGGGGCAGCCGGTGGCGCTCACCCCGACCGAGATGCGGCTGCTGCTGGAGTTCTCCTCCGCGCCGGGCACCGTGCTCTCGCGCGACAAGCTGCTGGAGCGCGTGTGGGACTACGGCTGGGGCGGGGACACCCGGGTCGTCGACGTGCACGTACAGCGGCTGCGGCAGAAGATCGGCCAGGACCGGATCGAGACGGTCCGCGGCTTCGGCTACAAGTTGAAGGCCTGAGCGGGGCGGACATGCGGGGGATCCTTCGGCGACCGGTACGGCGTGTGGAGCGCGCCGGCCTCAAGACCGGACTCAGATGGAAGCTCAGCGCGGCGATCGCCCTGGTGGCCGGGCTGGTGGCGATCGCGCTGAGCCTCGTCGTGCACAACGCGGCCCGGGTCTCGATGCTGGACAACGCGCGCGACCTGGCCAACCAGCGGGTGCAGATCGCCCAGCGCAACTACGAGCAGAAGCGCGGCCCGAACTTCCCGAGCATCAAGGTGGACGACCCCGGGCTGCCCACCGCGCTGCGGGAGAAGGTCGAACAGGGGCGCCGGGCCAGCGATGTCACCGACCACGGCGGAGTGCCGGACATCTGGGCGGCCGTGCCGGTCAAGGACGGGCACGTACTGTCCCTGCACAGCCACCTTCCCGACCGCTCCACGGATGTGATGAACGACCTGGACCAGGCCCTGGTCATCGGTTCCGTCGCGGTCGTGCTCGGTGGCAGCGCGCTCGGCGTGCTGATCGGCGGGCAGCTGTCCGGGCGGCTGCGCAAGGCGGCGGCCGCCGCCAACCAGGTCGCCAAGGGCGAGACCGAGGTCCGGGTCAGGGACGCGATCGGCGGGGTCGTACGGGACGAGACCGACGATCTCGCGCGCGCGGTGGACGCGATGGCGGACGCGCTGCGGCAGCGGCTGGAGGCCGAACGGCGGGTCACCGCCGACATCGCGCACGAGCTGCGCACCCCGGTGACGGGTCTGCTGACGGCCGCGGAACTGCTGCCGCCCGGCCGGCCCACGGAACTGGTGCTGGACCGGGCGAAAGCGATGCGCACCCTGGTGGAGGACGTGCTGGAGGTGGCCCGGCTCGACGGGGCCTCGGAGCGCGCCGAGCTGCAGGACATCATGCTCGGCGAGTTCGTCTCCCGCCGCGTCGCCGTGAAGGATCCGGGCATCGTCGTACGGGTGGTGCACGAGTCCGCGGTCACCACCGACCCACGGCGGCTGGAGCGGGTGCTGTTCAACCTGCTCGCCAACGCGGCCCGGCACGGCCGTCCACCGGTCGAGGTGACCGTCGAGGGCCGGGTCATCCGGGTGCGCGACCACGGTCCCGGTTTCCCCGAGGCGTTGCTCGCCGACGGTCCCAGCCGGTTCCGCACCGGCAGCATGGACCGCGCCGGGCAGGGCCACGGGCTCGGCCTGACCATCGCGGCCGGCCAGGCCAGGGTGCTGGGCGCCCGCCTGACGTTCCGCAACGTACGCCCGGCCGGAGCCCCCGCCGGCCTGCCCGCGGAGGGCGCGGTGGCCGTCCTCTGGCTCCCGGAACACGCCCCGACGAACACCGGCAGCTACCCGCTGATGCCCACCTCCGGCACCACGAGCTGACGCCTCCGGGGCGAGAGCACCGCGGCTGGTCGACCGGGGTTCAGGCCCGCGAGGGCGCTTCGGCGGTGTGCGGGAAAAGGGCGAAGGCCCCCGGGGCGGACACCTGCCGGGGGCCTTCGGTCCAGATGGTTCAGATCGCGTCGATCAGGGCGGGCGGAGCCACCTCGCCGCCCTCCGCGGGAGCCGGCTTCTGGGGGCCGCTGCGCAGCGGGACCTCCTTCACGAACAGCGCCATGATCAGCACCGGCACCGCGACCGCCGCGCCGAGCAGGAACGCCGCGTGCGTGCCCGAGGAGACGGCGTGCTGGTACGCCTCCCGCGCCACCGCCGGCAGCTTGTCCAGGCTCTTCGCGTCGAGCTGCGCCGACTTCTGGGTGATGGTCGCGCCCAGCGAGCCGGCCTTCTCGGCCATGACGTCCTGCACCCGGTGGTTGAACAGCGCGCCCATGATGGCGACACCGAAGGAGGAGCCGAGCGTACGGAACAGGGTGGTGGAGGAGGACGCGACGCCCATGTCCTTCATCTCCACGCTGTTCTGCGCCACCAGCATGGTGATCTGCATCAGGCAGCCCATGCCCGCGCCGACCACGGCCATGTAGATGCCGGAGGTCAGCCGGGAGGTGTCCGTGTCCATCAGCGACAGCAGATACAGACCGATGACCATCAGGACGCCGCCGACGATCGGGAACAGCTTGTAACGGCCGCTGCTGGTGGTGACCCGGCCCGCGATCATCGAGGTCACCAGCATCGCGCCGAGCATCGGCAGGAGCAGCAGCCCGGAGTTGGTCGCCGAGGCACCCTGCACGGCCTGCTGGTACAGCGGCAGGAAGAGCGTGGCACCGAACATCACGAAGCCGGTGATGAAGCCGATGAGCGACATCAGCGTGAAGTTGCGGCTCTTGAAGATGTGCAGCGGCAGAACCGGCTCGGCGGCCCTGGTCTGCCAGAACACGAACCCGACCAGCGTGGCGACGCCGATGCCGATCAGCTCCATGATCCGCGCGGACGACCAGGCGTACTCGGTACCGCCCCAGGTGGTGACCAGGACGGTGGAGGTGATGCCGACGGTCAGCAGCAGCACACCGAGGTAGTCGATGCCCGCCTTGGCCCGCTTCTTTGGCAGGTGCAGCACCGCCGTGACCAGCGCCAGCGCGACCGCGCCGAGCGGCAGGTTGATGTAGAAGGCCCAGCGCCAGCCCCAGTTGTCGGTGATGGTGCCGCCGACCAGCGGACCGCCGATCATCGCGAGCGCCATGACACCGGCCATCAGGCCCTGGTACTTGCCGCGCTCCCGCGGCGGGATGAGGTCGCCGATGATCGCCATGACACCGACCATCAGACCGCCGGCGCCCAGACCCTGCACGGCACGGAAGCCGATCAGCTGTCCCATGTCCTGGGCCATGCCGCTCAGCGCCGAACCGACCAGGAAGATCACGATCGAGCTGAGGAAGGCCCCCTTGCGCCCGAACATGTCACCGATCTTGCCCCAGACCGGGGTCGAGGCCGCGGTGGCCAGGGTGTAACCGGTGACCACCCACGACAGGTGCTCCAGGCCGCCCAGCTCACCGACGATCGTCGGCATCGCCGTACCGACGATCATGTTGTCCAGCATCGCGAGCATCATCGCGATCATCAGCGCGAGCAGGACCACCCGCACGCTCCTGGGCTGTTTGCCCTCGCCGACACTCTCTACCGTGTCCGCCATCTTTACCCACACTCCCCCTGCGGCACATACTTACTTGCCGCCCGGCTAGTTCGTTACACTGGGAAGGTAGCCTTGCCACTAGCCGGGCGTCAAGTAAGTTTCCGCGGGAGCGCGAGGAGTACGAGGATGGGCGGCACCATGGACGGCACCAAGCAGCAGCGCCGCGGCAACACCCGCCAGCGCATCCAGGACGTGGCCCTCGAACTGTTCGCGGAGCAGGGGTACGAGAAGACCTCTCTGCGCGAGATCGCCGAGCGTCTCGACGTCACCAAAGCGGCTCTCTACTACCACTTCAAGACGAAGGAAGAGATCATCGTCAGCCTCTTCGAGGATCTGACGAGGCCGCTGGAGGAACTCTACGAGTGGGGCCGGGAGCTGCCGCACACCCTGGAGAACAAGCAGGAGATCATCCGCCGCTACAGCGACGCGCTGGCCGGCGCCGAACCGCTCTTCCGCTTCATGCAGGAGAACCAGGCGACGGTGCGGGAACTGCGCATCGGCGACACGTTCAAGGACCGGCTGCGCGGCTTCCGGGACATCCTCATCGACCCGCAGGCACCGCTGGTGGAGCAGGTGCGCTGCGTCAGCGCGCTGTTCACGCTGCACGCCGGGATGTTCGTGATGGTGGACCTGGAGGACGACCTCGAGAAGCGGCGCGGGGCCGTGCTCGAGGTCGCCATGGATCTGGTCACGCAGGCGCATCAGCACACCCACGGAAAGCCCTAGCCCGGGCTCTCGGGCCAGACCTTCGGGTCAGACCTTGGGCCAGACCTCCGGGTCAGACCTTCACGCCCTTGGAGGTCAGGAAGGCGACCGGGTTGACGGCCGAGCCGTAGTTCGGGGTCGTGCGGATCTCGAAGTGCAGGTGGGGACCGGTGGAGTTGCCGGTGGAGCCGGACAGGGCGATGTGCTGGCCGGTCTTGACGTCCTGACCGATCTTGACGTCGATCCGGGACAGGTGGGCGTACTGCGAGTAGGTGCCGTTCTCGTGCTTGATCACGATGGCGTTGCCGTACGCGGGGCCGTCACCGGCGCCGTTCGGGCCGGCCTTGACCACGGTGCCGCTGTGGGCGGCGAGGACCTCGGTACCGGACGGCACGGCGAAGTCCTGACCGCTATGCTTGGCGACCCAGTGGCTGCCGGACTGCGCGAAGCCTGCGGAGAGCGTGTACTTCTTCACCGGGTCGATCCAGGAGGTGGCGGACGGCGCGGCGGCGCTCGCGACCCCGGCTCCCAGGACGGCCGTGGCGCCGACACCGGCAGCCAGGACGGCCACGCGGTTGCGGAGCGAAGACGTACGGGAAGAACGGGACGTAACGCGCTGGAACATCTGAACCTCGTGTACTCGGAGACAGAGAGACCACCCGGCGCATAGACGTTCGCCGCAGCGGCTCATCCTTGGTAACCGAACATCCCATTCACCCCAAAACGCCCTATCTACGGCGTTCTGTAGTAGGTGACCGTCGAATCATCCGCCTTCTTGACGTCCCGCCCGACCGTCGGCACCGCCCCCGACGACGTCGTATTTCTCCGTGCGACGATCAGATGACCTGACACTGAATGTCCGTTTTGTCGGGGGGAAGGATGCCACTATCCCGGCTAGTACCGGACATTTCGCCTGTGCGGCTTGTCACCGTGGCACTCCTTCGGCGACCACGATTTTGTGACGCAGACCTCTAGCCACCTACCGTCCGGTAACCCTACGGTTCCCCTCGCGCCATCCGCACCGCAGATCATGCCCCTGACATCCAGGCACGTGCAGGACGCGAGAGGACCCCCACCGATGACCAGACGCCCCTGGGCGCACCGCGTATCCCTGACCGCCGTCTCCGTGGCCGCCCTGGCCGCGATGGCCGCCCCGGCGGCGACGGCCGCCCCCGCCGCCCCGGCCGAGGCGGCGACCGCGCGCGGCTCCTCAGCGAAGGTCGACTACGCCACCTGGCAGAAGGACTGCCAGACGACGATGGATCAGGCCCTGCCGTATCTGAAGGCGCGTATCGCCGCCGCCGGGACCGGTGAGAGGCAGGCCGTCGTCTTCGACATCGACAACACCACGCTGGAGACCGACTTCGGCTTCAGCTACCCGCAGCCGGCCAACAGGCCTGTGCTGGACGTCGCCCGGTACGCCCAGGACCACGGCGTCAAGCTCTTCTTCGTCACCGCCCGCCCGGGCATCCTCTACTGGCCCACCGAGTACAACCTCGAGCACGACGGCTACGACGTCTCCGGGCTCTACGTACGCGGCCTGTTCGACCTCTTCAAGGATGTCGCCGCCTACAAGACCGCCCAGCGCGTCGACATCGAGAACCAGGGCTACACGATCATCGCGAACATCGGCAACAGCGCCACCGACCTCTCGGGTGGTCACGCCGAGCGGACGTTCAAGCTGCCGGACTACGACGGGCAGCTGTCGTAGGCGCCGGTCTCCGGGCATGCGAAAGGGGCCGGTGCCCGAAGGCACCGGCCCCTTTCGTTCGACCGTGACGGCTACGCGTCCTTGCTCAGGTTCGGTCCGGCACCGCCGGCCGCCTGCTCGATCGGCGGGACGTCCGGCAGCGCCGACTTCTCCTCACCCCGGAAGGTGAAGGTCTGGGCGTCGCCCTCGCCCTCGGTGTCCACGACCACGATGTGACCGGGGCGCAGCTCGCCGAAGAGGATCTTCTCCGAGAGCGTGTCCTCGACCTCGCGCTGGATCGTGCGGCGCAGCGGACGCGCGCCCAGCACCGGGTCGTAGCCCTTCTTGGACAGCAGCTCCTTGGCGGACTGGGACAGCTCGATGCCCATGTCCCGGTCCTTGAGGCGCTCGTCCACCTTGCCGATCATCAGGTCGACGATCCGCAGGATGTCCGCCTGCGTCAGCTGCGGGAAGACGACCACGTCGTCGACGCGGTTGAGGAACTCGGGCCGGAAGTGCTGCTTCAGCTCGTCCTGGACCTTGTTCTTCATGCGCTCGTAGTTGGTCTTCGTGTCACCCGAGGCCGCGAAGCCCAGGTTGAAGCCCTTGGAGATGTCCCGGGTGCCGAGGTTGGTCGTCATGATGATGACCGTGTTCTTGAAGTCCACGACCCGGCCCTGGGAGTCGGTCAGCCGACCGTCCTCCAGGATCTGCAGCAGCGAGTTGAAGATGTCCGGGTGGGCCTTCTCGACCTCGTCGAAGAGGACGACGGAGAACGGCTTGCGGCGGACCTTCTCGGTCAGCTGGCCGCCCTCCTCGTAGCCCACGTAACCGGGGGGCGAACCGAAGAGACGCGACACCGTGTGCTTCTCGCTGAACTCCGACATGTCGAGGGAGATCAGCGCGTCCTCGTCACCGAAGAGGAACTCGGCGAGGGCCTTGGACAGCTCGGTCTTACCCACACCGGACGGGCCGGCGAAGATGAACGAGCCACCGGGGCGCTTGGGGTCCTTCAGACCGGCGCGCGTACGGCGGATCGCCTTGGACAGCGCCTTGACGGCGTCGACCTGGCCGATGACCCGCTTGTGCAGCTCGTCCTCCATGCGGAGCAGGCGGCTGGACTCCTCCTCGGTCAGCTTGAAGACCGGGATGCCCGTGGCCGTGGCGAGGACCTCGGCGATCAGCTCGCCGTCGACCTCGGCGACGACGTCCATGTCGCCGGCCTTCCACTCCTTCTCCCGCTTGGCCTTGGCGGCCAGGAGCTGCTTCTCCTTGTCGCGCAGGGAGGCGGCCTTCTCGAAGTCCTGCGAGTCGATCGCGGACTCCTTGTCCCGGCGGACACCGGCGATCTTCTCGTCGAACTCGCGCAGGTCCGGCGGCGCGGTCATCCGGCGGATGCGCATCCGGGACCCGGCCTCGTCGATCAGGTCGATCGCCTTGTCCGGCAGGAAGCGGTCCGAGATGTACCGGTCGGCCAGCGTGGCCGCCTGGACCAGCGCCTCGTCCGTGATGGAGACGCGGTGGTGGGCCTCGTACCGGTCACGCAGACCCTTGAGGATCTCGATCGTGTGCGGCAGGGACGGCTCGGCGACCTGGATGGGCTGGAAGCGGCGCTCCAGGGCCGCGTCCTTCTCCAGGTGCTTGCGGTACTCGTCCAGGGTGGTGGCACCGATGGTCTGCAGCTCACCGCGGGCCAGCATCGGCTTCAGGATGGAGGCCGCGTCGATGGCGCCCTCGGCGGCACCCGCGCCGACCAGCGTGTGCAGCTCGTCGATGAACAGGATGATGTCCCCGCGGGTGCGGATCTCCTTGAGCACCTTCTTCAGGCGCTCCTCGAAGTCACCCCGGTAGCGGGAGCCGGCGACCAGGGCACCGAGGTCGAGGGTGTAGAGGTGCTTGTCCTTGAGGGTCTCGGGCACCTCGCCCTTGACGATGGCCTGGGCGAGGCCCTCGACGACGGCGGTCTTGCCGACGCCGGGCTCACCGATCAGCACCGGGTTGTTCTTGGTACGGCGGGACAGCACCTGCATGACCCGCTCGATCTCCTTCTCGCGCCCGATGACCGGGTCGAGCTTGGACTCACGAGCGGCCTGGGTGAGGTTCCGGCCGAACTGGTCCAGGACGAGGGAGGTCGAGGGCGTGCCCTCGGCGGGGCCGCCCGCGGTGGCGGTCTCCTTGCCCTGGTAACCGGAGAGCAGCTGGATGACCTGCTGCCGCACCCGGTTGAGATCTGCGCCCAGCTTGACCAGGACCTGGGCGGCGACGCCCTCGCCCTCACGGATCAGGCCGAGCAGGATGTGCTCCGTGCCGATGTAGTTGTGGCCCAGCTGAAGGGCCTCGCGGAGCGAGAGCTCCAGGACCTTCTTGGCACGGGGAGTGAAGGGGATGTGCCCGGACGGGGCCTGCTGACCCTGGCCGATGATCTCCTCCACCTGCTGGCGGACCGCCTCAAGCGAAATGCCGAGGCTCTCCAGGGCCTTAGCGGCGACACCTTCGCCCTCGTGGATGAGACCCAGGAGGATGTGCTCGGTGCCGATGTAGTTGTGGTTGAGCATCCGGGCTTCTTCCTGAGCCAGGACGACAACCCGCCGCGCGCGGTCGGTGAACCTCTCGAACATCGTTAATCGCTCCTCAGAGCGGTCAGGCAGTGGGGGGAACTTCCCCTCCCTGTCCTTCCGCAGCTTAGTCCCGCAAGCGGGGACCGCTCATTCCAACTGCCGACACCGTCGATGGCCTCCTGACCCCGAACGCCGACATCTGTCCCAACCCGATGGTGCGAGACGATGTTCCCGCAGGCCAGGCAGTTACCCCAGTCGCCAGTACGCCGATGGCGAACGTGAGACGCCCCAATCTGCGTGTCGCCCCCTCCCACTAGGCATGTCTTACCCGCGGGGACTGACACTCCATGCCGCGCAGACCGGTTCACTCCGCTATGGGCGAACAACCTTGCGCCTCCCCCGCGCCCCGCGCGCCCCGTTTTGCCGAACCGTGTGCATTCGACGGAGCACCCAGCGTAACCCGGAGCCCGTTTCGGCGGTTGCTCTTGGCATGGCTCGCTCGGCCCCTGTGACGCCCTCGGAATCCACGACCCATACGGTTCCCCTTCCCCGCCGCTCCCCCCGCCCGGAGCCGGCCTCGCCCTGTCGCGTCCCGGCGGACCCGGAAGCCCGGGCCCGGCACTGGTACGAGAACGATCTGGGCTGGGCGACCGTGCCCGGAGGGCCGCTGCGGCTGCGCACCGGGGTGCGGTTCGACGTCCTGGACGTGCCGGCCGAGGCGGGCGCCGACGCGCTCCGGCATCTCGCGCCGGGTTCCCCGGTGTCCCTGTGGGGCGACCGGATGGGACTGCTGGTGGCCGCGGGCAGCGCGGAGGAGCTACCGGGGCTGCTGGACTGGCTGGAGTGGAGCGCCGTCGGCCTTGACCTGCGGGTCCTGGGGGCGGGCGACACGCTGGCCGCGCCGCTGGAGCCCATGGCGCCCATCGCGTCGGCGGTGCCCCCGGCGCGGTACGACGGCGCCCGCTACGACGGCGCCCCCGGTCCGGTGCCGGACGGCTCCGTACCGGGGGGCGCCGTATGGCTGCGGCCCCCCGGCCGGGGATGCGAGGTCGAGGCCTCGCTGCCGGCGCTGCCGGCCATGGGGCGCGAGAGGAGCGCCCCCGATCTCGTACGACTGGTGGCCACGGTGGCAGCGCAGTGCCACCGGGTCCGGCTGCGGCGCGTCTGCGCCGGGCCGCCCGCCTGCCGACGGGGTCGGCCGTCGGCGCTCTCCCGGACGACGCGGGATCAGCCGTTGGCCTTCTCGTAGTCCTCGCGGATCTGCGCGGGAACACGGCCGCGGTCGTTGACCTCGTAACCGTTCTCCTTCGCCCAGGCGCGGATCGCCGCGGTGTCCTGGTTGCCGCCGGAAGCGGCACGCGCCTTTCCGCGCCCGCCCGAGGCACGACCCCCGGTACGACGACCACCCTTCACATAGGGGTCGAGAAGCCCGCGCAGCTTGTCCGCATTGGCCGTCGTGAGATCGATCTCGTACGTCTTGCCGTCCAGCGCGAACGTCACGGTCTCGTCCGCCTCGCCGCCGTCGAGGTCGTCGACAAGAAGGACCTGAACCTTCTGTGCCACCGGATTTCCTTTCATCGATAACGTGAGGACCAGGGGGTGTGCGGCGTCCGCCGTTTCGCCGTCCCTGTTATATGCAGTACTGCGTTACGTCGGAAAGCAAACCGCTTTTGCCGGAAAAACACAAACCCCTGGGAGAGACCCAGTGGACCGACTCCGCCCGGAAACATGCGCGTTTCGGACATAGGGCACCGGGGCAATGACGATCACAGATGCAGAAGCATCCGACTGTTGCCCAAGGTGTTCGGTTTCACTCGTTCGAGACCGAGGAACTCCGCGACGCCCTCGTCATAGGAACGCAACAGCTCCGCGTACACATCGGTGTCGACCGGTGTCTCACCGATCTCCACGAAGCCGTGCTTGCCGAAGAAGTCGACTTCGAAGGTCAGGCAGAAAACCCGGCGAACGCCGAGCCAGCGCGCTGTCTGAAGCAACTTACCCAGCAACTGATGGCCGACACCGGCGCCCCGCAGACCGGGCTTGACCGCCAGAGTGCGGACTTCCGCCAGGTCTTCCCACATGACGTGCAGCGCACCGCAGCCGACCACCTCGGCGTTGTCGTCGCGTTCCGCGACCCAGAACTCCTGGATGTCCTCGTAAAGCGTGACCGTGGCTTTGTCGAGCAGGATGCGGCCGCGCACGTAGGCGTCGAGGAGGTCGCGTACGGCAGGGACATCGCTGGTCCGGGCCCGCCGGACGGTGATGGCTTTTGCGGGGACTTCGGGACGCTCTGCTGACATGAGCGGACGCTATCGCCCGTCGTCGTCCTCGGCCGAGCCGGGGTTCGCCTCTTGCCGGTCTTGTCGTTGCGGGGGTTGCGGCCGGCCTTCGGGCGCTTCCCGGGTTTCTTCCGGGCCCTGGACGATGCGTACGGCGTCCCTGAGCGCCTGGCGCTGTTCCTCGCTCATCATCCCGAAGAAGGCGACGAGAGCGGCGGCCGGGTTGTCGCTCTGCGACCAGGCGTCGTTCATGAGGGCGGCTGCGTACGCGGCGCGCGTGGAGACGGCCTCATATCGATAGGCCCGCCCTTCGGCCTCGCGGCGCACCCAGCCCTTCTGATGGAGATTGTCCAAAACGGTCATCACGGTGGTGTACGCGATGGAGCGTTCCTGCTGCAGGTCTTCCAGGACTTCTCGAACGGTCACCGGGCGGTTCCACTTCCACACCCGCGTCATGACCGCGTCTTCGAGTTCTCCCAATGGGCGAGGCACAGCTCAGAACAATAGTGGGAGATCCCGACAATGACCCGCCGGACGTGCGCTAAGCACACGAATGCGAGCAAAAAGGGCGCACGACCTCGTCACGGCGCGCTCGGACGGCACGGTGCGACCGCCGAGTGCCGGTGACGCTGGTGAGCGTCCTGGTCAGGCCTGGCCGCCGCCGGCGGGCACCTGGGCCGCACCCTCCGCGCGCGCGAGGGCGGCGTCGACGGCCGCGTCCTCCTTGGCCTTGGCGGCACCGCCCTGGGTCTTCACGATCACCCGGACCAAACCGATGAAGAACGCGGCCATGACGATCGGGGGCACGAGCGCGGAGACGTAGTCCATGCCCTCAGAGTAGCGGCGCACGGCGGGCGAAAGGGGCGGGGGGCACGGAACCACCCGCGACCGGCCGCGAAAGCCTGGTGGGCCGTGCGGGCGGTGCGGGTGGCGGGGGTGGCCGGGCGGGACGGGGGCAGGGCGGTGGCGGGGCGCTCAGCCGGCCGCCAGGGGGCGGCTCGCGGCCGCGTCCGTCGGGGGCGCCGGTTTGCGGCGCGGGAACACCTCTCCCGGCGTGGGGATGGGCCGCTTGGGGGTGTCAGGGTCGGACGCGGGCCGGGCCGGGGGGTTCGGCGTGGGCGCCGGCGCGGGTTTGGGGGCCGGCTTGGGCCCGGGTTCCGGCGACTGGCCGGACTGCCGCGCCAGGAGACCGGTGGCGCCGCCGGACAGGGCCGTCAGCCGGGTGCGCGAGGGCGGTACGGCGGGAGCCGGGACCTTGCGGGCGCCCTGGGCGAACCGGGCTCGCACGTCCTGTTCGGCGAGGGCCTGGCAGCGGTCCAGCAGGGCGGCCGCCCCGGGGGCGCCGCGCAGTGCCCGGAGCGCCGCGAGATCGTCCGCCGTCGGCCGGTGGCCCGCGCCCAGCGCCTCCTCCAGAAGGGTGAGATAGCCGGCCGCGGTGCCCGGGAGGGCGGCGCGATACCGCCCGAGGTCGGCCACCAGGAAGGCGCGCAGTCTGGCGCTCTCGCACATCGCCTCGTCGAGCGACTCGGCGAGCCGGAGGCAGTCCTGGGCGTCCTCGGCGGACGCTCGACCGGGCTGGAGGGCGAGGGCGAGGGCACGGCGGAGCACACGCAGCTCCTCCGCCCCGAACGCCATGCCGCCGCGGGATCCGTATGGCGTGGGCATGCAGCGACGGTACCGCTAATCGGACAAAAGTGATGGATCGGACAGTCCTGCCCCCGCGTGTCGCTCCGGGTTTCCCCCCACCGGCCGGGGCCCAGGGGACGTCCCTCCCCGTGGCCCCGGCCGGGCACCGCGAGCCGGCCGCCGGCCGCTCAGGGGCGCGAGACGTTCCGCTCGTACACCAGGCGCAGCCCGATCAGCGTCAGCCAGGGCTGGTGCTCGTCGATCACCGCGGACTCGCCCAGCACCACCGGCGCGAGGCCGCCCGTGGCGATCACGGTCACGTCGTCCGGGTCGTCGGCGAGCTCCCGGGCCATCCGGCCCACCACTCCGTCGACCTGCCCGGCGAAGCCGTACACGACGCCCGACTGCATGGCCTCGACCGTGTTCTTGCCGATCACGTTCCTGGGCCGGGCCACCTCGATCTTCCGCAGCTGCGCGGCCCTGATCCCGAGGGCCTCCACCGAGATCTCGATCCCGGGGGCGATGACCCCGCCGACGTACTCCCCGCGCGCGGAGACCGCGTCGAAGGTGGTCGCCGTGCCGAAGTCCACGACGATCGCCGGGCCGCCGTACAGCTCGTTCGCCGCGACCGCGTTGATGATGCGGTCGGCACCGACCTCCTTGGGGTTGTCGAACTGGATCGGCACGCCCGTCTTCACCCCCGGCTCGACCAGCACGGCGGGCACGTCGCCGTAGTAGCGCCGGGTGACCTCGCGCAGCTCGTGCAGGACCGAGGGAACGGTCGCGCAGATGGCGATCCCGTCGATGCCGTCGCCCAGTTCCTCGCCGAGCAGCGGGTGCATGCCCATCAGGCCCTGGAGCAGGACCGCGAGTTCGTCCGCCGTGCGGCGCGCGTCCGTGGAGATGCGCCAGTGCTCGACGATGTCCTCGCCGTCGAACAGGCCGAGGACGGTGTGCGTGTTGCCGACGTCGATGGTGAGCAGCATGGCCGTTACTCCGCCTCGCGCAGGTCCAGGCCGATGTCCAGGATCGGCGAGGAGTGGGTGAGCGCGCCGACGGCCAGGAAGTCCACGCCGCTGTCGGCGTACGCGCGCGCGTTGTCGAGCGTCAGCCGGCCGGACGCCTCCAGCAGGGCGCGCCCGTCGACGATACCGACGGCCTCCGCGCACTCGCCGGGCGTGAAGTTGTCCAGCAGGATCAGGTCGGCGCCCGCTTCCACGACCTCGCGGAGCTGGTGCAGGGTGTCGACCTCGACCTCGATCGGCACCTCAGGGAACGCCTCGCGCACCGCCTTGAAGGCCGGTGCGACGCCCCCGGCGGCGACCACGTGGTTGTCCTTCACCAGGGCCGCGTCGGACAGCGACATGCGGTGGTTGACGCCACCGCCGGCCCGCACCGCGAACTTCTCCAGCGAGCGCAGGCCCGGGGTCGTCTTGCGGGTGTCCCGCACGCGCGTCCCGGTGCCCTCCAGCGCGTCCGCCCAGGCGCGCGTGGCGGTCGCGATGCCGGACAGCCGGCACAGGAGGTTCAGGGCGCTGCGCTCGGCGGTGAGCAGGTCACGCGTGCGCGTGGTGACCGACAGCAGCGGCTGTCCGGCCTCGACCCGGTCGCCGTCCTCGACGTGCCGTTCGACCTCGAACTCGTCCGTGCAGACCACCGAGAGCACGGCCTCGGCGACCCGGAGGCCGGCCACGACGCCCGCCTCGCGCGCGGTGAAGTCCGCGGTGGCCACCGCGTCCTCGGGGATGGTCGCGACGGTCGTCACGTCCACGCCGCCGTCCAGGTCCTCCTGGATGGCCACGTTGGCGATGTCCTCGACCTCGATCGGGTCGAGTCCGGCGGCGGTCAGCAGCTCGGCGAGCGCGGGGTCGAGCCCGCACTCCGCGTAGTCCATGGTCTCCTCGTCGCCCTCGGCGCCACAGGCGCAGCCGTCGCCGCAGCCACCGGTCGGGGCGAGGGGAAGGTCGTCGGTGCTCACGTCTGTCACTGCTCCTGGGGACGCTGGTGGTGCCGGGTCGGGGGGAAGTCTGCGGTGTCCGTGGTGCGTACGGCCAGCGACCGGTCCGGATTGAGCCGTACGACGATGTGGCGCCGCCAGTTGGCGTCGTCGCGCTCGCCGCGGTCCTCGCGCCAGTGGCAGCCGCGGGTCTCCTCGCGCAGCCGGGCCGCGGCGACCAGGACGCGTGCCACGCACAGGAGGTTGGTGGCCTCCCAGGTGTCGACGCCGGGCTCGGCGGTCTTGCCGTTCTCGTCGAGCGCGTCGCGGGCCTCGCCGTGCAGTCGCTGGAGCTGGTCCGCGGCCCTGGCGAGGGAATTCTCCGAGCGCAGCACGCCGGCGCCCTCGGTCATGATCCGCTGGATGGCGAAGCGCGACTCGGGGGCGAGCAGCGGGTGCGCGGGGCTCTCGGGCACGGGCACCGGTGCGGGCACGCGCGCGTGGAGAGCGTCCTGCGCGCGGGCGGCGGCGATGTCGGCGGCGATGCGCTCGGCGTAGACGAGGCCTTCGAGGAGGGAGTTGGAGGCGAGCCGGTTGGCGCCGTGCACGCCGGTGCAGGCGACCTCGCCGCACGCGTACAGCCCGGGGACGGTGGTCCGTCCCCGCGCGTCGGTGCGCACGCCGCCGGAGGCGTAGTGGGCGGCCGGGGCGATCGGGATGGGCTCGGTGACCGGGTCGATGCCGTGGGCGCGGCAGGCGGCCAGGATCGTCGGGAAGCGGTGCTCCCACATCGAGGCGCCGAAGTGCCGGGCGTCGAGGAACATGTGCTCGGCGTCCTGGTCCTGCATCCGCCGCATGATGCCCTTGGCGACGATGTCCCGGGGCGCCAGTTCGGCCAGTTCGTGCTGGCCCACCATGAAGCGCACGCCGTCGCCGTCGACCAGGTGGGCGCCCTCGCCGCGCACGGCCTCGGAGACGAGCGGCTGCTGCCCCTCGGCGTCCGTGCCGAGGAACAGCACGGTCGGGTGGAACTGCACGAACTCCAGGTCGCTGACCTCGGCGCCCGCGCGCAGCGCCAGCGCCACGCCGTCGCCGGTCGACACGGAGGGGTTGGTGGTCGCGGAGAACACCTGGCCCATGCCGCCGGTCGCGAGGACGACCGCGGGGGCGTGCACGGCGCCGACGCCGTCGTGCTGGCCCTCGCCCATCACGTGCAGGGTGACCCCGGCGGTGCGGCCCTCGGCGTCGGTGAGCAGGTCGAGCACCAGCGCGTTCTCGATGGTGCGCAGCCCCCGCGCGCGCGTACCCGCCGAGATGCCGTCGTTGACGGCCTCCACCAGCGCGCGGGAGATCTCCGCGCCGGTCGCGTCGCCTCCCGCGTGCGCGATGCGGCGCCGGTGGTGGCCGCCCTCGCGGGTGAGTTCCAGTCGTCCCTCGGCGGACTCGTCGAAGTGGGCGCCGGTGTCGATCAGCCGCCGTACGGCGTCGGGGCCCTCGGTGACGAGGATGCGCACGGCCTCCTCGTCGCACAGGCCGGCGCCCGCCACCAGGGTGTCGTCCAGGTGCTGTTCGGGGGTGTCGCCGTCGCCGAGGGCGGCGGCGATGCCGCCCTGCGCCCAGCGCGTGGAACCGTCGTCCAGCCGGGCCTTGGTGACCACGACCGTGTTCAGTCCCGCGGCCTCGCAGCGCAGGGCCGCGGTCAGACCCGCCACCCCGGAGCCGACGACGACCACGTCCGCGGAGATGGACCACCCGGGGGCGGGTGCGTGCAGTCGTATGCCTGTGCTGGTCACGAGGCGGCTCCGAGGGATCCGAAGGTGAGGGGGAGGTTGTCGATCAGCCGGGTCGCGCCGACCCGGGCGGCCACGGCGAGCACGGCCTCACCGGTGAAGTCGGCGCCGATCTCGGTGAAGTCGCGCGGGTCGACCAGGGCGAGGTAGTCCAGCCGCAGCGGCGGGTCGAAGCGGAGCGCCTCGTCCAGGGTCTGGCGGACGGCCGCGAGGACGGCGGCCGGGCCGCCGGGGACGGCCGTGGCCACCGCGTGGGCGTCGGCCGCCGCGCGCGACTCCCCCAGGGCGCTCAGCGCCTCGGCACGCGCGCGCGTGGTGGGCACTTCGCGGGCCCGCGCGCGCAGCGCCTCCTGCGCGGCGTGCCGGTCACGGCCCGCGAACAGCGCCCGGGACAGGGTGAGCGCGGTGCGGCGCTCGTCGGGCGAGAGATAGCGGTTACGGCTGGACAGGGCGAGCCCGTCCTCCTCGCGCACGGTGGGCACACCGACGATCTCCACGCCGAAGTTCAGGTCGCGCACCATGCGCCGGATCAGGGCCAGCTGCTGGGCGTCCTTCTGCCCGAACAGGGCCACGTCGGGGCGGCTGAGGTGCAGCAGCTTGGCCACGACGGTGAGCACGCCGTCGAAGTGGCCGGGCCGCGAGGCGCCCTCCAGCCGCTCGCCCATGGGGCCCGCGGTGATCCGCACCTGGGGTTCGCCGCCGGGGTACACCTCGTCCACGGACGGGGCGAACACGGCGTCGGCGCCCGCCTGTTCGGCCAGCTTGAGGTCCGCGTCCAGGGTGCGCGGGTAGCGGTCGAGGTCCTCGCCCGCGCCGAACTGCAGCGGGTTGACGAAGACCGTGACGACGACCTCGCCGTCCGGGCCGGCGATCTCGCGCGCGGTGCGGATCAGGGTCGCGTGGCCCTCGTGCAGCGCTCCCATGGTCATCACGACGGCCCGACGACCGCGGCGCACGCGCGCGTGCAGTTCGTCGGCGGTGCTCAGCAGGGCGGTGCTCATCGGTCGTTCCCCTCGGTTCCGTCCGGGCCGTCGGTCCGGTCGCGGTCGTCGTGGTCGTCACGGTCGTCGCGGTCGGCGGGTCCCTCGGCTCCGTCGCGATCGGCCGTCCTGTCGCGGTGGGCGGTCGCGGCCGTTCCGGCGCCTGCGTCGGCGAGTACCCCGAGCAGGTCCTCGGCGAGTTCCGGCTTCAGCAGCCCGTGCGCGAGCGCCCGGTCGGCGGTGGCGCGGGCCATGGCCAGATAGCCCGCCACGGTCTGCGGGGCGTGCGCGCGCAACTCGGCGACGTGCGCGGCGACCGTCCCGGCGTCCCCGCGCGCGACGGGGCCGGTGAGCGCCGCGTCACCGGAGCGCAGGGCGTTGTCCAGGGCGGCGCCGAGCAGCGGGCCGAGCATCCGGTCGGGCGCCTCCACGCCGGCCGTGCGCAACAGCTCCATCGCCTGCGCCACCAGGGTGACCAGGTGGTTTGCGCCGAGCGCGAGGGCCGCGTGGTACAGCGGGCGGTTCTCCTCGCTGATCCACTCCGGCTCGCCGCCCATCTCGATCACGAGGGCCTCGGCGGCCAGGCGCAGTTCCTCGGGCGCGGTGACGCCGAAGGAGCAGCCGGCCAGTCGCTGCACGTCCACGGGGGTGCCGGTGAAGGTCATCGCCGGGTGCAGGGCCAGCGGCAGCGCTCCCGCGCGCAGGGCGGGGTCGAGGACCCTCGTGCCGTACCGGCCGGAGGTGTGCACCAGCAGCTGCCCCGGGCGCACGGCACCGGTCTCGGCGAGCCCGGCGACCAGGCCCGGCAGGGCGTCGTCGGGGACGGTGAGCAGCACCAGGTCGGCGCGCTGGAGGACCTCGGCGGGCGGCACCAGGGGCACGTCCGGGAGCATCGCCTCGGCACGCCTGCGGGAGGCGTCGGAGACTCCGGAGACGGCCACCGGACGGTGCCCGGCGAGCTGGAGGGACGCGGCCAGGGCTGGGCCCACGCGCCCGGCGCCGACGACGCCGACGCTGAGCCGCGCGGGGCGGTCCTTGAGGTCTGGCTGGTGGACTGTACTCACGCGACGGCGGCCTTCCGTTCCAGTCCGCTCCGGGTACCGGACGATGTACCGAACGATTTCTCGTCATGTTAACGCTATCCGGTCGGGCGGCGGCCGTTCGTCCACAGGCTGTGGGTTTCCCCACGCCCGCCGGACCGGGCCCGGCCACGGAAATCCCGGTGCTCTCGACCGTGCGGCAGGGCATCATCCACGGCATGGACGACTCGGCCGGACAGGGCACTGGGCAGGACACCGCGCGAGACGCCGGGCAGGACGCCGGGCAGGACGCCGCGGACGGTACGCCGGAATCGGCGCCCGAACCGCTCCAAAAGCGCCGCGCGGCCGTCGGGCGGCAGGCACGGCACACGCTGTCCCGCTCGGCCTGGGGCGACACGATCCGCGAACGTCTCGCGTGGCTGACGGAGGCGGGGGCCGAGGTCCACGACCTGGACGAGCCGGCCGACTTCTACGGCAACCGGATCGTGGCCGCCCTGGAGGAGCGGGTCGCCGCGCTGCTCGGCACGGAGGCCGCCGCGTTCTTCCCCACGGGCACGATGGCCCAGCAGGTGGCCCTGCGTTGCTGGGCGGCCCGCACCGGCGACCCGAGGGTGGCCCTGCACGCCCTGTCCCACCCGGAGGTGCACGAGCGGCACGCGCTCAGCCGGGTCGGCGGTCTGCGCCCGGTCCGGGTGGGCAGCGGGCCCCGGCTGCCCACGGCGGCCGAGATACGCGACCTCGGCGAGCCCTTCGGCGCGCTGATGCTGGAGCTGCCGCTCAGGGACGCCGGTTTCGTGCTGCCCACCTGGGAGGAGCTGACCGAGGTCGTGGAGGCGGCACGGGAACGCGACGCGGTGGTGCACTTCGACGGCGCGCGCCTGTGGGAGTGCACGGAACACTTCCGGCGCCCGCTCCAGGAGATCGCGGGGCTGGCCGACAGCGTCTACGTGTCGTTCTACAAGTCGCTCGGCGGCTTCGGCGGCGCCGCGCTCGCCGGCCCGAGGACCCTGGTGGAGGAGGCCAGGATCTGGCGGCACCGGTACGGCGGCATGGTCTTCCAGCAGTTCCCGACCGCGCTGTCCGCGCTCGTCGGCCTGGACCGCGAGCTGCCGCGACTGCCCGAGTACGTGCGGCACGCGCGCGTGGTGGCCACCGCGCTGCGCGAGGGCTTCGCCGCGGCCGGGGTGCCCTGGGCCCGCGTCAACCCGGAGCGGCCGCACACCCACGAGTTCCAGGTCTGGCTGCCGTACGAGCCGGAGGTGGTCGCCGAGGCCGCCGTACGCCAGGCCGAGGAGACCTCGGTGCTGCTCTTCGCCGGCCCCTGGGGCAGCGCGGGCCCCGGCATCGCGTGCACCGAGGTCACGGTCGGGGCGGCGGGCCTGGAATGGACCCCCGAAGACGTCCGCGCGGCCGTACAGGCCTTCACCGACCTGCTACCCCGGCCCTAGGCCTGCCTCCCCCCTCCCCCCCGGGGGTCGCGGGGACCGCGCGAGGGCCGCGGCCGCGCGCGGGAGAGCATCTCCCGCGCGCGGCCCCTCCTCAGCCGTGGCCGCCCGCGCGGACCAGGCCGGTCTCGTACGCCAGCACCACCACCTGCACCCGGTCGCGCAGCGAGAGCTTGGTCAGGATGCGGCCCACATGCGTCTTCACCGTCGCCTCGCTCAGCACCAGCCGGGCCGCGATCTCGCCGTTGGACAGCCCCTGCGCGACCAGCACCATCACCTCACGCTCCCGCTCGGTCAGCCGCTGCAACTCCTTGAGCTGCGGTTCCTTCCCGGCGGAGGGCAGCATCGGCGCGAACCGGTCCAGCAGGCGCCGGGTGGTGGACGGCGCCACCACCGCGTCACCGCTGTGCACGGCGCGAATGGCGGTCAGCAGCTCCCCGGGCGGCACGTCCTTGAGCATGAAGCCGGAGGCACCCGCCTTGAGCCCGGAGAAGGCGTACTCGTCCAGGTCGAACGTGGTCAGGATCAGCACCTTCGGCGGTTCGGGCTCGGAGCAGATACGCCGGGTGGTCTCCACGCCGTCCAGCTTCGGCATGCGGACGTCCATCAGGATGACGTCGACGGCGGTGGACCGCAGCACCTGGAGGGCCTCGACCCCGTCACCCGCCTCCGCGACGACCTCCATGTCCGGCTGGGCGGCGAGCACCATCCGGAACCCGGTGCGCAGCAGCATCTGGTCGTCGACGAGCATCACGCGGATCGTCATCGGGTCTCTTTCGTCGGGGTTCGTTCGGGGCGGGCGGGCGGACGGAGCGGGAGGGAGGGGCGGCGGGGGCGTCGTCAATGCGCCGGCTTGAGCGGCAGCAGCGCGCTGATGCGGAATCCTCCGCCCGGGCGCGGCCCCGCGTCCAGGGTGCCGCCGACCATGCCGACCCGCTCGCGCATACCGATCAGGCCGTGCCCTCGGCCGTCGGCGCCGCCCTCCTCGTACAGCTCGTGCGGGGCGCCCTTGCCGTCGTCCTCGACGAGCAGGCCGAGACCGTCGTCGAAGTAGACCAGCCGTACGCTCGCCCCCGCCTTGGGCCCACCGTGCTTGCGGGTGTTGGTGAGCGCCTCCTGCACGATCCGGTACGCGGTCAGCTCCACGCCGCTGGGCAGTGGGCGCCGGGTGCCCTCGACCTTGAAGTCGACGGGAAGGCCGGAGGTGCGGCACTGTTCGACGAGGTCGTCGATCTGCTCGACATCGGGCTGCGGGACGTACTCCCCGCCCTCCTGGTGCTCGCCGGTGCGCAGCACGCCCAGCAGGCGGCGCATCTCGGCGAGGGCCTGACGGCCGGTGGAGGAGATCGTCTCCAGCGCCTTCTTCGCCTGGTCGGGCGCCGCGTCCAGGACGTAGGCGGCGCCGTCGGCCTGGACGACCATCACGGACACGTTGTGCGCGACGACGTCGTGCAGCTCGCGCGCGATGCGGGCGCGCTCGGCGGCGACCGCGACCTTCGACTGCGCCTCGCGCTCCTTCTCCAGCCGGGCCGCGCGCTCCTCCAGCTGGGCGAAGTAGGCGCGGCGGGTGCGCATGGAGTCGCCGAGCACCCAGGCGAGGGCGAAGGGCACCGTCTGGAAGACCGCTATCGCGAGCTGCCCGGCGAAGCTGCTGTGCTCGGCGGGCCAGCGGATCTGCGCGAGCGTCGCCGCGCAGAGGCTGACGGCGAGAGCGAGCCGGGAGGCCCAGAGCGCGCCGACCGTCGCGACCGTATAGGTGATCACCAGCATCGCGAAGTCGGCGACGTTCGTCTCGATGTCCAGCACCAGCTGGACCAGCCCGGTCGCCAGGGCCAGCAGCAGCATCGGTTCGGGCAGCCGGCGGCGCAGCGCCACGACGACGCTCAGGACGCCGGACACGGCCAGGCCCCCGATAAGGCTCCCGTGGTGACCGGCCACCCCGTCGAGATTGACCACGCCCAGACCGGACAGCCCGAACAGGACGACGGCCCAGAAGGTGTCGACCCAGGTCGGGTGGCGGTGGATGAAGTCATAGAGGCGCTGCACGTAACCCAGCGTAGGGAAACCGGATGCGTGCAGGGGTCAACCGGAGGGCCGATCCGCGCCCGGCGCGCGTACTCCGCAAGGTGGAGGCGGTGATCATCTGTACGCCTAGTCTGGTCCGGTGACGGATGGGACGACGCAGGACGGCACCCTCGGGGAGCCCGGGCCGCACGGCTGGCGCGCGGCGACTGCGGCGGCGCTGTACGGGCCCGGAGGGTTCTACCGCCGGCCGGAGGGGCCGGCCGGTCACTTCCGTACGTCCGTGCACGCCTCCGCGCTGTTCGCGCGGGCCGTGGCCCGGCTGCTGTGCCGGGTCGACGAGGCCCTGGAGCGGCCCGCGGCACTGGACTTCGTCGACCTGGGCGCCGGGCGGGGCGAGCTGGTCACGGGGGTGCTCGCGGCCCTGCCCGCCGACGTGGCCGCCCGCGCGCGGGCGTACGCCGTCGAGATCGCCGACCGCCCGGCGGGTCTGGACGCCCGGATCGGCTGGCTGAGCGAGCCCCCCGAGGCGGTCACCGGGCTGCTGTTCGCCAACGAATGGCTGGACAACGTGCCCGTGGACGTCGCCGAGGTGGACCGCGCCGGAGTGCCCCGGCTGGTGCTCGTGGCGCGCGACGGCTCCGAGCGGCTCGGGGAGCGGGTGACCGGCGCGGACGCGCACTGGCTGGCGCGCTGGTGGCCGCTGCCGGCCGAGGAGGGGGCGCGGGCGGAGATCGGCCTGCCCCGGGACCGGGCCTGGGCGGCCGCCGTGGGCCGGGTGGAACGCGGGCTCGCGGTGGCCGTGGACTACGCGCACACCGTGGCCTCACGCCCCCCGTTCGGGACGCTCACCGGCTTCCGGGAAGGGCGTGAGACGGCCCCGGTGCCGGACGGCTCGTGCGACATCACGGCGCATGTGGCGCTGGACGCGTGCGCGGCGGCGTGCACGGCGCCCGCACCCGTGACGACCAGCGAACGGCGCACACCCTCCGAACCGGCGCGCGCTTCGTCGTACGCCCCTGCGGACACGGCGCGGTGGGCCGCCGGAGCGGCGCGTACGCTGCCCGCCGCACGCCTGCTCACGCAACGCGCGGCTCTGCGCGCCCTTGATCTGACCGGCGCACGCCCCCCGCTCGCGCTCGCCTCCACCGACCCCGCAGGCTATGTGCGCGCCCTCGCGAGCGCGGGCGAGGCGGCCGAACTCACCGCCCCGGGCGGCCTCGGCGACTTCGGCTGGCTGATCCAGCCGGTGGGGATCCCCGACCCGTTCGACCCGGCGGAACCCCCCGGCCGGGCCGGCCGGCCCGGCTGACACCGGCCCCGCTCACCGGCCGGCCCGGACCCCCTCGCCTCCGACGCCGCTACTTGTCGATGTCACCGACCACGAAGAACATCGACCCCAGGATCGCCACCATGTCGGCCACCAGCGTCCCGGGCAGCAGCTCGGTCAGGACCTGGATGTTGTTGTACGACGCCGAGCGCAGCTTCAGCCGGTACGGGGTCTTCTCGCCCTTGCTGACCAGGTAGTAGCCGTTGATGCCGAGCGGGTTCTCGGTCCACGCGTACGTGTGGCCCTCGGGCGCCTTCAGCACCTTCGGCAGACGCTGGTTGATCGGCCCCGGCGCCAGCTCCGCGAGCCGGTCGAGGCAGGCGTCGGCGAGGTCCAGGGCGTTGTGCGTCTGCGCCAGCAGGACCTCGAAGCGGGCGAGGCAGTCGCCCTCGCTCCGGGTGACGACCCTCAGGGTCTCCTGGAGCTCGCCGTAGGCCAGGTACGGCTCGTCGCGGCGCAGGTCGAAGTCGACGCCCGAGCCGCGCGCGACGGGGCCGCTGACGCCGTAGGCGTGCACGGCCTCCGGCGTGAGCACGCCCACCGCGCGGGTGCGCCCCCGGAAGATCTCGTTGCCCAGCACCAGGTCGTCGAAGACGTCCATGCGCGAGCGCACGGCGGCGACGGCGGCACGCGCGCGTGCGGTCCAACCGGCCGGGAGATCCTCCTTGAGGCCGCCGACCCGGTTGAACATGTAGTGCATGCGTCCGCCGGAGACCTCCTCCATGACGTTCTGGAGGACCTCGCGCTCACGGAACGCGTAGAACACCGGCGTGATCCCGCCCAGCTCCAGCGGGTAGGAGCCGAGGAACATCAGGTGGTTCAGCACCCGGTTCAGCTCGGCGAGCAGCGTGCGCGTCCACACCGCCCGCTCGGGGACCTCCATGCCGAGCATCCGCTCCACGGCGAGGACCACGCCCAGCTCGTTCGAGAAGGCCGACAGCCAGTCGTGGCGGTTGGCCAGCATGATGATCTGCCGGTAGTCGCGCGCCTCGAAGAGCTTCTCGGCACCGCGGTGCATATAGCCGATCACCGGCTCCGCGCGCACGATGCGTTCCCCGTCCAGCACCAGCCTGAGGCGCAGCACGCCGTGCGTGGACGGGTGTTGGGGCCCGATGTTGAGCACCATGTCGGTGCTGTCCGCGGCACCGCCGATACCGACCGTGGTCTCCGTCGTAGGAGTCATGGGCCCAGTTTCCCCTACGTAGGGTGGGCCCATGGAAACGGGGAGCGGGGACGAGACCGCGATACCGGGGGACGAGCCGCGCTGGCGCGGGCTGGAACCCGGTCTGCTGCGTCTGCGACGGCTGCTGCTGCTGGTCTGGGCGGCGTCGCTCACGCTGGCCACGGGGCTGCCGCTGGGCCTGCTGGCGGGGCCGGGCTGGGCGGCCCTCGCGCTGCTGCCGCCGGCCCTCGCGCTGTGGTGCCGGCGCCTGCTGGAGCGCAACTGGCGGTCGTGGCGGTACACCGAGCGCGCCGACGACCTGCTGATCAGCCGCGGTGTGCTGTGGCGCGAGGAGACGGTGGTGCCCTACGGGCGGATGCAGCTGGTGGAGGTGACCTCCGGGCCCGTGGAACGGCGCTTCGGGCTGGCCACCGTGCAGCTGCACACGGCGGCCGCCGCGACCGACGCGACCATCCCCGGTCTGGCTCCGGCCGAGGCGGAACGGCTGCGCGACCGGCTCACCGAGCTGGGCGAGGCCCGATCGGCGGGCCTGTGACCTCCCCGGACCCCGGCGGCGTGACGGAGCACCGGCCCGTCGCCGAACGCCGGTTGCACCCGGTCACGCCCTTCCGCCGGGCGTGGGCGCCGGTCGCCGTCCTGGCCGGCTGGGCCGTGCACGACCCGAACGGGACCCAGGAGCAGCTGGCGCGGCTGACCACCACGGTGCTCGTGCTGGGCCTCGCCGTGCTGCTGCCGGTGGCCGGCCTGTACGGCTTCCTGTCCTGGTGGTTCACGCACTTCGCGGTCACCGACACCGAACTGCGCATCCGTACCGGGCTGCTCTTCCGGCGCACCGCGCACATCCGGCTGGAGCGCATCCAGGCCGTGGACGTCTCCCGGCCCCTCCTCGCGCGCGTGGCGGGCGTCGCGAAGCTGCGGATAGACGTCGTCGGCGCCGACGACAAGGACGAACTGGCCTACCTCGGCGAGCAGGAGGCCCGCGCCCTGCGCGCCGAACTGCTCGCGCGGGCCGCCGGTTTCGCGCCCGAGACGGCGCGGGAGGTCGGCGAGGCACCGGCGCAGGAGCTGCTGCGCGTGCCCCCGCGCGAACTGGTGCGCTCGCTGCTGCTGACGGGCGCCACCTGGGGCTCGCTGTGCGCCGCGCTCGTCGTACCGACCGTGTTGTGGCTGACCACGCACAACCCGTGGACGGTCCTCGCCAGCGCCCTGCCGCTGCTCGGCGCGGCCGGGACGAGCAGCGTGGGGCGGTTCGTCGCCGAGTTCGACTGGACGGTGAGCGAGTCCCCGGACGGACTGCGCATCGACCGCGGACTGCTCGACCGCGCCCACGAGACGGTGCCGCCCGGCCGGGTGCAGACCCTGCGGATCGTCGAGCCGTTGCTGTGGCGGCGGCTCGGCTGGGTCCGGGTGGAACTCGACGTGGCCGGCTCCGCGAACGCGGTGCTGGTGCCGGTGGCCCCGCGCGCGCTGGCCGAGTCGGTCGTCGCGCGCGTGCTGCCCGGGGTGGAGGTGCCCGGGGAGCTGTCGCGGCCGCCGCGCCGGGCCCGGTGGTGCGTGCCGGTGTGGTGGCGCGGCCACCGAACCGCCGTGACCGACACGGTGCTCGTCACCCGCGCCGGTCTGCTGCGCCGCAGGCTCTCGCTGGTCCCGCACGCCAAGGTGCAGAGTGTGCGGCTGACTCAGGGACCCTGGGCGCGCCTGTGGCGGCTCGCCGACGTCCATGTGGACACAGGGGCCGACAAGACCGTGACGGCCCGCCTGCGGGACGCGCAGGAGGCCGGGCGGCTGCTGCGCGAACAGGCGGAGCGGTCCCGCACCGGCCGCCGGGACGCCCGGCCGGACCGCTGGATGACCGGCTGAGACGGCTCAGGAGGCCGCGGTGCGCAGCCCCTGGATGTCGATCTGCTCGGTCTCGTCGTGCGCGGTCAGGTCGATGACCTGACCGACCCCGCGCGAGCGGGCGTCGGCGGGCTTGAACTCGCTCTCCGCCTCGGCCTTGTGCACGGCGAGGGCCTCCTGGCCGACGACATCGGCGAGGTCCTCGTTCTGCACGGCGTCCAGCGCGGCCTTCGACTCGCCCTTCTGGGTGCCGAAGAAGTCGAAACCGCCCTCGACCATCGGCCGTCGCGCGGGCGCGGCCGGCACCACGGCCACCGCGGTCGGCACCGTGAAGTGCCCGGCGGGCTCGGCGTGGGCGGTCCCGGGGGCGCCCACGCGCGCGTGCTCCCGCTCCGCACTCCGCTCACCGCCCCGGGCGGCCTGGGGGGCCTGGACTGCCTGGGCGGCCTGGGCGTCCTCGGCATCCTTGGCATCCGCCACGGCGGACTCACCAGCGGTGTCCGTCACGCCGTCCGCGGTGGGTTCTCCTTTGGCGACGGGTGCCGCTTCGCCCCCCTCGGCCTCCTCCGCTCCCTCGGCCTCCTCGCCGACCGCGGCCCGCTCGACCTCGGCCGCATCGGCCACCCCGGCCGCCTCGGCCGTCGGCGCCTCCCGCCCGGGGGCGTCCGCGTCGAACCGGGCCAGGGCCGTCAGCGCCCGCCGGTACAGTCGCGCACCCTCGGCGGAGAACACCGCGTACGCCGTAGCCTCCCCCTCGGGCGCGTCGGGGTTCTGGGAATCCCCGGTGTCCCCGGTGCCCCCGGAAACCGCGTCGAGCGGCTCGCGCTCGGCTCCGCGCGCGGGCGGCAGCTCGGGCGAGGACGACGGCACCGCCGCCTCGATCTCCAGCAGCCTGCGCCCCTCCAGGGCGGTCGCGCGCTCGGTCTCCGCGGTGGCGTACCGGCGCAGCAGGGCCGCGTGCTCGTTGCGCAGGCCCGCGAGTTCCGCCCGCTTGGCGCGCAGCCGCTGCTCCAGTTTGGTCCGCAGCTCGCGGGACTCCTCCAGATCGGCCTCGAGTTCGGCGACCCGCTCCTCGAACCGCCACTCGTCGCTGGCACGCGCGCGTGTGAGGTCGGCGACCTGCTTGCCCGCGTGGGTGTCCCAGCGGCGCATCACGAAGGCACCGGCGACGGCCGTGGCCGCGGCGGCGGCGGCCAGCGCCCGCACGACCACGGCCTCGGAGAACGCCCAGGGGCCCAGTGCGCAGACGACGGAGACACCGGCGATCGCCGAGGGAGGCAACAGCCGGTGCAGAGGCGGGGAATGGCGGTGGCGTCCACGTGGCATGGCCAGAAACTTACCGCGCGTAGGCGGACCATGGGCCCCCGCCCCGGAAAAACACGGCCACTTCGCGCGGCTCACGGGGCGTCAGGCGCCCCGGCGGCTCAGTGGTCGGTGAGCCGCCCGCTCATCCACTGCAGCGTCGCGGGGATCTCACGCCGCCAGGTGTTGAAGTTGTGGCCGCCACTGTCGAGGATGATCGACGAGATCCGGGTGACGTTCGTGGCCTGCACCTGCTCTATGAACTTCAGCGTGTCCTTGTAGTTGTGCTCGCCGACCTTGCTGCTGGTCACGAGCAGCGAGGTGTCGGGCGCCGGCAGGTGCGTGAGCATCCACCGCAGGTCGGCACGATTGCGCAGGTTCCGGTCGCCGCGGAAGAGGTCACCGGTCGTGGGGTCGATCGGCGCCTTGTAGTACGGCGAGAGGCCCGCCGCGGCGGCGTACACGCGGGGGTGGTGCATGGCGAGCTTCAGCGCGCAGTAGCCGCCCGTGGAGTCGCCGACGATGCCCCAGCTGCCCGGCCGCCTGCCGACGCGGTAGTGCCCGCCCACGGCCTCGGGGAGGTCCTTGGCGAAGAACGACTCCGTCTGCGGCCCGCCCGGGATGTCCACGCACTCCGTGTCGCGCGGCGGCGCCACGGTCGGCCGCATCATCACCATGATCATCGGCTGCATCCGCCCGTCCTTGGCCAGCTGCTGCGCCGTGTTCGGGTAGTTGAGCTTCTTCACCAGCGCCTCGGCCGTGCCCGGGTAACCGGTCAGCACGACGGCCACCGGGAACGTACGCGTGCGGTACTGCGGCTGGAAGTACTCCGGCGGCAGGTACACGTACGCCGGAGTGGCGATATGACTCGTACGGCCGACTATGTCGACCTTCTGAATCTGTCCGCCGGTCTCCGGCCGCTTCCCGCTCACGCCCTTCACCTCGGAGGAGGAGACCACCTGGAGCGGGCCGCCGCTGCTGCCGTGGGCCGAGTGGTCGACGACGATCCCCTGGTCCGTCTCCTTGCCGAAGAGGTCCGCCCAGCTGCTGTAGAACCCGAAGGCCTGGTTGGCGGCGAGCCCGACGGACGCGAAGATCGCCAGCTGGGTGGCCAGCATCAGGGCGACGCGCCCGCTGACGGTCCGCCAGTTCTGCCTGGCCAGGCGCGGCCACAGCCACACCGTGCCGACGAACAGCACGGCGGCGAACATCGCCGCCAGCACCAGCACTTTGTTGCTCGTGAGACCCATGGGCTGTTTCCTGCGCTTTCTCGCCCGTGCCGGCCCCCGCTTCTTAGCGAGGACTTGCCCGAGGCTTTCCTTGGCCTTTGACCCGACTTTCCGGTGAGGAGTGAACCTCTCTCCCCGAGACACCGTCCTAGAGGGCGCAATGTCGCCGGATGCCCGAACGGGCCCGGGTCCAAGGTCTCTCGCAGAACTACGGGATGCGATGTCTGTCAGGATAGATGGGGAAATGTCGGGCCGGGTTCCGAGCCGATCAAGCCGGGCGCGGCGCCTACTGCGCGGCCCGCGTCCCGAGGCGGTCCCGTCTCTGGTCGGCCGGGCGGCCGCGCTCGTGGGCGTCCTGGACATCGCCGCGGGCGTGTTCCCGCGCTTCCGTCACAGCCGTATGCACGCCCTCGCCGAGGTGCTGCCGGGCTCCTTCGGGCCCTTCGCGGCGGCACTCTCGCTCAGCGCCGGTGTGCTGTTGCTGCTGCTCGCCCACGGCCTCAGGCGGCGCAAGCGCCGGGCCTGGCGCGCCGCGGTCGCGCTGCTGCCGGCGGGCGCGGCGGCGCAGTTCGCCTACCGGCACTCGCTCATCGGCGTGCTCATCGCGGTGGCGCTGCTCGTACCGCTGCTGCGCCACCGGGGCCAGTTCGCCGCGCTGCCCGACCCCCGCAGCCGCTGGCGCGCGCTCGCCAACTTCGTCCTCATGAGTGCCGGTTCCCTTGCTCTCGGGCTCGTCATCGTCAACGTCCACCCGGACCGTACGATCGGTGACCCGAGCCTGGCCGACCGGTTGACCCACGTACTCTACGGCCTGTTCGGTTTCGAGGGTCCGGTGGACTACCAGGGCAGCACCTCCTGGACCGTCGCCTTCTCCCTCGGCGCCCTCGGCTGGATCACCGCGGCCACCACGGCCTATCTGGCCTTCCGCCCCGAGCACCCGGCCGCCCGGCTCACCGAGCAGGACGAGGAGCAGCTGCGCGCCCTGCTGGCCAGGCACGGCCGCCGCGACTCCCTCGGCCACTTCGCGCTGCGCCGCGACAAGGCGGTCGTCTTCTCGCCCAGCGGCAAGGCGGCGGTCACCTACCGCGTCGTCTCCGGTGTGATGCTCGCTAGTGGCGACCCCATCGGCGACGTCGAGGCCTGGCCCGGTGCCATCGAACGCTTCATGGACGAGGCCAAGGCCCACTCCTGGACGCCCGCCGTCATGGGCTGCTCGGAGACGGGCGGCGAGGTGTGGACCCGTGAGACCGGCCTGGACGCCCTGGAACTGGGCGACGAGGCGGTGGTCGACGTGGCGGATTTCTCGCTCGCCGGACGCGCGATGCGCAATGTGCGCCAAATGGTCAAGCGCATCGAGCGGGCCGGCTACGAAACGCGGGTGCGGCGCGTCCGTGACCTCGGCGAGGCGGAACTGGAGCGCATCCGCCTCGCGGCGGAGGACTGGCGCGGCACCGACACCGAGCGCGGCTTCTCCATGGCGCTCGGCCGGATCGGCGACCCCACCGACGGCGACTGCCTCATAGCGACCGCGCACAAGCAGGACGACGAGCCCGGCGAGTTCGGCGACCTGAAGGCGATCCTGCACTTCGTGCCCTGGGGCGAGGACGGCGTCTCGCTGGACCTCATGCGCCGCGACCGCGCCGCCGACCCGGGCATGAACGAGCTGCTGATCGTCGCCGCCCTCCAGGCCGCCCCCCGGTTGGGCATCGCCCGGGTCTCGCTGAACTTCGCGATGTTCCGCTCCGCCCTCGCGCGCGGGGAGAAGATCGGCGCCGGTCCGGTGCTGCGCGCCTGGCGCGGACTGCTGGTGTTCCTCTCGCGCTGGTTCCAGATCGAGTCGCTGTACAAGTTCAACGCCAAGTTCCAGCCGCGCTGGGAGCCCCGCTTCGTGGTCTACCGGGCCTCCGCCGACCTGCCCCGCATCGGCTTCGCCGCCATGCAGGCGGAAGGCTTCGTCACTCTGGCGCTGCCGCTGCCGCGCTTCCTGCGCCGGCGCCGTTCCGCGGCCCGCCGCCCGTGCGCGCACGCCATGGCCGAGCACGACGTCCGAGCGGCCTGAGCCCACGCCCACCACCCCGGACCGGGCCCGGACGGAAAGCTCGGCCCCCTCCAGCACGGGGCTTTCGCCCGGGCCGCCCGTACGGTCGCACGGCCCCCGCGCCCGGGTCGCACGGCGCACTGGGGCAGCGCGCGCGTCGGCCGCCACCCCACGGCGCCTACGCTGGAGGCATGACTAGCTTGTACGGGCGGGGCCAGGTCACCGGACTACCCCAGTGGGACCGCTGCGCGGTCATGGGTGTGGTCAACGTGACTCCCGACTCGTTCTCCGACGGCGGCCGCTGGTTCGACACGACCGCCGCCGTCAAGCACGGCCTCGACCTGGTCGCCCGGGGCGCGGACCTCGTCGACGTGGGCGGCGAGTCCACCAGGCCCGGCGCGGCCCGCGTGGACGAGGACGAGGAGCTGCGGCGCGTCATCCCCGTGGTGCGCGGCCTCGCCTCCGAGGGCGTCGTCGTCTCCGTGGACACCATGCGCGCTTGTGTCGCCGAGCGGTCCCTGGCGGCCGGCGCCGCCCTCGTCAACGACGTCAGCGGCGGTCTCGCCGACCCCGCGATGATCCCGGTGGTCGCCGACGCCGGCGCCCCGTTCGTCGTCATGCACTGGCGCGGCTTCCTGCGCGGCGACAACGTCAAGGGGACCTACGAGGACGTCGTCGGCGAAGTCGTGGACGAACTGCACGCGCGCGTGGAGGCCGTGCTGGCCGGCGGTATCGCCGCCGACCGGATCATCCTCGACCCCGGCCTCGGCTTCTCCAAGGAGGCCGAGCACGACCTCGTCCTCCTCGCCCACCTGGACCGACTGGGCGCCCTGGGCCACCCGCTGCTGGTCGCGGCCTCCCGCAAACGGTTCCTCGGCCGGGTCCTGGCCGGCGCGGAGGGCTCGCCCCCGCCCGCCCGGGAGCGCGACGCGGCCACGGCCGCCGTCTCCGCGCTGGCAGCGCACGCCGGCGCGTGGGCGGTGCGCGTGCACGAGGTGCGTGCCACCGCGGACGCGGTGCGAGTCGCCCGCGCCATAGAGGGGGCGCGCGCGGCGGGTTCCGCGCCCGGCACCCATGGCGAGCGTGGGGCGGAAGGAGACCGGTGAGCGCCGCCCATACCGACGTGGAGCAGGTCGAGGCCGCCAACACCGCCTTCTACGAGGCACTGGAGCGCGGCGACTTCGAAGAGGTCTCCACGGCCTGGCTCGCCCCTGCCGAGCTGGGCGTCGACGAGGAGTACCACGACCCGGCCGACGCCGGCGTCGTCTCCTGTGTGCACCCCGGCTGGCCGGTCCTCACCGGCCGCGGGGAGGTTCTCAGGTCGTACGCCCTGATCATGGCCAACACCGACTACATCCAGTTCTTCCTCACCGACGTGCATGTCTCGGTCACCGGCGACACCGCGCTCGTGACGTGCACCGAGAACATCCTCAGCGGCGGCCCCGCCCCGCAGGACGGTGGGGAACTCGGGCCGCTGGTCGGCCAGCTCGTCGTGGCCACCAACGTGTTCCGGCGCACCGCCACCGGCTGGAAGCTCTGGTCGCACCACGCCTCCCCGGTCCTGGCCGACGGCGACGACACCGACGAGGAGGACGGCGACAGCGGGGTGAACGGCGTGAACGGCGTGAATCCGGACGACGATCCCCTCGCCTGAGCGGTTGGACACCCGGCGGACACCGCGCACGCCCCCAGGGGGACCAAGAAGTGGTTGGAATCACCTACCCCCGGGTATGAGCGGCTACCACCCCATGAAGCCGCCGGGTCCCCCGGGGGAACACGGGGTGAACCCTCCAGGTCCCGGCCCGGGCCCGGGCCCCCGCGGCCCGGCCGTGTCGGTGGCCGCGGGTAGATTCGTCTGAGGCCGGCGTATCGCCCGCACGCGGTACCGACCGGTCGTTCCCGACGATTGCAGGAGTGATTCGCGTGGATCGTGTCGCGCTGCGCGGCCTCAAGGCCCGCGGGCACCACGGCGTGTTCCCCAGGGAGCGCGAGGAGGGCCAGACCTTCATCGTCGACCTCGTCCTCGGCCTGGACACGCGGCCGGCCGCGGCCGACGACGACCTGACGAAGACCGTGCACTACGGCATCGTGGCCGAGGAGGTCGTGGCCGTGGTCGAGGGCGAGCCGGTGAACCTCATCGAGACGCTCGCCGAGCGGATCGCCCAGACCTGCCTGAAGCACGAGGGCGTCCAGGAGATCGAGGTTTGCGTCCACAAGCCGGACGCGCCGATCACCGTGCCCTTCGACGACGTGACCGTCACCATCACCCGGAGCCGAGTATGACCCGACCTTTCACCCAGGGTCAGAGCGACCCGACCGTCCAGCCGGTGCCCGCCTCGGTCGTCGAGCGGGTCGACGCCGCCGACACGACGCTGAGCAACCCCAAATGGTCCGTGATCTCCATCGGCGCCAACCTCGGCAACCGCCTGGAGACCCTCCAGGGCGCCGTCGACGCCCTGGAGGACACGCCGGGCGTGCGGATCAAGGCCGTGTCGCCGGTGTACGAGACCGAGCCGTGGGGCGTCGAGCCCGGCAGCCAGCCCTCGTACTTCAACGCCGTCGTACTGCTGAAGACCACCCTGCCCCCGTCCTCCCTGCTGGAGCGGGCGCACGCCGTCGAGGAGGCGTTCAACCGCGTGCGCGACGAACGCTGGGGGCCGCGCACCCTGGACGTCGACATCGTCGCCTACGCCGACGTCACCTCCGACGACCCGCACCTCACCCTGCCCCACCCCCGGGCCCACGAGCGCGCCTTCGTGCTCGCCCCGTGGCACGACGTGGACCCCCAGGCCCAGCTGCCCGGCCGCGGCCCGGTGGCCGATCTCCTCTCGCTCGTCACTCGCGAGGGCGTCGAGGCTCGCGGGGACCTGGAACTCCGACTGCCCGAGTAGTCGTTAAGGTCAAGACGACCAAGATCCGGGATCGGTCCGGGGGAACTGAAGGGACACCGTGAGAGAGCTGCGCATCAGGGTGCTGGTCGGTGTGTTCGTGGTGGCCGGCGTCCTGTCCTGGGCGGGCGCCCGCCTCTGGAACTCGATCGGGACCCTGCCCGGCGTCCCCCTGGCCGCGCCGATCGTCCTGGCGCTGATCGCCGTGGTCCTGCTCTCGACGGCGCTCTCGCTGCGGACCCGGCTGAGGGCCCAGCGCGAGCGCCGCCCGGAGGCGAAGGGCGTCGACCCGATGATGGCCGCCCGAGCGGTCGTCTTCGGCCAGGCGAGCGCCCTGGTGGCCGCCCTGGTCGCCGGCATGTACGGCGGCGCGGGCGTCTTCCTGCTGGAGCTCCTCGACATCCCCGCCCGCCGGGACCAGGCCATCTACGCCGGCTTCTCCGTCCTGGCGGGCCTCGGCGTGATAGCGGCGGCCCTCTTCCTCGAACGGGTCTGCAAGCTCCCCGAGGACGACGACCAGAACACCCCGGGCGCGGAACCGGCTGCCTGACGCCCCCCGCGGGGCCGGCCGGGCGGCGGTTCCGCGGACAGGTCCTAGCGCGCCAGTATCAGGCTCATCGCCTCGGCACGGGTCGTGGCGTCCCGGAGCTGGCCGCGCACCGCCGAGGTGGTCGTCTTGGCGCCGGGCTTGCGGATACCGCGCACCGACATGCACATGTGTTCGGCCTCGATCACGACGATCGCGCCGCGCGCCTCCAGGATCCGTACCAGGGAGTCCGCGATCTGGGTGGTGAGACGTTCCTGCACCTGCGGGCGACGGGCGAAGACCTCCACCAGACGCGCCAGCTTCGACAGACCGGTGATCTTGCCCGTCTCGGCGGGGATGTAACCGACGTGCGCCACGCCGTGGAAGGGCAGCAGGTGGTGCTCGCAGAGGGAGACGATCTCGATGTCCTTCACCAGGACCATCTCGTCGTGTCCCAGGTCGAACGTCGTCGTCAGCACGTCCTCGGGTTCCTGCCTCAGGCCCGCCAGCAGCTCCCGGTAAGCCCGTGCCACCCGAGCCGGGGTCTCCCGCAGGCCCTCCCGGTCCGGGTCCTCGCCGACCGCTATCAGGAGCTCGCGCACGGCGTTCTCGGCGCGCTTCTCGTCGAACTCGCCGATGGAGCCGGCTCCGGCCAGCGTCACGGGGTCGGTCATCTGATGCCTCGTTCCTGTACGTCTTACCCGCGGGCATAGACAAGCGCCGCGCCCCCCAGGCTAAAACCTGGGGGGCGCGGCATCCATTCCGGTCCACGACCGGAACGGGTCAGCTCTCGGAGCGGTCCTCCGGAGTCTGCTCCGTGACCGGGGCGGATTCCGAGGCGGTGGACTTGACCGTGCTGATCGCGGCCGTCGCGCCGTTGGCACCGTTGGTCAGTGCCAGCTCCTTGGGGGAGAGCACCGGCGGTCGGGTGGACGGCGTACGCCGGGAGGAGCCGGTCCAGGCGGGCCGGGGAGGACGCTTGACGATCGGGGCGAAGACCTCGGCGATCTCCTCCTTGCCGAGCGTCTCCTTCTCCAGCAGCTGCAGGACGAGCTGGTCGAGCACGTCGCGGTTCTCGACCAGGATCTCCCAGGCCTCGTTGTGCGCGGTCTCGATGAGCTTCTTGACCTCTTCGTCGACCAGCGCGGCGACCTCTTCCGAGTAGTCGCGCTGGTGAGCCATCTCACGGCCGAGGAAGGGCTCGCTGTTGTCGCCGCCGAACTTGATGGCACCGAGCCGCTCGGTCATGCCGTACTGCGTGACCATCGCGCGGGCCAGGTTGGTGGCCTTCTCGATGTCGTTCGCGGCACCGGTGGTCGGGTCGTGGAAGACCAGTTCCTCGGCCGCGCGGCCGCCCAGCATGTAGGCGAGCTGGTCCAGCATCTCGTTGCGCGTGGTCGAGTACCTGTCCTCGTCGGGCAGGACCATCGTGTAACCGAGGGCGCGACCGCGGGACAGGATCGTGATCTTGTGGACCGGGTCGGAGTTCGGCGAGGCCGCCGCGACCAGGGCGTGACCGCCCTCGTGGTACGCGGTGATCTTCTTCTCCTTGTCCGACATGATCCGGGTCCGCTTCTGCGGGCCCGCGACCACGCGGTCGATCGCCTCGTCCAGCGCCTTGTTGTCGACCAGCTTCTGGTCACCGCGGGCGGTGAGCAGCGCGGCCTCGTTCAGCACGTTGGCGAGGTCGGCGCCGGTCATGCCGGGCGTACGGCGGGCGACGGCGGCCAGATCGACGTCGGGGGCGACCGGCTTGCCCTTCTGGTGGACCTTGAGGATCTCCAGACGGCCCTGCAGGTCCGGCGGATCGACCGCGATCTGGCGGTCGAAGCGGCCGGGGCGCAGGAGGGCCGGGTCGAGGATGTCCGGACGGTTGGTGGCGGCGATCAGGATGACGCCGCCCTTGACGTCGAAGCCGTCCATCTCGACCAGGAGCTGGTTCAGCGTCTGCTCGCGCTCGTCGTGACCGCCGCCGAGGCCGGCGCCGCGGTGACGGCCGACCGCGTCGATCTCGTCGACGAAGACGATCGCCGGGGCGTTCGCCTTGGCCTGCTCGAACAGGTCACGGACCCGGGAGGCACCGACACCGACGAACATCTCGACGAAGTCGGAACCGGAGATCGAGTAGAAGGGGACGCCCGCCTCGCCGGCCACGGCACGCGCAAGGAGCGTCTTGCCGGTACCCGGGCGGCCGTAGAGCAGCACGCCCTTGGGGATCTTGGCGCCGACGGCCTGGAACTTGGCCGGCTCCTGGAGGAACTCCTTGATCTCCTGGAGTTCCTCGACGGCCTCGTCACAGCCGGCGACGTCGGAGAAGGTCGTCTTCGGGGTGTCCTTGGTGATGAGCTTGGCCTTGGACTTGCCGAAGTTCATGACCCGGGAGCCGCCGCCCTGCATCTGATTCATCAGGAACAGGAAGACGACCACGATCAGGACGAAGGGCAGCAGCGAGAGCAGAACGCCGAGGAACGGGTTCTGCTTCGACGGCGAGACGGTGTAGCCGTCCGGAATCTGCTTGTCCTGGTACTTGGTCTGCAGGGTGCCGGCGATGGTCACGCCCTGATCGCCGATGTAGCTCGCCTGGATCTTGGAGCTGCCCTCGACCTTGGTGCCGTCCTTGAGCGTGACCTTGATGCTCTGTTCGTCACCGGTGGTGAGTTTGGCCGACTCGACCTTGTTGTTGTTGATCGCCGCCACGACTTGGCCGGTGTCCACCGTCTTGTAGCCGCCGGACGAGCCGACGACCTGCATCAACACGACCACGGCAAGGACGGCCAGCACGATCCACATGACCGGCCCACGGAAGTATCGCTTCACGTCCATCCATACGGAGCGGTGTCGCCCCGTCCCTCCTGCCATAGTGAGTTTGATAAGACAGTTCTTCTGACGGTACCCCAGCATGGATGCCCGAAGCCGCACGAAGCCGCTTCCGACGGCCGGGAAACCCGTCTCTGCAACCTTCAACGGCACGGGAGCCGCCGGGGTTCCCGATCGTCCTACCGGCTTGGGCCGACTGGCCCAGCCGGGGACCCCGTGAGGCTCAGCCGCCGTAGACGTGGGGCGCGAGCGTACCCACGAACGGCAGGTTGCGGTACTTCTCGGCGTAGTCGAGGCCGTATCCGACGACGAACTCGTTCGGGATGTCGAAGCCGACCCACTCGACGTCGATGTCGACCTTCGCGGCGTCCGGCTTGCGCAGCAGCGTGCACACCTTCAGGGAGGCGGGCTCGCGGGAGCCGAGGTTGTTGATCAGCCAGGACAGGGTCAGACCGGAGTCGATGATGTCCTCGACGATCAGGACGTGCTTGTTCTTGATGTCGGTGTCGAGGTCCTTGAGGATCCGGACGACACCGGAGGACTGGGTGCCCGCGCCGTAGGAGGACACGGCCATCCAGTCCATGGTGACGGGGGACGACAGCGCCCGGGCGAGGTCCGCCATGACCATCACCGCGCCCTTGAGGACACCGACGATGAGGAGATCCTTGCCCGCGTATTCCGCGTCGATCTTCGCGGCCAGCTCGGCCAGCTTCGCGTCGATCTCTTCCTTGGTGATGAGCACCCGCTGGAGGTCGGCACCCATGTCTTTCGCGTCCACCCGCATCACTTTCGGTCGTCCCGCACTTACGGCCGTATGCACGGCCTCCGGCCGCCCGACCGGCCGCCGGAGGAGCGCTCCGGGAGGTCGGGATTCAGCCTTGCCGAATCACCAGTCTGCCACCCTGCCGCCGGGCGACGACTTTGCCCGGGAGGTTGATGGCTCCCTGGCCGCGCCAGCCGGTGATCAGGCGGTCGACTTCCTCGAGGTGCCGGGCGAACAGCGAACCGGCCGGAGCGCCCGCCTCGATGGCGGCCCGGCGCAGGATCCGGCGGCGTACGGCGGGCGGCAGCGCGTACAGCTTGGCGCACTCCAGCAGCCCCGCCCCGTCCCGTACCGTGGCCTCGGCCTGGCCGGCCCAGGCGTCGAGGGCGTCGGCGTCGTCGCGGGCGAGCTGGGCGGTGCGGGCCAGCGCTTCCACGACGCCTTTGCCGAGGGCCTTCTCCAGGGCGGGCAGGCCCTCGTGCCGCAGCCGGGAGCGGGTGTAGGCGGGGTCGGCATTGTGCGGGTCGTCCCAGACGGGCAGGGACTGGACCATGCAGGCCTTGCGGGCGGTCTGCCGGTCCAGTTGCAGGAAGGGACGCCGGTAACGGCCGTCGGCCCCCGAGACCGCGGCCATCCCGGACAGGGAGCGGATGCCGGAGCCGCGGGCGAGGCCCAGCAGGACGGTTTCGGCTTGGTCGTCGCGGGTGTGGCCGAGCAGGACCGCGGCGGCGCCGTGGCGTTCGGCCGCCGCGTCGAGGGCGGCGTAGCGGGCGTCGCGGGCGGCGGCCTCGGGCCCTCCGTCGCGGCCGACGGTCACGGCGACGGAATCGACCGGGTCGAGACCGAGCCGGCGCAGCCGCAGCGCGACCTCGTCGGCGCGGAGGTCGGAACCGGCCTGGAGGCCGTGGTCGACGGTGACGCCGCCGGCGCGGAGGCCGAGTCTGGGGGCTTCGAAGGCGAGGGCCGACGCGAGCGCCATGGAGTCGGCGCCTCCGGAACAGGCGACGAGCACGAGCGGAGAGGGGGGCCGCTCGGCTGCTCGGTCCGGGTGCCGGCCGAGGGCCTGCCCGTCCGGCTGTGGGCCGGTGGTGTGGACGTTGTTGAGGATGTCGTGAAGTACGCGGCGGACCGCCAGGCGTATCGCCGCGACCGCAGGATGGGGACCCATGTCCGGTTCCCTTCATGAAGTTTCGGGGGGTGAGCCCGAGTTCGGTCACTCAGAGTGTGTAGATGGTGACAGAACCGGGCCGATACCCGAGCATTGCACGCCTACGCGGGGCTCACGGTCCCTCGGACGGGTGATTGGAGGGGCGTTCGCCTGCCGTCGGCCGGATTCGGCTCACGACTCCCCCAGCGCCGTTCACGACTCGGTCTTGCGGTGCACCCGCGCGACCCAGTCCGCCGGTTTGGCGATCTCGGCCTTGGTGGGCAGGGTGTTCGGGGAGGTCCACACCCGGTTGAAGCCGTCGACGCCGACCTCGCCGACGACCGCTCGGACGAAGCGCTCGCCGTCCCGGTACTGTCGGAGCTTGGCGTCCAGGCCGAGCAGTTTGCGCAGCGCCAGGTCGAGGCGGGAGGCGCCCTTGGCGCGTCGCTGCTGGAACTTCTCGCGGATCTCGGCGACGGTCGGCACGACACTGGGGCCGACGCCGTCCATCACGAAGTCGGCATGGCCCTCCAGCAGGGACATCACCGCGGTGAGCCGGGCGAGGATCTCGCGCTGGGCCGGGGTCTGCACCAGCTCCACGAGGGAGCGGCCGCCGTCCTCGCCCTCCTCGCCCTCGGGGCGCCCCCCGGCGAGGGACTGGGCGGCCTCCCGGATGCGCTCCAGGAAGGCCATGGGGTCGACGTCGGTCTCCGCCAAGAACGACTGGATTTCACCTTCGAGGTGGTCGCGCAGCCAGGGCACGGCGGTGAACTGCGTGCGGTGCGTCTCCTCGTGCAGGCACACCCAGAGCCGGAAGTCGTGCGGATCCACGTCCAGTTCACGCTCGACGTGGACGATGTTGGGGGCGACCAGCAGCAGCCGGCCGCCGCCGTTCTGACCGGCGGGCAGGTCGCGGCCGGCCGGGGCGAAGGTCTCGTACTGGCCGAGGACGCGGGAGGACAGGAACGACAGCAGCATGCCGAGTTCGACGCCGGTGACCTTGCCGCCGACGGCACCGAGGACGGCGCCGGCGGGGCTGCCGGCGCGCCGTTCCTGCATCTTCTCCAGGAGCGGTTTGAGGATCTCGCGGAAGCCGGCGACGTTGGCGCGGACCCAGCCGGGGCGGTCGACCACCAGGACCGGGGTGTCGTGGGTTTCCTCGGTGCTCATACGAGTGAAGCCCCGGACGTGTTCCTCCGAGGCCTTCGCGTGCCGTCGCAGCTCCGCGACGACGGCCCTGGCGTCGTCGCGGCTGACGTCGGGGCCCGGCCGTACGAGCCGGGTCGCGGTCGCCACCGCGAGGTTCCAGTCGACCATCCCGGGAGATGTGGTGCCACCGAAGCCAGTCATGCGTCAACCGTACGTGAGCGTGCTCGCTTTGGGGCAGGCCCGTGAAGTCGGCGGGGCGTCCGGGGTGTCACCGGCGGGGACGGCGCCGCGCGTTCGGGGGTGCGGGGCGCGGTGCCGGGCGCGTCCGCCGGTGCGCGGTGCTCGGCGGACACGGGCTCGCCGGGGACGGTGGTGCTGGGCCCCGTCGCACGACGCCCGTGGTGGCGAGCGGGGTGCGGTGGCGCTTGGTCGCCGGCACGTGCCTCAGCGGCAGCCGCACGCCGCCAGGGCCGTCGCGGTCCGGTCCAGGGCCGACTGGGCGGCCTGCGGGTCGGTGGTGCCGGAGGCCATGAAGGCGAAGGCCAGGAGGTGGCCGTCGGCGTCGACGACAGTGCCCGCCAGGGTGTTCACGCCCGTGAGGGTGCCCGTCTTGGCGCGGACGAGACCGGAGGCGCCGTCGGCGTAGCGGTCGGTCAGCGTGCCGGTGAAGCCGGCGACCGGCAGGCCGGTGAGGACGGAGCGCAGACCGGGGCGGCCCGGGTCGCCGGCCTTCACCAGCAGGGCGGTGAGCAGGTCGGCCGTCAGCCGGTCGTCGCGGTCGAGGCCGCTGCCGTCGTGGAAGGAGGCGCCGGACATGGGCAGTCCGAGCTTCCTGAGCTGCATGGCGATCGCCTGGGCACCCCCGGCGAAGCCGGCCGGCCGGCCGCCGGCGAGCGCGGTCTGGCGGGCCAGGGCCTCGGCGATGTCGTTGTCGCTGTTGGTCAGCATGCGTTCGACCAGCGCGGACAGCGGGGGTGAGGAGACGGTGGCCAGGGTCTCGGCGCGGGTCGTGGCCTTGGAGGGGCCGGGGGCCGTGGTCTTGATGCCGGCGCTCTCGAGATAGCCGGCGAACTTGCCGGCCGCGTCCGCCGCCGGGTCGCCCACGCGGGTCGCCGGACCGCTGACGGAGCCGTCGGTGCGGCCCTCGTCGGCGCTCAGGGCGCTGACGGCGGCGAGGTTGTCGTTGACGCCGATGGGGTGCAGGGCGGGGCCGGAGAAGAGCGTCGTGTCGTACGACAGCGTGACCCGGTCGATGCCTCGCTTGCGCAGCGCCCGGGCGGTGCCGTCGGCGAGCGTGCGCAGGCTCGCCCAGCCGCCGGCGTTCCGGTGCGCGGTGAGGGTGGGGTCGCCGCCGCCGACCAGGACGAGTTCGCCGGTGTCGGGTTCGAGGGCGGCGCGGGTGGTGAGGCGGTGGTCGGCGCCGAGCGCGGACAGGGCGGCGACGGCGGTGGCGATCTTGGTGGTGGAGGCGGGGGTGAGGGCCTTGCCCGCGTCGGCGGCGTAGAGACGCTCGCCGGTCGTCACGTCGACGACCGCGGCGGCGTGGCTGTCGCCCAGCTCGGAGGCGCCCAGGAGGGGCCCGAGGACGTCCGAGAGGGTTTTCCCGTCCGGGGCGGTCTTCTTGGTGCCGATGGCGCCCGCGATGCCGCCCAGGCCCGTCAGGACCGGTGGGGCGCTCGGCGCGGGCCGTGCCACGCCCGTCGATCCGGCCGGCCGGCCGTGATCTGCGCCACCTGCCCGCTCCAGGGCGGCGGCCCGGTCCCGCTCGGCCGTACGCTGACCATTGGCGTCGAAGGGGCCTGCCACGGTCACCACGCCGGCGGCCAGAGCCAGGCCGGCGGTCGCGGCGCCCGCGGTGTACTGCCAGGTCCTGACGGTCCGCGAACGGGGGAGGTGCGCAGGTCGCAGCCGTACGGCGGTCGCCAGCCGCGTGATCCCCGGTCGCGCGGCCGAGACGGCCCGCGTCATCCGCGGTCCCACGGCGTTCGCGATCCGCGTCAGCCGCGGTCTCGCGGCTCGCCAAGGCCTCAGCTCTGGCACGACACCAGCCCCTTTCGCGATCACACACCTGCGTGAGGGACACTTAACCACCAGAACTATGTGTTGATCATGGAGGAGCCACCGGTGGAGTTCGACGTCACGATCGAGATCCCGAAGGGTTCGCGCAACAAGTACGAGGTGGACCACGAGACCGGTCGGATCCGCCTGGACCGTCGCCTCTTCACCTCGACCGCCTACCCGACCGACTACGGCTTCGTCGAGAACACCCTCGGCGAGGACGGTGACCCGCTGGACGCGCTGGTCATCCTGGACGAGCCGACGTTTCCCGGCTGCCTCATCCGCTGCCGCGCCATCGGCATGTTCCGCATGACGGACGAGGCGGGCGGCGACGACAAGCTGCTGTGCGTCCCGGCCACGGACCCGCGCGTGGAGCACCTGCGCGACATCCACCACGTGTCGGAGTTCGACCGCCTGGAGATCCAGCACTTCTTCGAGGTGTACAAGGACCTGGAGCCCGGCAAGTCGGTCGAGGGTGCCAACTGGGTGGGCCGTACGGACGCCGAGGTGGAGATCGAGCGGTCGTACAAGCGCTTCAAGGAGACGGGCGGCCACTGACCGGCCGGTTTGCCTTCCACGGGCCGCGGCACCCTCAGGGGGGTGGCGCGGCCCGTGTGCGTATTGATGCGCATACTGAGGTCCTGGGAAGGTGAACGTTCAGGGAGCGGTGCGAGGTGTCGGAGGCGGAGGACCGCAAGCCCCGGTCGGACGAGGCGCGGTACGACCCGGAGATCACGTCCGAGTTCGCCGTTCCGCAAGGGCTCGATGTCCCCAAGCCCGGCGGTGAGACGGAGACGACCTCCGAGTTCGCCGTCCCGCGCGGCTTCGAGGTGGCCCAGGCGCCGAGCCCGGAGCCGGAGGGCTCGGCGTTCAGCACGCCGGCCACCTACCAGGCCAGGACCGCCCCGCCCGCGTTCACGCCGGCCACCGGGGTGCCGCTGGTCAGCCTGGTCAAGGACGCCCCCTGGCAGGACCGGATGCGCACGATGCTGCGGATGCCGGTGGCGGAGCGGCCGGCGCCGGAGATCGTGCAGCGGACCGAGGACGAGGGCCCGGCCGTCCCGCGCGTGCTCGACCTGACGCTGCGTATCGGGGAGTTGCTGCTCGCGGGCGGCGAGGGCGCGGAGGACGTGGAGGCCGCGATGTTCGCGGTGTGCCGGTCCTACGGCCTGGACCGCTGCGAGCCGAACGTCACCTTCACCCTGCTGTCGATCTCGCATCAGCCGTCGCTGGTCGAGGACCCGGTGACGTCGTCGCGCACGGTACGGCGGCGGGGCACCGACTACACGCGGCTGGCGGCCGTCTTCCGGCTGGTGGACGACCTGACCGACCCCGAGACGCATGTCTCCCTGGAGGAGGCCTACCGGCGCCTCGCGGAGATCCGCCGCAACCGGCACCCCTACCCCGGCTGGGCGCTGACCCTGGCGAGCGGACTGCTGGCCGGCGCGGCCTCCCTGCTGGTCGGCGGTGACCTGATCGTGTTCGTCGCGGCCGCGCTGGGCGCGATGCTCGGCGACCGCCTGGCCTGGCTGTGCGCGGGGCGGGGGCTGCCGGAGTTCTACCAGTTCACGGTGGCCGCGATGCCGCCCGCCGCGGTCGGTGTGGCGTTCGCGCTGGCACACGTCGACGTGAAGGCGTCCGCCGTCGTCACCGGTGGTCTGTTCGCCCTGCTGCCGGGGCGGGCGCTGGTCGCGGGCGTGCAGGACGGCCTGACGGGCTTCTACATCACCGCGTCCGCGCGGCTGCTGGAGGTCATGTACTTCTTCGTCGGCATCGTCACCGGGGTGCTGCTCGTCCTGTACTTCGGGGTGAAGGTCGGCGGCAAGCTGAATCCGGACGCGGGGCTGGCGCTCTCCCAACGGCCGCTGCTGCAGATCGCGGCCTCCATGCTGCTGTCCCTGACCTTCGCGGTGCTTCTGCAGCAGGAACGGTCCACCGTGCTCTGGGTGACCCTCAACGGGGGCGTGGCCTGGTCCGTGTACGGCGCGATGCACTACGCCGGGGGCATCTCGCCGGTGGCCTCCACGGCGGCGGCGGCCGGGCTGGTCGGACTGTTCGGGCAGCTGCTGTCGCGGTACCGGTTCGCGTCGGCGCTGCCGTACACGACGGCTGCGATCGGGCCGCTGCTGCCCGGTTCGGCGACCTACTTCGGACTGCTGTCCATGGCGCAGAACGAGGTGGACAAGGGGCTGGTGTCCCTGGCCAAGGCCGCCTCCCTGGCCATGGCCATCGCCATCGGGGTCAACCTCGGCTCGGAGATCTCCCGGCTGTTCCTGCGGGTCGGCTCCGCGGGCAAGCGGCGGGCCGCGAAGCGCACCAGGGGCTTCTGAGCCGGTCAGTGGTCGCGCTGGTCGCCGCGCTGGTCGTACGGGTACGGGTTCTGCCCGTAGTGCTGCTGGTCGTACTGCTGGTCGTACTGCTGGTCGTACCGCTGCTGCTGACCGTGCTGGTTCTGACCGTGCTGGTTCTGAACGGGCTGGCTCTGGTCGTACTGGTTCTGTCCGTACTGCTGTTCGGGGTACTGCTGCGGGGGGTACTGCTGCTGAGCGTGCTGTCGCTGGTCGTAGTACTGGTCGCCGTAGCCCTGATCGCCGTGGCCCTGGTCGCCGTAGCCCTGGTTCCAGTGCTGCTGCGGGGACTGCTGGTAGGGCTGCTGCTGGTAGGGCTGCTGCCGGGGGTCGTAGGGCTGGTCCGGGTCGATCGTGCGCAGGCGGGTCGTCGCGTCGTCCATCGCCGGCTGCCGGTACTGGTACGCGGGCTCGGGCTCGGGCTGACGGCCACCGGGGCCGGGCTCGGGCTCGGGTCGGGCGGCCGCCTGCTTGCCCCTGCCGCGCGCGCGGAGCAGCTCGATCACGATCGGGACCACCGAGACGAGCACGATCAATATGAAGATCGCCTCGATGTTGTTCTTGACGAAGTCGATCTTGCCGAGCCAGGAGCCGAGCAAGGTGACGCCCGCGCCCCACAGGGCGCCACCGATGACGTTGAAGATCAGGAACGAGCGGTACTTCATACCGCTGACGCCCGCGATGATCGGCGTGAACGTGCGCACGATCGGCACGAAGCGGGCCAGGATCAGGGACTTCGGGCCGTACTTCTCGAAAAACTCGTGCGCCTTGTTCACGTTCTCCTGCTTGAACAGGCGCGAGTCGGGGCGGTTGAACAGGGCCGGGCCGACCTTCTTGCCGAACATGTAGCCCGCCTGGTCGCCCAGCACCGCCGCGACGCAGATCAGGGCGATCGCGCCCCACAGCGGGAAGTCCAGCTTGTTCGAGGTGATCAGCAGACCGCAGGTGAACAGCAGCGAGTCACCCGGCAGGAAGAACCCGATGAGCAGGCCGGACTCGGCGAAGACGATGAGCAGCAGGCCCCAGACGCTGTAGGTGCTGAGCAGATAATTGGGATCCAGCCAGCTCGGGCCGAGGGCGAGTGTCATCACGAGTCCGGGCTCCTGGGGGTGAGGCGGCTACGGCGTCCCTGGGGGACCGCTCAAAGCTACCAACGTCAGGTGACCGCCCCGGGTTCCACCGGTGTCTCAGGCGCCGCCCCGGTCGGCGTTGGCGGCGATGGCGGTGCGCAGATGTCCGGCCAGACCCGGTCGTATGGCGTCGTAGTGCGCCGTGAAGCGCTCGTCCGCCACGTACATCTCCCCCAGGCACCGGTGCATGGCGTACGTGCAGTCGTAGAACCACCGGGAGATGTGCCGCCGGTGCTCCTCCGCCAGGTCCATGGCCGCCTCGCCGTCCGCCGGGGCGCCGGCGGCCAGCAGCGCGGCGTACCGCGTGCCCCACTCGTCGGCCTCGGCCCGCAGGCGCTTCCAGTCCTCCTTGGTGTAGCCGGCGGCGCGGCGCTGTGACTCGGCGTACTCCGTGGTGCCGCCCCAGCGCTGTTCGGCCTCCTCGCGGTAGCGCTCGGGGTCCTGGTCCCCGAAGACCTCGAACCGTTCCCGGGGGGTGAGGTCGATGCCCATCGTGCGTGCCTCCATGGCGTGCTCCACGGCCGCGGCCATCTGCCGCAGCCTCTCGATCCGGGCGGTCAGCAGCCCGTGCCGCCGGCGCAGTCGTGCGCGCGGGTCCACTTCCGGGTCGTCCAGCAGGGCCGCGACCTCGTCGAGCGGAAAGCCGAGCTCCCGGTAGAACAGGACCTGCTGGAGCCGGTCGAGATCGGCGTCGGTGTAGCGCCGGTGCCCGGCGTGCGTGCGCTCGCCCGGCACCAGCAGGCCGATCTCGTCGTAGTGGTGCAGGGTGCGCACCGTGACCCCGGCGAACCCCGCGACCTGTCCCACGGAGTAGCTCACGTTCCGCTCCTTGTCGTCGTCGGTACGACCACGATGAGGCCTGACGTGGCGTGAGGTGCAAGCCCGTTCTCGTTCGGGAGGTTGTGAGCGTTTCGTCCGCTTATGGTGACCCCGTGGCCCAGGAAACGGCACGGCAGACGCCCCCGACCTCTCCGACGGCCCCGGCACGGGCTCTGCTGCCGTTCATCCTGCCCGCCGTCGTCGTGGGCGTGGCCGCGAGTCTGGTCCTCGTCGGTCTGAGCACGGCGGCGGATCGGCTCCAGAGCGTGCTGTGGGGTCCCCTGCCGGACGCACTGGGGGTGGGCCGCTACTCGGTGCCGTGGATGTTCGCCGTGCTCCTCGCGACCGGGCTCGCCGTCGGTCTGGTGGTCTGGAAGGTGCCCGGCCACGCCGGTCCCGATCCGGCCACCCTCGGCCTCGACGCTCCCGTCATGCGGCCTGCCGTGCTCCCCGGCCTGGTGCTGGCCACCGCGCTGATGCTGGCCGGTGGTCCGAGCCTCGGCCCGGAGAACCCGATCATCGCCGTGAACGTGGCCCTCGCCGCCTGGCTCGGCGGACGTCTCGTACGCCGGGCGCCCGACACGCTGTGGCCGGTGCTGGCCGAGGCGGCGACGCTCGGGGCGCTGTTCGGCACGCCCGTGGCCGCCGCGCTGGTCATCTCCGAGGCGCTGGCGGGGCGGCCGATGCCGGGCCGGCTGTGGGACAACCTGTTCGCGCCGCTGACCGCCGGCGCGTGCGGGGCCCTGACGACCACCCTGGTGGCCCATCCCACCTTCGATCTCGGTCTGCCGCCCCTGGGCCACGCCCGCTGGGGGGATCTGCTCGCCGCCGTGGTGATCGCCCCGGTGGCGGCCCTGCTCGGCATGTGCGCCGTCTACGCCTTCCCCTACGTCCACGCGGCCTTCCGGCGGCTGCGGCACCCCATGCTGATGCTTCCGGCCGGCGCGGTCGTCCTCGGGGCCCTGGCGGCCCTGGGCGGTCGTCTGACGCTCTTCAAGGGGCTGTCGGAGGTCGGGGAGCTGGCCCACGACCCGGGCGGCTGGTCGGCCGGGCAGTTCGCGCTGATGGCGGTGGTGAAGCTGGCCGCGCTGCTGGTCGCCGCGTCCTGCGGCTTCCGGGGCGGCCGCATCTTCCCCGCCGTCTTCGTCGGCACCGCCCTCGGCCTGTGCGCGCACGCGCTCGTCCCGGCGGTCCATCCCTCGGTGGGCGTGGCCACGGGCGTTCTCGGCATGCTGCTGGCCATCACCCGGCAGGGCTGGGTGAGCCTGTTCACCGCCGCCGTCCTGATCACCTCGCCCGGCATCCTCGCCCTGCTGTGCGTCGCCTCGCTGCCGGCCTGGCTGCTGGTGACGGGGCGCCCGCAGATGCAGCTGCACCGGGACGGCACCCCGGTCCGCTGACCCCGACCCCCATCTTCCGGAGGCACACCCCATGGCCCTGCACAAAGGTTCCGCGAAGCGCCAGCGGCGGACGATGTCGATCAACCCGTTCTTCGGGGAGGCCAACCCCGTCGGCGGCATGACCGAGGCCCCGCCCACACACCGGCTGCCGGACGCCCCGATGCCCCCGGCCACGGCGTACCAGCTGGTGCACGACGAGCTGATGCTCGACGGCAACTCCCGGCTGAACCTGGCCACCTTCGTCACCACCTGGATGGAGCCGCAGGCCGGGGTGCTGATGGCGGAGTGCCGGGACAAGAACATGATCGACAAGGACGAGTACCCGCGCACCGCCGAACTGGAGCGGCGCTGTGTGGCGATGCTCGCCGATCTGTGGAACGCGCCGGACCCCTCGGCCGCCGTGGGCTGTTCGACCACCGGGTCCAGCGAGGCGTGCATGCTAGCCGGGATGGCGCTCAAGCGGCGCTGGACGCAGCGCAACGCGGACCGGTACCCGGGCGCGCACCCCAATCTCGTCATGGGGATCAACGTCCAGGTGTGCTGGGAGAAGTTCTGCAACTTCTGGGAGGTCGAGGCCCGGCTGGTCCCCATGGAGGGCGACCGCTTCCATCTCGACCCGCAGGCCGCGGCGGAGCTGTGCGACGAGAACACCATCGGGGTCGTCGGCGTCCTCGGCTCCACCTTCGACGGGTCCTACGAGCCCATCGCGGAGCTGTGCGCGGCCCTGGACGCCCTGCGGGAGCGCACCGGCCTGGACGTCCCCGTACACGTCGACGGGGCCTCCGGCGCGATGGTGGCGCCCTTCCTGGACGAGGACCTGGTGTGGGACTTCCGGCTCCCGCGCGTGGCCTCGATCAACACCTCCGGGCACAAGTACGGGCTGGTCTACCCGGGCGTCGGCTGGGCCCTGTGGCGGGACAAGGAGGCGCTGCCCGAGGAACTCGTCTTCCGGGTCAACTACCTGGGCGGCGACATGCCGACCTTCGCACTCAACTTCTCCCGGCCCGGCGCCCAGGTGGTGGCCCAGTACTACACGTTCCTGCGGCTGGGCCGCGAGGGCTTCCGGGCGGTGCAGCAGTCGACGCGGGACGTGGCCGTGTCACTCGCCGGACGGATCGAGGCGCTCGGCGACTTCCGGCTCCTGACCCGCGGGGACCAGCTCCCGGTGTTCGCGCTCACCACGGCCGACGACGTCACGGCGTACGACGTCTTCGACGTCTCCCGGCGGCTGCGCGAGAGCGGCTGGCTGGTGCCCGCGTACACCTTCCCGGCCGACCGGGAGGACCTGTCGGTGCTGCGGGTGGTGTGCCGCAACGGCTTCTCCCACGACCTGGCCGACCTGTTCGTGGACGACCTGACGCGTCTGCTGCCGGAGCTGCGCCGGCAGGAACGCCCCCTGACCCGCGACAAGCAGGCGGCCACCGGCTTCCACCACTGACGACCGGACCACCCCGCGCACCGGTCACCCACGGGCGGCCGGTGCGGTCTCGTATCAGGTGATCGGTGGTCGCCCCCGGGTCGCGTTCCCCCGGCGGTTATCCCGCCTGTTCCAGGGCCACCAGCTCGAAGGCGGTCTTGCCGTCCAGCGACTCGCGGATGATGTCCGCGTGGCCGGCGTGCCGGGCCATCTCGCGGATCAGGTGCAGACACACCCAGCGCAGCGAGACCCGGCCCTCCGGCGGAAACCAGGGGTCGGGCGGCAGCGGGAAGGTGTCGTCCAGGCTGGGCGCGGAGCGGATGAACTTCTCCGTGGCGGCGGCGACCTGCTCCCAGTACGCCAGCTGCGAGGCGACCGTCTCGTCACCGACCAGCTGGAAGGTCTCGTGCCAGTTCGACTCGTCGCGCAGTATCGCCGGCGGCTCCTGCCCGGCCCGCGCGATCCAGCTCTGCTCGACCTCGGTGACATGCTTGAGCAGACCGCCCAGGGACAGCGCGCTCGCGCTGGGCCGGGTACGGGCCTGCTCCTCCGTCAGCCCCAGCAGCGCCCTGCGGATCCCGCCGCGCTGTTCCTCGATGAACGCGAGCAGCGCCCCCCGCTCGTCGCCCTTCGTCTCCGCCGGCACATGAGTGACCATGACCTGCCGCCTTCCGTCGCTCCGGTTGCGCCGGGCTCCTTTTCCCCGACTCCCTGGACAATAGAAACGATTGAGGTCAGATCCTGTCCTCAATGGCGCGCGGGAGCCGCTGGAATCGAGAACGGCCCGGGACGCCTCGCAGAGCGGTTCAGCAGACCGGTTCAGGCACCCGGTTCAAGCACCCGGTTCAGAACGGGAAGCCGCTGCGGCCGTGCTGCACCGAGATCCACTTGACGGTGGTGAAGACCTCCAGCGTCGTCTCACCGTTCAGACGGCCGAGACCGGAGTGCTTCTCGCCGCCGAAGGGCACGAGCGGCTCGTCGTGGACGGTGCCGTCGTTCACATGGAACATGCCGGTGTCGATCTGCTTGGCGAAGGCGACACCCCGCTCGATGTCCCCGGTGTGGACGGCGCCGCTGAGGCCGTAGGGGGTGTCGTTGACGATCCGGACGGCCTCCGCCTCGTCGTCGAACGGGACGAGGAAGACCACCGGCCCGAAGACCTCCTGCTGGAGCAGCTCGGAGCCGGCCGGGAGATCGGTGAGCACGCTGGGTTCGACCAGGTTGTCGGTGACGGCTCCCCGCACGAGGGCCGTGGCGCCCTCGGCGAGCGCCTGCTCGACCGTGCCCGAGACGGCGTTGGCCTGAGCGGAGTTGATCACCGGACCGATGACGGTCTCCGGGTCGCGCGGGTCGCCGACCTTGAGCGTCCGGACCTTGGCGACGAACTTCTCGGTGAACTCGTCGGCGACGCGACGGTCCACGAGGACCCGGTTGGCGGCCATGCAGACCTGGCCCTGGTGGACGAACCGGCTGAAGACGGCCGCGTCCACGGCGTAGTCGAGGTCGGCGTCGTCCAGCACCACCAGCGCGCTGTTGCCGCCCAGTTCGAGCACCGAGCGCTTGAAGTTCCGGGCGCAGACGGTGGCGACGTGCCGGCCGACCTTGTCGGAGCCGGTGAAGGAGATGACCTTGGGGACCGGGTGCTCGATGAACGCGTCGCCGATCTCGGCTATGTCGGTCACCACGACGTTGAGCAGGCCGCCGGGCAGTCCGGCCTCCTCGAAGATCCGGGCGATCAGGGTGCCGCCGGCGATCGGTGTGTTCTGGTGCGGCTTGAGGACGACGGCGTTGCCGAGCGCGAGGGCCGGGGCCACCGACTTCAGCGACAGCAGGAACGGGAAGTTGAAGGGGCTGATCACGCCCACGACCCCGACCGGCACCCGGTAGACGCGGTTCTCCTTGCCGTCGACCGGGGAAGGCAGGATCTTGCCCTCGGGGCGCAGCGCGAGGTGGATCGACTCGCGCAGGAACTCCTTGGCGAGGTGCAGTTCGAAGCCGGCCTTCACGCGGGTGCCGCCCAGTTCCGCGATGATCAGGTCGGCTATCTCCTGCTCGCGGTCCTCGATCAGTCTGAGCGCCCGCTCGAAGACCGCGCGGCGGGTGTAGGGGTTGGTCTCGGCCCAACGCTTCTGGGCGCGGGCGGCGGCCTGGTACGCATCGTCCACCTCGCCGACCGTGGCCACCGTGATCGAGGCCAGCTTCTCGCCGTCGTAGGGATTGAAGTCGATCACGTCCCAGGAGCCCGAGCCCGGCCGCCACTCGCCGTCGATGAACTGCTGGGCCAGGTCGGTGAAGTAGGACGACATGTGATCTCTCCATCGCTAGCGGACACCGGATCTACGCCACGTCTGATCACCCATCATCGTACTTGTGTGTCAGGAGAGTTGGAGCAGGCCCCGGAGTAGATCACGACTCTCGTCCGGGCCCGGGCTGTCCTGTTGCAGCTCCTTCAGGGCCTGCTCGTACTGGGCGACGTCCTCGCGCTTGTCGAGATAGAGGGCGCTGGTCAGCTGCTCCAGGTAGACCACGTCGGACAGGTCCGCGTCGGGGAAGCTGAGGATGGTGAAGGCGCCGCTCTCGCCGGAGTGCCCGCCGAAGCCGAACGGCATGATCTGCAGACGCACGTTGGGCCGCTGGGAGACGTCGATCAGATGCTGGAGCTGGCCACGCATCACGTCGCGGTCGCCGTAGGGGCGGCGCAGGGCGGCCTCGTCCAGGACGATGTGGAACTCCGGGGCGTTGCCGGCGAGCAGATACCTCTGCCGCTCGAGCCGCAGCGCCACCCTCCGCTCCACGTCGGCGACGCTCGCGCCCTTCATGCCGCGCCGGACCACCGCGCGCGCGTACTCCTCGGTCTGCAGCAGTCCGTGCACGAACTGCACCTCGTAGACGCGGATCAGCGAGGCGGCGCCCTCCAGGCCCACATAGGTGGGGAACCAGCTCGGCAGGACGTCGGTGTAACTGTGCCACCAGCCCGCCACGTTGGCCTCGCGGGCGAGGGAGAGCAGCGATTCGCGCTCGGCCCCGTCGGTGATGCCGTACAGCGTCAGCAGGTCTTCCACGTCTCTGGTCTTGAAGCTCACCCGGCCCAGCTCCATCCGGCTGATCTTCGACTCGGAAGCGCGGATCGAATAACCCGCCGCCTCGCGCGTGATCCCCCGCGCTTCACGCAGTCGCCTGAGTTGCGAGCCGAGCAGCATCCGCCGCACCACCGATCCGGGCTCTCCCGCGCTCACTTTCGCCAGCCTCCCCAACCGTCTTCAGGTGCCGCAGTCTGCCACTAAAACACTTCGAGCAGTACTCGGACGGTTACGGAAACGGAAAGAGGTCGGCCGTTTCCGTCCGCTCCGGACCGGTAAAAGGTCGGGACCACTGGCGGAAACCGCCAGGAGAATGACAGAAAAAATGGCCAAGAAGCGGTACGGGTGGGCTCATTTCGGTCACGTGCACGTGCATCTGCCCTTGCATCTGCTCTTGGCTTCCGAAACCATGGTGCCGCGCCACCGCTGCATCGCAACGACCGCGAATTCCGGGAGTGCCTCGCATGGGGACGAATGGATCGACCATGCTCAAGCCGTTACGGCAGGGCCTTCCGCCACTGGACCCCACGGCCGTGTCCGATGCCGCCTCCTGCGCCCTGCCCGCCCGTTACGAGGCGGTGCGCGAGGCCCGGTGCTTCACCCGCGACACGCTCGACAAGTGGGACGCCGGCGAGCGCTTCGACGACATATGCCTCGTCGTCTCCGAACTCGTCACCAACGCCCTGCGCCACGCCGTGCCGGCCGACCAGGGCCGCCGCGACGAACAGAGCCCGTGCGTACGGCTGCACTTGATGCGCTGGACCGAGCGGCTGGTGTGCGCCGTGCGCGACCCGAGCCACGAGACCCCGGCCCCGCGCGACTCGGACGACTTCTCGGCCGAGTCGGGGCGCGGGCTGTTCCTGGTCGACTCCTTCGCCGACGGCTGGGGCTGGCACCCGCTCGCGGGCACCCTCGACGGCAAGGTCGTCTGGGCCATGTTCCGGCTCCCACCCTGCGACTGACGCTCCACGGCACCGGCGGACGCCCCGGGTCTACGCGCGTTGAAGGGAGCCTTCAGGCACCGTGACGACGCGCGTTGACGCGGGGCACTCCGGGGCCGCTCTCCAGGGCGTGTCCCCGCGGTGACGCGAGGCGCTCCTCCATGCGAGCGCACCCTGGACATCGTTGCCATTCCCCGCGAGTCCGGCACGGATCCCTGATCAACTCGCTATCAGATGGTCGAACTCGCCGTCCTTGACACCGAGGAGCATCGCCTCGATCTCCGCGCGCGTGTAGACGAGCGCGGGGCCGTCCGGGAAACGCGAGTTGCGTACGGCGACCTCGCCCCCCGGAAGTCGCGCGAACTCCACACAGGAACCCTGCGAATTGCTGTGCCTGCTCTTCTGCCAGGCCACCCCGTCCAGCTGCGTGGCAGCCATGCCGTTGTGCACGTCAAACCCCCCGTAAAGGCCGTCAACGTCGCGATCCACAGGTCGCTCCCCGGTGGTGCTGGCTGATGTGACCATGGATGCCGTGGTCAACTGTTCCGGATCATAACCCCGTTCACGTGCAGACGCTCGGGCATATGCACGTGCACGGGCGGTGTTCCCGCAGTTACAGCTTTGACGTGTGCTTTACCCGAATCGCTCCAGCGCCTGCCCCGGAGCAGGCAGCACATGCCCTCGACGATCCCCTTCGTGATCTTCCATGCCGTCGTCCGCGCCGGGTCCTCCGGGTCGCGTTGCGTGCGCATCAGGGAGAGACGCGTACCGGGCCCTTCCTGTTCCCGGGTTCAGGTGAGGATCCCGTGCGGGTGATCGGCCGGATCGGCGTCCGCCCACCGGAGGGACGGCATCCGCTCGACGGCGTAGGCGAGTACCCGCACCTTCGCGCCTCGCGAAGGCGGGAGTCGGGACGCGTGACGGAGGTCATCCGGTACCGGTGGCCGACCCGGAACCGCGCCGGGACCGCTCCGACGGGCAGGGACGGGTCGCTTGTCCTCGGGCCGGCCCGGGTGGGGCCGGCCCGAGGGGATGACGGTGGATCGCGGAGGATCGCGGAGGATCGCGGTGCGGGGACCGGGAGCACTCCGGGAGCCTGCTGGTAGCTTGCTGCGGGCCGTCCGGCCGAGGGCGGCCGGCCGCTACAGCATGGGAGCTTTCCGGTGACTTCTGCGACAGCGAGGGTGCGGAGCGCGGCACTGGCCGCGGGACTGGCGGGTGCGCTGGCGCTGGCGCTGACGGCGTGCGGCGGAGGCGACTCGAAGGGCGACTCGTCATCGCCGTCCAGCGCCGGTACGACCCCGTCGCCGAGCACCGGCTCCACAAGCGTGACCGGTACTTCCGGTCAGCTTCAGGGCAGCTGGATCACCACCGCCGGCGGCAAGGTCGTGGCCCTGGTGATCAACGGGAAGAAGGCCGGCGTCTTCGCGACCGGCGGGACGGTGTGCAGCGGGACGGCCGGGAGCGAGTCGGGTATGCGCATGATCCATCTGACCTGCACCGACGGCAGCAAGGACCGGGTCAGCGGAATGGTCGACTCGGTGGACGCCAAGACGATGAAGGTGACCTGGTCGGGCAAGCTCGGCCAGGAGACCTACACCAGGGCCGAGGGCGGCAAGCTGCCGTCGGGGCTGCCGTCCCACTGACGCGCTGATCTGGCGCCGGCCGGGCCGGGCGCTCGGCGCGGGGTGGCCCGGCGCGGCTCGGCGCGGTGGTCCGGAAGGACGCTCGAAGCGGTGATTCGGGAGGGGCGCGCGAACGGGGCCCGGTCGAAGGCGCCATGATGCAGGGGCACCGTCACGCACTCGATGGGGACCTGTTTATGCGCGCCTTTCCGCTCACCGTCACCGCCCTCGCCGCCGCCCTGCTGCTCACCGCCTGCCACAGCGGCGGGGGCGACAGCGGTAACAAGAACAGCTCGGCCTGCAAGATCGGCGGGGTGTCGCTGCAGATCGGGTCGGCGAGCGTGGCCCCGGCCGCCGGTGACAGCGGAGAGGTGCCGGTCAGCATCACCAACCAGAGTGCCCCCTGCACCCTGGACGACTTCCCCGGCGCCGTCCTGAAGGACGGCGGCACCGAACACAAGGTCGGCGTCCTGGCGGGCGCCAAGCCGCAGAAGCTGAAGCTCGCCAAGGGCGATTCCGCGTCCTTCACGATCAGCTACGTGCGCGGCAAGGCGAACGACAAGAGCGGCCTGGCGGCGAAGACGGTGGAGATCAGCCTGCCCGGCTCGACCGCCACCCGCGGCTTCCCGTGGTCGTACGGCCCCGTCGCCCTCAAGGACGCCAGTGGTCGGCCGAACGCCGCCGTCAGCGCCTTCCAGCAGGTCGGAGACTGAGACACACCGAGCCCGGGGCCTCGCGACCCGCCGGGGCCGGGGCCCGGCGGCCGGTCCCGGGCCCGGGATCACGGTCGCACCGGGGTTCAGGGCAGCCGGCGACGGCCTTCGACCTGGGCCCGGTCGGCCGCCGCGGTGCCCTCGGTCCAGCCCGCGGCATCGCTCACACCGCGCAGCCGGGTCGTGGTGGTCTCGGGGAACATGCGCTCCATGTGGCCGGTCACGGCTATCGCGCGCGTGGCCAGCACCGGCAGCAGGTCCCGGGTGACCTGCGTCTCGGCCACGGCCGCGAGCCGGTCACCCAAGCGGTGCGCGTAGGCGGCGAGGAACGACTGCCGGAAGGTCTTGGTCCGCTTGCGGCCGCCGGCTCTCTGCGCCGCCTCCGCCCGGGTCATCGTGTGCGTGGCCTGCACCAGCAGGGAGGTGTAGAGCAGCTCGACCGCCTCCAGGTCCGCCTCGAAGCCGACGACCGTGGAGAAACCGAGCGCCTCGTTCCACACCGCCCGGCAGTGGTTCGCGGTGGCGACGGCGTCCAGCAGCACCGCCTTGGCCTGCTCGTACGGCGGCTCGACTCCGATCCGGCAGGCGCCGGGCGCGTCCGGGGCGGGCGCCTCGGCGGCGATCAGCGCCTCGTCGACGCTGTGCCGGGCCATCAGCTCCTGCGCCTTGGCGCTGAGCGCCTCCGCCTCCTCCGGGTAGCCGGTCGCCTCGGCCTTGGCGAGCAGCGCCCGGATGCGGGTGAGCATGCGGGAGGCGGCAGGGCCGGGAGCGCGGCGGGATTCCTCCTCCAACGGCTCCAGGGCGGGCAGGCGCAACAACAGGCGGTACAGCTCCAGGACGACGGTGGCGTACGCGAAACGATCGGCTCCGGGCGCGGGGTCCCCCGGCAGCGCCTCCAGCTGGGCGGTCCAGCGCGGCCCGCGCGGCCGGTCGCGGCCGGTCTGCGCCCGCACCAGTGCGGCAGCCAGGCGGACATGCGGCTTGTCGAGCTCGCGGCGCACGAACCGTATGACGTCGGCGGGCTGCCAGCCGCGCCGCCAGGCCGCAGCGATGAACTCCTCGCCCCGCCGGGCGAGTTCGGTGTCCGCGCCGGGGTCGGCGGCGAGCAGGGAGGCGCCCGTGTCGAGGCCGGTGTCGGTGTCGTCGTACAGGGAGGCCGCGAGGGCCCGCTCGACGGTGCTGGCAGTGCTGGTCACGTCGTCGATCGTGCCATGCCCGGCCGACAGCGGGCCGAAGTCGTCCACAGCCTGTGGATAACATCCTCGACCGTCACGCCAGGGCCGTCGCGGACCAGAGGAATGGAGGCGCCGAGAGTGTCAACCAAAGGTTGACACCGGCAGAGGCGCAACCTACGGTTGACACATGGCGACCAACGGGAACATCACGGCATCCGTGCGCCTCGACGACCTCATCGAGGCGATCAAGCGGGTTCACACCGAACCCCTCGACCAGCTCCGGGACGCGGTGATCGCGGCCGATCACCTCGGAGACGTGGCCGACCATCTGATCGGCCACTTCGTGGACCAGGCCCGCCGCTCGGGCGCCTCCTGGACCGACATCGGCAAGAGCATGGGCGTGACCCGGCAGGCGGTGCAGAAGCGGTTCGTGCCGAAGGAGTCCACGGGCCCCGACCTCAACCAGGGCTTCAGCCGCTACACCCCACGCGCGCAGCACGCGGTCATGGCCGCCCACGGCGAGGCGGTGGCCGCCCGCACCCCCGAGGGCCGGCCCGAGCACCTGACCCTCGGGCTGCTGGCCGAGCCGGAGGGCCTGGCCGCGAAGGCCATCACCGAACAGGGCGTCACCCTGGACGCCGTACGGCAGGCCGCGGCCGCCGCGCTGCCACCCGCGGCGGACGACATCCCCGAGCTGATCCCCTACGGCCCCGAGGCCAAGAAGGTCCTGGAGCTCACCTTCCGCGAGGCTCTGCGGCTCGGCCACAACTACATCGGGACCGAGCACATCCTGCTCGCCCTGCTGGAGCACGAGAACGGCCAGGGCGTGCTCAGCGGACTCGGCATCACCAAGACGAGGACCGAGGAGTACGTCCGCAAGGTGCTGGCGGTGCTGCTGGAGCAGACGAAGGAGGCGGCCGCGGCGGCCGAGTCCGCGACCGGCCCCACGGCCCGGCCGGAGGACTGAAACCGCGGGTCGATCCGGAAGGACCGAAACCCCAGGTCGGTCAGGGGGACCGGAACCCCAGGCCGGTCAGGGGGGACCGAAACCCCAGGTCGGTCCGGGGACCGAAACCGCAGGTAGGACGCATTGTCAGAGCCGCCTGCCACACTCGCCGTCATGACCGACCGGTGGGCACTCGCGCCGGCCGAGGACGGTGGCGTGGACGTCGCCCCCCTCGGCCCGGACGGGCTGCCCGCCGGACCGGTCCGGCGGGAGAGCACTCTCGCCGGGGCGGTGCGCGGCCGCCCGGAGGTGACGCGCTGGGTGTGGCGGTCGACCCCCGAGGTCTATCCGCGTCTGCTCGCCACGGGGGTGCGAGTGGAGCGGTGCTACGACATCGAGGACGCCGAGACACTCCTGCTGGGCCACGAGGGGCGGTACGGCGAGCCACGCTCGGCCGCCGCCGCCGTGGCCCGCCTCCGCGGCGGCCCCGTACCGCCCGACCCGCCGCTGCGCGCGGCTGTCCCGAACGCCCAGTCCCCACTGTTCGAGCCCGCCGGCGTCCAGCTGCCCCTCGCGGACCTCCTCGCGGTCTACGCCGACCAGCAGCGGCGTCACCGCCGGACCGCCCACCCCGACCGGATGCGACTGCTGACGGCCGCCGAGTCGGCCGGCATGCTCGTGGCCGCCGAGATGAACCACGCGGGCCTGCCCTGGAGCGCCGAGGTCCACCGCGAGCTGCTGCGCGACCTGCTCGGCGAGCGGTACGCGGGCCGCGGCGAGCCGCGCCGCCTCGCCGAACTGGCGGAGGAGGTGTCCGCAGCCTTCGGCCGCCGGGTGCGGCCGGACCTGCCGGCCGATGTGATCAAAGCCTTCGCGCAGGCCGGGATCAAGGTCGGGTCGACCCGCCGCTGGGAGATCCGGTCCGTCGACCACCCGGCCGTCGAACCACTGCTGGAGTACAAGAAGCTGTACCGGATCTGGGTGGCGCACGGCTGGTCCTGGCTGCAGGACTGGGTGCGCGAGGGCCGCTTCCGCCCCGAGTTCCTCGCCGGCGGCACGGTCACCGGGCGCTGGGTGACCAACGGCGGGGGCGCCCTGCAGATCCCCAAGGTGATCCGGCGAGCCGTGGTCGCCGACCCCGGCTGGCGGCTGGTGGTGGCCGACGCCGACCAGATGGAGCCGCGCGTCCTGGCCGCCATCTCCCGCGATCCCGGCCTGATGGAGGTGGCCGGCCGCGAGAGCGACCTGTACCAGTCCGTCTCCGACCGCGCCTTCTCCGGCGACCGCGACCAGGCCAAGCTCGCCGTGCTCGGCGCGGTCTACGGCCAGACCTCCGGCGACGGCCTGAAGAACCTCGCCGCGCTGCGCCGCCGCTTCCCCAAGGCCGTCGCCTACGTCGACGACGCCGCACGCGCGGGCGAGGAGGGCCGGCTGGTGCGCACCTGGCTGGGCCGGACCTGCCCGCCGGTGGCCGGCTCGGACGGGGACCCGGCGGAGGAGGCCGGCATCCCCGTCGGCGAGGACGACACCGGGACACGGGACGACGGCCGAAGCCGGACATCCGGCCACTCCTCGGCCGACTCCCGCGCGCGGGGCCGCTTCGCGCGGAACTTCGTCATCCAGGGCAGCGCCGCCGACTGGGCGTTGCTGCTGCTCGCCGCGTTGCGCCAGGCCTGCGCCGGCCTGGAGGCCGAGCTGGTCTTCTTCCAGCACGACGAGGTGATCGTGCACTGTCCCGCCGAGGAGGCCGACGCCGTCGTCGAGGCCATCCGCGAGTCCGCCGCCCTCGCCGGACGGCTGACCTTCGGTGAGACACCGGTGCGGTTCCCGTTCAGCACGGCGGTGGTGGAGTGTTATGCCGACGCCAAGTGAGCCGGTCCGGTGCGGCCGTTCAGCGCGCGAGCAGCTCCCGCAGCTCGGCCTGGACCGTCTGCTCGTCCGTTCCGTCCAGCGCCGCGAGCGCCGCGCGCCAGGCCTCGCGCGCCTCCGCCCGCCGCCCCTGCGCGCGCAGCAACAGGCCGTACTGGTGCCGGGCCAGACCGCCCGTGTAGCGGTCGGCACGGGCCTCGGCGCGGCGCAACAGCTCCGCGCACTCACCGCCCGCCCGCTCGCTCTCCCCCAGTTCCCGCAGCGCCCGGACCAGTCCGAGCCGGGTCTGCGACTCCCCGTGCCAGTCGCCGTGGCCGCCGAGGATGCGCAGGCTCTCCTCGAAGTGCCGGGCGGCGGCATCCGGTTCGTCGAGGGTGAGATGGGCGTAGCCGATGTTGCAGTGCGCCGAGTGCCGCACGATGACCGCGCCGATCGCCTCTCCGATCGCCAGCGAGCGCCGGTGCTGGTCGATGGCGGCGCGCGGGTCGCTGTGCTCGTAGAGATTGCCGAGGTGGCTGTGGGTGACCGCCTCGCCGTAGGGGTCGTTCAGCCGTCGCGAATACGCGAGGCTCTGGCGTAGCGCCTCTCCGGACTCCTCGAACCGCCCCAGCCCCTCCAGCAGCAGACCCCGGTTGTTCAGACAGCGCCGGATCCTGGCGGCCATACCGAGCCGTCGCCAGATCTCCAGCGCCTGGTCGGTGAGGGCGAGCGCGTCGTTCTGCCGCCCGGTCAGGAAGCGCAGGGCCGCCAGGTCCCCCAGCGCGTACGCCTCGGCCGCCGCGTCGGCGAGCCCCCGCGCCGCCCGGAGCCCGGCCTCGCCCAGCACCGCCATCTCCGCGACGCGACCGGTGCGCTGGACGTACGGGAAGAGCAGCCGTACGAGCGTGGAGAGTTGAGCGGCCCGGCGCGCATCGGCTGTTCCGGCGTTCCTGGCCACCAGGACGACGATGTTCTCCAACTCCACCTCGCCCCAGGCGAAGGCCACCTCGGCGGACTCGAACATGGGCAGGGCCGCGACGTCCTCGGCATGGGCGGCCGGCTGCGCGGCGGTCGGCCGACGCCGGTCGTCCTGATCGAGCCCCGGCTCCGCGATCGCCATCAGCAGCCGCTCGGCGACGGCGGCGTACCAGCGGAGTGCGGTCAGGTCGGGGGGTTGTGGGGTGGTTTTCGGCGCCGGGGTGGTGGGAGGTGAGGTGCGACCGGCGGCCGTGGCGGTGGTGGTGGCGGTGTCTGTGGGGGCGGGTCGGGGATGGCCGTCGACGCAGTTCGTCGCCGTGTCCGCCGAGACCGGGGTACGGGTGTCCGCCAGTTCGCGGGCGAAGTCGCGGACCAGGTCGTGCGGGGCGTAGCGGCCGAACGTCGTCTCCTCCAGCAGCGCGACGTCGACCAGGCGGTCCAGGGCGGCCTCGGCGCGGCGCTCGTCGGTGCCGGTGAGCCGGGCGATCAGCGGGGCACCGTAGACCGGCAGGTCGAGCGCGCCGATGTGGCGCAGGGCGAGGGCCGCGTCCCGGTCGGCCTCGCGCTCGGCGACGGCGAGGGAGTCATGGGCGACGGCCAGGGAACGCCGGACGCTCAGGTCGTCGTACTCCAGATGGTGCAACCGCTGTCCGCTGACCGCCAGTTGCCGGGCGAGTACGTCCGGGGTGAGGGCGCGGCGAGCGGCGAGCCGGGCGGCGACGACACGGAGCGCGAGCGGAAGTCGGCCGGTCAGCTCGACCAGGGCGTGCCCGGCCTCCAGGCCCTCGCGCCCGCTCACCGCGCGCAGCAGGGCCGCGCTCTCCTCGCCGGTCAACGGCCCGAGCGGGAAGCGGCGGGCGCCGTCGAGCGCGGTCAGCGGCGAACGACTGGTGACGATCACCGCGCAACCGGGGCCGGCCGGCAGCAGGGGGCGTACCTGGGCCGCGCTGGCCGCGTCGTCCAGCACCAGCAGGACCCGTGCGGGCGCCAGCAGGGAGCGGAGCAACGCGGCGGCGGCGTCGGGGTGCTCGGGGATGTTGCGGGGCTCCGTCCCGAGGTCGCGCAGCAGGGCGGAGAGGGCCTGCGTCGCGCTGAACGGGGTCATGCCCGGGGTGGCGCCGTGCAGGTTGACGTAGAGCTGGCCGTCGCTGAAACGTTCCCGCAGTTCATGCGCGACATGCAGGGCCAACGCGCTCTTGCCGACACCCGCCATACCGCTGACCACGGCTACGGCGGGGGCCGGCGCGGGCGGTTCGGTCAGCGCCTGGCGCAACCTCCGGCGTACGTCGGCGCGACCGGTGAAGTGGGCCGGAGGAGCGGGCAGCTGTGCCGGGCGCGGGGCGGTCCGCGCGGCACCGCCCCCCTCGGCTGCGGGCGCGGTCGGGGTCGGAGACGGGGATGTGGCTGCAGACGGGGAGGCGGCTCCGGCTGTGCTTGTGGCCGGAGGGCGCGTGCGCGCGTCGAGCGCCGTAGCCACCTCGACCGTCCTACCCACCTCGACCGCCGGGCTCGCGTGGACGACATCGCCCGCGTCGGCGGGCGTGTCCGCGTCGCCGGGCGTGTCCGCGTCGGCCGATGTCCCCGCGTCGGCCGCCGCGCCTGCGTCGAGCCCCGACTCCGCGTCGAGCCCCGCGTCCGCGTCGGGCCCCGCGGCAGGGTGAGCGTCGGCCGGTCGCGCCGGGCCGATCTCGCCGGTGCGCGACTGTTCGCGGCGCTCCTCTCCCCGTGGGGCCTCCACCTGCCGGGCGTACTCCCCGCGCTCCTCCGCCCGCCGCTGCCTCCCGCCGCTCCCCCGCAGCACCTCGGCATGCGCCTCGCGGACCGCCGGGCCGGGCTCGATGCCGAGTTCCTCGACCAGGCGGGCCCGCAGGTCGCGGTGGACGGCCAGCGCCTCGGCCTGGCGCCCGGTGCGGTGCAGGGCGAGCATCAGCTGACGGTGGTACACCTCGCGCAGCGGATGCTCGGCGACGAGAGCCGCCAGCTCGGGCACGAGCGCGGCCGACCGGGCGCCGCCGAGCGCGAGTTCCGCGTCGTACCGCCACTCGAACAGGAGCAGCCGCGCCTCCTTCAGGCGTTGCACGAGGGCGTAGCCGCCGAGTTCGGCCGGGAGCCCGCTGAGCGGGGTGCCCCGCCAGAGCGAGAGCGCGGCCGTGCAGGCCCGCACGACGCCCGACCAGTCCCGGCGGGCATGCGCGGCACGTGCCTCGCCGACCCGTACGTCGAACACGTGCAGATCCAACTCGCCCTGGTCGACGCGGAGCAGATACCCCGGGGGTACGGCCCTGAGGCGGTCGGGGTCGTCCAGCAGCCGGCGCAGCCGGGTGACGTGGTTGTGCAGGGACGCCTTCGCCGAGACGGGTGGCATGCCACCCCACAGCGCGTCCTTCAGCGACTCGACCGAGACGACCCGGCCGGGTTCCAGCAGCAGGGCGGCGAGCAGGGCGCGCACCTTGGGGCTGCCGATGGCCCGGACGCCGTCGTCGGTGAAGCCGGGCCGGGCGGGGGCGAGGTCGGCTTCACCGGGACCGGCGCTCTCACTACCACCGGGAGCGCCGGGACCACCGGGGTCGCCGGGGTCGCCGCCGGGCGTGCCGTAGGCGATCTCGTACGGCGGACGGTCGTAGAGGACCGGCGGCCCCAGCAGTCCGAACCGCAGCTCGTACCGCCGCATCACGCCGCTCCCCTCCCTTCCCGCGCGGCCGGGGCCGGCCGCGCTCCGGGGCGGGTGTGCGCCCGCCGTCGCCTGGCGCATTCCCGCCCTGCCGGCAACGGATTCCCGCCACCTTGTGGTCGTCGACCCAGGGCTTAATCACCCTGCCCCGGGGTATGTGCCATGGTCGCCGGGCGACTTCAAGCCAACCGATCCGCGACCATCCATCGAACCGTTGGCCACATGTTAGCGATCCGTTGGCGAATCCTGATGTGATCATTTCATCGGATCCGGTTCGACGGTGCGCGCGTAGTCGCGTAACTCGGGGGAGTGTCGCCGCCGGCTGGATCCGGGGACACAAAGGGGCCCCGGTCGGCGGAGGTGAACGACCGGGGTTCCGTCCCGTTCCCCTCGGCCGCCCCTACGGCCGGGAAGCCGGGATCGCCCGGACCGCCGGGCCGAACCGGCCTCTCCCCCGTATCAGATCACCGGCGGGCGCCCGAGCCGGGTGAGCCGCCACACCGTCCGCCAGCGCATCGGCCGCCGCTCGCCGGCAGGCTCCCGGACCCCCTCGACGAATCCGCCGAACCACGCCCGCAGCCCCGCGAGGGAACGGGTGCGGGCGAGGGTGAGCAGCGTCCACACCCCGAGGTGCAGCGGGATCAGCGACAGGGGCAGCCGGCGCCGGACCAGCCAGACGCGGTTGCGGGCGTTGACCCGGTAGTAGATGGCGTGCCGGGCCGGCGAGGTCCTGGGGTGCCGCAGCAGCAGCTCGGGGGCGTAGCGGATGTGCCAGCCGGCGTCGGCGGCCCGCCAGGCGAGGTCGGTCTCCTCGTGCGCGAAGAAGAACTCGGCGGGCCAGTCCCCGGTCTCGGCCAGCATCGCCATGCGCAGCGCGTGTCCGCCGCCGAGGAATCCGGTGACGTATCCGCCACGCGTCGGGTCGGACTTCCCCACCCGGGGCACGTGACGTTGCTGGGTCTCGCCCCGCTCGTCGGCGATACGGAAGCCGACGATGCCGAGTCGGGGCTCGGCGGCGTACAGGTCCCGTACGCGGCGCAGCACGTCGGCGTCGACGAGCAGCCCGTCGTCGTCCAGCTCCACGACGACGTCGACGTCCCCGAACTCCCGCAGTCGGCCGAGGGCGACGTTCCGACCGCCCGGGCAGCCGAGGTTCTCCTCCACGTCGATGGTGGTGACCTCGCCGGGCAGGGAGAGCCGGCGGGCGAACTCGGGCAGCCGGCAGCCGTTGCCGACGATCACGATGCGGGCCGGGGCGAGGTCCTGCTTGGCCACGGACTCCAGCAGGGCGTCGACCTCTGCGGGCCGGTTGCCCATGGTCACCACGGCGACGGCGATCCTCGGCTCGCTCACGTCCCTCACCCCATCCGCCCGACGGCGGCACCGCACCCCGACCGCGCGGCGCCCGCTGTTCACCGAGATGTTGCCTCGGATGCGCGAATTCTCCTGACGAACATTCACTTCGCGGTACGTTTTGCCGCGTTTTTTGCCGACGAGCCGGCCCGCGGGCGGACGGTGCCGACGACACTGACGGCGGGCCGGGAGGACACCGGCCTCGGCACGGACCGTGCACGACAGCCGGACCATCAGCCCTGCCCGCAAACAGAAATCTTCACTCTGAACGAGCAAAGGGATCGTCAGCAAGCTGACGACCCCTCATGCATGATCGAGGCTGACAACACCCCTTCGACTGCGTCGGCCCTTCTGCGTGAAAGGCCGAGCCCGACCGGGGCTGGGCCCCGACGGCGAGCTGTCGATCAGCGTGACGCGGGCGGGATGCTCTGCTCGTACTGGAAGACGTTGTAGGGGTCGTACTTCGCCTTGATCTTGCGCAGCCGCTCGAAGTGGGGGCTCCCCCAGTAGGCGGTCTCCCACTCCTGCATGCCGACGTTCGGCACGTTGACGTAGGCGCCGTCCACGAAGCTGCGCATCGCCTGGCTGAATTCGGCGGTCCAGGCCTGGCATGTCGAGGTGAGCGGGTCGCAGACGCCTGGTGTCGTGGAAGGAGTCCCCCAGGCTGCGCCGATCTCGCCGTAGAAGATCGCGTCGCGGTGCACGAACGCGGTGCCGCCGCGGGGCTCCTTCTTGATCGCCCCGCGGAAGGCATCGACGAAGTAGTTGCTGTCCTCCGTGGGAGCGTGTCGCATGTAGTAGCCGATGACGTCGATCGCCTTCTTCGGGAACAGCTTCTTGGCGAACTGCGAGAAGAACTTGACGTTGGCGGGCTCCTGCGAGCGCGGGACCTGGGCTCCGGCAAAGATGGGGCCCCAGTTACCGACTTGCACCTTCACATCGGGCGTGCCGATCGACAGGATCGGGGCCAGCATCTTTTTGGCCTCTGCCGCCGTGCCCTCCGCGAGCCACGCGAACAGCAGAATCTGGGACTTGTGGATCTCGACTTCGGATCCGAGGCGGTTGTCGGCGAACGGTACCGTGCGCTGCCAGGCATCGAAGATCCCATGCAGGTCCGTAAGGCCGTCCCAGGTCGCCGTCACGTAGGCGATGCGCTTGAGCGGGTGCACCTTGTAAGTGAGTTGCGTGACAATTCCGAAGTTGCCGTTTCCTGCCCCACGGAGCGCCCAGAGGAGGTCTGAGTGGTCCTTCAGGTCGGCACGGATCACCTTGGCGCAGTCGCGACCCGACGGGACGACGATTTCGGTCCCGATCAGGCTGTCGCAGGCCATGCCGAGATAGCGGTTGAGGGGGCCAAGGCCGCCGCCGACCGTCGCGCCGACCAAACCAACGCTGCCCTCGCTTCCGGTCGTGACCGCGAGGTCCTGCTTGGCGAGCGCCGTCACCGCTTCCTGTTGGGTCAGGCCGGCGCCGACCGTCGCGATACGAGCGTTGGTGTCGATGTGGACCGACTTGAGCCGGCTGACGTCGATCACGATGCCGTTGTCGATGTTCGACCAGCCCTCCAAGGCGTGGCGGCCGCTGCGTACCCGCAGTGCGACGTTGTGCTGCCGCGCCCAGGTGAGGGCGTTCACCACGTCCTGGGTTTTCTGGGCGAAGACGATGACCAGCGGGTAGTGAGAGAACAGCTGGTCGTAGTCGATGCGATCGTCTGTGTACGAGGGGTCGCCAGGGCGGACGACGTGACCGGTCAGTTTCGCCGGCGGACATCCCGACGACCCTTTAGTCGGGTCGCTCGCGGCCGGAAGGCCCGAGGTGCTCGCGGCCGCAATGTCCGGCGCGCCCGCGGCTGTTAGACCCGGAACGACGACCGCCCCGGCGCCGGCGGCCGCTGACGCCCTGAGCAGGTAGCGGCGGGAAAAATCGCTCAAGGTCCAGATCCTCTCGATCGGGCTACGCCGGTACGCGGCTGAGTGAGCCCTTACCCGCGAGCCGCGGGCAGTCCTTTGTGGTCGACCCCCGCACGGTAACGGGGCAACCATGCGGTGCTTTCCAACACGCCAATTGAGGACGATGACGACAGCCTGAAGGAGTAACTCAGCGAAATTCCGTCATAACCGGGTGAGTGCGCTTCCCGCCCCCCTGTCCCGTACGCCCAAACCGGTCTGTACCCCGGGCGGGACGGCCGTGGCTTTCGTCACTGTTCGCCACCGTTGATGTCAGGTGTTGATGTCAGCGGGAGCCTTTCCCACGGCCAGGAGGTGCGAGCTACGCGGTCGCGGACGCAGCCGGCGGGCACTGGCCCGAGCGCGCTCGGGCGGCCTGCGTCGCGCTCATCAAGGCCGCGTCCGAGGGCGACCAAGCCTCCCTTGGCGTCAAGCTGCTCACCGACCTGTGCGACCGCGTGTTCTGCGGTGTGGATCGGATGCCGACCGCCGCCCTCCTGGAAGTCCTCCTCCAGCTCGATGACGCGCCCTGGTCCGACCTGAGCGAGGACTGACAGAGCAGCAAGCCGCTCACCGCACGCGGCCTGTCTCGGCTCCTGAGCCAGTACGTGCGCCCCGACAACAGCCCGATCAAGCCCCGCGGGATCGGGATCCGAGTCGGCAGCACGACCCCGAAGGGCTACTACGCGGAGGACCTCAGCGACGCCTGGGACCGCTACTGCCCCCTCCCTCCGGGGGATCCGCAACAGCCGCAGCACCGCAGGGCAACGAGGGTGAATCTGTGGCGGAAGCCCCTTTGGAGAGCCGCCACATGTTCGCCGAAACCGACACACGCCAGCTCCGCATCGCCGGCTGACCGGCCATCCCCGAGGCTGTCGCCGCCGCACCCCGCGCGGCGGCAGCCACATCGACAAGTTGCAGCCTGAAAAGGGCCGGTCCCATCTGTCGAAGGACGCTATGCGACGCATGGGCGAGTTCTTCGTGCCTCCGCCCGCGCGCCTTCGATTCCGGGCCCTACTGAGACCAAGACTGAGACCACCGACACCCGTGCGGCCCGTTCCCAACGTCGCCGCCGCATCCGCTGAACAACAAACCCCAGGCCAGTTGATGCCTGGCCTGGGGTTTTGGTGGAGCCGCTTTCGGGATTCGAACCCGAGACCTACGCATTACGAGTGCGTTGCTCTGGCCATCTGAGCTAAAGCGGCGCGTCGCCCGCACTATGGTGCGATCGGCAACGACGGTAAGTCTACACAGTTTCCCGAGGTGCTTCGCACCCGCCTCGGAGCGCCGGGCCGCGAGGCGGGTGGAGGGGCTATGAGCAGCGCTTTCCTTCCGTCGGCGGGGTGCCGTGGAGCAGGTAGGTGTTGATCGCCGAGTCGATGCAGGCGCTGCCCCGGCCGTAGGCGGTGTGGCCGTCGCCGGCGTAGGTCAGGAGGCGGCCCGAGGAGAGCTGGCGGGACAGCGACTGCGCCCAGCGGTAGGGGGTCGCCGGATCGCGGGTGGTGCCGATCACCACGATCGGCGCCGCGCCCCTCGCCTCGATGCGGTGCGGCTCGCCCGTCGCCTTCACCGGCCAGTACGCGCAGTTCAGGGAGGACCAGGCCAGGCCCTCGCCGAAGACCGGGGACGTCTTCTTGAACCGGGGCAGCGCCTTCTCCACCTGCTCGGGGCTGGTGAAGGCCGGCGGCAGGTCCAGGCAGTTCACGGCGGCGTTGGCCATCATCAGGTTGCTGTAGTGGCCGCTGGCGTCCCGGTCGTAGTAGCTGTCGGCGAGCGCGAGCAGCGCCGCGCCGTCCTTCTGCTTCATCGCCGAGGCCAGCGCCGCGCGCAGGTGCCCCCAGGTCCCCTCGTCGTACATCGCCGCGATCACCCCGGTGGTGGCCAGCGCCTCGCCGAGCTTGCGGCCGTCCGCGTCGCCGGCCGGCAGGGGGTGGGCGTCCAGCTCGCGGAAGAACGCCCTGAGGTGGTCGGCGACCCGGGCGGGCGTCGTGCCCTTCCCGCCGAGCGGGCAGTCGGAGTGCCGTACGCAGTTCTTCGCGAAGGCCTGGAACGCCGTCTCGAAGCCCGCCGTCTGGTCCAGGTTCAGCTCGCGGGCGCCGAGGGTGGGGTCCATCGCGCCGTCCAGGACCATGCGGCCGACCCGCCCCGGGAAGAGACCGGCGTAGGTGGCCCCGAGGAACGTTCCGTACGACGCTCCGACGTAGTTCAGCTTCCGGTCGCCCAGCGCCGCCCGCACGATGTCCATGTCCCGTGCCGCCTCGACGGTGGACACGTGCCTGAGCAGCCGTGCCGAGTGCGCTCCACAGCTCTCGGCGAACCCCTTGTCGGCCGCGACCAGCGCGTCGCGCTCCTTCGCGTCGTCGGGCGTCAGGTCCGTCCGCGCGTACGCGTCCATCCGGCGTCCGTCGAGACACTCGACGGGCTCGCTGCGGGCGACGCCCCGCGGGTCCACCGCGACCATGTCGTAGCGGGCGCGGACAACCGCCGGGTAGCCGATGCCCGCGTACTGCTGGAGGTAGCCGACCGCCGAGCCGCCCGGGCCGCCCGGGTTGACCAGCAGCGAACCGAGCGGCCGTGCCTTGCCGGTGGCCTTCTTGCGGGCGACGGCGAGCCGGACGTCACCCGAGCCGGGCTTCGTGTAGTCCAGCGGGGCCCTGAGCGTCGCGCACTGGAATCCGGTGACACCACAGCTCCGCCAGTTCGGCCGCTGCGCGTAGTACGACGTCAGGGTCGACGGCGTCGAACGCGGCAGCGCGGCCAGCGCCGCGTCCACCGTCCCGACCGTCGAGGTGGGCGGAACCCCGGGAGAGCAGGCGGTCACGAGCAGCGCGGAGGCCGCGGCCGCGAGCAGCGGGGCCAGGAGGCGGGCCGTCATCCGGGGGCGGGCGTCCCGGGTCCGGTGGGAGGTTCGGCGGCGGGGAGATGGCCTGGTGTGCATCAGGCGAGCGTAACGCTGTGCGATCGGACGGGTGCGCAGTGTATGGATTGTGGCTCGTACGGGGGATGGGGGAAGCGACGGATGCGGGATGCGCGTGGCCCACCCGAACCGCGCGGGCTCGCCCGCTCAGCCCGCCCGCAAGGCCATGGTCATCGCCTCCACCGCCAGCAGCGGGGCCACGTTGCGGTCCAGGGCGTCACGGCACGCGCCGATCGCCTCGATGCGGCGGAGGGTGGATTCCGGGGCGCTGCTCCGGGCCAGTCGCTCCAGGGCGTCCTCGGCGTCGGCGTTGGCGATCGCCACGCGCGAACCGAGCTGGAGGGCGAGGACGTCGCGGTAGAAGGCGGTGAGGTCGCCGAGGGCGACGTCCAGGCTGTCGCGCTGCGTGCGGGTTCTGCGGCGCTTCTGCATGTCCTCCAGGTCCTTCATCACGCCCGCCGTGCCCCGGGGCAGCCGTCCCCCCTGCGCGGCGCCGAGCGCCGTCTTCAGTTCCTCGGTCTCCTTGCCGTCCACTTCCTCGGCGAGCTGTTTGGCGTCCTCGGCGGCCGCGTCGACCAGTTCCTGGGCGGCCTTGAGGCAGGCGCCGACCTCGTCCAGGCGCAACGGCAGCTTGAGCACGGCGGCACGGCGCTCGCGGGCCGCCGGGTCGGTGGCCAGGCGCCGGGCGCGGTCGACATGGCCCTGTGTGGCGCGGGCCGCGGCCGCCGCGACCTCGGGTTCGACGCCGTCGCGCCGTACGAGCATGTCGGTGACCGCGGCGACGGAGGGTGTGCTGAGGTTCAGATGCCGGCAGCGGGAGCGGATCGTGGGCAGGACGTCCTCGACGGAGGGCGCGCACAGCAGCCAGACCGTGCGTGGGGCGGGCTCCTCGACGGCCTTGAGCACCGCGTTGGCCGACTTCTCGTTCAGCCGCTCGGCGTCCTCGACCAGGATGATCTGCCAGCGCCCGTTGGCGGGCGCGGTGAACGACTTGCGGACCGTGTCCCGCATGTCCCGCACCAGGATCTCGGCGCCCACCGCGGCGACCGTGCTGACGTCCGCGTGCGTGCCGAGCAGCGCGGTGTGGCAGCCGTCGCAGAAGCCGCAGCCGGGGCTTCCGCCGAGGGCGCGGTCGGGGCTCACGCACTGCAGGGCCGCGGCGAAGGCTCTGGCCGCCTGGTTGCGGCCCGCTCCGGGCGGGCCGGTGAACAGCCACGCGTGCGTCATCTTCGACGCCTCGGGCAGCGGCTCGTCGGCCGCCGCCGCGGTGACGAGGGCGTCGGCGTCCCGCGCGGCCGCGTCCAGCACCGCGCTCACCTTCTCCTGCCCGACGAGGTCGTCCCACACGGTCATGGGTCACGCCGCCCTTCCGTCACGCCACCGGCGCTTTCCGTCACGCCGTCATGCTTTCCGTCACGCTGTGATGCTTTCCGTCGCATTTCGCGCTCCGGGACCCATTGTGCGGGTGGGCACTGACAACGCGGACCGCCGGTCGTCGGGCATGGCCCGGCGGCACCCGTCGGCGATCCGACGGGCGCCGCGTCGACCCGCCGCCGGGCCACACCCGGAGCGGTGCCGCGCGCCTCAGCCGCGCCGACCGCGGCCCTGGCGGCCCTGGTCGTCGTCGTGCTCGTCGAAGCCCTGTCCGTCGTACGAGCCGCCCAGCAGTTCGTCCGCCAGCGACGGCAGATGGTCCAGCGGGGTCTCCTCGGCCCAGTCGGAGCGCGGCCGGCGCCGGGGGTTGCCGTCGGCGTCGATCTGGGGCATCTCGCGCGTACGGTCCTCGGGGTCCGCCGCACCGGCCGAACCGGCGGGGCCGGCCGAACCGGCGGGGCCGGCCGCACCGGCGTACCCGTCGCCGGACCACTCGTCCCGGAAGAAGCCGGGCGGCACCCGGTGCGCCGGGGCCTCGTCCCGTACGGGCGGCAGCACGGCCGTCTCGTCCGCCGCGCCCGCCGGGGGAACGGAAGGCAGTACGGCCGTCTCGTCGGCCGCGCCCACCGGGCGCACCGGCGGCAGTACCGCCGTCTCGTCCGCGGGTCCCACAGCGGCCGGCGGCTGCGGCAGCTCGGCGGTCACCTCGGAGTCGGCGTGGGTTTCCTGAGCGCCCGCGCCCGAGCCGCCGCGCTGGTCGCGCACCGGCCGCAGCACCGCCGTCTCCTCGACGCCCGCCTCAGGGGTGCCCGGCCGCGCCGCGGGTGACGACACCGCCGGTGTCGCGACCGTCGCCGCGTCCGGCGTCACGCCCGGGCGGGGCGTGCTGGGCCTGCGGGCCGCCGCGTCTGCGGCGGCCGCGGCAGCGGCCGCCTGGCGTCGGGCCTCCTCGGCGCGCAACAGCGCCTCCTCGGCCTTGCGCTGCTTCTCCAGGCGCCGCGCCTCCTCCTCCGCGCGGAGCCGGGCCTGCCGGGCCTCCTCCTCGGCGCGCAGCCGCGCCTCTTCCTCGGCCTGTCGGCGCCGACGCTCCTCCTCGGCCCTGCGGCGGGCCTCCTCCTCGGCCCGGGCCTTCTCCTCGGCGAGCAGCCGCTGCCGCTCCTCCTCGGCACGCCGGTGCGCCTCCTCGGCCCGCAGCCGGGCCTCCTCCGCCTGGCGTTCGGCCTCGCGGCGCTGCGCCTCCTCCAGCTCGCGCCGCTTGCGCTCCTCCTCCTCGGCGCGCAGCCTGGCGAGCTGCTCCTGGCGCTCACGCTCCAGCCGCTCCTCCTCGGCCTTGCGGGCGGCCTCTTCCTCGGCCTTGCGGCGGGCCTCCTCCTCGGCCTTCCTCCGCGCCTCCTCCTGGGCCTTGATCTCGGCCTCGGACAGCGGCAGCACGGTGTCGAGGCGATGCCGGATCACGGTGGTGACGGCCTCGGGCTCCTGTCCGGCGTCCACGACGAGGTAGCGGCCGGGGTCGGAGGCGGCCAGCGTGAGGAAACCGGACCGCACGCGCGCGTGGAACTCCGCCGGTTCGGACTCCAGCCGGTCAGGCGCCTCGGTGAACCGCTCGCGGGCCGCCTCCGGGGAGACGTCCAGCAGGACGGTGAGGTGCGGGACGAGACCGTCGGTCGCCCAGCGGTTGATGCGGGCGATCTCGGTCGGCGACAGATCGCGGCCGGCGCCCTGGTAGGCCACGGAGGAGTCGATGTAGCGGTCGGAGATGACAATCGCGCCACGCTCCAGGGCGGGACGGACGACGGTGTCGACATGCTCCGCGCGGTCCGCGGCGTACAGCAGCGCCTCCGCGCGGTGCGACAGCCCGGCCGAGGACACGTCGAGCAGGATCGAGCGCAGCCGCTTGCCGACGGGGGTGGCCCCCGGCTCGCGGGTGAGCACGACCTCGTGGCCCTTGGCGCGGATCCACTCGGCGAGGGCCTCGGCCTGGGTGGACTTCCCGGCGCCGTCGCCGCCCTCCAGGGCGATGAAGAATCCGTTCGACGTCGGCGCCTGGACCGGGTCGTCGCCGCCGAGGAGCGCGTCCTTGAGGTCCTGGCGCAGCGGCACACCGGACCGGTCGTCGACCTTGGCGAGCACCAGCGCGGCCACCGGCAGCAGCAGCGCCCCGACCAGCATCAGGGTGAAGGCGGCCCCGCCGTGCGCGAAGACGAACTTGCCGTTCTCCAGCCGGTGCGGGCCGATCAGCGCGGCGACCAGGGGTGCGATGAGGGCGCCGAGCGCGATGGCGACCCGGACGACCGCGTGCAGGTGCTCGGTGGTGCGCGCCCGGCGGTGTTCCTCGGCCTCCTGGTCGAGCAGGGAGTGTCCCGTGTTGGCGGCCACGCCCGCACCGATACCGGCCAGGGTGACGATCAGCAGCACCGTGGTGACGTCCGGGACGAGTCCCGCGGCCAGCAGTGCGACACCGGTGAACGCGATGGCGAGGGCCAGCAGCCGACGGCGCGAGAGCGAGGGCAGCAGGGCGGGGGCGGTGCGGATACCGACGGCGACACCGCCGGTCAGGCCCAGCACCAGCAGGCCGTAGAGGGCCGGGCCGCCGCCCAGGTCCTTGGCGTGCAGCACGCACACCGCGACCGCGGCGGCGATGGCCCCGGCCACGGCGGCGCAGGCCGGCACGAGGAGCGGGATCACGCCGGTACGGCCCTTGTCGACGCCGGCACCGGTGCGCGGGCGACGCAGGCCCTCCAGCGGGGACCGCGGGCGCGGGGTGCGGGTGTCGGGCAGTTCCAGGAAGGTCAGCACGGACAGGGAGGCGGCGAACAGGCCCGCCGCCACATAGGACCCGAGGGCCACCTGGTGCTGGTCGAACCAGGCCAGGCCGGTGCCCAGCAGGTTGTTGAGCAGGGCGGCCACGAGCAGGACGACGGCGGCCAGCGGGATCGCCAGGAAGCCGGTGCGCAGCGCGAGACGGCGCAGCGCGTCCAGGTGGTCGGGCAGCGGTCGTACGGTGGCGCCCTCCGGGGGCGGGGCGGGCAGCAGCGCGGGGGCCGCGCTCTCCCGGCACATCGTCCACAGCCGCTCGGCGACGCCGACCACGAAGGCGGTGACCAGCAGGGCGGCGAGCGCGTTGTCCGGGGTCCAGTCGATCCACAGCGGCGCGACGATCAGCAGCGCGGCGCGCACGCCGTCGGCGCCGACCATGGTCCAGCGGCGGTCGAGCGGGCCGTCCTGGGCGATGAGCGCGGTGATCGGCCCGAGGAGGACCGCTCCGAAGAGCAGGACGGCGACGATGCGCGCCGCGAAGATCGCCGCCACCGCGAACGCCACGCCCCGGTAGCCGCCGCCGAAGGTGCCTTCGGACAGGGCCGCCTGGAGGGCGAGGACGATCAGCACAAGGAGGGCGAGTGCGTCGCCGACCCCGCTCACGAGCTGTGCGCTCCACAGGCGCCGCAGTTGCGGTCGGCGCAGCAGGGAACGGACGGCGCGCTCGCGGGAGTCCGCGACCAGGGCGTCGTCCGGGGCTGTGGTGGGGGCCGTTGGCTGCTCGGCTCGCGTCATGCGTTCAGCCTATCCGCAGCCGCCGACACCACACCTCGCCCGTCGGGGCGTACGTACGCCCCGACACCAAAGTGATGCCGGGGCGTACGTTTCCGCGAAGCAGGAGCGGAGGTTGTCCGCCTCAGTCCTCCGTGCCGGAAGCCGTCACCTTGGAAGCCGTGGCCTTCGAGGCCGCCGCCTTCCTGGTGGTGGTCTTCTTGGCGGTCGTCTTCTTCGCGGCGGCCGTCGTCTTCTTCGCGGCCGTCTTCTTGGCCGCGGTCTTCTTCGCCGGCGCGGCCTTCTTGGCGGCCGCCTTCTTCGCGGTCTTCTTCGCCGGTGCCTTCGCGCGCTTCTCCGCGAGGAGCTCGAAACCGCGCTCCGGGGTGATCTCCTCGACGCTGTCGCCGGACCGCAGGGTGGCGTTCGTCTCGCCGTCGGTGACGTACGGCCCGAAGCGACCGTCCTTGACCACGACCGGCTGGCCGGAGACCGGGTCCTCGCCCAGTTCCTTCAGCGGCGGCTTGGCGGCGGCGCGGCCACGCTGCTTCGGCTGGGCGTAGATCGCCTGCGCCTCCTCCAGCGTGATCGTGAAGAGCTGGTCCTCGGTCTGCAGCGAGCGCGAGTCCGTGCCCTTCTTCAGATAGGGGCCGTACCGGCCGTTCTGCGCGGTGATCTCCACGCCGTCCGCGTCCGTGCCGACGACACGCGGCAGCGACATCAGCTTCAGCGCGTCCGCGAGAGTGACCGTGTCCAGCGACATGGACTTGAAGAGGGAGGCCGTGCGCGGCTTGACCGCGTTCTTGCCGGTCTTCGGGGTGCCCTCGGGCAGAATCTCGGTGACGTACGGGCCGTAACGGCCGTCCTTGGCGACGATCTGGTGGCCGCTCTCGGGGTCGTTGCCCAGCTCGAAGTCGCCGCTGGGCTTGGCGAGCAGTTCCTCGGCCAGCTCGACGGACAGCTCGTCCGGCGCCAGGTCCTCGGGGATGTCCGCGCGCTGGTGGCCCTCGGAGTCCTTCTCACCACGCTCGATGTAGGGGCCGTAGCGGCCGACGCGCAGCACGATGCCACTGCCCACAGGGAACGAGGACACCTCGCGCGCGTCGATCGCGCCCAGGTCGGTCACCAGTTCCTTGAGGCCGCCGAGGTGGTCCCCGTCGCCGTTGCCGGCGTCGGCCGCGGCGCCGATGACCGCGCCCTCGCCGAAGTAGAAGCGCCTCAGCCACGGCACGGCCTGCGCCTCACCCCGGGCGATGCGGTCGAGGTCGTCCTCCATCCGGGCGGTGAAGTCGTAGTCGACGAGCCGCCCGAAGTGCTTCTCCAGGAGGTTGACCACGGCGAACGACAGGAAGGAGGGGACGAGGGCCGTGCCCTTCTTGAACACGTAGCCGCGGTCGAGGATCGTGCCGATGATCGACGCGTACGTCGACGGGCGGCCGATCTCGCGCTCTTCCAGCTCCTTGACCAGCGAGGCCTCGGTGTAGCGGGCCGGCGGCTTGGTGGCGTGGCCGTCGACCGTGATCTCCTCGGCGGACAGCGGGTCGCCCTCGGCGACCTGCGGCAGACGGCGCTCGCGGTCGTCCAGCTCGGCGTTCGGGTCGTCGGCGCCCTCCACGTAGGCCTTGAGGAAGCCGTGGAAGGTGATCGTCTTGCCGGAGGCGCTGAACTCGACGTCCCGGCCGTCGGCGGCGGTGCCACCGATCTTCACGGTGACGGAGTTGCCCGTGGCGTCCTTCATCTGGGAGGCGACGGTCCGCTTCCAGATCAGCTCGTACAGCTTGAACTGGTCGCCGGTCAGACCGGTCTCGGCCGGAGTGCGGAAACGATCACCCGAGGGGCGGATCGCCTCGTGCGCCTCCTGGGCGTTCTTGACCTTCCCGGCGTACGTGCGGGGCTGGGGCGGCAGGTAGTCGGCGCCGTACAGCTGTGTGACCTGGGCGCGGGCGGCCGCGATCGCGGTCTCGCTCAGCGTCGTGGAGTCCGTACGCATGTACGTGATGTAGCCGTTCTCGTACAGCTTCTGCGCGACCTGCATGGTCGCCTTCGCGCCGAAGCCGAGCTTGCGGCTGGCCTCCTGCTGGAGGGTCGTCGTACGGAACGGGGCGTACGGCGAGCGCCGGTACGGCTTGGACTCCACGGAGCGCACGGAGAAGCGGGTGTTCTCCAGCGCGGCGGCGAGGGCGCGGGCGTTGGCCTCGTCGAGGTGGAGGATGCTCGGGCTCTTCAGCTGTCCGACGGAGTCGAAGTCACGGCCCTGCGCCACGCGCCTGCCGTCGACGGTCTGCAGCCGGGCGACGAGCGCCGACGGGTCGGACGGGTCCCCCGCGCGGCCGGTCGAGAAGGTGCCCGTGAGGTCCCAGTACTCGGCGGAGCGGAACGCGATGCGCTCGCGTTCCCGCTCGACGACGAGCCGGGTCGCCACGGACTGGACGCGGCCGGCCGACAGACGCGGCATGACCTTCTTCCACAGGACCGGCGAGACCTCGTAGCCGTACAGGCGGTCGAGGATGCGGCGGGTCTCCTGGGCGTCGACCAACTTCTGGTTGAGCTGGCGCGGGTTGGCGACGGCCTCGCGGATCGCGTCCTTGGTGATCTCGTGGAAGACCATCCGCTTGACGGGGATCTTCGGCTTGAGGACCTCCTGGAGGTGCCAGGCGATCGCCTCGCCCTCCCGGTCCTCATCGGTGGCGAGGAAGAGCTCGTCGGAGTCCTTCAGCAGGTCCTTGAGCTTCTTGACCTGGGCCTTCTTGTCGGCGTTGACCACATAGATCGGCTGGAAGTCGTGTTCGACGTCCACACCCAGGCGGCGGACCTCGCCGGTGTACTTCTCCGGCACCTCGGCGGCGCCGTTGGGAAGGTCACGGATGTGCCCGACGCTCGCTTCGACTACGTAGCCGGGGCCGAGATAGCCCTTGATCGTCTTCGCCTTGGCAGGCGACTCGACGATGACGAGTCGGCGGCCGCCCTGTGCGGTCTCGCTGGTCGGGGACAACTTGGCTCTTCTCTCCGGTCGACGCTGGGGGCCTCCCCAGGCCTTCGTATCCCGGGGTCGCGGCGTACTGCTGGCTCGTGTGACGCTGCGGAGTGTGACGGTACATCCCGCTCCCGTGTCAAACGGGAAAAGCCCACAACGGCCACTCGAACGGTAACCCGACTACCGCCATTCCTGCCGCCCGGAGTACCCGGCAACTGAGCGCCCCTTGTCCGGAGCGTGACGCTCCCCTCACGCTCGCGGCACCTGACGGCCGCCTGCGGGCCGACGTCAGAGGCAGGTCAGGCAGTACGCGGCGAGGGCCAGCGCGACGGTCCCGGCCACGCTCGCGAGCGTGGCCGATGCGACCTGGTTCACACCCTGGGCCACCGGCTCGCCGCGCCGCACCCGGACCCCTGTCCAGGCCAGCAGGGCGCCTCCGAACAGGGCGAACACCGTTCCCCCGAAGACCGCCGGCACGCTCTCCATCCCCCGCCCACCCCTTCCGCCCCGTCGGCTCCGCCCAGCGCCGGGAGGGTGGCATGCCAGGGAGTCCGGCGGGCGACATCGGGGTGAACGAACAGTCGACGCGTCACCCATCGCGGACGGGCGTGGCCTCCGGCCGGCAGCGGCGCACATATTTTTCCGGCCTTTTTCCCGCCGCCACCCGCGCCCCGCGCGCCGCCGGCCCCGCCCGGCCTCGTGCCCGGCCTCCTGTCCCGCCTCCTGCCACCGGCATACGCCAAGGATCCGAGGCCCCCTCTCGGGCTTCCGAGGAGTCACCTACGGCGACGGCCGCCGCCCTTGTCCGGGGGGCGGCCGCGGCCCCCTGCCGTGCCCTCCGGCTCAGCGCACCGGCCTCAGGAAGCCCTGTTCGATCAGCAGACGGATCTGGGCGGGCGTCCGGTCACGCAGCCGCACCGGGTCGTCGCCGACGAGCTGGGCGATGGCGTCCAGGATGCGGCCCGCGCTCAGGGTGCCGTCGCACACCCCCGCGAACCCCGCGCCGACCGTGTCCACCTTGGTGGCTCGCCGCATCCCGCGGTGCTGGCGCAGCACCACGTGCTCGGGGTCCTCGGCGCCGGGCAGCCCGACCTGCTCCTGGACCACTTCGGCGGTGAGCTCGAAGTGGCTCTCCAGCAGCGCGGCGTCGTCGTGCTCCCGGAGGTAGTCGAGGCGCTCGAAGTGCGCCCGGATCGTGTCCCCGAGGGGCTGTTCGACCGGGTGCGGCCACTCCTCCACGGTGACGACGGGTTCCGCGGCCGCGGTCCTGCGCAGGGTGATCCAGCCGAAGCCGACCGCCTTGACCTTGCGCGCCTCGAACTCGTCGAGCCAGGCGTCGTAGTGCGCCTGGTACTCCGCCGGGTCCGCGCGGTGGTCACCGGCGTCCCTCAGCCACAACTCGGCGTACTGCGTGACGTCCTGCACCTCGCGCTGCACGATCCAGGCGTCACACCCGCGCGGCACCCACGACCTGAGCCTGTCCTGCCAGTCCTCCCCCGCCACGTGCTGCCAGTTGGCGAGGAACTGCGCGAACCCGCCCTCGTTCAGCCGTTCCCCCGCCTGCTGAACGAGCGAGCGGCACAGATCGTCCCCGCCCATACCGCCGTCCCGGTAGGTCAGCCGGGCGCCGGGGGAGATCACGAAGGGCGGGTTGGAGACGATCAGATCGAACGTCTCGTCGTCCGCGACCGGCTCGAACAGGGAGCCCTCGCGCAACTCCGCCGCGGGCGCGCCGGAGAGCGCCATCGTGAGCGCGGTCATGTGCAGCGCGCGCGGGTTGACATCCGTGGCGGTCACGCGCGTGGCGTGCTGGGCGGCGTGCAGTGCCTGGATGCCGGAGCCGGTGCCGAGGTCCAGGGAGGAGGCGACGGGGGTGCGGACGGTGATGCCGGCGAGGGTCGTGGAGGCGCCGCCGACGCCGAGGACGACACCTTCGTCGCGCTGGCCGATCCCGCCCGCGCCGCCGACCGCGCAGCCGAGGTCGGAGACGATGAACCAGTCCTCGCCGCCCGGGCCGCCGTAGGGGCGCACGTCCACGGTCGCGGCCACCTCGTCGCCGCCCACGCGGGTGAGCCAGCCCGCCTCCACGGCGTCCTCGACCGGCAGCACGGACGCCACGCGCGCGTGCGGCACGGGTTGCTGGAGCAGGAACAACCGGACGAGTGTCTCCAGCGGCGTGTCGCCACGGGTCGCCCGCAGGGCGGGCACGGTCTCGCTGCGGGCCAGCGCCGCGTACGCGGGGGCGCCGAGCAGGTCGAGCAGCCCGTCGGCGGTGAAGGAGGCGGCCAGCAGCGCGTCCCGTAGACGCGCCGCGATCTCGGGGCGGTCGGAAGCGGGCAGGGGGGCGAGTCCGGAGTCAGTCACGCCCTCCATTGTGGCCCGCGGCGCCCACCGGGGGCGGCCTCAGCACGCCCCGCGCCCGTGCGTGTGGCGAGGTTCCGGGCGGGCCGGCGGACCGCACGGCGCTCCGCCGGGAGGCCCGCCGTCCGCACGGAACTTCGCCGGGAGGGCCGTCAGCCCGCCGAGGGCGATGTGCCGGAGGCGACCTTCTTGCAGCTGGCCTGCTGGGCGATCGCGTCCTTGACCTCACCCTGCTGGAGGTTCTTCAGCGCCTCGGTGCCGCTCTTGTGCTTCTTCTCCAGCTCCGTCATCTGCACCGCGACCTCGTGCAGACCCGAGGCGAACTTCCCCTGGTCCTTGGTGTTCAGGTCGTCGACCTGCTTCTTCAGGCCGGTGTAGGAGGCGGCGAGGCTGTTGAGGTTGCGCACCACGTCCTGCTGCCGCTTGGCGCCGCCGTCCACCCCGGGAGGCGCGCCGGCGCCGCTGATCGCCGCCGCGATCGCCTTGTAGCCGTCCGCCATGTCCTGGAAGGCCTGCGAGTCCGTCTTGCGGAGGGTCTCGGGCTTGGCGGTGTCGGCGGCCGTCGTGCTGATCGCCGCGTTCGCCGCCTTGATCTTGGCGTCCTGCGCGGGCACCGCGTCGCACACGGACTTGGCCCAGGCCTCCAGCTTGGGGTCGGGCCCCTTGTCGCCGCTGCCGGCGCATCCCGACAGCGCCACTACCAGTACCGCACCGCCGGACAGTGCGGCCGCGAGCTTCTTGTTCACCGGATAGGTCCCTTCCATGGCTCTCGGGCCCCGGAATCTACACGGCGGACGCTCGCCTCCCGCCCCTCGAACGGCCTATAAGTCAGCTTTTGTGACTCTTCGCACCATGAGAGAGAAGGCTCACCACGTGGCCGAGCCCACACACCGAGGCGGGGGGGGGGGGGGGGGGGGGGGGGCCGCCCCCCCCCCCCCCCCCCCGGGGGCGGCGCCCCCCCCCCCCGCCCCCCCCCCCCCCCCCCCCCCCGGGGGGGCCCCCCCCCCCCGGCGCCCCAC
>NZ_JBITEB010000017.1:104042-189234 GCF_044454765.1 Streptomyces sp. NPDC051452
GTCCTGTTTTTTTTTTTTTTTTTTTTCCCCCGCCCCCCCCGCGGCCCCCCCCCCCCCCCGGGGGCCCCCCCCCCCCCGGGGGGGGGGGGGGGCCCCCCCCCCCCCCCCCCCCCCCCCCCCGCCCGTTGCGCGGGACTTCCTCCCGTCGTCTACGAAACCACCGCGGCGTCCGGCGAGTTGGCGACCCGCTCCGTGCTGTCCTCGCCCTCCCCGACGGTGATCCCGCGCCGCTTGGAGATGTACACGGAGACGACGATCACCAGCAGCGCGAGGACCGCGATCCCGATCCGCACACCGATGTTCTTGTCGTCGCCGTAGGAGAACTTGATCACCGCGGGCGCGATGAGCAGTGCCACCAGGTTCATGACCTTCAGCAGCGGGTTGATCGCCGGTCCGGCGGTGTCCTTGAAGGGGTCGCCGACCGTGTCACCGATCACCGTGGCCGCGTGGGCCTCGCTGCCCTTGCCGCCGTGGTGGCCGTCCTCCACCAGCTTCTTGGCGTTGTCCCAGGCACCACCGGAGTTGGCGAGGAACACCGCCATCAGCGTGCCCGCGCCGATCGCGCCGGCGAGGTAGGAACCGAGCGCGCCGATGCCGAGCGTGAAGCCGATGAAGATCGGCGCCATGACGGCCAGCAGACCGGGTGTGGCCAGCTCGCGCAGGGCGTCCTTGGTACAGATGTCGACGACCCGCCCGTACTCGGGCTTCTCGGTGTAGTCCATGATCCCGGGGTGCTCGCGGAACTGCCGCCGCACCTCGTACACCACCGAGCCCGCCGACCGCGAGACCGCGTTGATCGCCAGCCCGGAGAAGAGGAAGACGACCGCGGCGCCCGCGATGAGGCCGACGAGGTTGTTGGGCTGTGAGATGTCCAGCGCCAGGGTCAGCGGCGATCCCGGCCCGCTGAGCCTCGCCCCGACCTCCTGCGCGTTGGTGGTGATCGCGTCGCGGTACGACCCGAACAGCGCCGACGCGGCGAGCACGGCGGTGGCGATGGCGATGCCCTTGGTGATGGCCTTGGTCGTGTTGCCGACCGCGTCCAGGTTGGTGAGCACCTGCGCACCCGCGCCCTCGACGTCACCGGACATCTCGGCGATGCCCTGCGCGTTGTCCGAGACCGGACCGAAGGTGTCCATGGCGACGATCACGCCGACCGTGGTGAGCAGGCCGGTGCCGGCCAGGGCCACCGCGAACAGCGCCAGCATGATCGACGTGCCGCCGAGCAGGAACGCCCCGTACACGCCGAGGCCGATGAGCAGGGCGGTGTAGACGGCCGATTCCAGGCCCAGCGAGATGCCGGAGAGGATGACCGTGGCCGGGCCGGTGAGGGAGGTCTTGCCGATGTCCCGCACCGGGCGGCGGCTGGTCTCGGTGAAGTAGCCGGTCAGCTGCTGGATGACCGCGGCGAGCAGGATGCCGATGGCCACCGCGACCAGCGCGAGGACGCGCGGATCGCCGTCCTTGCCCTTGATCGCCGCGTCGGTGACTCCGTCGAGCCCCGCGTATGTCGAGGGCAGGTAGACGAAGACCGCGACCGCGACGAGCACCAGGGAGATCACCGCGGAGATGAAGAAGCCGCGGTTGATCGCCGACATGCCGCTGCGGTCGGTGCGCCGGGGGGCGACCGCGAAGATGCCGATCATCGCGGTGATCACGCCGATGGCGGGCACCAGCAGCGGGAAGGCCAGTCCGGAGTCGCCGAAGGCGGCTTTGCCGAGGATCAGCGCGGCCACGAGGGTGACGGCGTACGACTCGAACAGGTCGGCCGCCATGCCCGCGCAGTCGCCGACGTTGTCGCCCACGTTGTCGGCGATGGTCGCGGCGTTGCGCGGGTCGTCCTCCGGGATGCCCTGTTCGACCTTGCCGACCAGGTCGGCGCCGACGTCGGCGGCCTTGGTGAAGATGCCGCCGCCCACCCGCATGAACATCGCGATCAGGGCGGCACCGAGGCCGAAGCCCTCCAGCACCTTCGGCGCGTCGGCCGCGTACACCAGCACCACACAGGAGGCGCCCAGCAGGCCGAGCCCCACCGTGAACATGCCGACGACGCCGCCCGTGCGAAATGCGATCTTCATCGCGGTGTGCGAGACGGTAGTGAGATCCTTTTCGGGTTCGCCCGGGGCCGGAGTCGCTTCCCGGGCCGCGGCGGCGACGCGCACATTGCTGCGCACGGCGAGCCACATGCCGATATAGCCGGTGGCCGCCGAGAACACCGCTCCGATCAGGAAGAACACCGATCGACCGGCACGCTGATTCCAGTCGTCCGCGGGCAGCAGCATGAGCAGGAAGAAGACGACGACGGCGAATACGCCGAGCGTGCGCAGCTGCCGGGCGAGATACGCCATGGCACCTTCCTGGACCGCCTCGGCGATCCGTTTCATGCTGTCGGTGCCCTCGCCGGCCGCCAGCACCTGACGCACCAGGATCCCCGCGACCACCAAGGCGGCCAGGGCTACGGCCGCGATGACGGCCACGATGATCCGGTTGTCGTCGGTCAGGACCGCGGCCGCGAGGGTTGTGGGGTGACCCAACTGATGAGGGGTAGAAAGCCCCGCCATTCGTCCTCCTTGACGCTTGGGCTGAGCTCAAGATGTGGACGGATTGTAGGTACCCGCGAGTGATCTAAACAGGGGACGGGAAACGGAATTCGCCTTCTCACGCCCGCCAGCAAATGATCGAGGTCACGTCGATGAACCCGAAAGCGGTAATGCCCCAAAAGCATTGACGACCGCATTGACTCTTGATCAAATTATCGGAGATATTGATCGTGAATTCTTTCACGAATTCCGCAGCCGGGCGGAAAATGCGACAAGGGCCCTGCTCAGCAGGGCCCTCGCGAAGTTCGTGTGGCGGCTCGTGGCGGCCCGTGGGGCTCAGAGAACCACCGTGGAGGTCGTCCGAGCGGTCGGCCAGGTCATGCGGATCAGGCCGCCGTTCCGTCCGGCGCTGACCTCGACGTCGTCGACGAGTCCGCTGATGACCGCGAGACCCATCTCGTCCTCTTCGAGGTCCGCGTCACCGCCGGGCGTGGCGCCGGGCGTGTCGCCGCCCATGACCGCGTGCGGGGCCTCGTCGCCGACCTCGATGGAGAACTGCTTCTCCTCCTCGACCAGCGCGACCTTCACCGGAGCGGTGATGTCATGGCTCTGATGCAGTCCGACGGCCCGGGAGCAGGCCTCGCCCACGGCGAGCCGGACCTCGTCCAGAACGGCCTCGTCCACTCCGGCCCTGCGCGCCACCGCCGCCGCCACCAGCCGGGCGGTCCTGACGTGTTCGGGCAGCGCGCTGAAACGGAGTTCGACGGTGGCCATGCATCCCCCTAGCGACTACGGGCGTGCGATCGGAGCCGGGGCCGCCGAGACCCCGCACTCCTCGTGTGCTTGTGTGCCCCGGACCGCCTCGACCGCACCGACCCATGGCGAATCGGTTCGTCAAGTCCGGGACGGGACCGGCCGGCGGCGGACTCCAGGCGGGAGCCAGACGCCGACGACCGGTCAGGGTCAGTCGGTGGCCTGCACCGCTTCCTCGACCGAGGTGTGGATCGGGAACACCTTGGTGAGGCCGGTGATCCGGAAGATCTTCAGGATGCGCTCCTGGTTGCAGACCAGGCGCAGCGAGCCCTCATGGGCACGCACTCGCTTCAGACCGCCGACCAATACGCCGAGTCCGGTGGAGTCGAGGAAGTCCACACCCTCCATGTCGACGACAAGGTGGAAATTGCCGTCGTTCACCAGCTCGACCAGCTGCTCGCGCAGCTTGGGCGCGGTGTATACATCGATTTCGCCACCGACCTCGACGACCGTACGATCGCCGACGGTACGGGTCGACAGGGACAGGTCCACGGATCCTCCAGCACCTTGCTATCGAGCGGTCGCCCCTCGGGCACCTTCACTTGCGGCCCCCGGGACGCATCGCCAGCCGCGATGGCATTCAATCACTTACCGGCAGGCGTGCACGACGCCTTGGCTCCATTGTCCGTCACGCCAGTGACACACTCGGTGCCGATGGCCAAGAATCACCGATCCGATCGAACCCCGGCGGACCCGGCGTCCCGCCCGTCTCCAGGCACGATCCTGGACCGGCTCGCCTCGGGGCCGAGCCGGGCTGCGCGCATCACTCATACGGAGCACTTGCCCCCGCGCACGGGCCGCCATGCAGTCTGGCCTGATCGAATTCGTACAGAGGTGATCGCGGCCGTACAAGCGTGCGGCATCGAGCACCCGTGGGCCCACCAGGCGCTGGCCGCCGAGCACGCGCTGGACGGCGATTCGGTGGTCGTCGCCACGGGGACCGCCTCCGGCAAGTCCCTCGCCTACCTCGTTCCGGTCATGTCGACCCTCCTGGAGGGCTCACAGGCCCCGAACGGACGTGGTGCCACCGCGCTCTACCTGGCCCCCACCAAGGCGCTCGCGGCCGACCAGTGCCGTGCGGTGAAGGAACTTTCACAACCTCTGGGCAACGCCGTACGCCCGGCCGTGTACGACGGCGACACCCCGTTCGAGGAACGCGAGTGGGTCCGCCAGTACGCCAACTACGTCCTCACCAACCCCGACATGCTGCACCGGGGCATACTTCCCTCCCACCCGCGCTGGGCCTCCTTCCTGAAATCGCTCCGGTACGTCGTCATCGACGAGTGCCACACCTACCGGGGCGTGTTCGGCTCGCACGTCGCCCAGGTCATCCGGCGGCTGCGCCGCCTGTGTGCCCGATACGGCTCCTCACCGGTCTTCCTGCTGGCCTCCGCGACCGCCGCCGAGCCCGCCGTCGCCGCCCGCCGGCTGACCGGACTGCCGGTGGTCGAGGTCGCCGACGACGCCTCCCCGCGCGGCGAGGTGGTCTTCGCCCTCTGGGAGCCGCCGCTCACCGAGCTGCGGGGCGAGAGGGGCGCACCCGTACGGCGTACCGCCACCGCCGAGACCGCCGACCTGCTGACCGACCTCACCGTGCAGGGCGTGCGCTCGGTGGCCTTCGTACGGTCCCGGCGCGGCGCCGAGCTGATCTCGGTCATCGCCCAGGAGAAACTGGCCGAGGTCGACCGCTCCCTGGTCCGGCGTGTCGCCGCCTACCGCGGCGGCTACCTCCCCGAGGAGCGCCGCGCCCTGGAACGCGCCCTGCACTCCGGCGACCTCCTCGGCCTCGCCGCCACGACGGCCCTGGAGCTGGGCGTGGACGTCTCCGGCCTGGACGCCGTGGTGATCGCCGGCTACCCGGGCACCCGGGCGTCCCTGTGGCAGCAGGCGGGCCGCGCGGGCCGCTCCGGACAAGGCGCCCTGGCGGTCCTCGTCGCCCGCGACGACCCGCTGGACACCTTCCTCGTCCACCACCCAGAGGCCCTGTTCGGCCAGCCGGTCGAATCGACGGTCCTCGACCCCGACAACCCCTACGTGCTCGCCCCGCACCTGTGCGCCGCCGCCGCGGAGGCCCCGCTGACCGAGGAGGACCTGGACCTCTTCGGGCCCGCCTGCGCGGATGTGCTCCCGCAGCTGGAGGCCGCGAAGCTGCTGCGCCGGCGGACGAGGGCCTGGCACTGGACCCGCCGGGAACGGGCCGCCGACCTGACCGACATCCGCGGCGCGGGCGGCCGCCCGGTCCAGGTCGTCGAGGAGGGCACCGGTCGCCTGCTCGGCACGGTCGACGCCGGCGCCGCGCACTCCACGGTCCACGAGGGCGCGACCCATCTGCACCAGGGCCGCACCTATCTGGTGCGCTCCCTCGACCTGGAGGACTCGGTCGCCCTCGTCGAACAGGCCGACCCGCCGTACTCCACGGTCGCGCGCGACACCACGTCGATCTCCATCCTGGAGACCGACACCGAGATCCCCTGGGGCGCCGGCCGCCTCTGCTACGGCTCCGTCGAGGTCACCAACCAGGTCGTCTCCTACCTGCGCAGACGCCTGATCACGGGCGAAGTGCTGGGCGAGACGAAACTCGACCTCCCTCCTCGTACGCTGCGCACACGCGCGGTGTGGTGGACGGTCACCGAGGACCAGCTGGACGAGGCCCGGATCATCCCCGAGATCCTCGGCGGCTCCCTGCACGCCGCCGAGCACGCCTCCATCGGCATGCTGCCCCTCTTCGCCACCTGCGACCGCTGGGACATCGGCGGGGTCTCCGTACCGCTGCACCCAGACACCCTCCTGCCCACGGTCTTCGTCTACGACGGCCACCCCGGCGGCGCGGGCTTCGCCGAGCGCGCCTTCCACACCGCCCGTACGTGGCTCACCGCCACCCGCGAGGCCATCGCATCCTGCGAGTGCGAGGCCGGCTGCCCGTCCTGCATCCAGTCCCCCAAGTGCGGCAACGGCAACGACCCGCTGCACAAGAGGGGCGCCGTACGCCTCCTCACCGTGCTGCTGCGCGGCGCCCCGGAGAAGAAGGCGGACGACGGGGCCGGAGAGGGGACCGAGGGGGGTGGGGAGACGGAGGGGACCGGGCGGACCCGGGAGACCGAGAGGGCTGACGGGACTGACGGGACCGACGGGACCGACGGGACGAACGGGACCGGCGGGACACCGGCCGAGGGGACGCGGACCGAGGGAACCGGGCGCGCAGAGGGGACACCGGCCGAGGGAACCGAGCGGGCCGGGGAGCCTTCGGACAAGCTTCTCGCGGAGCGCGGTCGGACCAGCCCGGGGCCAAGCGCGGAAGCGGGTCACCAGGACGCCGAGCGGACGCCGAGGGAGGGCCTGGAGGCCGGCTAGCCAGCCGCGGTTGAACGCGGCTGGGGCGAGGTCCGACGGCTCCGACGGCTTCGGGGGGCCGACGGGGCCCCTGGGGTCCCGGAGGTCAGTAAGGCGGCTCGGCGGCGCCTCTGGGCGGGGACTGGGGCCCACCCGGGGCTGCCGGAGGCACGGCGGGTCCCGCCGGTCCCGCTCTCGCCCTCACCTCCGCCGCGAACGGCCCGCTTCCCGAGGCAGCCGTCACGTCCGAGGTCTCGCCCTCGATCGCACACCGCACCAGCCGTACCCCCTGGTCCGCCGCCAACCGCTCGGCCCGGGCACAGGCCGCCTCGCCGCCCTCGGCCCAGTGATCGGCCGCCGCGAGCGCCGCCAGATCCGCACCGCCGGCCGCCCGGTGCCGGACGACGACGGCCTGCCCCAGCGCGAGCACGGCACCGAACACCACGCAGAGCAGGGTGATCACCCCCAGGCTCCAGACGGTGGCCGATCCCCGGTCGGATGCCTCCGGGGCGCAGGGCCCAGGGATGCGGGGCCCGGGGAGGCAGGGGCCGGGGACGCAGGGCTCCCGGTCGCACGGCCCCGGGTCAGGGCGCCCCGGGACGAGGTGTCTCGGGGCCGACCAGCGCCGGAGCCAAGGCCGCCGACCGTGCCGTTCACCGCCCCGCACGGCTGTCGTGCCGTTCACCGCCCCGCCCCCTTCGCCGCATCCGCCGGCTCCGGCGTCCCCGTCGTCTCCTCGATCAGTGCCACGGCCTCCTCGCGTACCTCGAAAGGGAGCCCGCCGAGTACCGGCGGCCGCGCCACCACCGTCACCCGGACCCGGTCGCCCTCGCGCCCCACCGACACCCGCGCCCCGCGCGGCGCCGCATCCCTGGTCACGGTCACCACCGCGTCGGCCCCGTCCTGCCGGGCGGCGGCCCGGGCGCCCGTACGGGCGGCGTCCACACACTGGATCTGCGCCGCCACCACGAGCAGGCCCCAGACCAGCGCCATGGTGAACGCCACCAGCACGCAGAGCACCACGGCCGCCTCCGCGGTCACGAACCCCCGGTCCGCCCCTTGCTCACATCCGCGCACTGAGGGCCTTCTTCACGATGTTCTGCAGTTCCGCCCTGACCTGACCGCTGGTGACGACCTCGTAGAGGAGCAACGCGAATCCGACGGCCGCGATGATCCCCATCGCGTACTCGGAGGTCACCATCCCCGCATCCCGGCGATGCCGACGGCACCTCCCCCACACCCGCGCCGCCACTTCCCCGATCTTCCTGCCGTTCATCTCAACCTCCTTGTGATGCACGCTCGTTGTCCTTCTCCGGCTCCGTGTCCCGCGCCGGACCGTTCTTGTTTCGGCTCACCTCCCTCCCACCACCCCACCCGCCAGCCCGATCACGACGGGCAGTACACCGATCGCGATGAAGGCGGGCAGGAAGCACAGGCCGACCGGCGCGGAGATCAGTACCGCCGCCCGACGCGCCCGGGCCGTCGCGGTACGGGCCCACTCCGCGCGGGCGTCCGAGGCGAGACGGACGGCCGGGCCCGCCGCGGGCAGCCCGGACTCGTCGGCCCGCTCCAGAAGTCGGGCCAGGGCGCCGGCACCGGGGAGATCAGCCAATCGCCGCCAGGCATCGGCCGGCTCGCCACCGAGCCGCACCTCCGCCGCGCCGCGCGCCAACGCCTCGCCGACCGGGCCGCCGAGAGCCTCCCCCACCGCCTGTGCGGCGATCACCGGGCCCCCGCCGGCCGCGACACAGGCGGCCAGCAGGTCGGCAGCGAGAGGGAGTTGACGAGCCGCAGCCGCGCTGTCGACTGCCTCGTCACGCCCTGCCGCCATCTGACGCTCCCGCCACCGCCACAGCACCACCCCCGCGCCCAGGCCCAGCAGAAGGCCGCCGGCTCCGCCGACCAGCACCCAGGCACCACAGGCCGCCCCGGCCGCCGGAAGCCCTCGCCGGACCGCATCCGGAACCTTCAACGGGGCTCTGACGAGTGCGACTTCGCGACTCAGCAGCTCCGCCACCCGGCGTCGCGCCCGCCGTCGCCGCCGTACCGCCGCCAAGTGCCTGAAGCCCCACCCGAGGGCCATCACCGTCGCCCCGGCCGTCCCCAGCCTGTGGATGACTTCCCCGCTCATCAGCCTGTGGATGACTTCCCCGCTCATCACACCCACCCCTTCCGTGTGATTCGGTCACTTACGCACATTCCAGCCACCTCGATCACTCCAGCCGCCGCCGTCATCGCCATCACCGGCGCCCAACGCGCGCGATCGCTCCCGCCGCGTTCACCACCCCGCCGCCCCCTTCACCGCGGCTCCCGTCATCCCCGCCTCCTCACCCCCTCCGCTCCGCGCACGATCCGCGTCGCCCACCACGTACCGGCCCCCTCGAACGCCGTCCCGACCGCCAGGCAGCCGAGGCCGGCGCCGGTGTGCAGGAGCACCCGCAGTGGGTCGGCGCCCATGGCCGCGCCGAGGAGAAGGCCCAGGGCGGGCAGCGCGGCGAGCAGTACCGCCGTCGCCCGGGCCCCGGACAGCTGGGCCCGCAGATCCGCGCGTTGGTCCCGTTCGGCGCGCAAGGCCGCCTCCAGGCGGTCGAGACCGGTCGCGAGGCCCGCGCCCTGGTCCACGGCCACCCGCCAGCACGCTGCGAGTCCGAGCAGCCCCTCCGCACCCGATTGCCGGCCGGCCGCGGCGAGCGCCCCGGGCACTTCCCCGCCGAACCGCGCTGCGGCGACCACGGCCGGCTGCGCGTCGCCGAGTCCGCCGGAGTCCCGCGCGGCCCGCAGCAGTGCCTCGCCGGGCTGCCGTCCCGCGCGCACCTCACCGGCGAGGGCCCCGCACAGGGCGATCACCGCGTCCGCCCGCCGTTCCCGGAGGCGCCTGGCCTGCCGAGCCCGCCGCACCCGCCGCAGCAACGGCACGCCGGCCGCCCCGGCGGCGGCCGGAAGCGGTGACGCCCCCAGCAACGCCAGCAGCAGCCCGGCGGCGAGCGCCCACCACTCGGCCCCCAGGCGGTCGCGCAGCCGTCGTAATCCTTCGAAGGCGCGCTCCCAGGCGGGCGGACCGGGGGCCGCCACCGCGCCGCCCGCGAGCAGCAGACGCGCCCGCCGCAGCCCGCAGTGCCGTCCGCCCAGGAGCCAGATCATCGCGCCGAGGCAGACGAACGCCGCCCCCAAGGACGTCTCACCGACCACCCTCATCACCTCTGCCCTTCGGTTCCGTGATCGTCTGAGCCGCCGAGCAGCCGTTCCAGTCGCTCCCAGCCGCGCTCCCGTTCGAAGGCCCGCTCGCCCCAGCGCAGGGCCGGCACCGTCCGCACCAGTCCGGTGGCGTCCCGCTCCAGGACGTGTACTTCCGCGATCCGGCGCCGCCCGGACCGGTCCCGTACGAGGTGGAGCACCACGGAGAGGGCCGCGGCCAACTGGCTGTGCAGCGCGGCCCGGTCGAGTCCGGCCGCGGTGGCCAGCGCCTCCAGGCGGGCCGGCACATCCGCTGCGGCGTTGGCGTGGATCGTGCAACAACCGCCCTCATGACCGGTGTTGAGAGCGGCGAGCAGATGCACGACCTCGGCCCCACGCACCTCCCCGACGACCAGCCGGTCGGGCCGCATCCGCAGTGCCTGCCGGACCAGGTCCTCGAGGGTGACCAGGCCGGCGCCCTCCTGGTTGGCGGGCCGGGTCTCCAGCCGGACCACATGCGGGTGATCGGGCCGCAGTTCGGCCGAGTCCTCGGCGAGCACGATCCGGTCGCCCGGCCCGATCAGCCCCAGCAGCGCGCTGAGCAGGGTCGTCTTGCCGCTTCCGGTGCCGCCGCTGACGAGGAAGGACAGCCGGGCGGCCAGCAGCGCCCGCAGGATCCGGTCGCCGCCCGGCGGGACGGTGCCCGCCTCCACCAACTCCTCGAGGGTGAAAGCCCGGGGCCGCACCACCCGCAGGGCGAGGCAGGTGCAGCCGACGGCGACAGGGGGCAGCACCGCGTGCAGCCGGGTTCCGTCGGGCAGCCGGGCGTCCGCCCAGGGCCGGGCGTCGTCCAGCCGGCGTCCGGCCACGGCGGCCAGCCGTTGCGCGAGCCGCCGTACGGCCGCCGCGTCCGGGAAGGTCACCGGTGTCAGCTCCAGGCCGCCGCCGCGGTCCACCCACACCCGGTCCGGCGCGGACACCAGGACGTCGGTGACGCGGGGGTCGGCGAGCAGCGGCTCCAGGGGTCCGCTGCCCACAAGTTCGGACCGCAGCCGCCGGGCGGTGCCGAGGACCTCGGCGTCCCCGAGCACTCGCCCCTGTTCGCGCAGGGCCTGTGCCACGCGCGCGGGGGTGGGTTCGGCGCCGCTCTCGGCGAGGCGGCGCCGGACACCGTCGAGCAGGGCAGCGCCGTCGGCCCGGTCGAGTCCGGGGAGTGTCATCGGGTGCCCCCCGCCTCGGCCAGGGCGCGCTCCCAGAAGTCCAGGCAGAAGCGGGCGAGTGGGCCGCGACCGGTCGCGGCGGGCGGTTTCGGGCTGCCGAGGGGGCGCAGGAGTGCCGGTTCGACGGGCACCTCGCCGGCCAGCGGCAGGTCGAGCAGCCGGGCCACCTCCTGGTCGTCCAGGCCGGGGGCGTAGGGTCCGCGGACGGCGATCCGGACGTCCCGTACGACCATTCCGACGGCGGACGCGACACGTCCGGCGGCCGCGACCGCCCGCAGCTCGGCCGGGACGACCAACAGGGCCAGGTCGAGTTGGGCGAGGACCTCGGCGACACCGTCGTCGAGGCGGCGGGGCAGGTCGACCACGACCGTGCCGCCGCGCCGCCGGGCGGCGGCGAGGACCGCGCGCACCGCCTGGGGCGGGATGGCGACGCAGTCGCCGCGGTCCCAGCTGAGCACCCGCAGCGCGTGCAGCTCCGGCAGCGATTCCTCCAGTGCGCCACCGCCGACCCTGCCTCGGGAGGCGGCGAAGGCGGGCCAGCGCAGCCCGTCGGCGCTCTCGCCGCCGAGGAGGACGTCGAGTCCGCCACCGAGCGGATCGGCGTCCACGAGAAGCGTGCGCAATCCCTCACGCGCGGAGGTGACGGCGAGCGCGCAGGCGAGTGTGGACGCGCCCGCTCCGCCCCGGCCGCCGATCACCCCCACGGTCAGAGCGGGGCGGCCGACCCCCTCGGCCACATCGGCGATGCGGTCGACCAGCCACTGTTCTCCGTCGGGCAGCATCAGGACGTGGTCGGCGCCGATCCGCACGGCTCGTTTCCATACCTCCGAGTCGTCCTGGTCACGGCCGACCAGGACCACTCCGCGCCGTCGCGAGGACCCGCGGACCCGGCGGGCGGCGTCGTCGCCGACGAGTACCAGGGGCGCCGTTTCCCAGCCATCGCCGGATTCCGGTAGACCGTGGTGGACCTCGGGTGTGGCGCCGGCGGCCGCGCACAGGCGGAGCAGGTCGTCCAGGAGTTCGGCGTCCTCGGTCAGGATGAGCGGCCGTCCGGGCCGGCCTCCGCCGGCGGCCGGCGGGTCGTGGGTGACGGTTCCGGTCACGTGAGCTTCCCCTTCGCTGCGTGTGCCGCGCGGCCCCTTCGACCACGCGATTCCCCAAGGTGTGAAGAACCGGCGAGCGGCCTCCATATGAGCGGCCGATAGGAACCGGCCATACGCACTCCGGCAATCGGAACCGGCCATGAACTCGCCGTGGCCGGAGGCGCTGGAATCACGGTGCAGCGATCCGCGAAATCGTGTGGATCTTGGTCGAAAACGGTGGACAACCGAGAGGTTGTGAATAACTCCGTCACCCATACCGGTGACCCCTGTTCCGATCGCTGTGCGACTTCCGCAGAGCAGCGTCACGATTACCCAGCGTGACGGATCATGGGTGTGACGAAGCACCGGTCCGGAGCGTCACAGCTCCGGCCGTGTGGCCGTTCACAGGGGGAGGAGGGGCGAGAAAACCCATCCGGACATGCGACGACCCCCGCCGGGGGGGAGAGCGGGGGTCGTCCCCACGGCCGACTCGGGGGGGGGAGGAGTCGGGCCGGGTTAGCACGGTCGCGAACGATCCGTGACTTCCATGGTGTACCCGAGAGCCCTCTCAGGCAAACCCACGCGCCCCACCTTACGCCGAATGGTGGGCGCCTATGCTCAGGGTCGTGGAAAACCACTCCTTGCCTCGCGCAGCAGCCTTCTTTGACCTGGACAAGACGGTCATTGCGAAGTCGAGCACGCTCACCTTCAGCAAGTCCTTCTACCAAGGCGGCCTGATCAACCGCAGGGCCGCGTTGCGTACCGCCTATGCCCAGTTCGTCTTCCTGGCCGGCGGCCTGGACCACGATCAGATGGAACGCATGCGCGCCTATCTGTCCGCTCTGTGCCGGGGCTGGAACGTCCAGCAGGTGCGGGAGATCGTCGCCGAGACCCTGCACGACCTGATCGACCCGATCATCTACGACGAGGCCGCCTCCCTGATCGAGGAGCACCACACGGCGGGACGGGACGTGGTGATCGTGTCCACCTCCGGCGCCGAGGTCGTCGAGCCGATCGGTGAACTGCTGGGGGCCGACCGAGTGGTGGCCACCCGGATGGTCGTCGGCGAGGACGGCTGTTTCACCGGCGAGGTGGAGTACTACGCCTACGGCCCGACCAAGGCCGAGGCGATCGGCGAGCTGGCCCTCTCCGAGGGCTACGACCTCGAGCGCTGCTACGCGTACAGCGACTCCGCGACCGACCTGCCGATGCTTCAGGCGGTCGGACACCCGCACGCCGTGAACCCGGACCGCTCACTGCGCCGGGAAGCACTCGCGCGCGGGTGGCCGGTCCTGGAGTTCCGTCGCCCGGTCCCGCTGAAGAAGCGGCTGCCCACGTTCTCCGTACCGCCCCGCCCGGCACTCGTCGCGGCCGCGGCCGTCGGAGCGGCGGCGGCGACCGCCGGCCTCGTCTGGTACGCCACCCGACGCCGCGGCACCGCCTGAGCCCTCCCTTTTTCCTCCGGTTCGCACCGCTTGACTCCTTCGCTCCTGTTCGCGGCCTTTCACGCCTGTTCGCGGCGGAAAGTAAAGAAGTGTGGGGAGGGGTTCCGCTTACTACGGCCTTGCAGTACAAAGGATTCAGCGGCCCGCGAGACCACTGGACATCCGAGAGGATCTCCTACCACTACGCATTCGGCCCCACGGACCCACGCATGAACACCGGGCACCCACGCGACGTCGACCCGTCGATTACGGGCCAGCCGCACCAGGTGACGGGCAAAGTTCCCGACCTGATGGGCACATATCGAGGACGCTTGGTAACCCGGTGCGCATGCCAGCGGCGGTACGAGAACTCGTACCGCCGCAACCCTGTTCAGGGCTTCACACAGGGGCCTTTCCGGAGCGCAGGGATCTTGTCCGGAGTTTCTCAGGCCGCGCCGCGCTGCAGCGCCTCGCACACCGCGGTCGACTCGCGGACACCCAGCTCGACCGCCCTGCCGCAGTGCGCGATCCAGGCCGCCATGCCTTCGGGGGTGCCGGAGACGTATCCGTCCAGCGCCGCCAGGTAGGAGGCACGGCCCAGCTCGCCGTGGCCGACCTCGGCCGGGCAGACCGCCTTGGGGTCCAGACCGCTGCCGATCAGCACGATTCGCTCGGCCGCGCGCGCGATCAGCCCGTTGTGGGACACGAAGGGGCGCAGCGCGAGCAGTTCGCCGTGCACCACGGCGGCCGTCACCAGCGCGGGTGCGGACGTTCCCGCGATGACCAGATCGGCCAGCCCCTCCAGACGGCCCGACACCTCACGGGCGTCCGGCAGCGCAAGCTCGATCAGCGGCTCGTCCACGGCCTCGCCGGCCTGCCGCGGCCTGCCGACCTGGTCCTCCCTGCCCGCCGCGGCGACCAGATGCAGCCGGGCCAGGACCCGCAGGGGCGACTGCCGCCAGATGGACAGCAGCTGGCCCCCCTCGGCGGACAGCCTCAGGGCCGCGCCCACGACCCGCGCCTCGGCGTCGGCGCTGAAGTCGGTACGCCGCCGCACCTCCTCCAGGGCCCAGTCCGCACCGGCCAGCGCCGCCGAGCCCCGGGCGCCGCGCAGGGCCGCCTCGGAGGTGACCGCGTCACTGCGGCGGCGCATGATCCGGTGGCCGTAGACCCGGTCCACCGCCTTGCGGACGGACTCCACGGATTCGGCCACGCCGGGCAGCGAGCCCAGGGCCGCGAGCGGATCGGCGGCCGCACCTGTCGTACTCATGAGTACGACCCTACGCATCCCGCGGGCCGACCCCACGAAGGAGTGGTCTTCTTCACTCCCCCTGCCACACACAGCTATGAACCGACTACGCTTCGTGAACATGAAAATTGCTTTCGTCGGGAAGGGCGGCAGCGGCAAGACGACGCTCTCCTCCCTCTTCATCCGCCACCTCGCGGCCGCCGGTGCCCCGATCGTCGCCATCGACGCGGACATCAACCAGCACCTGGGACCCGCGCTCGGCCTCGACGAGGCGGAGGCGGCCGCGCTGCCCGCCATGGGCGAACGGCTCTCGCTGATCAAGGACTATCTGCGCGGCGGCAATCCGCGCGTCACCTCCGCCGCGACCATGATCAAGACGACCCCGCCGGGTGAGGGCTCCCGGCTGGTCCGGATCCGGGAACCGAATCCGGTCTACGACGCCTGCTCGCGTCCGGTGGAACTCGACGGCGGGGCCGTCCGTTTGATGGTCACCGGCCCCTTCACCGACGCCGACCTGGGGGTCGCCTGCTACCACTCCAAGACCGGAGCGGTGGAGCTGTTCCTGAACCACCTCGTCGACGGCCCCGACGAGTACGTCGTGGTCGACATGACGGCCGGTTCGGACTCCTTCGCCTCCGGCATGTTCACCCGCTTCGACATGACGTTCCTCGTCGCCGAGCCGACCCGGAAGGGGGTCTCCGTCTACCGCCAGTACAAGGACTACGCCCGCGACTTCGGGGTCACCCTGAAGGTCGTCGGCAACAAGATCCAGGAACAGGACGACATCGACTTCCTGCGCGCGGAGGTCGGGGACGATCTGCTGGTGACGGTCGGACGCTCGGACTGGGTGCGTGCCATGGAGAAGGGCAGGCCGCCGCGGTTCGACCTCCTGGAAGAGGCCAACTCGCAGGCGCTGCACACCCTCCGGGCCGCCGCGGACGCCACCTACGAGCTGCGGGACTGGGAGCGCTACACGCGTCAGATGGTGCACTTCCATCTGAAGAACGCCGAGGCGTGGGGCAACGAGCGCACCGGGGCCGACCTGGCGGCGCAGGTCGACCCCGGGTTCGTACTGGGTGAGCATGTGGCGACGCCCGTATGACGCCTACTGCTTGACCGCCGGCGCCCCGGGCACGCCCTTGGGCGCCGGGGCGGGGCGGCCGGAGAGGAAGGACGCCCAGCCCTGCCGGGGGGCCTCGCCCACCTTCAGGGTGCGCAGCCTCTGCAGCACCGTCGGGTCCTGGGCGTCCAGCCAGTCGGCCAGCTGGTGGAAGGAGACGCAGCGCACCTCGGGCTTGTTGCACACCTCGTGCACCACTTCGTCGATGGCGCGCATGTAGGTGCCGCCGTTCCAGGACTCGAAGTGGTTGCCGATGACCAGCGGGGCGCGGTTGCCGTCGTAGGCGCGGTAGAAGCCCTTGATCAGACCGTCTCGCATCTGGTCACCCCAGTAGTCGAACTTGTCGGGGTCACCCTGGGTCTCGGTGCCCGACTGGTTGACCATGAAGTTGTAGTCCATGGTCAACTGCTCGTACGTGTGGCCGGGGAAGGGCACCAGCTGCATCGACAGGTCCCACAGGCCCTCCTTCTTCTTGGGCCAGAGCTGGTCGTTGACACCGCTGGAGTCGTAGCGGAACCCCAACTGGCGGGCGGCCTTGGTGAAGTTCTTCTGCCCTTCGAGGCAGGGCGTGCGGGCGCCGATCAGCTCTTTGTCGTAGTCGAAGGGCAGCGGGGCCGCCTTCGTCATGCCGGTGTTGGTCTTCCAGGACTTCACGAACTGTTTGGCCTGGGCGATCTCGCTCTTCCACTCGTTCACCGACCACTGGCCGACACCGCCGTCGGGGCCGCAGAAGTGGCCGTTGAAGTGTGTGCCGATCTCGTTGCCCTCCAGCCAGGCCAGCCGCACCTGCTTGATGGTGTCGGAGATGCCCTGCGCGTCGTTGAAGCCGATGTCCGAGGCGCCCTGGGCGTGTTGCGGGGGCCGGTAGAGGTCACGCTTCTCCTCCGGCAGCGTGTACACGCCGCTGAGGAAGTACGTCATCGTCGCGTGGTTCTCCTTGGCGACCTTGCGGAAGTGGGAGAACAGCTTCTGGCTGTCCTCGCCCGCGCCGTCCCAGGAGAACACCACGAACTGCGGGGGCTTCGCACCGGGCTTCAACCGCTCGGGCGTGGGCTGGTGCGGCTGCCCACCCGTGTACGCGGTGGACCCGTCACCGATCAGCCGAAGCGCGCTGTTGGGTGCCGGCGCGCCCTGGCGGGGACCGGGCGCTCCTTCCTTCGGGGCTTTGGAGCCGGTCGCACAACCGGCGAGTGACGCGGCACAGGCCGCGGCGGCCACGGCGCCGACGGCGATTCTCTGGGTGGCGGCCATGTTCCGCCCCACCTTCTTCCTTCTCTCGGACGAGCGCTGACAGGGCCTTTTGTGGTGATATGCCGGGCTTGTCCCAGCAGCGTCGCCAAGGTCCCACAGGGCCGAGAGGGGAATTAATACGACAAGCCGATGAAATGCCCACTTCACTCGGGCGGTGGATCGGATACGCCATTTGCCCCGCAAAGTTATGCCTTGTCTTTACTTTGCATTACGGTTCGTTTACCGAGCGTTGATCCATCCCGCCACGACACGCCGTGACCCACGGCCGCGAGCGAGCCCCCGCCCATCGAGGCGGGTCCATCCAGTCCGCGACCGCGCCGCCCCGGAGGAGACGGGAACATGCCCTCAGCCTGCGCACCCCCTCACGCCCAACACCCCGACGTCCCGCACCGCCCCGCACCTGGGCGCCCCCGCCGCTTGCGGGTCGAGGGCGCCGACGTGTCGGCGGCCGTCGCGGTCTTCCTGATCGCCCTGCCGCTGTCCCTGGGCATCGCCCTCGCCACCGGCGCCCCGCTCCAGGCCGGCCTCGTCGCCGCCGCGGTGGGGGGAGTCGTCGTCGGCCGGCTCGGCGGCTGCCCGTTGCAGGTCAGCGGCCCCGCCGCCGGCCTCACCGTGGTCACCGCCGATCTGATCCACCACTACGGCTGGCGGGCCACCTGCGGCATCACCGTCCTCGCCGGCATCGCCCAGCTCGGCCTCGGCTGTCTGCGGGTGGCCCGTGGCGCGCTCGCGGTGAGCCCGGCCGTGGTGCACGGCATGCTCGCCGGGATCGGCATCACCATCGCCGTCGCCCAGCTCCACATCGTCCTCGGCGGCAGACCGGACAGTTCCGTCCTCGCCAACCTGCTCGCGCTGCCCGCCCAGTTGGCTCGACTGCACCCGACCGCGGTGTCCGTGAGCGCCCTCACCCTCGCCCTGCTGCTGACCTGGCCACGCCTGCCAGGCCGCTTCGGCAGGGGGCTGCGCAAGGTGCCGGCCGCTCTCGTCGCCGTCACCGGGGCCACCGTGACCGCCACCCTCACCGGGCTGACCCTGCCCAGGGTCGATCTGCCGTCCTGGCGCAGTCACGCGCTGGCCGGACTGCCCGAGGGTCCGGTGCTCGGCGTCGTGGCGGCGGTGCTCACCACCACCCTGGTGTGCAGCGTGCAGTCACTGCTCGGCGCGGTGGCCGTGGACAAGCTGCTGGCCTCACGCCCGGGCCCGCAGTCCCGCGTCGGCCGCTCCGACCTGAACCGCGAATTGCTGGGTCAGGGCGCCGCCAACATCGTCTCCGGGGCACTCCTGCCCGTGGCCGGGGTGGCCGTGCGCAGCACCGCGAATGTCAACTCGGGTGCCGTGAGCCGGAACTCCACGATGCTGCACGGCGTTCTCGTAGTAGTCGCCGCGCTGCTGATGGTCCCGATCCTGGAGGCGGTCCCGCTCGCCTCGCTCGCCGCCCTGGTGATGGCCGTCGGCATCCAGATGGTGTCCCTGCACCACATCCGCTCGGTGACCCGCCACCGCGAAGTGCCGGTCTACGCCGTGACCACCCTCGGCGTGGTGTTCCTCGGTGTCCTGGAGGGCGTGCTCCTCGGGGTCGCCGTGGCGGTCGCCGTCGCCCTGCACCGCCTCACCCGCACCCGCGTCACCCATACACGGACGGAAGGAGTCCATCACGTACGAATCCGAGGCCAACTGACGTTCCTCGCGGTTCCCCGGCTCAGCCGGGTCCTGCATCTCGTACCCCAAGGCGCCGACGTCGTCGTGGAGTTGGACGGCTCGTTCATGGACCACGCGGCGTACGAGTCACTGCAGGACTGGCGCGGCGCCCACACCGCGCGGGGCGGCACGGTCGAGCTGTCGGGCCGGCGTGGCGTCATCCGGATCGCCGAGCCGCCCCCGTCCGCCGAGTGCCGGTGCCGGCCCTGGACGCCCTGGCGCAACCACCAGGCCTGCTTCTCGGACGCTTCCGCCACCCCCGTCGGCCAGGCAGCGGTGCGGGAACTGGCGCGCGGGATCAGCTCGTTCCAGCGGAACACCGCACCGCTGGTGCGCGAGGAGCTGGCCAGGCTCGCCCGGGAGGGCCAGCAGCCCTCGCAGCTCTTCCTCACCTGCGCCGACTCCCGGCTCGTCACATCGATGATCACCGCCAGCGGCCCCGGGGACCTGTTCGTCGTCCGCAACGTCGGCAACCTGGTGCCGCCGCCGGGCGAAGACCATGGCGACGACTCGGTGGCGGCCGCCATCGAGTATGCGGTGGACGTGCTGGGGGTGCGCTCGATCACGGTGTGCGGGCACTCCCGCTGCGGGGCGATGCAGGCACTGCTGACTGCGGAGGGCACGGGGAACGTGGGGGGCGGTTCGGGCGCGCGGAGCGGGAAGGGCGCGCAGAGCGGGACCGACATGGGGAGCGGGACCGACGTGAGAAGCGGGACGGGCGCGCGGACTGAGGAGGGGAGGGAGAGCGAGGAGGGGACAGAGAGCGAGGAGGGCGCGGGCGGTGGGGGCAGTCGGGAAGGGGGCGGTCGGGAGGGGGACACCCCGCTACGGCGGTGGCTGCGGCACGGGCTGCCGAGCCTCGCGCGGCTGACGGGGGACCCGGACACCCGGCCCCGGCTGGCCGGGCGGGCGGCCGCGGACGCGGTGGAGCAGCTGTGCCTGACCAACGTGGTCCAGCAGCTGGACCATCTGCGGGCGCACGCCTCCGTCGCCAGGGCGGTGGCCCGGGGCGAACTGGAGCTGCACGGAATGTACTTCCACGTCGGCGAGGCACAGGCGTACCTGCTCACGGGAACGGAAGGAGACACGGTCTTCGAGGGCGTCGGCGAAGGCGTCACCGAAGACGCCGGCGAGGGTGGCGGCGAAGACACCGGTGAGAGGGTCGGTGACGGCATCGGCGAGGATATGCGGGATGCGGGCGAGGTGGTCCCGGTGCTGGTTGAACAGCCACCTCACGCAAAGGTCTAAACCAATTTTCCCGCCGACCCTTGTCATCGGCCCCCCGCGTCTGATGAGCTGTGGCTTGGGACACAACGGACACCCTTGGAAAGGGAGATGTCGTGAGCAACGAAAGCCTGGCCAACCTGCTCAAGGAAGAACGCAGGTTCGCGCCGCCCGCCGACCTGGCCGCGCATGCCAATGTCACCGCGGAGGCGTACGAACAGGCCAAGGCTGACAGGCTCGGCTTCTGGGCCGCGCAGGCCCGCCGGCTGACCTGGGCCAAGACGCCGACCGAGACGCTGGACTGGTCGAATCCGCCGTTCGCCAAGTGGTTCAAGGACGGCGAGCTGAACGTCGCGTACAACTGCGTGGACCGGCATGTGGAGGCCGGCCACGGGGACCGCGTCGCCATCCATTTCGAGGGCGAGCCCGGCGACAGCCGCTCGATCACCTACGCGGAGCTGAAGGACGAGGTCTCCCAGGCCGCCAACGCCCTGCTGGAGCTGGGGGTCCGCAAGGGCGACCGGGTCGCCATCTACATGCCGATGATCCCGGAGACCGCGATCGCGATGCTGGCCTCGGCCCGGATCGGCGCGGCGCACTCGGTCGTCTTCGGCGGCTTCTCCTCGGACGCGCTCGCGACGCGCGTCCAGGACGCCGACGCCAAGGTCGTCATCACCGCCGACGGCGGCTACCGGCGCGGCAAGCCGTCCGCGCTCAAGCCCGCCGTGGACGAGGCGGTCGACAAGGCGGGCATCGTCGAGCACGTGCTCGTGGTGCGTCGCACCGGGCAGGACGTGGCGTGGAACGACGAACGCGACGTCTGGTGGCACGAGCTGGTCGGACGGCAGTCCACCGAGCACACCCCGGAGGCGTTCGAGGCGGAGCACCCGCTGTTCATCCTCTACACCTCGGGCACCACGGGTAAGCCGAAGGGCATCCTGCACACCTCCGGTGGTTACCTCACCCAGGCGGCGTACACGCACTGGGCGGTGTTCGACCTGAAGCCGGAGACCGACGTGTACTGGTGCACGGCCGACGTCGGCTGGGTCACCGGGCACTCGTACATCGTCTACGGGCCGCTGGCCAACGGCGCGACGCAGGTCATGTACGAGGGCACGCCCGACACCCCGCACCAGGGCCGGTTCTGGGAGATCGTGCAGAAGTACGGCGTCACGATCCTCTACACCGCGCCGACCGCGATCCGGACGTTCATGAAGTGGGGAGACGACATCCCCGCCAAGTTCGACCTGGGCAGCCTGCGGGTGCTGGGGTCGGTGGGCGAGCCCATCAACCCCGAGGCGTGGGTCTGGTACCGCAAGCACATCGGCGCCGACCGCACCCCCGTCGTGGACACCTGGTGGCAGACCGAGACCGGCGCGATGATGATCTCTCCGCTGCCGGGCGTCACCGAGGCCAAGCCCGGCTCGGCTCAGCGTCCGCTGCCCGGCATCAGCGCGACCGTCGTGGACGACGAGGCGCGCGAGGTGCCCGACGGCGGCGGTGGCTATCTGGTGCTGACCGAGCCGTGGCCGTCGATGCTGCGCACGATCTGGGGCGACGACCAGCGGTTCATCGACACCTACTGGTCCCGCTTCCCGGGCAAGTACTTCGCCGGTGACGGCGCGAAGAAGGACGACGACGGGGACATCTGGCTGCTGGGCCGGGTGGACGACGTGATGCTCGTGTCCGGGCACAACATCTCCACCACCGAGGTGGAGTCGGCGCTGGTCTCCCACCCGTCGGTGGCCGAGGCGGCCGTCGTCGGTGCCGCCGACGAGACCACCGGCCAGGCGATCGTCGCCTTCGTCATCCTGCGCGGCACGGCGTCGGAGACCGAGGCGCTCGTCGGTGAGCTGCGCGACCACGTCGGCGCCACGCTCGGCCCGATCGCCAAGCCCAAGCGGATCCTGCCGGTGGCGGAGCTGCCCAAGACCCGCTCCGGCAAGATCATGCGCCGGCTGCTGCGGGACGTGGCCGAGAACCGCCAGCTCGGTGACGTCACCACGCTGACGGACTCCACCGTCATGGACCTCATCCAGACCAAGCTCCCGGCGGCGCCGAGCGAGGACTGACCCGCACGGCCGCACCACAGGGACACCGCGAGGGGCACCAGGACGACGCGCCGGGTGCCCCTCGCGCGTCTACCGTGAGGATCACCGGTTCCGGCCGCCCCCTGTCGGGTAAAGTAATAAAAGCGTCAAGGACGCGACAAGATCCACAGGGGCGCCGGGAAGTCTGGTCGGCATGTGAGCCGTCCTGCCCAGCCACCGGAGGTCCCGCCGTGCCCGCGCCCCGTATCCCCTCGTCGCCGCGCAGGGTCCTCGGACGTCTGTCCCTGCCGGAGCGGACGTTCGTCACGGACGCGCTGCGCACCGAGACCGTCGGTGGCGTCCTGCTGCTCCTCGCCGCCGTCGCGGCGCTGGTCTGGGCGAACATCCCCGCCCTGGCGCACAGCTACGAGACGGTCGGCCACCTGCGCTTCGGCCCCGGCGCGCTCGGCCTCGACCTGTCCGTCGCCCACTGGGCCGCCGACGGGCTGCTCGCCGTGTTCTTCTTCGTCGCCGGCATCGAGCTCAAGCGCGAACTGGTCGCCGGAGACCTGCGCGACCCGAAGGCCGCCGCGCTGCCCGTGGTGGCCGCGCTGTGCGGTATGGCCGTACCGGCGCTCGTCTACACCCTGACCAGCCTTCTCGGGCACGGCTCCGCCCGGGGCTGGGCGGTGCCCACCGCCACCGACATCGCCTTCGCGCTCGCCGTCCTGGCGGTCATCGGCACATCGCTGCCCAGCGCGCTGCGCGCCTTCCTGCTCACCCTCGCGGTCGTCGACGACCTCTTCGCGATCCTGATCATCGCGATCTTCTTCACCGACCGGCTGGACTTCGCCGCGCTAGGCGGAGCCGTCGTGGGCCTGCTGGTCTTCTGGCTGCTGCTGCGCAAGGGCGTGCGCGGCTGGTACGTGTACGTGCCGCTCGCCCTGGTGATCTGGGCGCTGATGTACAACAGCGGCGTGCACGCCACGATCGCCGGCGTGGCGATGGGCCTGATGCTGCGCTGCACCGCCCGGGAGGGCGAGGACCACTCGCCGGGCGAGCACATCGAGCATCTGGTGCGGCCCCTGTCGGCCGGGCTCGCCGTGCCGCTGTTCGCCCTGTTCAGCGCCGGGGTGTCGGTGACCGGCGGGGCGCTCGGGGACGTCTTCACCAGGCCGGAGACGCTCGGTGTGGTCATCGGCCTGGTCGTCGGCAAGACGCTCGGCATCTTCGGCGGCACCTGGCTGACCGCCCGCTTCACCCGCGCCTCGCTCAGCGACGACCTCGCCTGGGCTGACGTCTTCGCGGTGGCCTCCCTCGCCGGGATCGGCTTCACGGTCTCGCTGCTCATCGGCGAACTGGCCTTCGCCGGCGACGCCGTCCTCACCGACGAGGTGAAGGCGGCGGTGCTCACCGGATCGCTGATCGCGGCGGTGTGCGCGACGGTGCTGCTGAAGATACGCAACGCCCGCTACCGCAGGCTCTGGGAGGACGAGGAGCGCGACGAGGACCTCGACGGCATCCCGGACGTCTACGAGCAGGACGACCCGGCCTATCACCTGCGCATGGCCGCGATGCATGAGCGCAAGGCCGCCGAACACCGGCGGATCGCGGCCGAGCGGGCCGCCGAGCGGGCGGCGGAGGCGCGCCACGGGCTTCAGGAAGTACCGGGCGGGGCAGGCGAGGAGGGCGACCGTCCGGCATGATCTGACGAGACGGTACAAATCAAGACGGCCGTGCGACCCGGGCGCCCGCACCCGAGGCCACCGGGCAGGACGGCCACGAACACGGCCACCGGGCTCTACGGCGACACGCCGGCCGCCCGGGCACGACGGCCACCCGGCACGGCACACTTGCGGCACAAGAGACCTCAGAGGGAGAACCGCGATGAGCGCACCCGACGGCAGCCCGGTCGGCGCCGAACGCAGCATCGGCCAGCTGTTCGCCTCGGCGACGACCGATTTGTCGGCGCTGGTGCACGACGAGATCGCGCTGGCCAAGGCCCAGCTCAAGCAGGACGTGAAGCGCGGCGCGACCAGCGGCGGCGCCTTCTCGGTGGCGGGCGCGGTCCTGTTGTTCTCCCTGCCCATGCTCAACTTCGCCCTGGCGTACGCGATCCGGACCTGGAGCGGCTGGAACCTGGCGGTCTGCTTCCTGCTGTCGTTCGCGGCCAACGTGCTGGTCGCCGGCCTCCTCGCGCTCATCGGCGTGATGTTCGCGAAGAAGGCCAAGAAGGGCCAGGGCCCGCAGAAGGTGGCCGCGTCCATGAAGGAGTCGGCGAGCGTCCTGCAGAACGCCAAGCCCCACCCGCGCCCGGAGCTGCCCGAGGACCGGGCACCCGCGGCCATCGAGGCGGTGGCACACTCGCGGTCCGAGGTTGTGGCACGCTCGTCGTCATGACCGACCCCGCCCCCTCGGCCGTACGCATCGAACTGCCCCACGGGCAGCAGGTGACGCACCGGGACGTCGCCGCGAACGGCGCCCGCTTCCACATCGCCGAACTCGGCGACGGCCCCCTCGTGCTGCTGCTGCACGGCTTCCCCCAGTTCTGGTGGACCTGGCGGCACCAGCTCGTCGCGCTCGCGGACGCGGGCTACCGAGCGGTGGCGATGGACCTGCGGGGCGTCGGCGGCAGCGACCGCACGCCCCGCGGGTACGACCCCGCGGGCCTCGCCCTGGACGTCACCGGCGTGATCCGCTCGCTCGGCGAGCCGGACGCCGCGCTGGTCGGCCACGACCTGGGCGGCTATCTGGCCTGGACGGCCGCCGCGATGCGGCCCAAGCTGGTCCGGCGCCTGGCGGTGGTGTCGATGCCTCATCCGCGGCGCTGGCGCGCGGCGATGCTGCGCGACGCGCGGCAGACGGCCGCCAACTCCTACATCTGGGGCTTTCAGCGGCCGTGGCTGCCGGAGCGTCAACTCACCGCGGACGACGGTGCTCTGGTGGGCCGTCTGATCCGGGACTGGTCCGGACCGCGAGCGCCCGAGGACGAGGCCGTGGAGACGTACCGGCGGGCGATGTGCATCCCCTCCACGGCGCACTGCGCGATCGAGCCGTACCGCTGGCTGGTGCGCTCGCTGGCCCGCCCGGACGGCATCCAGTTCTACCGCCGGATGAAGCGGCCGGTGCGGGTGCCCACACTGCATCTGCACGGCTCGCTGGACCCGGTGAGCCGCACGCGCAGCGCGGCGGGTTCGGGCGAGTACGTCGAAGCGCCCTACCGCTGGCGGCTGTTCGACGGTCTCGGGCACTTCCCGCACGAGGAGGACCCGGCGGCGTTCTCCACCGAACTGGTCAACTGGCTGAAGGACCCCGAGCCCGACCGGTGACCGTTCTGTGAGCAATTGGATGCGCCAGGTATCCGAATCATGAACAGTTGTCCTTCGAACGGCCACATGCCTGCCGCATAGGCCAATTGGGGCGCGCCCAGGCGGTTATGGACCTTGGGGCGGGGGCACACGTCCGGGTATGGGCTGGACGCACGACTACAGTGACGCACCCCGCAACCGGCGCTCGACCACCGGTCTGAGCACGCCTCAGCGAGGTACTCCGCAACTGGCGGAAGGAGACCTCAGGGTGGGGATTCCGCGTATCCTGCGCCGTCGGGCCCGCTGGGTCTCGGTACGGCTGCGTCACCCGCGCGGCTGAACCGTCCGCCCGGGCCTCACAGCGCGCAGCTGTCGGTGCCCACCTCTTCGTTCGCCGTGCGACCCCGGTCGATGTCCGGGCGGATCTCGTCCGCCGTCAGGGCGTAGCCGGTGTCCGCGTCGTCGAGGGACTTGGCGAAGACCACGCCGTACACCTGGCCTTCGGGTGTGAGCAGCGGGCCGCCGGAGTTGCCCTGGCGGACGGTCGCGTACAGCGAGTAGACGTCACGGCGGACGGTGCCGCGATGGTAGATGTCCGGGCCGTTGGCCGTGATGCGCCCGCGCAGCCGGGCGGCACGCACGTCGTACGAGCCGTTCTCCGGGAAGCCCGCGACGATCGCGCCGTCCCCGCCGGCGGCGTCCCGGCCGCTGAACCGCAGGGCGCTCGCCTTCAGGTCCGGTACGTCGAGGACGGCGATGTCCCGCTTCCAGTCGTACAGGACGACCTTGGCGTCGTATTTGCGGCCCTCGCCGCCTATCTGCACGGTCGGCGCGTCGACGCCGCCCACGACGTGGGCGTTGGTCATCACCCGGCGGTCGGCGAAGACGAATCCTGTGCCCTCCAGGACCTTCCCGCAGCTCGGGGCGGTCCCGGTGACCTTGACGATGGAGCGCTCGGCCCGGGCGGGCACCGCACCGCGCGCCAGGGCCGGGTCGGGCGGCCGGACGTCCTTGATCGGCTCGTTGGCGAAGGGGCTGAAGACCTGCGGGAAGCCGTTCTGCGCGAGGACGGAGGAGAAGTCCGCGAACCAGGTGTCGGCCTGCGTCGGCAGCGTCCGCGAGACGCCGAGGAGGACCTTGGAGTCGCGGACCTCCCTGCCGAGCGTCGGCAGCGTCGTACCGGCCAGGGCGGAGCCGATCAGCCAGGCGACGAGCAGCATCGCCACGACGTTGACCAGCGCGCCGCCGGTGGCGTCCAGGGCGCGGGCCGGGGACCAGGTGATGTGCCGGCGGAGCTTGTTGCCCAGATGCGTGGTCAGGGCCTGGCCGACCGAGGCGCAGAGGATGACGGCGACCACGGCCACGACGGCCGCGGTGGTGCCGACCCGCGCCTTGTCGCTCACGGCGTCCCAGGCGACGGGCAGCGTGTACACGGCGACGAGGCCGCCGCCCAGGAACCCGATCACCGACAGGATGCCGACGACGAAGCCCTGGCGGTAGCCCACGACCGCGAACCACACGGCCGCGACCAGCAACAGGATGTCCAGCACGTTCACCGCTTCAGGCCTCGCCTACTCACTCCGCTCCCAGCAGCTCGGCCGGGGGTCCGGGATGGGCCCCGGGGGATACAGCACGGGGTTCACCCTGTCATGCGCGCCAGTCGAGCGGGACCTGTTGTTCCCGGTCCCAGGGGCGCTCCCAGCCGGCGTAGTGCAGCAGGCGGTCGATCACTCCGGCCGTGAAGCCCCAGACCAGGGCCGATTCGACCAGGAATGCCGGACCCCGGTGGCCGCGGGGGTGCACGGCGGTGGCGCGGTTGGCGGGGTCAGTGAGATCCGCCACGGGGACAGTGAAGACACGCGCGGTCTCGTTCGGGTCGACGACGCCGACCGGGCTGGGCTCGCGCCACCAGCCGAGCACCGGCGTGACGACGAAGCCGCTGACCGGGATGTAGAGGGCGGGGAGCACGCCGAAGAGCTGTACGCCGGACGGATCGAGGCCGGTCTCCTCCTGGGCCTCGCGCAGCGCCGCCCGCAGCCGGCCGTCGCCCTGCGGATCGCCGTCCTCGGGGTCGAGCGCGCCGCCCGGGAAGGAGGGCTGTCCCGCGTGCGAGCGCAGCGAGCCGGCCCGTTCCATCAGCAGCAGCTCGGGACCGCGCTCGCCCTCGCCGAACAGGATCAGCACGGCGGACTTGCGGCCCGAGCCGTTCTCCGGCGGCAGGAAACGGCTGAGCTGGAAAGGCTTGACCGTCTCGGCGGCGCGCACGACCGGGTCCAGCCAGTCCGGCAGCCCCTCGGTGCTGAGCGTCACCGCGCCGCGGTGCGTCTCGCTGGCCCTCGTCATCTCCACCCCCGTCGCTGTGCCTGTCCAACGCCCGACGTCCCCGGGATCGTTCCCGTCACGCGGCCCCCAGCGGGGGCGCCGGCCTGCCGCCGGCGTCGAGGTAGGCCTGCGGAGGGTTGAGGCGCTGTCCGGGGAAGCCGCCCTTCTCGTACTTCAGCAACTTCCTCGCCTTCTCCGGGTCGGTCTCGCCCTCGCCGTAGGCCGGGCAGAGCGGGGCGATGGGGCAGGCGCCGCAGGCGGGCTTGCGGGCGTGGCAGATGCGCCGGCCGTGCCAGATCACGTGGTGGGACAGATCGGTCCACTCGCTCTTCGGGAACAGCGCTCCGACGGCGGCCTCGATCTTGTCCGGGTCGCTCTCCTCGGTCCATCGCCAGCGCCGCACCAGCCGCTGGAAGTGGGTGTCCACTGTGATCCCGGGCCGGCCGAAGGCGTTGCCGAGCACGACGAAGGCGGTCTTGCGGCCGACGCCGGGCAGCTTGACCAGGTCCTCCAGCCTGCCCGGCACCTCGCCGCCGAACTCCTCGGTGAGCGCCTTGGACAGCCCTATGACCGAGCGGGTCTTGGCCCGGAAGAAGCCGCAGGGGCGCAGGATCTCCTCGACCTCCTCCGGATTGGCCGCCGCGAGGTCCTCGGGAGTCGGGTACTTGGCGAACAGCGCCGGGGTGGTCTGGTTGACCCGCAGGTCGGTCGTCTGGGCCGACAGCACGGTGGCGACCAGCAGCTGGAAGGGGTTCTCGAAGTCGAGTTCGGGATGGGCGTACGGATACACCTCGGCGAGTTCGCGGTTGATCTTGCGGGCCCGTCGCACGAGCGCCGTCCGGGTCTCCGGCTTCCAGGGCTTCACGGCCTCGGTCACCGCCGTCGCCGCCTTGCGCGCCTTGCTCACTGCCATGCACGAAGGCTACGCCGACGGAACGGGCGCCGGTGGTGGATCACCACGAGGACCGGTCCTTCGGGCGACGGGGGCCCGGCACCCGCCGCGACGACAGCTGCCGTCGGTCCGATTCATCCGATTCATCACATCTTTCGGACGCTGTTCGCCCACAGCGGAATCTTCGGATACAACCGGTCCGGCAACTCCGTACGGCCCGCTATGCCTTGCTGTCACCGGCCACTTGGGCCCCCGGTCGGCCCGCGGACGGGTGGCCGGAGCCTCCTCGGACCGGTGGGCGCGGTCCCCGATTGGACCCCTGCCGCTTACCTCGGGACACCTGTGCGGCATCCTTGTGACAGATCACACTGTTTGGACCGCCCGGCAAAACGGGGAACACGGTCCCCTGGCACGTGGGGGCAAGATCCCCTGAGCAGGTCGACAAGGAGAGAACTCGTGGACGACGTTCTGCGGCGCAACCCGCTCTTCGCGGCTCTCGACGACGAGCAGGCCGCGGAGCTGCGCGCCTCCATGAGTGAGGTGACGCTCGCACGCGGCGACTCCCTGTTTCACGAGGGCGACCCCGGTGACCGGCTCTACGTCGTCACCGAAGGCAAGGTCAAGCTCCACCGCACCTCCCCCGACGGCCGCGAGAACATGCTCGCCGTCGTCGGTCCCAGCGAGCTGATCGGCGAGCTGTCGCTGTTCGACCCGGGACCGCGCACCGCGACCGCGACCGCGCTGACCGAGGTCAAGATGCTCGGTCTCGGCCACGGCGACCTCCAGCCCTGGCTGAACGTCCGCCCCGAGGTGGCCGGCGCCCTGCTGCGCGCCGTCGCCCGTCGGCTGCGCAAGACCAACGACGCCATGTCCGACCTGGTCTTCTCCGACGTCCCCGGTCGCGTGGCACGCGCCCTGCTGGACCTCTCGCGCCGCTTCGGCGTGCAGTCCGAGGAGGGCATCCACGTCGTCCACGACCTCACCCAGGAGGAGCTGGCCCAGCTGGTCGGCGCCTCCCGCGAGACCGTGAACAAGGCGCTCGCGGACTTCGCCCAGCGCGGCTGGCTGCGCCTGGAGGCGCGGGCCGTGATCCTGCTCGACGTCGAGCGCCTGGCCAAGCGGTCCCGCTGACGCCGGCTACGGCCTCCGCGGTCCGCCGACGCCGGTCGCGGCTCACGGACTGACGCCGACCACGGCCCGAGACGGCCCCGTCCCTCGCCCCCGGGCGCCGGGCGGGGCCGTTTCCCGTCGTCCCGCTCGCCCTCCCGCGCCCGACGCCGCCCGTGGGCTCGGTCAGATCAGCCCGTGCTCGCTCAGGTACTCCAGCTGGGCCCGTACCGACAGTTCCGCCGCCGGCCACAGGGAGCGGTCCACGTCGGCGTAGACGTGGGCGACGACCTCGGCGGGGGTGCGGAGCCCGTTCTCGACCGCCGTCTCGACCTGGGCGAGCCGGCTGGCGCGGTGGGCCAGATAGAACTCGACGGCGCCCTGCGCGTCATCCAGGACCGGCCCGTGGCCCGGCAGGACGGTGTGCACACCGCCGTCGACCGCGAGGGACCTCAGCCGCCGCAGCGAGTCCAGATAGTCGCCCAGCCGCCCGTCGGGGTGCGCCACGACCGTCGTCCCGCGCCCGAGGACGGTGTCGCCGGTCAGCACGGCCCGGTCGGCCGGCAGATGGAAGCTCAGCGAGTCCGCGGTGTGCCCGGGGGTCGGTACGACCCTCAGCTCCAGGCCGCCGACGGTGATCACGTCTCCGGCGGCCAGCCCCTCGTCCCCGAGCCGCAGCGCCGGATCGAGGGCACGCACGCGTGTGCCGGTCAGCTCGGCGAAGCGGCCGGCGCCCTCGGCGTGGTCGGGGTGGCCGTGGGTGAGGAGGGTCAGGGCTATGCGCCTGCCGGCCTTCTCCGCCGTGTCCACGACGGTGCGCAGATGGCCCTCGTCCAGCGGGCCCGGGTCGATCACCACGGCCAGGTCGGAGTCGGGCTCGGCGACGATCCAGGTGTTGGTGCCGTCCAGGGTCATCGCCGAGGGGTTCGGCGCGAGGACGTTGACGGCCCGTTCGGTGGCGGGGCCGGAGCGGACCGAGTCCCTGGGCCGGCCCGGCAGGGCTGCTTCGTCGCTCATGCGGGGCCCCCACCGGTCGTCGTCGAAGTCGTCGTCCCGGTCGCCGTCGGGACGTGCTTGGTGAATTCGTCGTGCCCGGGCCAGGACAGGACGATCTCGCCGTCCTGGAGGCGGGCGGTCGCCAGGACCGGCGTCATGTCGCGCGCGGGAGCGGCCGACAGCGCCTCGGCGGCGGTGGCGTACGGGAGGAGCCGGCGCAGGGTGGCGATGGTGGGCGGCATCATCAGCAGCTCGCCCCGGTCGTAGCCGCCGGCCGCCTGCTCGGGGCGGATCCACACCGCGCGGTCGGCCTCCGTGGAGGCGTTCCGGGTGCGCTGCCCCTCGGGGAGGACGGCCACGAAGAACCAGGTGTCGTAGCGGCGGGCCTCGAACTCGGGGGTGATCCACCGCGCCCAGGCGCCCAGCAGGTCCGAGCGCAGGACCAGGCCGCGCCGGTCGAGGAACTCGGCGAAGGACAGCTCACGGGCCACCAGGGCGGCCCGGTCCGCCTCCCAGTCCGCACCGGTGGTGTCGCCGACGACCGACTCCGCGTCGGGTCCGGCGAGCAGGACGCCCGCCTCCTCGTACGTCTCCCGGACGGCCGCGCACACGATGGCCTGGGCGCCGTTCTCGTCCACGCCCAGCCGCTCGGCCCACCACGCGCGCGTGGGGCCCGCCCAGCGGACCCGGCGGTCGTCGTCGCGCGGATCGACACCGCCGCCGGGATACGCGTACGCGCCCCCGGCGAAGGCCATGGAGGCGCGTCTGCGCAGCATGTGGACGACAGGGCCGTCCGGGGTGTCCTTCAGGAGCAGCACGGTGGCCGCGCGCCTGGGGGCCACCGGGGTGAGGGCGCCGTCCGCGAGCGCGCGGATGCGGTCCGGCCACTCCGGGGGATACCACTGACCGTTCGCCATGGCCGGAGGCTATCCCGTATAGGGCGAATGTTCGAGAGGTACCCGAGGTCAGCGGGGCCGTGGCGGCCTACGGGACGAGTTCCACCTGGATCTCGACCTCGACCGGCGCATCCAGGGGCAGCACCGTGACGCCGACCGCGCTGCGGGCGTGCACGCCCTTGTCACCGAGGACGGCACCGAGCAGTTCGCTGGCACCGTTGACGACGCCGGGCTGCCCGGTGAAGTCGGCCGCGGAGGCGACGAAGCCGACGACCTTCACCACGCGCGCGATGCGGTCCAGGTCACCGGCGACGGACTTCACGGCGGCCAGCGCGTTCAGCGCGCAGATGCGGGCCAGGTCCTTGGCCTCCTCGGGCGTGACCTCCGCGCCCACCTTGCCGGTGACCGGCAGCTTGCCCTCCACCATCGGGAGCTGGCCCGCGGTGTAGACGTACACACCGGACCGTACGGCCGGCTGGTACGCGGCCAGCGGCGGTACGACCTCCGGCAGGGTCAGGCCCAATTCGGCCAATTTGGCCTCGACCGCGCTCATGCCTGCTTCTCCCGCTTCAGGTAGGCCACGAGCTGCTCGGGGTTGGGCCCGGGCACGACCTGCACCAGCTCCCAGCCGTCCTCGCCCCAGGTGTCCAGGATCTGCTTCGTGGCATGGACGAGCAGCGGCACGGTCGAGTATTCCCACTTCTTGGTCATGGGGGCGACTTTATCCGCTGTCCCCGGGGGGCCGGACGGACGTCCGGGGCCGCCGGTTCGCGCCGAACACGTGGCCGACTGTGACCACCGTTATCCACAGCCTCCCGCGTGAGTGTCGGCCGGACTGGTTAGGCTCGAAGACGTGAGCAGGCTCCAGGTCGTCAGCGGCAAGGGCGGGACCGGAAAGACGACGGTCGCCGCCGCCCTCGCGCTGGCCCTCGCCACCGAGGGGAAGCGGACGCTTCTCGTGGAGGTCGAGGGCCGGCAGGGCATCGCACAGCTCTTCGAGACGGAGGCGTTGCCCTATGAGGAACGGAAGATCGCCGTAGCTCCCGGGGGCGGGGAGGTGCACGCCCTCGCCATAGACGCCGAACTGGCCCTTCTGGACTACCTCCAGATGTTCTACAAGCTGGGCGGGGCGGGGCGGGCCCTGAAGAAGATCGGCGCCATCGACTTCGCCACCACCATCGCCCCCGGCATCAGGGACGTCCTGCTGACCGGCAAGGCGTGCGAGGCGGTGCGCCGCAAGGACAAGAGGGGACGGTTCGCGTACGACTACGTCGTCATGGACGCCCCGCCGACCGGCCGCATCACCCGCTTCCTGAACGTCAACGACGAGGTGGCGGGCCTCGCGAAGATCGGCCCCATACACAATCAGGCGCAGGCGGTGATGCGGGTGCTCAAGTCGCCGGAGACGGCCGTGCACCTGGTGACACTGCTGGAGGAGATGCCCGTCCAGGAGACCGCCGACGGCATCGCCGAGCTGCGGGCGGCCCGGCTTCCGGTGGGCCGGATCATCGTGAACATGGTCCGTCCGGAGGTGTTGACCGCGGCGGACCTGGAACTCGTGGGCACCGTGGAGCACTCCTCGGTCGCGCGGGCGCTCTCGGCCGCGGGGCTCGGCGGGGCCCGGCGCGGCGGGAACGCCGGGAAGCTGGTGGACCCGCTACTGAACCAGGCCGCCGAGTACGCCGAGCGGTACGCGCTGGAGCAGGAGCAGCGCGCGGCCCTCGGCGAGCTGGGCCTGCCGTCCCACGAACTGCCGCTGCTCGCCGAGGGCATGGACCTGGCGGGCGTGTATGAACTCGCCACCGAGCTGCGGAAGCAGGGGTTGTCATGAGTCCCGACCCGGCCGAGGCCCAGGAGACGCCCCGGCGTCTGTCCCCCACGCGCGCGCTGGACGTCGATCCGCTGCTGGACGACCCCGGGACACGGATCGTGGTGTGCTGTGGCTCGGGAGGGGTCGGCAAGACGACGACCGCGGCGGCCCTGGGGCTGCGGGCGGCGGAGCGGGGCCGCAAGGTGGTCGTCCTGACCATCGACCCGGCCAAGCGGCTCGCCCAGTCCATGGGCATCGACTCGCTGGACAACGTGCCGCGCCGGGTGAAGGGCACCGAGGGCACGGGCGAACTGCACGCCATGATGCTCGACATGAAGCGCACCTTCGACGAGGTCGTGGAGGCGCACGCGGACTCCGAGCGGGCGGCGGTGATCCTGGCGAACCCCTTCTACCAGTCGCTCTCGGCGGGCTTCGCGGGCACGCAGGAGTACATGGCGATGGAGAAGCTGGGCCAGCTGCGGGCCCGGGACGAGTGGGACCTGATCGTGGTCGACACCCCGCCGTCCCGCTCGGCGCTGGACTTCCTGGACGCGCCCAAGCGGCTCGGCTCCTTCCTGGACGGCCGGCTGATCCGCCTGCTCACCGCTCCCGCCAAGCTGGGCGGCCGCGCGGGAATGGCCTTCCTGAACGTCGGCATGTCGATGATGACGGGCACGCTCGGCAAACTGCTGGGCGGTCAGCTGCTCAAGGACGTCCAGACGTTCGTGGCCGCCATGGACACCACGTTCGGTGGTTTCCGTACCCGCGCGGACGCCACGTACAAGCTGCTCCAGGCGCCCGGTACGGCGTTCCTGGTGGTGGCGGCGCCGGAGCGGGACGCGTTGCGCGAGGCCGCCTACTTCGTGGAGCGGCTGGCCGCGGAGCACATGCCGCTGGTCGGTCTGGTGCTGAACCGGGTGCACGGCACCGGCGCCGCCGGGCTGTCGGCCGAGCGGGCGCTGGCCGCCGCGGAAAATCTTGACGACCCCCGCATTGTGGATCAGGGGGACGGGAAAGCTGGACTTCGTAACTCTCTCGACACGTACGGCAGTTCACACACTCCGGCATCCGAGGCCGCAGCCGGTGACACCGCTTCCGAGGAAGGCTCCCCCGCCGACACGGAACGCCCCGTCGACCTGCTCACCGCGGGCCTGTTGAGGCTGCACGCCGAGCGCATGCGGCTGCTCTCGCGCGAGCAGCGCACGCGTGACCGGTTCACCGCCCGCCACCCCGAGGTGGCGGTGGTGGACGTACCCGCACTGCCCGGCGACGTCCACGACCTCGTCGGCCTGCGCGACATCGGCACCCTGCTGGCCTCGGGTGGGACGGAGGAGACCCCGGGCGAGGCGGAGGGACCGGAGCGCACGGAGCCGTCGCGGTAGCGGCCCGAAGGCCGCCGACCGAGGTCGATCGCGCGCGAGCCGATTCACGCGCTGGCGTGCGGACACGCGGGCGCGTGTGGGGGCCGGCCGTGGCAGGGCCTGCGGTACGCGGCGCGCCGTAGGGGCCTGACGTGGGCTGACGGTCGTAGGGGCAGCGGGAGATGAACCGATCGCGGCTCCCCCAGGTGAGGGCCCGATCGACGCGTCCCGTGCCCCGGCGCACCGTTCTCGGCGCCTGGGCCCACTTCGCCTGCTGCTTGAGCTGTGGCTTCAGGGCGCTTCCCCGCCCCTGACCGCGCTCGTCCGCCTGGCGCGGCAGGCCGGTGCGGGCAGGCCGGTGCGACCGGTGATGCCCTCGGCGGACGATGGACGGTGGACGGTGGCGGAAGCGGAAGTTGCCCGGGGCGTATGCCCGAGTGCCCTCAGCCCACCGCCGCGTAGCTCTCGTACACCTCGTCGCTGTCGAGCGGCAGGATGCCGAGGCCCCGCTCGTACTCCAGGCGGGCGGTTTCCAGCAGCCTGCGCCAGGAGGTCACGGTGGGCCGCCTGCGCAGCAGCGCGCGGCGCTCGCGCTCCGTCATACCTCCCCACACACCGAACTCGACGCGATTGTCCAGCGCATCGGCCAGGCACTCGGTGCGTACCGGGCATCCGGTGCACACCGCCTTGGCCCTGTTCTGCGCTGCTCCCTGAACGAACAGTTCATCCGGATCGGTAGTGCGGCAGGCGGCCTGCGCACTCCAGTCGGTTACCCAGCCCATACCGGCGCCGTCCTCTCCCGAATCGAGGCTCCCCCACGGCGGCAGCGGCATATTCACCGCCGCCAGTTGAGGACGTTACGGAAGGTGGGGACAGCGCAACACCCCCTTCGGGCCCAATCTTGAATGGCCCGAACGGACTATGGGTAAGCGGCAGATCACCCGCGGGAGTGAGCTGGCGGCATACGCGACTATCCAGGCAATCCGGGACAGCGGTGGTGCGCCACACCGGACGCCAGGTGACACACGAGGCGGATTCGGACACGTTTTCCACAGAAAAACGGGGCACGTCCGAAACGATTCGGGGTCGTCGGACGTATTGATACGTGGCCGCGGTGCCGTGACAGTTGAGAGCAGCTTAGGCCAAGGCCTGCGCGCGTGTCCGGCGAATGAGAACCTGGGTCCCCCGGTTTGCGGTGTATCGGCGCGGACCGCCGGATTCTCGGCGCCCGCAGGCGTTTCCCGATGCCGCGCTCTCCGACCGGTACGTCACGATCCGGCACCCGAACATCCCGACGGGGAGCCGGTCCCTCGGAACGCTCATGAGTACGGATTAGGCTGCCCCCATGCCAAAGAAGCGCTCGGGCAGTGGCCTGTCGGTAACCCAGCAGGCCGCCAAGTTCCTCGGTGTCAGTGTGCTCGCGGGAGCCGTGATGGCGGGCATCGCGCTGCCCGCGGCCGGCGCGCTGGGCCTCGCGGCCAAGGGCTCGGTGAAGAGCTTCGACGAGATCCCGGCCAACCTGAAGAGCCCTCGGCTCAGTCAGCGCACGGCGATCCTGGACAACCAGGGCGGCCAGATCGCGACCGTCTACTCCCGTGACCGTACGGTGGTCGACCTCAAGGACATCTCGCCTTACATGCAGAAGGCGATCGTCGCGATCGAGGACTCGCGCTTCTACCAGCACGGCGCGGTGGACCTCAAGGGCGTGCTGCGCGCCGTGAACAAGAACGCGCAGGAGGGCGGGGTCGCCCAGGGCGCCTCCACGCTCACCCAGCAGCTGGTGAAGAACTACTTCATCGAGGAGGCCGGCGACGACCCCACCAAGGTCGCCCAGGCCACCCAGCAGACCCTCGGCCGCAAGATCCGGGAACTGAAGTACGCGATCCAGATCGAGGACAAGCTCGGCAAGAAGAAGATCCTCGAGAACTACCTCAACATCACCTTCTTCGGTGAGCAGGCCTACGGCGTCGAGGCGGCCGCCCAGCGCTACTTCTCCAAGCACGCCAAGGCCCTGAACGTGCAGGAGGCCGCGCTGCTGGCCGGCATCGTGCAGTCCCCGAGCCGCTACGACCCGGTCAACGACGAGGCCGAGGCCACCAAACGGCGCAACATCGTCCTGCAGCGCATGGCGGAACTCGGCGACATCTCCCAGAAGGAGGCCGACGAGGCCAAGGGGAAGCCGCTCGGACTCCACCCCAGCCGGCCCAAGAACGGCTGCATCACCGCGGTGAAGGGCGCCGGCTTCTTCTGCGACTACGTGCGCCAGGTCGTCCTGACCGACCCCACCTTCGGCAAGTCCAAGGAGGCCCGGGCGAAGCTCTGGAACCAGGGCGGCCTGACGATCCGTACGACGCTCGACCCGCAGTCGCAGGAGTCGGCGCAGGCGTCCATCAAGGAGCACGTGTACAAGAGCGACTCCGTCGCCACCGCCGCGGCCGTCGTCGAGCCCGGCACCGGCAAGATCCTCGCCATGGGCCAGTCCCGCCCGTACGGCGTCAGCATCAAGGAACACGAGACGTCGATCAATCTGTCCGTGAACCAGGACATGGGCGGCGGCGCGGGCTACCAGCCCGGTTCGACGTTCAAGCCGATCGTCGCGGCCGCCGCCATCGAGGGCGGCAAGCCCGCGACCCAGCAGTACCCGTCGCCGTACCAGATGACCTACCCGAGCCCGGTGTCCGCGTGTGACGGCAAGACCTGGCACGACGATCCGCGCAAGCCGACCAAGCTGGCCAACGAGAACGAGTCGGAGCACGGCCCGTACGGCATGAAGGAGGCGACCGCCAAGTCGGTCAACACCTACTATGTGCAGCTGATCAGCGACATCGGCATCTGCCCCGTGACCGACATGGCCAAGAAGATGGGCGTGGCGCGCGCGGACGGCCGGAAGATCCAGCAGGCCCCGTCGATCGCGCTGGGCACCCAGGAGATGTCCCCGCTGACGATGGCGAGCGCGTACGCCACCTTCGCCTCGCGCGGCATGTACTGCACGCCGATCGCCATCGAGTCGATCACCCAGAAGGTCGGCAGCGAGCAGAAGTCGCTGGCGGTGCCGAAGTCGACCTGCTCGCGCGCGATGTCGGAGAAGACCGCCGACACCGTCACCACGCTCCTCAAGGGTGTGGTCGAGGACGGTACGGGCCAGGAGGCCGGTCTCGACAGCCGCGCGAACGCGGGCAAGACGGGTACGACGGACGAGCGCTTCGCGGCCTGGTTCGTCGGCTACACCCCGAACATGGCGGGCGCGGTGTGGGTCGGCGATCCGCAGCACAAGCGGAAGATGATCAACATCACCATCGGCGGCGTCCCGCACGACAAGGTGTTCGGCGGCGAGGTCCCGGGCCCGATCTGGCGCGACATGATGACCGGCGCCCTGGAGGGCAAGCCCGCGCCGGACTTCCATCTGGTCGACATCCCCGACGACAACAACGACGAGGGCGACCAGGGCGACGGCAACGGTCACGGCAACAGGGGCCACGGCCGGGGGAACGGTGACAACCACGGCGGTCTGATCGGCGGTCTGATCGGTGGCCCGACGGGCGGGGACACCACCGGGGGCGGGCCGGGCGGCACCACGGGCGACGGCGCCGGCGGCACCCTCCCGACGCCGACCTTCTCCCTCCCCGGCAACCTCATCCAGGGCCAGGGCAACGGCGGCAACCAGGGCAACGGCGGGGGCGCGAATCGCAGCGGGGGCCAGCGGGGCTGATCCACCACTGATCTCCGGAATACGGAACACGACGGCGGGGCCGCACCCGGTGAGGGGTGCGGCCCCGCCGTCGTACCGGGCAGGGGTGCGGCCCCGGCGTCGTACCGGTCAGGGGTGCGCCCCGCCGTCGTACCGGTCAGGGGTGCGCCCCGCCGTCGTACCGGGCAGGGGTCAGCGGTCAGCGCTTGCGGGCTGTCGCTCGCCGCCTGCCGCTTGCGGCCGCCGGTGCCGCTCAGCCTTGGAGCAGCTTCTTCACCACGGCGGCGACGCGGCCGCCCTCGGCCTGGCCGGCCACCTTCGGGTTCACGATCTTCATGACGGCGCCCATGGCCCGCGGCCCCTCGGCGCCGGCCGCCTTCGCCTCTTCCACGGCCTGGGCGACGATCGTGTGCAGCTCGTCGTCGGACAGCTGCTTGGGCAGGTACTCGGCGAGCACCTCGCCCTCGGCCTTCTCCCGCTCGGCCTGCTCGGTACGACCGCCCTGTGCGAAGGCGTCCGCGGCCTCCCTGCGCTTCTTCGCCTCACGGGTGATCACCTTGAGGACCTCGTCGTCGGACAGCTCCCGCTTCTCCTTGCCCGCGACCTCCTCCTTGGTGATCGCGGCGAGCGTCAGCCGGAGCGTCGAGGAGCGCAGCTCGTTCCGCTCCTTGATCGCGGCGTTGAGGTCGTCGTGCAGCTTCGACTTGAGCGTGGTGGTCATGCGGTCGATTGTCGCAGGTGCGGCGGCTCGAACGCCCGCCGATTAAAGGGGCGGCCGGTCTCGTCGTACCACCGGGGTCTGACACGATGGTCGTATGCGCGCGCGATACGGAGTACCCCTGGGAATCATGGCGGCAGGCGCCGCCGGAGTGGCGTACGCGGCGGGCTTCGAGGCCCGCTCCTTCCGCCTGCGACGAGTGACGGTCCCGGTCCTCCCGCCCGGCATGCGCCCGCTGCGCGTGCTGCAGGTGTCCGACATCCACATGGTGAGCGGGCAGCGCAAGAAGCAGCGCTGGCTGCGGTCGCTGGCGGGCCTGCGCCCGGACTTCGTGATCAACACGGGCGACAACCTGTCGGACCCCGAGGGCGTACCCGAGGTCATGGACGCGCTCGGCCCCCTGATGGAGTTCCCGGGCGCCTACGTCTTCGGTTCCAACGACTACTACGGCCCCAAACTCCGCAACCCCGCCCGTTACTTGCTGGAGAAGACGAGCGGACGCCACGGCCTGAACGGCAACGCGCCGGCGGTGGGCGTCATCCACAACCCGTGGGAGGACCTCCGCGACGGCTTCGACGCGGCGGGCTGGCTGAACCTGACGAACACGCGCGGTGTCCTCAAGGTCGAGGGCGCGTCGATCGAGCTGACCGGCCTGGACGATCCGCACATCAAGCGCGACCGCTATGCGCGGGTGGCGGGCGGTCCGTCCGGGACGTACGACTTCTCGCTCGGCGTGGTGCACGCTCCCTACCTGCGCGCCCTCGACGCCTTCACGGCGGACGGCTACCCCCTGGTCCTGGCCGGCCACACCCACGGCGGCCAGCTGTGCATCCCCTTCTACGGCGCCCTGGTCACCAACTGCGACCTGGACACGGACCGGGTGAAGGGGCTCTCCCGGCACACGGCCGAGGGCCACACCTCCTACCTCCACGTCTCGGCGGGCTGCGGCACCAACCGCTACACCCCGGTCCGCTTCGCCTGCCCACCGGAGGCGACGCTGCTGACGCTGGTGAGCGAGGACTGACCCGGCGGGGCATCAGCGGTGGTCCCGTCGGCGCCGCCCCCGGGACCTCTCCTCTCCTCTCCTCTCGTCTCCTCCTCTCCCTGTCACCCACCCGGCGTAGTCCGCATGGCCGTGCCCTACCCCCGCTCCTAGCGTGAGGGCATGACCGCCCCCATACCCAGGGAGATCCCGGACCTGCCCGCGGTCCCGGGCCCGCCCCTGCTGCTGCCCTCTCCGGTCCCGGCCACGGCGGTGGTGGCGCCGGTTCATCGGCCCCTGACAGCCGCGTTCCGCCTGCTGACCGCCGTGGCGGCGGCCGCGGGCGTGGCACTGGAACTGCTGCTGGGCACTCCGGGCCGCACCCTGAGCTACTTCGGGATCCAGACCAACGTGCTGCTGGCCATGGTCATGTTCCTGTCGGCGTCCAGGGCCTGGCGGGCCCGCCGCCCGCTGCCGTCCGCCGTGACGGGAGCCGTACTCCTCTACGCCGTGATCAGCGCGCTGGTCTACCACCTGCTGCTGGCCCACACGACGCCCCCGTTCTCCATGTCGGGCGCGACGACGCTCCCGGAGCGCTGGCACGTCGCGTGGGGGGCGCTGCAGCTGCTGCACACGGTGGTGCCCGCGGCCGCCCTGCTGGACTGGCTGGTCTTCACGCCCAGGGGCCACCTGCACCTGCGCCAGGCCGCGAGCTGGCTTCTCTACCCCCTGGCCTACCTGGCCTTCTCCCTGATCCGGGCAGCCTTCCTCCCGCCCTCCGACCCGGCCCGCTACCTGTATCCCTTCCTGGACGTGACCGCCCACGGCTACCGCCACAGCCTGGCCAACGCCCTCCTCCTGGGCCTCGCGATGTACGCCCTGGCGGTCCTCCTGGTGGCTCTGGACCACACCCGCCCGACCCCGGCCCGCCACCGCCTCTAAACCGGATTTCGTCTACAGGCACCGGTGGGCTAAAGTAAACGTCGTCGCCGCGACAAGCAGCGACATCGGGGTGTGGCGCAGCTTGGCAGCGCGCTTCGTTCGGGACGAAGAGGTCGTGGGTTCAAATCCCGCCACCCCGACGCTGGTCAAAGCCTGGGAGGGTAGTTTTACCCCCCAGGCTTTGTCGTGCTCGGGGGCCAAACGGGGGGCCAAAGGTTTCTGATCAAGCCTCGCAGGCGGTCGCCTCACGACGCTGAGCAAAGATCACGTCCATGGCTTCCGCGCCCTCGGTGATGACCGGCCGGAGCTGCTTCCGGTAGACGGCCTCCGTCGTCGCCTGACTGGTGTGCCCGACGAGCTGCGCGATGCGCTCCAGCGGGATGCCATGGTCCGAGAGCAGCGAGACGAAGCTGTGCCGCAGCTCGCGCGGCGTCCACTCAGGTACCAGCCCCGCCTTCTTGACGATGGCCTTGAAGTCACGCCGCACGTTGGCCGCGTCCAGCGGTTCACCAGACCGCGTCGTAAAGACGCGGCCGGCCGGACTCCACTCCATACCTCGGGACGCCCTCTCCTGCTTCTGCCACCGCTTGTGTTCTTCGAGGACGTCGACCACCTGTTTCGGCAGAGCAATGGTCCGCCGGCTCTTCCTGGTCTTGGTCTCGCCGTGCTTGCGCACCGATCGCCACACGGCGACGTGAGGCGGGGTGCCCTCGTCCGTCTCCAGGAAGACGTGATCCCAGGTGAGGGGTCGCGCCTCCTCCGTTCGTACGCCGCTGAGAAGCGAGAGCACGAGGTAGGCGTACAGCCGCGAAGGGCGAGCCGCGGCTAGCACGGCCTCCGCCTGCTTGAGGTTCAGGGCTTTACTCGGACGCCCCGGCCGTCCTTCCGGAGCGGCGACCAGCACAGCGACGTTCCGCGCGGCCTTGTCCCTGCGCTGAGCCTGCTCGATGGAACGGCGCAGGATGGCGAGCAGGTCGCGGAGACTGCGCGTCGCCAGAAACTCGGCCCTGCCGTCCAGCCAGTCATCGACGTCGTCCGCACTGAGGTCTTTCAGCTTGGCTTTGCCGATGAACGGAATCAGATGCTTGTTGGCCATCGAACGGTTCTTGCCGATGGTGCCCTTCTCGTCGCGCCCCTTCAGGCCGCGCTCCAGCCAGTCATTCACCGCATCGGTCACGGTGTAGTTGGCTGGTGTCTTGACGCCCGACTGCACTTCCTTCTTCAAGTCCCGGATCTTCTGGCGGACCTCGGTCTTGGTCTTGCCGTAGACCTTCGGCCGTCGGCGCTTACCGTTCGGGGCGTACCCGAGGGACACGGCCCCCACGAAGCGGTTCTTCGCCGCGTCCCAGTAGATCGTGTCTTCACCGTGGCCAGCCCTGCGGACCTTTGGCGTCTCGGTCATGTGGTGTTCTCCAAACGAGCGGGCCGCGCCCGATGGCGCGGCCCGGTGGATGCGAACGAACGGAGGTGAGTCAGGCGGCGGCTTCTGCCTCGCGCTTAAGCAACTCGACGTACTGCGCGATGTACTCGGGCGGGACAAGCCGCCGACGGCCGATCCGAACCGTCTGGAGACGCCCAAGGCGGATCTCCTCGTAGACCAGCGAGCGACCGATGCCCAAGGCCGCCGCTGCTTCTTCTGGTCGGTACAACACCCGCTCAGCGGGAGAGGCAATCGTGATGGTCATCCGGGGGTGCCTCCTGGGCAGTTCGTCTTTGCCTTCGAGGGTTGGACTCGGGACCTTGGCACGCGTCTGTCCGAGGTTCGCGTTTCTGCGTCATCGCGTCACTCACGTCATCTGTGCCTCTGACCTGCGGCATTCGGTGACGCGGGCAGCTCGGCGCGTGTCACCGGGCGGGGCGGCGCTCTGTCACCCGTGACGCGGGTGACGTCGGATGACGCAGGTGTCGGCCGTCCGCGTCATCCCTGTAGCCACTGGTCAGGGGCCGGTTTCGGGCGGCTGGTGACGTGGGTGACGCAGCGTCTCCTCTCTTAGGAAAAAGAGAGGGGTGGTGTCTGTGGTGGTGTGGTGTCGCTCAGCACGTGAAGAAGGAGCCGCTTCGCGGCGCGACTTGTGCAGCGGCGGCAAGCCGCCGGAACAGCAAGAGGAGCACCGCCCGGGCGCGGGGTGCTCCTCTTGCTTGTTCGGTGTCCCACCGGGTGGCGCGGGTCAGAACGCCGCTTCCTGCTCGTGCGGGAGCGTGAGCGGGGTGCTGCGGGTCATTTCGATGTAGCGGGCCGTTTTGGTGCGGCCCCAGTCGATGAGGACGCCGCGTGCGGCGAGGGTCGGCTGTAGCCGCTTGAGCCGGTCGGAGAGCACCTTGCCGGTGGTGGGCCAGCCTTTGGGCAGGGGACGGCACTCTTCGCCGCTGTAGAGGCCGGTGAGGCAGTGCAGCCACTCGGAGGACGTCATGCGGACTTCCGCGCCCGCGTCGAGTCCGGCCGCGTGCTTGAGAACCGTCTGCGCGAGGAGGTCGCCTTCGATAACGTCGTCGTTGAGGTCATCGAGGCTCGCCCGATACGCGGTGAGCGAGCCGAAGCCGGTGGCCGCATCGAGCTGCGCGCACAGGTGCGCGAAGTCCGCCATCCGAAGATCGGTGGGAGTCTCCGCCTGCGCCGCCCGCACCTTCACTGTCAGGTCCAGCAGGGAGCCGAGGACGACCGGCAGAATCTCCGCATACTCCGCCCACAGCTCTGCCTCGGTGCGCCGTACCCGGGGCCGCACGAGACGCAGTGGGAGGAGGCGTTCGGCGAGGTCGGGCCGGATGACGCCGACGTCGATGCCGGTCAGGAGCATGGGGCGCCGGTAGCGGGAGCGGACGACATCCCCGTCGGTGAACAGCGCGCGCTTGATGCTCTCGGCGCCGGTCACGATGCAGCACATGAGGTCCGACAGGTCCGGGGGCAGGTGGGAGAGGTTGTCCAGGGCGGTGACCCAGCCGGCGGCCACGGCCGTGATCATGTTCTCCTCGTCCTTCGGTGCCCGGCGCAGGTCACCGCTCATCCCTTCGATGATCCGCACGAGCATCCGGCCGCCGGTGGACTTGCCCGCCCCTTGGGGGCCGGTGAGGAACGGCGCGGGCACGGGCACGGAAGGTTCCAGGCAGCCGATCAGCCAGGCGATGGCCAGGCACTCGGATTCGGCGCTGGCGAAGTTGCACAGGCGCAGCAGGAGATCGATGCCCTTGCCGTTGGTGTCCTGGGCCGGGAGGGGGAGTTCGCCGGTGAGCTGGGTGCGCCGCCAGCAGACTTCCTGCGGGTCGGGGGTGAGGATGTTCCAGCCGGTGGGGTGGATGCGGACGGACTTGCCGTCGTCGCGGCCCAGGTCGAGCCAGGTCGCACCGTCGAATCCGGGCGCGACGCGGATGTGGGTGGGCTGTACGTCCTCGGTCAGGGCGAGTGCTTCGATCAAGTCGAGTGCCTCCTTGAGTGCCGTGCCGTTGAACACGCCGATGCCGTCCCTGTACATGCCGACGATGAGTTCCTGCCGGTGGCTCCCGGTTGTGCCCTGGGAGCGGATGGGTCGGGCGACGGGGTGGCCGTTGCGCTGCGCGTACACGGTCCCGTCGATGGTGCGGAAGTACCGGAAGTGCGCTTGCGCGTAGTCGGTGATGATCTGCCGGGCCGGAGTCTTGTCGTCCTCGGCCATGACTCACATCCCCAAAGTCGTCAGGGCGTTGGTCCACGCGTCGGCGCAGTGCCGCAGGGATTCGCCCTTGGCCTGCGCGGCGTTGAACAGCCGGGTGACATGAGCGTCGGTGAGGCAGCCACACCGGCCGTGCGTAGACAGCACCGCGAGGAACGTCCGGTACACGGTCGCGTGCACGGCGCTGCGAGCGCCGGTGATCCGCTGCACAGCCATGGAAATCCCGCGCTCCAGGTAGGTCGGAGTGCGGTGCGGGCACTCGCCCCCATGGCCCCTCAGAGGCACTGTGCGGCTTTGTGGCGCCCTGCGGGGCGGGGCCGGTTCCCTTACTGCCAACGCGCGGACAGCGTCCGGCAGAGGAGCTGTGACGCCCGTGCCGTTTCCCAGGCAACGGGCATATCCCATAAGGGACTTGATGTCGACGCCGGGCCGTACGCCGTTCGAGGACGGCATGACGCCCCGATACACCCAGTGCTCGCCCCGCGTCGTCGCAACAGTGCGGGTGGCGGGCAGGGTCTCGCGGGCCCACGCGACGGCCGCCGCGTTGTCCAGGTCAACCACCGTGAGCCCCGTGCCACCGGGGTGGTAGGCCACGGCCGCCGCGTGTCGCCACGCCGACACCCAGGCAGATGAGGTGAGCACGTGCGGGTCGGTGGTGGCGGCGGCCCAGCCGTGGCACGGCCGCGGGCAGCCGCAGGGCCCCGGTGTCTTCATGTTCGGCCGGCCGCCGCAGGCGTTCAGCGCGCAGGCGGGACAGTTCCCGAACGGCAGCTTCCCCCGGCGCAGGGGAAGCACGGGCACCCCGTCGGCGGCCAGGCGTAGCGCGGTGCGCAGGTGCTCGCTCATGCCGCCACACCCAGGGCAGTGAGCCGGTCGTCGAGGAAGGCGCGGCCGAGCCATTCGGTGTAGGCGGGAGGCAGGGCCTCGCGTAGGCGGAGGTGGTCGGTGGACCAGTCGATGCCCTTGGCCTGCCGGATCTCCGCCACGGTTGCTTTGCCGCCGCCGGCGCCGTAGGCGGCGACGTAGGGGCCGTCGTGGTACTCGCCGTGCCGCCATCCGCGTACCCGTCCGCGGTGCCTGGGGTGCGCGGGTTGTACGGCTGTCCAGCGGCCGAGTTCGAAGTAACGGTGCATCAGCACGGCGAGGCCGAACTGTTCCCCACACAGCCGGATGTCCTTACGGACCTCGGACCCGGCGACGTTCTCGATCACGTACGGCCGGCCCGTGGCTTCCAGCGCGGCCCGGGTCGGGGCGATGAGCCTCGGGTAGGTCCGGCCGATGACCGCGTTGCGCCGGGCGTTCGTGCCCTTGGTGGGCGCGCCCTCTCCCTGGCAGGGGGGCGAGGCGTGGATGAAGTCGAATTCGTGGCCGTGGGCGCGGATGAACTCGATCGCGTCGCCCTGGTGGAAGTCGTCACCGCAGTAGTCCGGTTGCGCTTCCCTGTCGACACCGACGATGCGGCAACCGGGGAACGCGAGCCGGTACCCCCGTGTCGCGCCGCCGATGCACGAGTAGGCGTCCAACACCGAGAAAGTGCTGGGCAGGGCGCGCGCTCGCCGGATGATGGTGGGTTGCGTCATGCTGGATGTCTCCAGTTCCTTGACGGGTTCTGGCTGGCAAGGGCGGCCCCGGTTCTTTGGCGAGATGCGGGGGCCGCCCTTGGCGTAGCTACTGGTGGTTGGCGAGCCAGCGCGAGTACTGCTGGCGAACGTAGGCGCGAGGAGCGCAGATCACGTCCGGCTCGTCGAGGTCGAGCAGGGCGAGGGCCGCCGCGTCGGCGGTCACGGTCGCGTCACCCGGCGTCTCTCGTTCGTCCAGGAGGGCGATGCGGTCGAGCAGCGCAGCTTTGCGCAGGTAGAACTCGCGTCCCAGCGTGGTGAAGCACGGAGTCTCGGCGAGGGTGCGGGCGGTCCAGCCGATCTCGCTGTTGATACTGGGGGCCTCGGCGTAGGCCTGCTCTGGGGTGGGCCAGGGCGTGGCGTCCGTCGGGGGTGTGTTCTTGTGGGCGGCGCGGACGTAGAGGCGGTTCTTCGTGCCGTCGCGGGTGGGGTAGACGCTCACCGTCCCGGCGGTGAACGCCCGGTCGAGTGCGGCGACCACGTGGCCGGTGTCGTCGGGGGTGCAGATGATCCGGATCTCGAACACGGGTGTCTCGTCTCTTTCTCAGCCGTGGAAGTGGTTGCGCTTGAAGACCGCGCGGCGGATATTCACCGTGGTCCCGGCCTTGTGGTGGCCCTTACCGGTGAGCACCTGGACAGCGATGAAGCCGCCGAAGATGACCGCGGCGAGGATGATGAGCTGTTGCACCAGCGCGGCGAGCGCGGTGATGAACGCGGTGAGCAGCAGTAGTCCCCCGCAGACGGCGAGGAAGCCGACACCGCCGAGGGCGACGTTGACGGCTGCGCGGGAGACGACCGGCTTCGCTGCGACCGGTTCGGGCCGGGCGTGGTTGATCGCGTAGCCGGTGACGACTCGGCCGTCCGGCAGGACCACGCTCGCGACCGTCGGCACCCCGTCCGGCTGGACCGCGACTACGGGTGCCGGGATGACCGCGGCGGGGGTGATGGGGGACGGTTGGTGGGCGTCGACGATCCGGCCGGCGGGTGCGTGGTGGGTGGGTTCGGGGGACATGTGGAATCCCTTCCGGTGGTGGAGCAGGGAGGCAAGAAGACCCCCCGCCGGGGGTGCTGGCGAGGGGGGTTTCGGGGGTCTGACCTGCGCGCCTCCCTAACTCCCTGATAGATCATTCGTGCAGCTCAGAGCCAGGGAGTGGGGGCAGGGAGGCGTTCAGGGAGTTCTCCCTGCCTCCCTGCCCCGTGTCGGGTTGGCTCCCTGTCATCCGGCGGTGGAAGCGGAACCGTCTGCGTCGCGGTTGGCGAGGGCGCGGGCGACGCGGTCACGGCCGACGACCATGCGGCCGTCGGACTTGTACGGCTCCGCGCCGGCGTCCTCCAGCACACGCTTGAGGTCCCCGGGGGTCCACGCGCCGTAGGCGTCCTCGCTGAGCGCGGAGAGCCGCTTGAGGACGTCGGCGGTCAGCACACGGGAGGCGGTGCCGAGGACGGAGGCGATGTCGGCGAGGGCATCACGGGTCTCGCCCCGCTCGATCACGGTGAGGGTGGTGACGCCATCGCGCAGGGCCTTGGCACGGTCGATGATGGCCTTGGCCGCGTCGTCATCGACGTAGTGCGTGCGGACCGTGATGGACGACTGGCCCTTGGGAATGTCGATGCCGGACGACGCGACAACGAGGGTGCCCTGATCCAGACCCGGGCGCAGCAGGTTCGGCGCGGCGCCGCCGTCAACAGCCTTGTCGCCCAGCGCCATCCGGGCCTGCGACTCGGTGCCCAGCGCGAGGGAGGCGCGGGTGTGGGCGCCCTCGCGCACGAGCTTGGGAAGGTTCTGGTCGGTGGGGTCCTGGGTGCCCTGCCACATCAGGACGTTCACCGCACGCCCCTGGTTGTGGATCTTGCGGACGGCCATGAAGTAGCGGGAGGTGGCCTTGGAGCCGCCGTAGTAGCGGCCGTCGTCGTCCTTGACCGGGCACATGAAGGCGACCTGTGCCTCGTCGACCAGCACGATCAGCGCGGGGAAGACGGTTCCGGGCGGCGCCATGAGACGGCGGTTCATCTCCTCCACCGCGCCCTCGACCATCTCCGTCACCTGGATGACGTGCTCATCGGTCGGCCCCTGGATCAGGGTGCGGGCGAGGCCGTCGAACATGGCCCAGTCGCCCACGCCTTTGAGATCACCCATGAGGAACTGCACCGACTTGTCCAGCGCGAGCCACAAGGCCAGGGACCGCAGGGCGACGGTCTTGCCCTGGTTGGACAGACCCGTGATGAGCAGGTGCCGCTGATACAGGCTCAGGGCGGCGGCATCCCCGCGCAGGTCCTGCCCCCAGGGGGCGCGGCCCTTGGCGTAGTCGGCGGTCATCGTGTCGTCCGTGACCAGCGGGGAGGGGCCGATCGGCTCGTCCAGCGCCCCGGAGTCCGCGATCCACAGGCGCACGGTGCGGGCGGCCGGCGGGATGGTGATGAACACTTCGTGCTCGTGCCGGGAGAGGTTCTCGGCGAGCTTGCGCCGCCGGTTTTGCACCTCGATCGTGGACACCCCGGACGGCAGGGTGACATCGACTTCCACCCCGCATCCGGCGATCGTGATCGGGGACAGCATGGAGGCGCCGGCGTCGCCCATCTCCTTGATCGCGTTGCGCAGTGCGGGCACGCCGAGATCCCGCAGGGCCTTGACCACGATCGAGGGTGTGATCGGTTCCCCGTCGCCAGTGCGGGCGTTGGGCGGGAGTGCCCACTGCGGTGCGGCTTTCTGGTGGGCGCCGACCGACCACAGGGCGAGCAGCAGGAGGAACGGGCCGAGGGTGAGGGCCGGGCCCCACACCACTCGCACGATCGTGATCATCAGGTTGATGAACTTGACCACCGCCATCAAGGGCGTGACCACGTCGGACGCATCCTTGGTGGCTACCGCCATGGCGATGCCGAGGAGGACCAGGCCGCCGATGCCCATGCCGGTGCCGACGGCCGCGCCCTTGGCCGCGTCCAGCGGGGAGTGGAGCAGGTCCATGCGGCGCCGGTGGCGGGCCTCGCGGTAGCGCTGCCCGCGCTCTTCCCACTCGGCAGCCGCTTCCATGTTCCCCGCGGCTTCCGCCGTGCGCATGAACCGTTCGTAGCGGGCCGCGGTGCGGCCGTCCCATGCCCTGCGGCCCACGATCTTCGCGCCGCCGACGACGTAGAGGGAGTGCCGGGCCACGGCGCGGGCGGAAGCCCTGGTGTTCTCGTGGGTGACCGCCAGCTTCAGAGCGCGGCCGGAGCGCACCCATCGCGGTACAGGGAGTGCGGCCGGCGGATCGGGGACCACGGTCAGGGTGGTGACCGGGGTCGGCTCGGGCGGCTCGGGGTCCTTGAACAGGGAGACGATGGTGCTCATGGCGGAGTACTCCTGACTGCCCCCAGGCGTGCTGGGGGGAAGTGGTGGGTGTGGCGGGCCCGGGGCTCGATCCGTCGAGCGGAGAGCCACCGGACCCGTGCAGAAGGGAAAGGGGTGTTCGTCAAGCGCCGAAGCGAGTCAGGCGCGCGGTCACCACCAGCGGGATGCCTTCTTTGGCACGGTGTAGGGGTGGCCGTTGATCATGTGGTCCACGCACTGCGGGCAGTCCTCACGCGGTCCCAGCTTGCGGTGAATGGACTTGTCGTAGGCGTGCTGCCAGCACTGCGGGCACTGCCCGGGCGGCGTCTGTGAAGCGGGCATGGTCACCACCACCCGGACGACTTCTTGGCCGCCCGCGCCGAGGCGGCCTCGTTCACGACCCGCTGTCGCTCCGCCTGGAGCGCGGCGACCTCGGCGACCAGCCGTGTTTCGGCGGACTGCCAGGCGGTCTCGATCTGCCGCTCGGCGCGGCCGGCGCTGTTGCCGCGGGCGATGCGGTACGAGCCGCCGGCCAGCGCGGCGAGCACTGCGCGCCGTTCGCGGCCGTCGAGCGGCCACATCTCCCGGTTGCGGACCGCATCGAGTTTGCGGCTGGTCTGCTGGATGGCCTTGTCCAGGCGTCGGGTGTCGGGCTTGCCCATGTCAGGCACTCCTCAGGGCGGAAGGGGGTTCGGGGTAGGCGCACGGGGTGCACATGCCGAGTGAGGGCGGGATGACATAGCCCGCGTCACGGCGGCACTCGGGGCAGATCCGGCGAGCGCGGTTGGCATTGGCCAGCGCCGCCCACCGGGCCGACGTCATCGGCCGCACAGGCTTGGCCAGGTCGACCAGGTACAGGTGGGCGACCAGCGGGGCCCGGCGACGGCGCGGCCGTTCGAGTTGCGCCGCCACTTCCTGGCCCCCGGGGCGCAGTCCGCGGGCCCGGAGTTGGCGGCGGGTGGCGTATCCGTCCGGGGCCAGATGCCACCGGAACACCGGCAGCGCGCCCATCAGGCGGCCGCCACGCGCTTCCAGGCGGCGCGCAGGCGGACCTCGGAGGCGGAGTGGCCGGCCGCACGGAACCGGGCGGCCATCTCCCGGTAGGACAGGGCTGGGGTCTGGCTGATGCGGATCTCATCCACCAGCGCATCGAGTGCCGCATCGGTGAGCGCCGGTGCCGGCTCCAGCGCCGGCACCGGCTCCGTAGGCCCCCACACGGGCAGTTCCCAGCGGGATGCGACGTCGGGCGTGACGGGGGCCGTCACGCAGGTCAGTGCCCTGCCGGTGCCCTCACCCTTGCGGGCCGATTCCAGTTCAGACCACGCGTGGGACAGCCGCTTGGCAGTCTTGGACTGCACCCGTGCGACGCGTGCCCCGGCCGCCGTCACGGCGTCGAGGCGGGTCTCCTCGGTGGAGGCTTCGGCGCGAAGCCAGGCGCGGGCAACGGCAGCGTCATCGCGGGCACTCTGCTGAATCTCACGGATCTGGTCGAGCGCGACCGTGGTGAGCGCGGTGCGCTCCCACAGCCCGTGCACCAGCCACAACGCCTTGGCCGCGATCGGCAGCCAGGCCACGGCCAGCCACGCGCCCGCAGAATCGCCGGCGGTAAGAGCATGGACGATCAGAACACCGGTCGCGACGGCACCGAAGGCCCAGCCGATACCGGTCACCACCGGGTTGTGGTCGCCCTGCGCGGCCAGGCGCCGCTCGTAGGCGAGGGTTGCGAGCCAACCGCCGTCGATGCCGAGACCGACGACCAGCGCGACGGGCCAGGGCACCGCGGTGCCCAGCCATATAACGACCACGGCCAGAGTGAGAACCATGGATACCGCCGTCATCGCAACGGCGGGCAGTACGGTCTTGCCTTTCACGCCGCACCCCCGGGCAGCGTCACCGCGGCGTTGCGGTTGGTCAGCGCCGCCCGCTCCGCCAGCACCCGGCGACGGGCCCGGCGGATCCGACGGGCGTCCAGCTCGGACGGGATGCGGTCCAAGGTGATGATGTGCGCGTCCAGCAGCTCGACTTCCGCCAGGATCAGCGGCATCTCACCCTGGATCGCGTGCAGCTCCCCGTTCGTCGGCTCCATGAACTCGGCGAACGCGGTAACAGCGTCCTGAACAGTGACGATGTGGTCCATTGGGTCGTGTTCCTCTCGAAGGGTGGACGGCCCGAACAGCACCCCCGGAGTTGCCGCTCCGGGGGTGCGCGCCGTTGGAGTCGGACTCCGGCTCCCCGCGCTCCCGTCCGTCCAGCACCGAGCAAGGCGGGCCGTACGGACGGGAGAGGCAGCCGGCCGCAGCGCCCCAGCGCTGCGAGCCCAGGCAAAGGACCGGAAGAGAGCTGATCGGGGACCGCCGGCCGGTCCCCCCGGCGGCGCCTTACGTATGTCGTCGGCTCACACCGACCTCCCGCACATCGCAGGAACACGGCTTCATCGATGCGCCGTTCACGGTGCACCGGTCCCGAGCCGGATGATCGGGTGCGTCATCATCACTGCTCTGACGCCAGCAGGGCGGTCTGCACTGATTCGGTGCAGGACGGCGTACCGCCGACGGCATCACCCGGCCGACGCGGGGGCGGTCTCACTCTTTCCGCCACGTGCATTAGGGCCCCGCTGTGCTTCTCCCCACCCAAAGCTGGGTGGCGCCTGCCAGACGCGTAGGAGGAGAGCCACGTGCGTCACGGTGGTCTGTCCCCGGGCCCTCGCCCTAGACACCTGCCGCAACCGCCGCTCTCGCGTCAGCCCTGCACGATCACTCTTCTGTTCTCAAAGACGCCCAGCTCAGGGCTGGTAACGGGCCTGAGCGTTACCGCACAGCTCGACCCTTCACCACCTGGCCAACTTGGCTAGCCTGGTTGCGATGGACACAACGTAGCCAGCATGGCTAGCCATGTCAACACCTGGCTGTCCTGGCTGTCTCGATGGCCTGCCGGGGCCGTAGCATTGGGGCATGACCTTCACGCCCGAGCCTTTGGATCCCGACGACAGCCGGCCCCCCTACGAGCAGGTGGCGAGTAGCTTGAGTGCCGCCATCCGCACAAAAAGGCTCGCTCCGGGCGAAAAACTGCCGTCGCACAGCAAACTGACCGAGCTGTACGGATTCGCTCGGGCCACGATCCAGCGAGCCCTTCGCGACCTTGAGGATGAGGGGCTGGTCGTTTCACGGAAGGGAAGCGGGGTCTTCGTTCGAAACAGGACCGAACGCCCTGCCGGACTTCGCCCATACGTGGAGCAAGCGTTCACGAGCCAGAATGTATCTATCGACTTCGCCGGTTTTTCGAGCGAAACGCTACACGCGGCCCTTCAGGATCCGATCGATAAGATTCGGGTAGGTCGACTCACCCCAGCAAGCATCACGATCCGCATTTTGGTTCCGGATATGTTCGTGCCGCAAGCGGCTCCGGTACTGAAAACCGACGGCGCCGATGACCCCCGGCTTCGAATGCGCATGCACGACTTGATGGTTGGTTTCACGCGGGGGATTTCCAATCAAGTCCACGAGCTGAGCCTTCTTGGACTCGTACCCGAGACCAAAGTTCAAGTCCGAGTGCACAGCGGGACCCAGTTCTTCAAACTCTATGTGATCAATCAAGAGGACGCGTTCTTCGGGTACTACCCGATTCGACCCAACAAGGTGGTCGTGCAGGGTGAGGCTGTTGAGATCTTCGACCTGATCGGGCCGGACGCCACCTTGTTTCACTACTCCGTGAACGAGGGCGAGACGTCTAGCGGAGCCCAGCAGGTAGACCAAGCCAGGATGTGGTTCGACAGCGTCTGGACCACCATCGGAAGGGATTTCAACCCTGATGGTAAGTAGGCAACTACTGGAAGCTGTCCAAGCCACGGAGAGCGTCTTCTTTGACTTTGACGGCCCCATCTGCGATGTCTTTTCAGGAATTCCAGCTTCCGAAGTCGCTAGAAATCTTGTCGAGACGATGCGTGAGTTCAGTCACGAGGTCTCGAAGGAGATGGAGGGGAAGGACTTCATGGACGCTCTCCGCCTGTCTCCACAAGGCGGAGAGCGCGCACTACGAGCCGTGGAAGAACGCCTCATCGAGTCCGAGCTTGCGGCTGTCAAAGCGGCCGGCGAGCCGACACCGGGTGCTGTTGCTTCACTCGAAGCAGCCAGAACGTCCGGACGGACCGTAGCAATTGTTAGTAATAACTCGGCAGAGTGCGTGCAGAAATACCTTGCTGAACATCACCTGTCATCTCTCGTGCAGGAAATCTCCGGCCGTCCCATCTATAAGCCACACTTGATGAAACCCGCGCCCTACTCCCTACTAAGGTCTTCCGGTCTCTTGGGCGTCGCTCCAGAACGATGCACACTCGTGGGCGATTCAGTGAGCGACGTAGAGGCAGCCGTCGCGGCGGGGGCCCGGTCCATCGGCTTTGCCAACCGGGAAGGCAAGGATGTGTCCCTGGCCGACGCCGGGGCGGATGCGGTGATCGGTTCCATGGACGCCCTCGCGGAGGCACTCGCGAAATGCCCTGGTCGGTAGCCAGGTGGGCGTAGGCCAACGCGTACGCCAATGTCGGCGCACAGTGGCTGCCGACAGCGAGCGGTCACGACACCATGACCCCGCCAGACCGCACCAGGACGCGGCCTGAAAAGCGGAGGTCGTTGGGCGGCGGCCGTCAGGCCCGCCCGTGTGCCTCGCGGGAGGCTGGCGGGGGCGGGCCGACCCGAGTGCGTCTATGCGGTCAGAGCTTCCCTACCTCATCAAGCCGCTTGTGGTCTGACCATTCGGCTGATGTGATATGTGCATAGAACGCGGGTTTGGGAGGCAACCCTCAAGGAAAATCGGGGCGGACCGCGAAATTGTACGGATTCCGAAGAACGGATCTGTTGCCGCGTTTCTCCAGGCTTCCCGTCACCTCAACCGTAACTCCGCTGTAGTGGGCGCGAGTGGCCAGGGAGTAATCAACTTCGGCCAGCTCTAGCCAGATGCGACGTAGGCGGTTATTAACTCGGTCTTCGATAATTCCGGCAACGCTGACTTCTCCCGGACCGAAAGCCCCCTCCCTGTGGAGTCTGACCACGGCGCCGACGATCGTAACGTCGTCTTCTGGTGCGGTCGCCCGCATTTCTTTCGCGGCATCACGCAGGACACTTACCTGATCTCGACTCAAGATGATGGGAGCCGTCGGTGCCACTGGACGCGACAGTGCCCATGTAGCGTCGATTTTCGCTTGGCCACCTTCCTTAGTGGTGAATCCTGCTAGCGCCTCGCAGAGATTTGCATTAACTCCGCATTCGGCTCGTCGAGTGAATGCCTCGACCCCCTCGCTACTTTGAATTACTTCATTCGCGGCCCCGAGTGCTTCCTTAGTGGCCTCTCTGAGTTTGAGTGAAACGGATCGCTCAAAAGGTTGGCTAGCCTGCCTTACTAGCGGGTCGTCCACTTCGATCTCGGTCTGACCGATTCGGCCGGGTACGGGAATATAGGCGGTCAGGATGTAACTGCCCTCAAAGGTAGGGCCAAGTCTGACGGATCTCATGAAATCAAGTGCCTTGGTGGGCTTGCGCGCTGGCTGCACCACTCGGGCCTGAGGTGCGGCGGTCAAGACCGCCCCTGAGAGAACCCATTGCTGTAGACTTTCGAAGGCTTTGACGCCTTCTTCGATTGGAGTAGTCCCCGGATCCGCATCGGGGTCCGTGTGGATGTAATGGACGTCAGCATCTGAAACGGAAATCTCCAGCGAAATCTTTGCCTCGCTGCGTCCTTCGGCGACGGACAGAGTCTTCAACAGTGTCGCAACATAGGAAAGATAGCCCCGCATTTGGCGATGACGAGGGATGAACGCTTCGTAAGCGTGGTCCTGAGTGACCCACAATGTGCCGCCGCGCTCCTCGTGTGAGATCCACCCATGGCTTGTTAGATAGAGGGAGATGCGGCGTGGATCGCTTGCTTGAGTGAATTGAAAGCCGCCGGGTTCAATCATTACACCGCTTCCCTCCCCTGAAAAATCTCTCCTGTAACCAACTGGGTCAGGGTGTCAACTGTCAGAAGATTCTGACGCGGGACGTGCACCCTCTTTGTGGATTGCATTTCAGGGTCAATCGGGTCGTGATCCATGATGTCGACCCAGTAAATGGCGTGCTGGAAGTTGCTAGATGTGTGAGTTGAGAGCACATACTCGGCCTTCGTGGCTGGTGTATGCACGAGGAACAGGTAACGTCTAGTCGGAAGATCTATGCCCACACAGCCGATCAAGTCGTTATAGTTTTTTACGGGAATCGAATAGGAGAATGAATCGCCCACGTAGTGGGGGTTACAGCAAGATTTTACCTGCGCCTCAATAAGTGGATAGCGCATAGTGCCAACGGCACCGGGGAATCCGATTTGAATGTCGACCCCGTCCGTATCAAGGGCTCGTTTGCCGGGATTCAACCCCGCAGCGCAAGAGAGCGCCCAGACAAGCCCTTCGGCGAAGTGGCCTTGCCAAACCTCGCTCTGAAATCCCACCACCCAGCGCCCCCTTGCCGCACTTCGCAGCTCCGCTCCTCGCTCGGCCATGGTCACGGAGGATGAGCACTCAGCGCAATGGGGGCAGCACGCACTGAACGGCAGTCGACGTATTTTACCCCGGTATGTTGCAATAACATGCCGTGCCAGCATGGCATCAGTGTGACTTCTGGCGTACCTGATCGCCCGCTAGCGGCGGACGAACCTTGCCGGGCCCCATAGACGATCGACGCGACCTCAGTCGGAGCACGAGCAGGATTCCGCAGTGGCTCCGAGACCCCAAGCTATGCATGCCGCCCATGGCATGTCAGACGGACATGAATGCACGCGATCGCCTACGCCATGCGTGGCCCCGATGCTTGGATGCCTGCATGAGTCAACTGGGGGTAGCACTCGTCAGTGCAGGATCTGCGCTCAGCGGCGCGACGATCGCAGGCCTGTTCACGTTGCTCAAAGGCCGGCAGGAGTCGAGAGAGCGCGTTGCAGATAGGGAGGAGCAACGTCGGCATCGCCGGTTGGACGCCCGCCGAACCGCGTACGTGACCTTCCTCAAGGAGGTCTCTCTGACGGCGGATGCGTGCCAAAGGATGCTCGATGTCGTGGTCCCAGAGGAGACTGAGACCTGGCAGACCATCGGCAGCGGGGTGGCAGACTCCTTCGGCAGGCTGTTCCACGCGAAGCTTGAGGTGGAGATGGTAGGGCCGCCGGTCATGGCAGCGCAGGCGGAACGCGTACTGGAACAGACCACGACGCTCGTTGAAGAGTGTGAAGAGGCCTACGAGCGTCATGGCAGCTACGTCAGGGAGAGCGGCAACACTGATCCTGTTCTAATTCGTGAGTTGGTCGAGTACACGCCCCGACTGGTCAACCGGCTGAACGTGCAACGCGACCGCTTCGTGAGGGCGGCCCGGGTGCAGCTCGACGGGGACGTAAATGAGGTCCCGGCGGAGGTGCTAGGTAGCTACATCGGCGCCCTAGGCTATTCCGCAAGCCGGTCAGATGGTCCCCAAAGCGGTTAATAGGCGTGCAGCGGCCTTCAGGAAGGTCCATCGCGGAGGGCATGATTTCTCGTTTCCGCAGGTCAGAGAGGTCAGGGTGAGCTTGCTGTGAATCTGCCGTGGGCCACCTCTGGGCCGTGCCTGGGCCGTCCGAGGTCGGCCAGCTATGACCGCCAACGACCAACAACGACCACGAGGGCACGGCTGGCGGCCGTGCCCTCGTAGCGTGTCCGCCCAGCTAGACCCACGTGTCCAGCCACATCCGCGACCGCCACTGGTCGATCGGGATCGCGGTGCCCGTGTAGAGGGGCCAGAAGTAGATGAAACTGCCTGGCAGGCAACGGTCTGTCTGACCCGAGTTCGTTCCCGGCTTGCAGGCTTGGATGTTTGCATCCGCCACGTCGGACAGTCCGCCCTGCTGGCGTACGCTGCGCCAGCGATCACGATGCCAGGGGGGTACATGCCATCTAAGGGCGAAGAACGGTCTGCCAAAGCGATCTCGAACATGCGAGTCGCCGCGAGCGAGTACCTAAAGGTGTTGGAGCGAGCTGAGGAGGCGTCGGTCGGGAGGGAGGCATGGCTGGAGTTCGCTGCGGAGCTGGGTGGCTTGTCGGCCCGTCTCCGCAACGGGCTGAACAAAGCGAACAAGGGCCTCGGCATCGCGTCGGCGCGCGAGGCCATACTGCTCTACCTGCGTAATCACGTGGGAGAACCCGTGCCGGCCAACCACCTCGCGGGTGTGGCGGGCATTGCGGAGTGGGCAAGGCGGGTGCGGGAGCTGCGCGTGGAGTTCGGCTGGCCGGTCGAATCTGGCGTCACCCGCGACGACCTTCCCAATGACCACTACCGGCTGACGGCGGACGAACCGGATGAGGACCTGGCGGACCGTTGGAGGGTGGCTAAGAAAGCACGAACGCTCAAGAAGCCCGGGGGCAAGGACGCGGCTGGCCGGGCACGGCTCCTTCACTACCTCAAGGCGATCTCCCCACGCCCCGCCGACAAGGAACAGCTCGCCTATGTGGCAAAGATTCAAGAGTGGCCCCGTCGGCTGCGTGAGCTGGAAGAAGAGGGCTGGCAGATCATCTCCAACGTCGATGATCCAACCCTCCCGCCAGGGTCGTACAGACTCCCGACGCTGGAGAAGCGACCGCCGCGCGTCAGAGAGGCCATCAAGCTTCGCTACAAGATCCTCGACAGAGACAAGCGCACCTGCCAGGACTGCGGGCGGACTCCAGCACAGGGTGCGTCGCTACAGATTCATCACATTCTGCCGGTCCACAAGGGTGGCAAGAACGACGAAGAGAACCTGATTACGCTCTGCATTCAGTGCCACGGAGGGCGGCACGCCCTCATGGGAGGCGCCCCGAAGGACGAGCTGCTCAACCCCGAGTACGAGGCAGACCTACGAAACGTCTAGAACGTCACACAGGTCCGCCGAGCCACAGACGACCTACACAGCACTGGATTGTCAGTGGTCACAGGTACGCTCCCAGAGCGCTGCACCGCAAAGTGCCGCGCTTGGAACGCCCCCCCCTGATGCTCTGGAGACCACGTGCAACCAGTCAAGATCGTCGACTTGTTCGCCGGCCCTGGCGGCGTGGACGTGGCTGCTGAGAAACTGGGAGTGCCCACCATCGGCATCGAATGGGATGCCGACGCCTGCGAGACCCGCCGCGCTGCTGGCCTGGGCACCGTGCAGGGCGACGTGCGGCTATACGGTCCGGCCGACTTCCCGGACGCAGACGTGCTAGCTGGCGGCCCGCCCTGCCAGACATTCACGGTGGCAGGTAGTGGGGCGGGTCGTAAGGCCCTCGATGACGTCCTCAAATTCGTTGAGCAAATGACGGCTCGCGTCGACCGCGAGCAGATCGTCAGTGATCTCGCGAACCTGGATGACGAGCGGACCGGCCTCGTTCTTGAACCGCTCCGATGGATCCTGGAAGCCATCGACGTGCGGAAGAAGCCCTACGAGGCGATCATCCTGGAGCAGGTTCCGGCGGTGCTTCCTGTATGGGAGGCGTACGCCCTAGCCCTCACCAACGAGGGCTACTCGGTCGACTACGGCCTCCTACTCACGGAGGCCTACGGCGTTCCGCAGACGCGGAAGCGGGCGGTACTGATCGCGCGCAGGGGGAAGCACGATGTGAAGCTGCCCTCCCCCACTCACCGGCCCTACCGCAAGGGGGTCCCGCGTGATGACGGCGACGCGTCGAAGGAGCCCTGGCGCACCATGGGCGACGTAATCGACCGAGGAACACCCTTCGAGGTCATCTCGAACTACGGAACCGGTGGCGACCCCAAGCTGCGCGGGCGCCGATCCTCGTCCCAGCCCTCTGCCACTGTTACAGGCAAGATCCGCCGCAACCGTGTCGTCTCCCTCGACGGAGCCGAACTGGATCGGTTCAACCACTCCGAGGCCGGACGGCTCCAGACGTTCCCTACCGACTACCCATGGTCCGGTCGCGACATCGGGCAGCAGATCGGCAACGCAGTTCCGCCGCGGCTGGCGCTCCACGTCTTGAGCGCCGCCTTCGGCTGGTCTCCGCCGAGTAAGGAGCTGCTGGCGAGGTTGGATTGGTGGCACCGTCTGCCGGCGCAAGCCGCGTCCGTGACTGACGAAGAAGTGCTGGTAAGGGCCTAGCGCCATCGCGCCCTGTTCGGGTCCGGTTGAGGATGCGTCGCCCGCCAATTGACCGCCACGCTTGCGACGTTGGGACTCCGCGAACCAAGCTGCATGCCTACTGCCAGACTTCAACGCGTGACGATACAAGAGGGTCTACCCTTCCCGGAGGATGCTGCTCAGGTTGGCATGCAGGAGTCGCGAGCGTTGGCGGCGAAGCACTCGCGCCGCAATTCGTTCCGCACCTGGGATCCCCCATACGAGCCCATGGGTAGGGTGCCGCGAGAGTGGCGCATCCAGCCCGGACTGAACCAGCAGCTCCCCGATGACCTCGCGCCGTTCGTGAAGTGGTTCGACAGCCAGCCACAGGCACGAGAGCGCTTCCGATGGGCACTCCGTGACTCCCTCGATGAGTTGCTCGATGGTCAAAGGACGGGGCGCTGGGCGTACCAGCACCTGACGAAGACCGAGAAGACCTATCTCGGCACGGCCGTCGAAGTGAACCTCACCAAGGAGTTCGCGATCGAAAACGGCGAGGACCTCGACTGGCGCATCGCTGGCCTCGACATCGATTGTAAGTTTTCCAAGGATCTCGGCGGTTGGGAGATCCCGATGGAGATGTATCTGTGCGCTGACCACGATGAGCGGAGTGGTCGTGACAACCATGCAGCAGTCGTGACCTGGATGAACGACGACATGAGCCAGTGGGCCGCGGGCATAGTGCGGATCACCGATGAGAGCCTGCGCTGGAGGAAGAAGCGGGGGGCAAACGGCGACCGAGTCCGCGCGTACAACCGAGACAACAAGCGCAAGCTCTCCGACGACGCCAAGTCCAAGGTGTTCTGGCTCTGGGGCGGGCTCCAGACAGATCTGCCGAGGAATCTGCTGCGCCACCTGAATCGGGAAGCACGCGAGCGGATTCTCACCGCAGCACTGCCGGGCCGAGCCTCGTCGGGACAACAGCGGGTAACCCAGCTGTTCCGCGAAGTGCCGGACCGGCTCATCGGCCGACAGGTCGTCCTGACCGTCGGCCAGCAGGACGACGCGCCGAAGCGCGCCCGCGACGCGCGGATAGATCTGCGCCCGGAGGGCATCGTCGTGCTCGGTCACCAAGGATCACACCCACACATCGCCCGCAAGCTCGAACTGCCCGTACCGATCAAGGGCGAATGGATCTCCACCCGCCTCGTGCCTGTGTCATCCGGCGACGCGCGACCGAAGTTCTCACTGGGCGGCCAGTTCTGGGCGCGCGCTCGCGAACATGAACTGTTGGATCCTCCCGTTCCCGCCCCCGACCTTCCTGATAAGCGAAAGATCGATGGGCAGGCCCCCTAACCTGTCCTCGCCGGTGGTTGAGCTGTCGTGGGGCCAAACGGGGGGCCAAACGGCGAAGCCGCAGAGGGACCGCCCCGGACCGTAGCGGATCACAGTGCAGGCAGCCAGCTGCCTTAAGAGGGCCTCCGACCACGTCACGACACGTGTCGATCGCGTTCGGGACGAAGAGGTCGTGGGTTCAAATCCCGCCACCCCGACAGCCAAATCACAGGTCAGGCCCGGTGCTGATACTTCAGTACCGGGCCTGCCTCGTTCTCCAGGGGCTCTCTGGAGAAATCCTGGAGAAGATCTTGGAAGCTGTCTCCAGATCGGCACCCGCTAGCGAGCTTTCAGCAACGCATCCAGGGCAGCCACAGGCGAGCCGGGACTCATGGTCCGGCGCGCGGCCAACGCTTCCTCCCACATCCCGGTGAGCGCAGTCATCAGCGTCTGCCGCATCCCTGGGGTGATGTGGTCATAGCGCGACTGGACGGAGCCGTCCTCGTGGCCCATGCGTTCGTCCATGAGTTTTGGCGGGGTACCCACCTCCCTCATCAGGGTCTTGTGCGTGTGCCGCAACCCGTGCGGAGTGAGCCCCGGGGCGATCGGCACCCAGCACACCTCAGCCCGCTTCGAGGCTCCTCGCCCGCGTGCCGGAATGCCGGGCCAAGGCTCAGCAATGACAGGCACCGGCCGCTCTCCCTGGCTGCCTCGCCCGGGATACCGCCCTGCTGCGGCAGGTCGAAAAAGCCACGTGGCGAAGCCCGAGCGGCGCCAGTGAGCAGCCAACTCTCCCGATGCGGCGTTTCGGATGTACCCGAGATCGCTGACGGCTTCCAGCACCTTCAGGCGAGTCGGCTCCGCCACGGCATCCGGGCGATTAAGGACGTTGGAAACGGTGCCGGTCGATACGCCGGCGCGGCGCGCCACGTCGACTAGCTTCGCCCCGGGGCGGCTTACGGAGCCGTTGGCGGTTCCATGGCCACGGAAGACGTAGGGCAGTCCGTGGCACTCGCAAGGCTTCGATCTCGTCCGGGCGATGTGGTTGGCAAGCAGCGAGGTGAGGAAATCCGGAGTGTCGATGTCGCGGTAGGAGTCATCCTTGGGCGGGCAGCGGTGCAGTTCGCCGGTGTCCAGTTCGTAGAGCTGCCATTCCACACGGATGCCCCTCGGTCGCACGAACTCAGGCTCAAGGCCAACGATCTCGCCCCAGCGCATCCCGGTGTAGCCCTTGACGATGCCGGCGACGAACTCGTCGTCGCGGCCGGACAGCAGGGCCATTCTCTCGGCGAGCAACAGGATGCCGAGAGCGGTCGTGACCACCTTCTCCGGCCCACGGTTACGTGAGCGGCCGGCACGCTTTCCTCGTCCGCGGCGTTTGGTTGCCGGATTGGTGTCGCGCAACCCCTCGTCAACAGCATCGGCAAGGATCAGGTGTAGTGTCGCCCGCCACGTCTTCACGCTGGATGCCGCATAGGGCACGGCGCGTTCGTGCTTCTCCCAAGCGGCAATGTCGGTGCTCAGGATGTCGGCAACAGCAGAATCCTCGAACGCGGGAAGCAAATGCTCTTCGATGTGCCGCCGGTAGTTCTGCATGGTGGATGCCGCCAAGTCCTGTGCGGCATACCAGCGGTTGACGTAGGCCCCGAACGTGATCCGCTCACCAGATGCCTTCTTCGTGCCGGCCAACAGCTTCGCTTCTTCGGCGTCAGCCGCCTTCTTCGCCGCAGCCTTGGTCCGGAAGCGGATGGCATCGCCATCGGCATCGCGGACAGTGGCGTACTTGCCCGGCGCGAGCTTGTACCGGCCGCGCCAGTAGCTGCCGAGACTCTCGGCATAACCCACCTTGTTCTCCTATGAACGGGCGTGCCGCCCGACTGAAGGGCCGGGCGGCACACGGAATCAGGCTGCGCTGGACTGCGGTTGGCCGTTTCGCGCCCTGCGCGGGGCCCGTGCCTTCAGGGAGCTGACGGACACCGCCGGTGTGGTCGTCCTGCGCCGTGGAGCTTGCTTTGCTGGCGCAGGAGTGTCACGGCTTTCGGCGGGGCGGCTCTCGAAGATGCGCATGATCTCGGCGAAGTGCTCGGCCGTGAATCGGTAGCTCCCTGCGGGCTTGGTGAAGGGGATGCGTCCCCGGCGAGCTTGTTCCTTCACCCACCACTCCGAGCAGTGGAGGGCCTTGGCGATGTCGCTCGGGAGGTAGACAGGAGGAAGGGCCGGCGGTTCCGGTCGCGGAGCGGTGCTCATGTAGCGGTGACTCCTCACGAGGAAGGGGGATCCGCTGACAGAACTGACAGAACCTCCTCGACAAGCCGTTGACCTGCGATTTTGGCGTGTTTTGGATCTCTGACAGAACTGAGTTAAAACCTGACAGAACCTCGTTGGGGGAGGTTCTGTCACAGGACGCCCGGCGGGCCGCCGGGAGTTCTGTCAGGTTTTAACTGAGTTCTGTCATAGCCGTGATCATGGCTGTTTGTGCAGGTCAGGGGTTTGCGCGGGGGGTTGTGTCAGTTCTGTCAGCGGTCTGAAGGTTCTGTCAGGCACCGCGCGCGATTCGCGGGTGGGTCTCGTAGCGGGGCGAGGGTGGCCGGCCGCCCTTGCCGGAGCGTGGCGGGGGCGGGAGTTGGCGGATCCATCCGTGTTCTTCGAGCAGGGCGAGCGCGGGGTCGAGGTCGCTGATGGCGGGGAAGTCGGCCGGGCGCAGCGTGCGAAACAAGTCGCGCTTTGTGAACTGTGCGGGGTTGCTGGAGACGAGCTGGGCGAGGACGGTCACCGCGGATTCGTGGGCGGGGTCGGCACTCATGACGGTGAACACGTCCAGGGCGTGTGCGGTGAAGTAGTTGCCCAGTTCGGTGGCGGCGGCCATGGTGGACGCGTCGATGGGCTTGTGCCATCCGTCCTCGGGGTGGGCGGCGAGGTGCAGGAGTCCGGCGATGCGGGCGACGGCTCCGTCTCGCTTGGACGCCCATTTCACGATGGGAGCGAAACTCCCGTCCGGACCGAGACGCGACTCGGTGACCTTCTGGAAGGCCAACAGGACCGCGTCGGCTTCCGGGGTGAGCTGGATCAGTGCAGGGTCAGTCCAGTCCGCTAGGGCGAGCGTCAGCCCCGCCAGATGCTTGGCGTAGGTGGCGGCCACCTGCTCGTCCAGCAGGGCGGGCGTCAGGTTGCGGAAGCCGACCAGGGACAGGGGCTTGGAGTAGAGGAACCGGGCGAGGAGCCCGCGCCCGTCGGCCCCGTCGATGCGGCTGAGCGCATCCAGGACTTCCGGCTGAACGGCCAGACCGATCGTGACGGCCGGTGAGTCGACGTGCTGCGCACTGCGGCCCTGCCGGTTGACCCGCAGCATGTCCCCGGCGTGCCCCTTGAGGAACATGCCCATGTTGGGCTTGCCGGTGTAGCGGCCGGCGATGATGTCGAACAGCTCCCCCTCGGCACTCAGGCAGGAGATCCGCCCGCCCTGCTCGTCCAGGAGCGTCCCGACGTTCTCCGGGGTCACGTCGTCTGCGACGAGTTGCGGTTCTGCGGGAATCCGCATCTTGTCGGCGTCTTGCGCCAGTTGAACGGCTTCGGCCGTCAGGGTTTCGCGGTGCTCGGGCTCCGCACTCGCCGCCTTGCCGGCGGCTTTCTCAGCCGCGGACTTGGCCAGCCTCGCCAGGGTTTCCGCTTCCGCCCTCACGGGTCCAGAGAGTTCGATCAGGGCCTTCTCCGCATCGAGCAGCGGCTGAACCATCAGGTCGAACACGGCGGACTTGCGGTTACCGGGAGGCAGGGCGACGGCGGTGTAGATGTTCACGGGCTCTCGCCAGTGACCGCGTACGCACACCTTGACCCGCCCGCCGGCGGCGGTCGCGAGAACCGCCAGGGCCAGGCATCCGGCGAGGTCCGCCGGGGTCTGGGTCTCCTCAGCAACACCGCGCACCATGCCGCCCAACCATGCCGGGAGGACGTCCACGGGAAAGTCCGGGAGCGGCGGGCGGACTCGGAGGGGGACGGGTTCGTCCCAGGCGGGGCCGGTGATCTGCTCAGGTTCGATGTGCTCGAACCCTTCCCACAGATCCGCGCCTGCGTCATTGGTGGTCATGCGGCGGCCCTGCCTTCCAAAGCGGGGGTCAACAGCGGGCATGAGGCGCGGTTTTCTCCGTGCGCGGTGATCAGTTGCAGGACGGCGGCGCGGCCGATGGCCTGCCGCTCATAGCCGCACGTGCACCAGGAACGGGCGGAGGGTGTAACGCTCCAGGACGGCGGCGCGGTGATATGGAGCCAGGCCACGGGGCGGCGCCCGTCGTCCCTGCGCGGATCAGGGCGAACAGCAATGGGGACGCCTTCGGCGACGCCCTTCGGCTCGCCCACGGCCGGTGTGTCCACAGGTTGTGGAGCGGCTACCGGGCCGGCGGAGCGGGGTGTAAGGCAATCCAGGCGGGGGGAGTTGGGGCCGGTCATGAGGCTGCCTGCCGCGGGGTGGCGTGCGTGATGACCCAGTCCATGGCGCTGCGGATGGTGGTGCGGCACTCGGTCGGCGGGAGTCCGGTCGACTCCCCCGCCCCCTGGATTGCCTGCTCGGCCACCTCGCGGGGAAGGTCGCCCCACGCGACGAAGCGGGCCACCTTGCAGGCGCTCTTGTGGAGGGTGTTGTTGCGTCCCTGTGGGCCACCCTCGCTAGCCGCCGTAATGACTGCGCATTCCCGCTCCAGTGCCGCCTGTGCGGCCCGGGTGCCGTCCCGTAGCGGTGCCAGGACAACCGGGGCAAGCCTGACCGGTTCCGTGAGCAGCGTTGCCAGCCAGCCCGGCAGCGGGGCGACGGGCGCGTCGTCGGTGACCTCGTAGGTGCCGTCGGGGGTGGTGCTGCCGGGGGCGACGACGTATCCGCCCCAGGCCCGGGTGTCGACGTGGGGGCCGAGCCGGTTCGCGGAGCACTTCAGCCGCACCTCAGGCGGGGCGGTGAAGTACAGGTGTTCCCCTCCGCGTGCGGTCCGCACCCGGTGGGTGGCGGGGACGGTCTGCCCGGTGCGCTGGCAGAGCGCCGCAAGGGAAGTTGCGCCGTCAGGCGCTCCGTTCGGCTCTTCGGGCTTGCGGACGTCCAGGTCGATGACGAGCAGGCCAGCCGGTCCGGTGGCGATGCCGACGTTGTACTGGCGCATGGCCCAGGTGGCGCGGATCAGGTCGGTGTCGGTGGTGGCGCGCTGCTCGGGCTTGCGGTGTCCGCCCGCACAACGTCCGGTGCCGGGGCAGGCCCGTTCGGGGTGGCCGGCGGGCCGCTTGGCCCGCGGGTGCAGGGGGATGACGGGCCAACCACGCTCGGCCGCGGTGAGTGCGGAGGCGAGCAGGGGCAGGCAGGCGGGTTCGGTGGTGAGGGTGTGGATCACGCTGCCACCTCCCATGTGCTGGTGGCGGCGAGGTAGGCCCGGCCGATGAACTCGGTGTAGGCGGGCGGGATGGCCTCGGTCAGTTCCTCGCGTACGTCCGTCCACGTGATGCCCATCGCTGTTTGCAGCTCCGCAACGGTGGGCTTGCCTCCTCCGTTGCCGTAGGCGGCCACGTAGGGGCCGTCGTAGAAGCGGCCGTGTCGGTAGCCGCGCACCCGGCCGCGGTGCGGGCGGTGCGGCGGCTGTTCGATGGTCCAGCCGCCGAGTTCGAAGTTGCGGTGTCGGATCACCCCGAGTCCGAACATCTCCCCGCACAGGGTGAGGTCTTTGCGGATCTCGGCCCGGCCGTTGGGCTGCTCGATCGTGTATGGCAGGCCGGTGCGCTCCAGCAGAACACGGGTGGGTGGCACGAGGTCCACGTGCGCGCCGCCCCAACCCTGGGACCGGTTGGTGCCCACCGTCAGGGCGCACTTGTCCTGGCAGGGCGGGGATGCATGGATGAACGCGTACCGGCGGATCTCGCCCGACTCGATCAGGTGGGCGAGGTAGGCCAGGGCGTCACCCCGGTGGTAGGGGAAGGGGTAGTTCGGGCGGTCGGCCGTGTCACAGCCGTCCACCTCGAACCCGGCATCCTCGAACCCCTTGCCGGCTCCACCGGCGCAGGAGAACAGGTCGAGTAAGCGCGGCCGATGACCGCGCACTCGCCGTGCGGGGGTGGGTTGCGTCATGCTGGGAGACCTCCAACAGGTCTGCTGAGGACTGGAGACAAGGGCGGCCCCGGACTTTGGCGAGACGGGGGCCGCCTTTGGCGTTGTCAGCGGTGGTTGATGGTTCCGTTGGCCCGGCCGAACAGGCCGGTGGCAGTGATGTTCTGGGTGATCTGCGCCGGTGCCGTCGGCCGCCGCGCGCCGCGCAGCAGGACGGGCACGGCGACGACGGCGGCGACGATGAGCGCGGCGGCGGACCACAGGGCGTGGCTCATGGCGATCAGTCCCGGGGCGGCGTAGGAGAGTCCGACGGCTGCGGCGGCGATGCCGGCCCCGGTGGTCGGTGCGAGCAGGGCGGTCGTCTTGGCCCACGCCGGAACCGGCTGAGCCGCCGTGGCGGCCAGTGGAGCCGAGGTTGCGGGGGGCTGGGTGTAGGCGAGGGTCCGCATGCCGCCGGGCAGGGTGACCACCTGCACCCCAGGCGGCAGTTCGCTGGGCAGCATCCGCGGCCGGTCCCAGTCGGGCGTGGGGGCGAGCAAATAAAGCGTCGGCGGGTGGACGATGGTGATCTCGTACGGGGTTTCGGGCAGCACAATGCAGTCCCTTCAACCGGGATGAGGGTGACGGTGGGTGGCTGATCTAGTGGGGCGTACTGGGTAGTGGGTAGTGGGGTCCCCAGTGGGGGATGCCTGATCAGAGACCGTGTGCACCCCGGTAGCGGCCTTACCGGGTAGTGGGGCGCCTCCCCACTACCCACTACTCGGTAGCGCTGTGTGAGGGCGTTTCAGGCGTGGTCGGGGTGGACGTAGACCGAATGCGGGCCGTTATCCCGGTAGAACAACTGCCCGCGCTCGACAGCGGCCTGCAGAGCGGCGCGAACGGTCTTGCGGTCCCTGCCGACCAGCTCTGCGACGGCGGACGGCTTCATGCCTTCCGCGCCGGTCTCCTTGATCGCTTCCAGCACCCTCGACAGCCACCCGGGCCCCTGCTCGGGTTCGCGTCGCAGCGCCGACAGGTTCAGTCCGCTCGGCGCGGCCGGCGGCACATCCTCCACGCTGCCGGGTTCGGGTGCGGTGGCGAACTCGGCGTCGATCTGGGCCCGGAACGTCCGCAGCATCTCCTCCTCACCAGAGGCGGGCGCAGGGTCCTGCTCGCGCAGCGCGGACAGGTTCAGCCCGCCCCGCCCGGCCGGCGTGTCGGCGGCCGGTTCGGATGTGTCGGTGAGGGTGAGGTCCCGCATCCACGCGGTCCGCTCAGCATCCCAGCGGCGGGCGTAGGCGGGCCCGGCTGCCTTGGCCGAGATGTCGTCCAGCCGGGGATGCCGCTCCGACGTGGCGACGGTGATGTCGCGGATCTGGTCGGGTTTGATCCGCCAGGCTTTGAACAGACCGGCCGGTGATTCAGGCGTGCCGATGAATCCGGCGCCCTTGTAGGGGGCCTGCTCGACGCGCAGACCGCGCCGGCCAGGGAACATCTTGCCCAGGTCCATGCCCTCGGTCTCACCACCGGTCAGCGCGACCCGCACCTTCGCCTCACGGCGGATCATCAGGTTGCCCAGCACCATGCCGGTCGCTCCCAGCGCGGTGAGGACGGTACGGATGCCCATCGCGCGGAGCATGCGGATGACTTCCAGGATCTTCTTCGCCAGCTCTTTCATCTGCCGGTCGGTGCTGGTCAGGATCTCCGCGCCCTCATCGATGACCAGCAGGATCTGCGGGATCTTCGCGCTGACCGGAAGGAGATCGGTGTTCGCCTTGGACAGCAGGTCCTGGTAGGCCTTCTTGCGGTGCAGGCCGATGGCCAGTGCGGCATCGAGCATCAGCAGCGCCTCGGCATGGGTGGAGGCGAGCCAGTCGATACCGGGCCTGACCGGCTTGTCGTCCGGGGCTTTCAGTTCGCCGCTCAGGGCGGGCAGGACCCAGGGCAGTCCGGCGCTGCCGGCGTTCAGGTCAATCACCCACGGCAGGACGTCCTGGGCGCGGGCGAACCCGGCCAGGATCGTGTGGACCATGTTCGTCTTGCCGGATCCGGTCGGGCCGACGACCAGCGCGCACTGTTCGCGCAGGTAGGCGGCCACGGTTTCCCCGTTGGTCCGCACGCCCCATGGCAGTCCGGTCAGGACCGACAGGGGGGTGTAGTCGTCGGGGTAGGGGCAGTCCTCCTTGAGGACGTTGACCGTGGTCACGTCCAGGATGGCCCGGCCCTGGTGGACGCCGGGGGAGGCGGTGGCGGTGCAGCCGTGCGGCAGCCGGGCATCGGCGGAGAGCTGAACGGAGAACTGGGCGATGCGGTCGTAGGTGATGCCGCCCTGCGGTTCCAGGTCCAGGGAGTACCCGGTACCGGTCTCCCACAACTCCACCGCGAGGACCCGCACCGTGATGCCACAGATCCGCTGGATCCGCTCCACCCACTCGGCGGCGATGGCCCGCCGCTCGGCGGACAGCTCCGCGGCGATGGCCCGTTGCTCGGCGGCGAGCGCTTCCTCTTCGCGGGCTTCTTCGTAGAGGTTGGTGGAGCGGGTGGCGGCGCCGATCCCGACGCCGATCGTGGCCAGGGAGCCGAGGGCGGCCCAGGTGAGGGGGCCGTGGGTCATGGCCCAGGTGGTCCAGCCTGCGCCGATCAGCCAGCTGGCGGCGCGGGTGGCCAGGGTGCGGCCGGCGTTGCGGATCCGCAGGCCTGCGACGGTGTGGCCGAGGGCGCCGGCGGTGCCGACGGCCAGGGCCCAGCCGGGCGGCATGTGGGTGGCGGCGCCGGTGGTGGCGAGGGCGAAGGCGCCGGTGGTGGCGGACAGGGCGCCGGTCACGGGTCCGTGACCGGCGCTCCAGTCCAACACCGGGCCACTGCTCTTGTTCGCGGTGGCGGTGGTGGCCATGATCAGACGTTCCAGCCCTTCTCGGCCTCGGTCCCGTTGCGGGGGTCCTCGTGGCGGGCGATGTCCTGCTCGTGGACGCGGCGGAAGATGCCGGGCAGTTCCTCGGCGCCCTCGGCGGCCTTGCGGAGCAGGTCGTAGATGTCGTTGAAGCCGTTGGCGACTTCCTTCTCCAGCGGGAATTCGGAGTCGGAGCGTTCGGCGAGGATCTGCATGACGTGGGCGACCATGTTCAAGGCCTCCGGGAGGCCCTCGACCATGGCGAGGATCTCCATGCAGCCGTCCGGCTCGTAGAGCATGGCGGCGGCCTGCATCTCGGTGGCGTGGTCCTCGAACTTGAAACCAGAGCTGGTGGACACGAGTTCTCCTTCACTCACCTGGGGTGTGGCGGGGGTGTCGGCGGCCGGACGCTCCACGTGCTCGCCCAGACCTTCGGTGCCGTCTGCGGTGGCCTCCGCGTCGGCGGCGGCTTCCTTCTCGGCCAGCTCCGCACGGATCGCAGCGTCACGGGCGGCACGCTGGTCAGCAGCTGCACCGGTCAGACGCCGGTACAGGCGCCGGCCGGGGTTCATCAGCCACGAGATGCCGAACTTGCGACCGAGCGGGGTGGTCAGACAGCCCAGCAGCCCGAGGGGCAGGGCGAGCAGTGCTGCGAATAGGCGACGGCCGTGGAAGCGGGCCGCGGACCGGCGCAGCGCCTGCCGTGCCGCTTTGCGGGCGGGTGCCTTGCGCACCCGGGCGCGCTGCGCGGCGACCGTGCCGGCCGCCTGCTTGTCCCGCCGCTCCCGCTGGCGGTTGATCGCCGCATCCCGCGCGGCACGGGCCTTACGGACGGCACCGCCCGCCAGGCGGCGTCCGAGACCCTCGCGCTTGCCCGGCCTACTGCTGCCCGGCGCCTGGTGAGCGTTGCGACGGGCGTCCGCAACCGCACGCCGGGCGGCGGTGGTCGATGCCCGCCGCTCTGCCCGCGACCCGGCCGCGGCCTGCTGCCCGGAACGCAGAGCCTGTATCTGCCGGGCCCGGCCCGGCCCCTTCACGGCGCCACCGGCCGCACTCTTGGGCAGGCCCTGCCCGGATGGGTTGCGCTTGGTCAGCCCACCGGCGGGGGCACTCGGATGCCGGGCCGCAGGCTTGAGGCCGCGCCGGTGCTGGCCGGACGTACCGGGCTGCTTTCCACCGCCGGTGCGTCCGGTGCGGGAAGCAGCGGAACGGCCTCCCGCCTTGCCGGTGCCCGCTCCCAGGCTGCTGCGGCGCGGGGCGGTGGTGGAGGCTGCGGTGTGGCCGGCGGTGCGGGCCGCGGCCCGCCGGGCGTCGCGGCGCGTGTTGGGTGTGCGGGAGCGGCCGGCGGCGAGCGTGCCGAGGACAACGACGCCGGTCGCGGCGACCATCGCGGCGATCGGCCCACCGGCCAGGGAGGCGGCGGCCACCGCGCCGACGGTGCTGTTGGCACCGGCCAGAGCCAGCGGGGCAACCGGCCACCCACCGGGCGTGTGCTCCACCTTGGTCGCGGCTGGCGTGCTCTCGACCGGCGCGGGCGCCGGCGGGGGCGGGGCGGGGTCGGCAGCCTCGACGGCTACCGGCTCGGTGCTGAGTTCCGTCATGCTGTGAGCACTCCTTCAGGGGAGTAGGGCCCGGCCAGGGCCGTGGAAAGTTGCTGGCCGGGCCTGCCAATAGGGCTCATGCGGCGCGCTGTTCTTCGGGGTAGGCACACGGGGTGCACATACCGAGCGAGACGGGGATGACGTAACCGGCATCCCGGCCGCACTCGGGACACACACGCCGGGCGGCGTTCGCGCGGGCCAGCGCCGACCACTTCGCCGGGGTCATGGGCCGCACCGGCTTGGCCAGATCGACCGAGTACAAGTAGGCGACCAGCGGCCCGCGCCGACGGCGCGGACGCTCGATCTGTGCGACCACGTCCTGACCGCCTGGGCGCAGGCCCTGGGCGCGGAGCTGGCGACGGGTGGCCAGACCTTCCGGGGCCAGCCGCCACCGGTAGACGGGGACCGCGACCATCACACGGCCGCGGTGTCGACGGCCCGCAGCAGCGGGCGGGAGGACTCCTCCTCGTCGCGGACGGCGAGGATCTGCTTGCGTCCCCACGACTCGCTCATGCCGAACGCCTCGCCCAGCGCACGCGCGCTGAGCGGGCGGCCCGCCTGTGCGGAGTCCGCGTACGCATGGCGTGCGTCCTGCCGCATCCGCTCCAGCTCCGCCTCCTCGAACTGTGCCTGCCGCAGCGCCTCATCGGCCATCTCAGTCTCGGGTATGCGGGGGGCGTGCGAGGTGTGCGGATCGGGCGACCGCTGGGCGTCCGCACGGACTGTGACCAGCACGGACGGCTCCGCCAAGGGCAAGGCAGGGGCGGTGTCCAGGGTGGCCGTGAGGGGTGCCTGCTCGGGGTGTGCGGAGGTGTGCGGGGCGGATGTGGATTCCTGCCCGTCCGGCCCGCACACCGGCACTTCAACCATGGTGGGGGCGCAATGGTGGAGCACCTTGGCCACCAGGTCGGAGCCGAAGTAGATCGACCCAACCGGCAGTGAAGAGGCCAGCAGGACCAGCACCCAGTGCGCTCCGTTCCACTGCGCCAGCCGCACCCGGCCAGCGGGCGCGTCGTGCAGGGCGGGTACGAGGCCGTGCACGTAGTTCAGGACCAGCGAGGCGAGGGTGTAGGTGGCCAGCACCCGCAGCGCGAACCGCTTGTCACCCTTCTCGGTGAGCACGAGGGTGGCCACCAGTGCCAGCGCCATCAGCCCGTCCACCACGAACGGATACAGCAGCGCCGCGGTGGCGTCCGCGCCGATCGCCTTGGCCACGTCCCGCAGTGCGTTCCACGACACGCGGAAGGCCATGGCGACGACTGCGACCAGCGCGAGGACGAGCAGGACCCTTCCCTTGCGGTTCACTTCGCACCCCCACTGGTCCACGGGGTGTAGGTGACGGGCCCAAGCTTCACCATGTCGCGCAGCCTCGCGGCGGCCCCGCCAACCTTGTGCCCGTCCAGCAGGACGCAGGCAAGGGAGACGCGCGCTTCCATCACCCGCCGGTCCAGGAGCCTGGCGTAGGCGCGTTCGTCCGCATCGGTCAGGCCCGGCAGCGGAAGGTCCAGCGCATCATGGACCGCGCGCAGCAGTGCCACAACCGGCTCCGGAAGGGAGGCGAGGCGTACGGTCGACTCGCTCATGCCGCACCGCCTGCGGCGTTCTGGCCGGCGATGCGGTTGGCCAGCGTCCGCCGCGCGACCAGCACCCGGCGGCGGGTCCGGCGCAGCCGGCGCATGTCCAACTCCGCGGGCGTGCGGTCCAGGACGGCGATCTGCGCGTCCAGCAACTCCACCTCAGCGGTGATGACCGGCATCTCCGCGTCGATGGCGTCCAGCTCCGCGGCCGTCGGCTCGCGGTCGTACTCAGCGGCGGTAACAACCGCCTGAAGTGCACCGATGTGCCTCATGGGTCGTAGCTCCTTCTGCTCTGGTACGGCCCGACAGCACCCTCGGAGTTGCCGCTCCGGGGGTGCGCCGTTTGGGGATGGGTGGGTTAGTTACTCTCGGAATCAAGGCCGTAGGCGGCGTCCAGCTCCGCCTTCACGTCCACGCACTGACCGGACTCGAACCGGTCGTAGACTCGCTGCCCCTTCTCGAAGTTCTCCGGGGTGGTCAGGTCGATCGGCTGCTGCGCGTTCTCACCGGGCATGCGGACTCCTGACGTGTCGTAGGGGGTGGACCCGGCCGGCCAATGCCGACGTCGCGGCTCCCCACGCCCCGCCCGTACGACCACCGCACCGAATGCGGGGCCGGACGGACGGGGGAGGCAACCGGCCGCAGCGCTAGCCGCTGCGATGGCAGGAAGAGAGCGGACCAGGTCGGCCGCGAGCGTGCGTTCCGCTCACGGACCGGGATGACGTACTGGCGCCCGCCGGCCGATCCATGGCGGCGGCGCCCACGGTCTTCGTCGGTGCACTGGTTTTCCCATCAGTCGAGGTCAACAGAGGTGAAGCAGTGCAAGGGGCCGTGTGAGCGCTCGTAGCGCGGCGGCCGTGGTCTTCCGGTGACATCGTCCGTTTCTGCTCTCACGCGCAACGTGAGGAAGTGCCTAGTCCGTCCGTGGCGACACTCAGAAGCTGTGTCGCCGCGGTCCTATCCACCGACCGGTCATCGCGAGGAGTCGCCCCCGCTCGGGATTCGGTGTCTCAGTGCCAATGCACTCACGAGCCCGCAGAGTTCGGTTCCGCGCTCGTGGACCGCTGTCCAGATTGTTCGCACCGGGTCTGACAGCCAACGGGCTGATCTGCCACGCCCATCCGCCCTGTCGACCGGAGGGTGGTGCTGCCTGCCCGCGGCAGGCGTCTCTAGGTCCACACACCTCGTAGCGTGGTGTGTATTACCTACCACTCACGTTGGCAGAAGGATTCCGCGCCGTCAACCCGCGGCTTTCGACTCGGACCCGCCCGCCTGTCCCGTGCGGTGGTGATTCAACTGTCGCCGTCCGACGCCTGGTTCGGGAGCGAGTACTTGGGGGTGTACTCGTGCACTCCTGGGTGCGAACCCTCTACACCCGAGGCCTGACCTGCGTAGGGTGACGATGAGTCAAGCTGGTACAACGGCCGTACTCTGGGGGTCCCATGGCAGACCGGAACACCAGACTGGCCGCGCTCATGCAGGGAGGCGACTTCTCACACAAGTCCCTTGCTCGTGCGGTGGTCGCCGCTGCCGCACGGTCGGGTGAAGACATCACCTGTGATCACACGTACGTCTCGCGGTGGCTCAAGGGGGCGATCCCGCGCGGCAACATGCCGCAGTTCATCGCGGATGCCATCGGGCAGAAGGTTGGGCGCCGGCTCATCCTGGACGACATCGGCATGGGTGATGCGGCAGTGTCCTCCGTACAGCCTGACCTCGGACTTGAGTTCGCGGACAGGCCCGAGGCGACGGCTAAGACTGTCGCGGACCTCTGGCGTGCCGACCTTGCTGAGGCTGAGGTACTAGTCAGGGCGCAGCCGGACTCGGCCGCCTGGAACACGGCTTCCCTGCGCTGGATCGTCGCCCCGCCGGACGGGGAGCTGATGCGCGCAGGTAACCGCGCGATCGGCACGGTGGACGTAGAGATGATCCGCTCCACTGCCGACGCGTTCAGCATGCTCGATGGCAAGTTCGGCGGTGGTCACGCCCGACGCGCGCTGATCCAGTACTTGCACACAGACGTCCGGCCGATGCTGGACGGGAAGTACTCCGACGACGTGGGCAAACAGCTCTACTCTGCCGTGGCGGAAGCACTCTTGCTCGCAGGGTGGATGTCGTACGACAGCGGCCTTCACGGCATCGCTCAGCGGTACTTCATTCAGGCCCTGCGCATGACGCAAGCGGCCGGTGACCGGTTGCTCGGTGGCAGCATCCTGTCTGCGATGAGCCACCAAGCCACGTTCCTCGAGCGCTACCAGGACGCTGCGACCCTTGCCCGGGCGGCATACACGGGACCGGCCGGCCTCTTGGGTCCCACGATGGCCGCGCAGTTCCGTGCCATGGAGGCGCGGGCATTGGCCCGTCTCGGCGACGAACGAGGATGCGACCTCGCCTTGGTGCAGGCGGAGCGCAAACTCAGTCAGCGGACCCCGGACAGCGATCCGCCGTATATCGCGTATTTCGATGAAGTGGAACTTGCAGCCGAGATCGGCCATTGCTTCCGCGATTTGGGCCGGTCCGCAGAAGCGGCAGAACGGGGCGCGGGCTCAATCTTCGGCGACGGTCTAAACAACCGAAGTGACTTCTTCGCCACCATGGTGCAGGCTGAAGCCTATATCAACCAAGGTGAGATCGGGCACGGCTGCGAAATCGCCAAGACTGCTCTACAACTCGGTGAGGGGTTGAAGTCGGCACGCTGCGTTCAATACGTTCGAGAACTTCGCGAACGCGTTTCACCCACGATGCGGGGCGCTGTGGAATTCCGCACCTTCGTTGAAGAAGCACGCACTTTCCGCCTGTGGCAGCAATGTGGCTTGACGCCCTAGAACGGCACCCAGTCTCGGCGCGATCCTCCCGAGCGGAGAGTTGCCACCCGCTTCTCGACCTCTTCAGCGGCTCGAGGGTTGGCCCCTGCGTTCTGCGAGAGCCACGTGACCATCAGAAGTTCTCGTACACTCCGCAGTACGGCGTATCCGGCCCACTCACGTACGTCGAAACCGTAGCCAGCCACGAAATCCGCATATTCCGCTTCCGTATGCCAGCCAAAGCTATCGTAATACATAGCCGTTTGCATAAGGTCCCACTCCCGGGGGCCCATTGCGAATCCATCCAGGTCGATTACACGCGGATGACCTGCCGCGTCACGCAGGACGTTGCCCACATTGAAGTCACCATGTAGATGCCCCGGTGGAAGCGAGAATTCGAGGCGCTCATACTCCGCCTCCAAATCCCTCGCCATCGAGCACAGGAAAGCGCGGGCCCTATCCGGAATCGCGGCACGCTCCAAGCGGCTGGCGACCTTGTAAAAGGGTTGGAGTCGCGGAAACGAAAAAGGCGGCGACTCCAGCTCGTGGAGTCGCCGCAGTAGCACCCCCATTTCCGCCGTATTCGCGTACGTGTCGCCGTCGGCGAGCCCTTCCCAGAAGGTGACGGGGTGGTCTTCGATCACGATCGGCTGTTCGGCGTCCGTGACGAGACGAGCGGCCGGGTACCCCTGGTCCGCGAGCCACCGGGCCACGGCCACCTCTCGCCGCACCGAGGCAAGGCGGTCGGCGCCCCGCCCCACCCGCGAGATGGTCCGGCCGCCGTCGATGCGGAACACGGCATGGTCGCCTAGCCGAAGGATCTCGATGCCGTCCGGGTCCAGGTCGGCGACCGCGCATGCGCGGCGCAGGATGGCCTTTGCCGCGTCTGCGTCGAACTCCGTGCGTTCCGTCGTCGTCATGCCGTCTGCGTCTCCCGTCCAGTCGGCAGGGTGAGGACTTCCCGCCCTCGCCCTGCCCCCTTGCCGATCAACCCTCGCCCTTCCATCTGCGCGATGGCGGAACGCACGGCGGTTCGGGACGCGCCGAACCGCTCGCACAGCTCCTTTTCGGTGGGGAAGCGGTCGCCCACCTTCACCTCTCCACCGCGCAACAGGTCGGTCACCCGCTCGACCAACGGCCGGCGGTCGCCGGTCCCCGCCACGAACCATCCGGCACCCTGTACCGACTCGACCACACCATCGGCCTTGAGCGCGGCAAGCGCCCGCTCGATGGTGCTGCGACTCACGCCGTACTCGCTCACGAGTGTCGACTGAGACGGCAGCGCCTCACTGATCGTTCCCTTCCTGATCTTCTCGCGGAGAGATTCCGAGACCTCCAGGTACGTACCTCGCGGACTGCCCTGCGGCACGTGGCCTCCCCTTCCTCAACCTCGCCGACCTCCCAATGGCGCCTCACGGTCTCCAGCTTCCCACGCCCCCCAACTGACCGATGGGCCTTGTCTTCTTCCTGCCTCGAGCTGCATGCAGGACAACAGCGGGAGCCACTCGGGTGAGTGGCTCCCGCTGTAGGGGGACTGCATTTAAGGGGCAGGCTACGGCTGCACAGTAATAGGAATCTCTACCTGCGGCTGCAAGATTTCCAATCGGCCACTATAGGCCCGGACAACCTTGTTGTAGATGTCTGCATCTCGGGATGAGGTAAGAGTAATCACAAGCGCGTACTCCACCTTCTCAGTGGGGACGCCGACGAGTTGCTCAATCCTTGAATTATATTTCACGTCAAATACCGGTCGGAGCAACGACGAAGCTCTTTTGGTGAGAGTCTTGTGTTTGGTAGTCTCCCACTTGTGCGCCCCCTTCCTCAAATCGTTCTCGGGCAAGAAGTCGCTCGACCTGAAAAACGAATCGGTCTTCGGGTGCATGCTGTCTTCTTTACTGAACCTCTCCGCGTGTGGACGGAAGACGGGTTCGATAGCACTGGCCGTGTACGTACTCGGGCTGCGCGAGTCGGTTGGGGAGTTGATGCAATAGGTTGCACTGATTTCGACGTTGCCCGTCCTTACGTCCTCAGGGAGAGGAATAGGCATTCGCATCGTCTGGCCTGGCTCGATTGCCCCCTGGTACAACACGCGAACGGAGTTTGGGGGGCAGATTACGAAGGCGTCGATTTGGTCAGGGATCCTTCCCCATCCCGCCTCTTCGACAGGCATAATGCCACGTTCGGCACAGTGTACGAGCAAAGCCCGAAGACCTAGAGGTTTAATGTGTCCGCCGAAGTGTGCTCGGATTCCTGCGGCCATCCTGAGTGCGGCTGGGGCCGCAAAGCTCGTACCCATCGCAGACAATGGGGTCTCCGCGTCACTACCCGGCAAGAAGATGAATGGCTCATACGGGGCGCCTCCGAAACTCAGAACGTCCGGTTTCACCAATCCCGGTGAGCGGCCAGGGCCGATTGCACTGTATTCGGCTCGATCCCAGTTCTTTAGCTTGCTATTGGCCGATCCGACAGCGAGGGCGTTCACACAGTCGGATGGCACCTGGATGCGGGCGTTACCCGAGGCCCAATCGTGGTTTCCGTTGTTTCCGGCTGCCACGGTCAAGAAAGTCTGCCCATGGGACAGGTACTCGTCCAGTACCGCTGTCCACGGATGCACTTCGTCATCCTCAATAGGGAGCTCCGGGCCAAGACTTAGGTTCACGAAGTCGTAGTTCTTCTCTTCCAGCACATCGCGGATGCGATTCAGTGCCGTGTACAGGGCGTAGGAGTCCTCCTCTACGTCGTCGAGGATCCGATAGTGGTCCACATTGTTGAAGGGCCGTGGTGCGGCCTCTCCAGGATTCAGGCAGCCGAAGAGAGCGGCTGACGTCACCTTGTGTCCGTGATCCACGCACTCTTGCACGGCTGCGCCGACGCCAGGCACATCGAGAGACTGGGCCCATCGGCTCATAGGCCCGCCTGAGGGTAGACCGCCATCGAAGATGGCCATGCGGATGGAACTGTCGACTACGGGCTCATCTGGCACCTCGATCGGAGGCAGTTCGCCTACCGGGAGGCTCCGCTCGATAGGATGCAGCGTACGAAGCTTTGGCATCGGTCGAATGACCCGCAGGAAGGAGAACCTGCTCAGCTCATCCAGTTCTTCCGCGTGACCGGCAACGGGCATAAAGATCAGCCCAGAGACCGGGATACTCCTGTCGATGTCGGCTGATACGCCGCACGTGCGAGCCCAGCGCTGGAATGACCGAACGATGGCGTCGCGATCCACGCTCGGGATGTGTAGTCCTACCTCGAAAAGCGATGAAATTTGAGGAAGCGGCATTTCCCCACGCTTCTTGTCCGAAGCGTCAGGAGCACGGAATGCTTCGACCTTCTGCAGGGGAGATCCTGCTGGGAATGCGTCAGGTGACGCTAGCCGCTCAGCCAGAAGCGAAAACGACTCCCGCTGTCCGGATACGAATAGCTCCGTCGTATCCAACTCCACGGGTTCACCCTGCCGCGTCCACTTTTCCGGGACAATCTTCGCGCCCCGGGATCCAATGTACGAAAGCCCATTATCCCGAAGAAAGTCACCAGGATGGTAGGACTTAGCGGTGAACTGGGGGTGCAGAGTGACGAGGCCTACCGTCTTCCCTGACGGGCAGGCTTCGTCTGGCAAGGAATCGAACGTCGCTACTGCCGTCTGGATTTGTGGGAGGAGTCGCTGTCGAGCCTCCTCCGCGCTGTATGGAAGTTCGGGCGGTGCTCCGCCCGGAGGTGTTGCCACCCTCTCGACGAGACGCTCGCCGTGTCCGAGCAAGAAGTTCCGCTCTCCAGCCATGTTGCCCCCCCCTAGTTCTACTGCTCTTGGTCCGCGCGCTGCTTGCGTCGAATCGTGTCGCGGCTGACTCCTGTCAACTCGCTAGCTCCCCTCTGCGAGAGGCTCCCATCTTGCACTAGATCGAGTGCCACCTGAAGACGCTCGACATGGTTCATTTGCGTCAAGCGTTCCTGCCCCATATGCAACAGAACGTCGAACGTACGTTCGCCACTCAGGACTGCCTTCCTGCGTGCCGTCATAACGAAGCGTTCCGCATCGGCAAAGGAGGAACCCTGCAGGATCCTCACGAGGAAAGCAATGTTCTTTGGGGTCTCACTTCCGCAATAGTGGAGAAGTGCTTCCTCTAGTTCAGCCGGACCCGGCAAGGGGAATTCAACCACTAGGTCAAACCGCCGCCATACGGCCGGGTCTAGGAGGTCGGCGTGATTCGTGGCTGCCAGTAGCAGTGAACCAGAAGGCCAGTCATCAATTTCCTGGAGAAGAACCGTAACAAGCCTCTTGAGCTCTCCGATTTCAGCCATATCGTCGCGTCGCTTGGCCACCGTGTCGAGTTCATCTAGGAGCAGGACTGAGGGGCTTGATTTCGCATAATCAAGCACCTTGCGAATGTTCCCTCCAGTTCGCCCGAGATAGCTGCTCATTACGGACGAGAGGTCTAGGACGAGCAGCGGGAGCTTCAGTTCGTCCGCTAGCCAGCGGGCGGCGAGAGTCTTACCGACACCAGGGGGGCCAGTGAATAGACCCGTACGACTCGGTGCTAGGCCCTGTCGTGCGAGCCGGTCGGCGCTCCGGTGTTCGTCACGAAGTTGCTCAACTGCCGCTCTAACCGGCGGAGTCAAGACTGGACGAACGGCCGGCCCGAGTTGCTCCGCTCGGATTAGTGGCAGGCGACTGTCGCTGTCGAGAGGGAGAGCGGTGGCGTTTCCGAGCCCACGCAAGGGCGTCTGGGCTGTTGGGGCGGAGCGCAGCAGTTCTCGAAGCGAGCCAGCGAGCGATTCGTTCGATCGTTGGTAACGGCGGGCCATGCGCTGGACCAAGGTCTGCACGTCCTGTGCCCTCCCCGCCATCGCAACTCTTGCTAGGTGGACTAGATCTCGTTCATATGTCTCAAGTTCGCCCACAGGGTTCATCACTGTCCTCTCTACCATGCGGAACAGCCTATCGCTTGGTGGCCTAAAAATCAGCGATCATAAGGTCAACTAGTCCACCTAGTGTCCCGAGTGTCCCTGATGTCAGTCTCTCGGATGGCACTGACAGTGGTGGCACGTCTGCCTGGGGCTCGACACGTCTGTGCTGGATGCGGCTGTAGTCGACATACGTCATCGCCGTCGCTCGCCGTCCCGGTCTTTGTCCAGTGCACCGACGGCTGCCACTGTTCACCGCCGTACGCGCACCCCCGCTGACCTGCCCCGAGAACGTCTGCGAACGCTCCTGGACGACCGCCCCGGACAGTTGGAGAGCGTGCTGGGGCCCGCAGGCCCCAGGGCATGTTTAGACCGGACGGCGCATACGCGACCGCGTGAGAGCGCAACAGCGTCTCGCGAAACTAACTCTGCGGGACGTCTAGAACCTCACAGGTTCTGTCTAGCCGCGGGGGACCGACACGGCACGGGGCTGTCAGTGGTCACAGGTACGCTCCCAGAGCGCTGTACTGCAAAGTGCGGCCGCTTGGACCGCCGCCCTGAAGCTCTGGAGATCACGTGCACCCAGTCAAGATCGTCGACTTGTTCGCCGGACCTGGTGGCGTGGATGTGGCTGCGGAGACACTGGGAGTACCGACGGTCGGCATTGAATGGGATGCCGACGCCTGCGAGACCCGCCGCGCTGCCGGCCTGCGCACAGTCCAGGGCGACGTGCGGGAGTATGGTCCGGCCGACTTTCGGGACGCAGACGTGCTCGCTGGCGGCCCGCCCTGCCAGACCTTTACGGTCGCAGGCAGCGGGGCGGGCCGTAAGGCCCTGGATGACGTTCTCAAATTCGTTGAGCAAATGACTGCTCGCGTCGACCGCGAGCAGATCGTTAGCGATCTCGCGAACCTGGATGACGAGCGGACCGGCCTCGTGCTGGAACCCCTCCGATGGATCTTGGAAGCCATCGACGTTCAGAAGAAGCCCTACGAGGCGATCGTCCTGGAGCAGGTGCCTGCGGTGCTTCCTGTGTGGGAGGCGTACGCCCGAGCCCTCCGGAACGAGGGTTACTCAGTTGACTTCGGACTTCTGCTCACGGAGGCGTACGGCGTACCGCAGACGCGGAAGCGGGCTGTACTGGTCGCGCGCCGGGGGGAGCACGACGTGAAGCTGCCCGCTTCTACCCATCGGACTTACCGCAAGGGCGTTCCGCGTGATGCCGGCGACGCGTCGAAGGAGCCGTGGCGCACCATGGGCGACGTGATCGAGCGGGGAACACCATTCGAGGTCATCTCGAACTACGGAACGGGTGGCGACCCGAAGCTGCGTGGGCGTAGGACCTCGTCCCAGCCCTCTGCCACTGTGACTGGCAAGATCCGCCGAAACCGTGTCGTCTCTCTCGACGGGGTTGAACTGGATCGGTTCAATCACTCCGAGGCCGGACGTCTGCAGACCTTTCCTGCCGACTACCCGTGGTCGGGTCGCGACATCGGGCAGCAGATCGGGAACGCAGTTCCGCCGCGCCTGGCGATGCATGTCCTGAGCGCCGCCTTCGGCTGGTCTCCTCCGAGTGAGGACCTGCTGGCGAGGCTCGATTGGTGGCACCGTCTGCCTGCGCAAGCCGCGTCCGCACCTGACGGCGAGGTGCTGGTGGGGGCCTAACACCTGCGTCCTCCTCGAAGCCTGTTCGAGGCTGTGTCTCCTGCCTGTTGCCGACAGCGCCCGTCGTGGAGGGTTCGTCGAACCCGGCTGGGTGCCTGCTGCCAGACTTCAGCACGTGACGATACAAGAGGGTCTGTGGTTGCCTGAGGATGCTGCTCAGGCTGGCATGCAGGATTCGCGCGCGTTGACGGCGAAGCACTCGCGCCGCAATTGGTACCGCACTTGGGGTCTCCCGAGTGATCCCATGAGCAGGGTTCCGCGTGAGTGGCGGATCCCGTCCGGTCTTACGCAGACCGTCCCCGATGACCTTGTCCCGTTCGTGGAGTGGTTCTCTAACCAGCCGCAGGCGCGGGAGCGCTTCCGATGGGCGCTTCGTGACTCCCTCGACGAGTTGCTCGACGGTCAGCGGACGGGGCGCTGGGCGTACCAGCACCTGACGAAGACCGAGAAGACGTATCTCGGCACGGCCGTCGAGGTCAACCTCACCAAGGAGTTCGGCATCGAAAACGGTGCAGACCTCGACTGGTCCATCGCCGGCCTCGACATCGACTGCAAGTTCTCCAAGGATCTCGGTGGCTGGGAGATCCCGATGGAGATGTATCTGTGCGCCGACCACGGCGAGCGGAGTGGCCGTGCCGACCACGCTGCGGTCGTGACCTGGATAGACGACGACTCGAGCCAGTGGGCCGCAGGCATAGTGCGGATCACCGATGAGCGCCTGCGTTGGAAGAGAGCGCTGGGTGCAAACGGTGACCTCGTCCGCGCATACAACCGAGACAACAAGCGCAAGCTCTCCGACAGTGCCAAGTCCGAGATCTACTGGCTCTGGGGTGGTCTCCAGAGGGACCTGCCGAAAAACCTGCTCCGCCACCTGGGTTCCGAAACACGCGAGCGGATTCTCACTGCCCGACTGCCGCGCTACCCCTCGTCGGGTCAGGAGCGGGTGAACCAGCTGTTCCGCGAGGTGCAAGACCGGCTCGTTGGCCGCCAGGCCGTGTTGACCGTCGGCCAGCAGGACGACGCGCCTAAGCGTGCCCGCGACGCCCGGAAAAAACTGCGCCCGGAGGGCATTGTCGTACTGGGTCACCAAGGATCACACCGACACGCCGCCCGTGCGCTCGGATTGCCGGAACCGACCAAGGGGGAGTGGATCTCCACCAGCCTCGCTCCTGTTTCATCTGACGACGCGCGACCGAAGTTCTCACTGGACGGTCAGTTCTGGGCGCGTGCTTGCGGGGATGAGCGGGTGGACCCCGTTCCAGCGCCCGACCTACCTGATGGCCGCGAGAGCGCATGGGTGCACCGCTTCGGGCCCGGTTTCACTGCGTAGCTCGGCTCTGATCCCCCAGGTATCCCCCAGTAGCGAGTGACATACGGAAAGCCGCAGGGTCACCGGCGGCAGAAGCGGCCCGCTGTAAAGCTGCTCGTCCTGCTCGCGGCCGGCTCCTGGCAGGCCTTCGGTGGGTTGCTGGTATTCGAGTTTCGAGGACCTGCGCTCAGCGCCGATGCGATCATCCTGGGATGGATGCGGCGGTGCTAAGAGGTCATTTCATTTGGTGAGCCTGCGGTGACATATGAGGGTCGCGGCGATGGCCGTGAAGGCGAGGAAGTGTTCCGGCTTGCGCTCGTAGCGGCGGTGGAGGCGTCGGCAGCCCGACAGCCAGGACATGGTCCGCTCCACGACCCAGCGGTGTTGGCCCAGGCGTTGGGATGACTCGACGCCCTTACGGGCGAGACGGTGCCGGATGCCGCGGGCTGCGAGCCATCGCCGCAGGTGGCGGTAGTCGTAGCCCTTGTCGCCGTGCAGCTTGTCGGGCCGTCGACGCCGCGGGCCGCGACGGGAGCGGATGGGCGGAATGCCGCGGACGAGCGGGATCAGAGCCTGGCTGTCGTGGAGGTTGGCGGCGGAGATGCCGACCGACAGGGGCAGGCCTTGACGGTCCACGATGAGGTGGATTTTCGATCCCTTCTTGCCACGATCGGTCGGATTCGGTCCCGTCAGCTGCCCCCTTTGAGGGCCCGGACGCTGACGGAGTCGATCGCACACCGCGACCAGTCGAGCTCGCCCCGCGCGCCGAGTTCGTCCAGGACAAGGCGGTGGAGCTTGGCCCAGACCCTGGCCTCGGTCCACTCGGTGAACCGCCGGAAGGCAGTCACCCCGGACAGACCAAAGCCTGGCGGGAGTTGATTCCAGGTGCAGCCCGACGTGGCCACGAAAACGATCGCGGCCAGCGCCTCGCGGTCCCCTCGCCGGCGGTGCCCTCCACCTTGCGGGCGAACCGGTGCCGGCGGCACCACCCGTTGGAACAACGTCCACAACTCTTCCGGCGCCATCCGCTCGACAAGCGCAGCAGTCATCACCCCAGACTGCCGCAAGATCACGCCAACTGAAATGGCGTCTAAGACCGTGTCCTACGTGGTGAGGCGTCGTTGTTCCGGGCATGGGGCGGGGTACGTGGAGTTGGATTGTTCCGGACGGTCTGTGGGAGATCGCGAAGGCGCTGATCCCGCCGTCGAGAGTGCGGCCGCAGGGCGGCGGGACGCAGGACACGCC
>NZ_JBITEB010000018.1:0-183997 GCF_044454765.1 Streptomyces sp. NPDC051452
GGGGGGCTGCCGGCCGGGGGGCCGGGGGGGGGGGGGGCGGGGGGGGGGGGGGGGGGGGGCCCCCCCCCCCCCCCCCCCCCCCCCGCCGCCCTGTCCGTCCTACTTCCGGTCCTACTTCCCGTCCTACTTCATCGCCGATGCCAAGGCGACCATCACGAACATCAGCACCAGCACACCGGCCATGATCCGGTTTCGCGTCTTCGGGTCCACGCCGTCGAGCCTAACCGCCCGCGCCGAGCGGCCAGCGGCCGACCGCCTCGTAGCGGGGCTGCTCGCCGGGCACACCGGACGACGGCAGGTGGCTGCGCACCAGCGCCAGATCGGCCACGGTCCAGGGGGAACCGGTGAACTTCCCGAGCGCGTCGACGTACGGCCCCACGTCGGTCGCCTCCCGGCCGCGGGCCAGCGTCAGGTGGGCCTTGTAGCGCCGATGCTCGCCCATCGGCACCCCGGCCTTGCGCGCCGCCGCCTCCGCCCGGCCGGCCAGCAGCCGCAGCGACTCCAGGTCACCGGTGGCCCCGGCCCACAGGGCACGGCCATGGCCGAACTGGCCGCCACCGCGGAGGGCCAGCTCGAAGGGGGCGGTGCGGTGGGCCGCCCGGGACAGGCGGTCCGACAGGGCGGGTACGAGATCGTCGGCGACCTCGCCGTAGAAGGCGAGGGTGAAGTGCCAGCCGGGGCGGGCCGTCCAGCGCAGGCCGCCCGCACCCGGCAGTCGCCTCAGACTTCCTACCGCGACCGCGAGTTGGTCCATGACACCGTCCGGGGGCAGGACCGCGGCGAAGAGTCTCATCCCCTCACCTTCGCAGACCGGGGCGGCCATGACGGCACCCCCGTCCGGTAGGACCTCCCGTCCCGTGGAACCTCCTGGCCGGCACCCGCCGGCGCGGTCAGGCGGCCGTCGCCAGCTGTTCCCGGTCGCGGGGGACGAACCGGACGCGCGGGTGGCCCCGGTGCCAGCCCACCGCCAGGCGCAGGTCTCCGATGCGGGCGAGGACCAGGCCGATGGTGGCCGCGGCCACGGCGGAGACGACGCCGCCCATGGCGAAGCCGATCCGGGGGCCGTAGGTGTCGGTGATCCAGCCGACGACCGGCGCGCCGAGCGGCGTACCGCCCATGAACACCATCATGAACAGAGCCATCACCCGGCCGCGCATGGCGGGGTCGGTGGCCATCTGCACAGCCGTGTTCGCGGTGACGTTCACCGTGAGGCCGAAGATCCCGATCGGGACCATGAGCAGCGCGAACAGCCAGTACGACGGCGCCACCGCGGCCGCGGTCTCCAGGAGGCCGAAGGCCAGCGCGGCGGCGATCAGGATCCGCAGCCGGGCCGTGCCGCGCCGGGCGGCCAGCAGCGCGCCGACCAGTGAGCCGACCGCCATCAGGGTGTTGAGGAGGCTGTAGCCGCCGGCGCCGGCATGCCAGACGTCGTCCGCGTAGGCCGAGAGCCACACCGGGAAGTTGAAGCCGAAAGTACCGATGAAACCGACCAGGACGATCGGCCAGATCAGCTCCGGCCGCTTCGCGACGTAGTTCAGCCCCTCGCGCAGCTGGCCCTTGCCGCGGGGTGCCCGCCGGACCGCGCGCAGTTCGCGGGCGCGCATCAGGAGCAGGCCCGCGATGGGCGCGGCGAAGGACAGGCCGTTGGCGAGGAACGCCCAGCCGGTGCCCACACCGGTGATCATCAGACCGGCGACGGCGGGGCCGACGAGGCGGGCGGACTGGAAGTTCGCGGAGTTCAGGCTGACCGCGTTCTGCAGCTGCTCGGGGCCGACCATCTCGGAGACGAAGGACTGTCGGGCCGGGTTGTCGATGACGGTGGCGAGACCGACGGCGAAGGCGGCCAGGTAGACGTGCCACACCTGGACGTGACCGGAGAGGGTCAGAAAGGCGAGCGCGAGGCCGGTGAGGGCCATGGACGCCTGGGTGACCAGCAGCGTGGGCCGCTTGGGCAGGCGGTCCACGAGGACGCCGCCGTAGAGGCCGAACAGCAGCATCGGCAGGAACTGCAGGGCCGTCGTGATGCCGACGGCCGCGGAGGAGCCGGTGAGAGCGAGGACCAGCCAGTCCTGGGCGATGCGCTGCATCCAGGTGCCCGTGTTGGAGACGACCTGGCCCAGGAAGAAGAGGCGGTAGTTGCGGATCCTCAGCGAGCTGAACATCGAGGACTTGCGGGGAACTGCGGTAGTAGTGGCGGTCGGTGCGGGGGCGGAAGGTGTTCCGGATCCCGTACTCAAACGGATTCGCCTCCTCCGGTGGCTTGCTTACAGATGGGCGAGCTTCTCCAGCACGGGGGCGGCGGCGCGCAGCTTGGCCCACTCGCCCTCGTCCAGGTTCTCGACGAGGCCGGCGAGGAACGCGTTGCGCTTGCGACGGCTCTCCTCGAGCATGGCCTCGGCCTGCTCGGTCTGGGTGACGACCTTCTGGCGCCGGTCCTCTGGGTGCGGCTCCAGCCGGACCAGGCCCTTGGCCTCCAGCAGCGCGACGATGCGGGTCATCGACGGCGGCTGGACGTGCTCCTTGCGGGCCAGCTCACCGGGGGTGGCGGGGCCGCAGCGGAACAGGGTGCCGAGCACCGACATCTCGGTGGGGCTCAGCGACTCGTCGACTCGTTGATGCTTGAGCCGACGGGACAACCGCATCACGGCGGAGCGGAGTGCGTTCACGGCGGCAGCATCGTCGCCATGGGTAAGGTCCGGCATGTTCTTTAGCGTAACTCATTACTCTGACTAAAGACCACTCGACACGCGCGCGATGCCCAAGACTCCGGCCACGGAACCCCCTGATGGCCCACGTCTCACCCGAACGGGTGACTCGGGGGCGGAAAGCGACGCGGTGGGCGGTCGGGTGTGGCGACCCTCGTACCCATGGGGACCAGCGTGCTCAGCCTGCGGATGGACGGGGAGCTGCTCGACAGGCTCCGGCACCACGCGGCGAAAAGAGGAATGAGCGTGCAGGACTATGTGGTCCGCACGCTCATCCGGGACGACTTCGACGAACGGTTCCAGGCCGCCGTCGAGGAGACGGAGAAGTTCTACGGCGTCACGTGACGCCCGGCCACGAGGCCGCTCCCCGGCTCCCCGGCTCCGCTCCCACCGATCAGGTCAGACCCAGGGCGGGCATCAGGTAGTAGAAGGCGAAGACCGCCGAGACGACGTACATCGGGACCGGGATGTCCCGGGCCCGTCCGGCGGCCAGGCGCAGCACCGTGAAGGTGATGAAGCCCATGCCGATGCCGTTGGTGATCGAGTAGGTGAACGGCATCATCAGCATCGTCACGAAGGCCGGGATGGCGATGGTGTAGTCCGCCCAGTCGATCTCCTTGATCGAGTTCGACAGGATCAGGAAGCCCACCGCGATCAGCGCCGGGGTGGCCGCCTGGGAGGGGACCATGGTGGCGATCGGGGTGAGGAACAGCGCCACCGCGAAGAGGCCGCCGGTGACGACGTTCGCCAGGCCCGTGCGGGCGCCCTCGCCGACACCCGCCGTGGACTCCACGAACGCGGTGGTGGCCGAGGAGGAGCTGGCACCGCCGGCCGCGACCGCGAGGCCGTCGACGAACAGGACCTTGTTGATGCCCGGCATGTAGCCCTGGGCGTCGGTCAGCTTGGCCTCGTCGCTGATGCCCATGATCGTGCCCATCGCGTCGAAGAAGCACGACAGCAGGACGGTGAAGACGAACAGGATGCCGGTCAGCACGCCGACCTTGGAGAAACCGCCGAACAGGCTGACCTGGCCGACCAGACCGAAGTCGGGGGTGGCCACCGGGTTGCCCGGCCACTTCGGGACGGTGAGCCCCCAGGACGGGATCGTGGCGACCGCGTTGACGATCAGGGCGAGGACGGTCATGCCGACGATCGAGATCAGGATCGCGCCCGGCACCTTGCGGACGATCAGCGCGAAGGTGAGCAGCGCGCCCAGGATGAAGATCAGCACCGGCCAGCCGTTCAGGTGGCCGCCCACGCCGAGCTGGAGCGGGACGGTGGTCTGGGCGGCATCCGGCATCCGGGTGACGAACCCGGAGTCGACCAGGCCGATCAGCATGATGAACAGGCCGATACCGATCGAGATGGCCTTGCGCAGGCCGAACGGCACGGCGTTCATCACCCGCTCGCGCAGGCCGGTGGCGACCAGCAGCATCACCACGAAGCCGGCCAGCACGACCATGCCCATGGCGTCCGGCCAGCTCATCCGGGGGGCCAGCTGGAGTGCGACGACCGAGTTGACGCCGAGGCCGGCGGCGAGGGCGATCGGCACGTTGCCGATGACGCCCATGAGCAGCGTGCTGAACGCGGCCGTCAGCGCCGTGGCCGTCACCAGCTGGCCGTTGTCCAGGTGGTGCCCGTACATGTCCTTCGCGCTGCCGAGGATGATCGGGTTCAGCACGATGATGTACGCCATCGCGAAGAAGGTGGCGAGACCGCCACGGATCTCCCGGGCGAGGGAGCTGCCCCGCTCGGAGATCTTGAAGTAGCGGTCGAGGGGACCGAAGGACGGCGCACCGCCCGGCTTCTCGGGGGTGGGGGCCTTGGCAGTTGCCGAGGTGGACATGCGAAACCTCATCACCAACGGGGTACCCCCGAGCCTCGTTGGAGTTTCATACGAGCAGAAGTGGCCAGAGACAAACGGTTTCAGTATGAACGTATGAGTGAGAGATCGCTATCTCCGCGCGTAGAACGGGAGGTGTCGCGAGCGCCTCGTAAGCTGTCCCCCATGGCCAAGTGGACCCCCAAGCACGAGGCGCCCGAGCCCCTGGAGGGCCCCGTGGTCGCCACCATCACCGGCGGCACGATCGTGTGGTTCGTGCTCTTCCTCGTCCAGCTGCCCTTCTACGGCTGGTTCGCGGACCACGACCGCCTGTGGTGGCTGTGGACCTGCCTGGCCGGGGGCGGGCTGGGGTTGATCGGCGTCTGGTACGTGCGCAAGCGGGACGCGGCGATCAAGCGGGACGCCGGGTTGCGGTCGGCGGCGGCGAAGTAGCCGTACGACCGGCGCACGCCCCGGCTCCTCCCCAGGTCGGAAATCGACCCGGACTTCCGCACTCCCGGCAGGTGAAGCCGCGGACGCGCACGTACCGTCGAATGCATGAGCCATATCGACGCGGGTGCCGAAGTCGACCCCGTCCACCCGGTCGCGCCGCCCGCGAGCCGGCCGACGGGTCTGACCGGCGCCGAGGTGGCGCGTCGTCGCGCGCGCGGGCAGGTCAACGACGTGCCGGTGCGCAGCAGCCGGTCGCTGGGCGAGATCGTCCGCGCGAACGTCCTCACCCGGTTCAACGCGATCATCGGTGTGCTCTGGCTGGTCATGCTGTGCGTCGCGCCGATCCAGGACAGCCTCTTCGGCTTCGTGATCCTCGCCAACACGGGCATCGGCATCGTCCAGGAGTGGCGGGCCAAGCAGACCCTGGACTCGCTGGCGGTGATCGGGGAGTCCCGGCCGACGGTGCGCCGGGACGGGGTGGCGACCGAGGTGCCCACCAGCGAGATCGTCCTCGACGACCTGATCGAGATCGGCCCCGGGGACAAGATCGTCGTCGACGGGGTGTGCGCGGAGGCCGACGGGCTGGAGATCGACGAGTCGCTGCTCACCGGCGAGGCCGACCCCGTCGTCAAACGTCCCGGCGACGCGGTGATGTCCGGCAGCTTCGTGGTCGCGGGCGGCGGCGCCTTCACGACCACCAAGGTCGGCCGCGAGGCCTACGCCGCCCAGCTGGCCGAAGAGGCCTCCCGCTTCACCCTGGTCCACTCGGAGTTGCGCAGCGGTATCTCCACCATCCTCAAGTACGTCACCTGGATGATGGTCCCGGCCGCGATCGGCCTCGTCATCACCCAGCTCGTGGTGAAGAGCAACGGGCTGAAGGACGCCGTCGCCCGCACGGTCGGCGGGATCGTCCCGATGGTCCCGGAGGGGCTGGTGCTCCTCACCTCCGTCGCCTTCGCCATCGGGGTGATCCGGCTGGGCCGCAAGCGGTGCCTGGTGCAGGAGCTGCCCGCCATCGAGGGGCTGGCCCGCGTCGACACGGTCTGCCTGGACAAGACCGGCACGCTCACCGAGGGCGGCATGGACGTCACCGAGCTGCGCCCGCTGGACGGGGCCGACGAGACGTATGTGCGCCGGGTGCTCGGCGCCCTCGGCGAGTCCGATCCGCACCCCAACGCCTCCCTCCAGGCGATCATCGACGCCTTTCCCGACAGCGAGGACTGGCGCTGCGTGCAGTCGCTGCCCTTCTCCTCCGCCCGCAAGTACAGCGGGGCCGCGTTCAGCGAGGGTGACGGCGAGATCAGCACCTGGCTGCTGGGCGCCCCCGACGTGCTGCTCGGCGCCGACGATCCGGCCCTGGCCGAGACCGGGCGCCTGAACGAGCAGGGGCTGCGGGTCCTGCTGCTGGCCCGTACCCGCCACGACCTGGACGACCCCCGGCCGGCCAGGGGCGCCCAGCCCACCGCACTCGTCGTCCTGGAGCAGCGGCTGCGGCCCGACGCCGCCGACACCCTGCGCTACTTCGCGGACCAGGACGTCCGGGCGAAGGTGATCTCCGGGGACAACGCGGTGTCGGTCGGCGCGGTCGCCGCGAAGCTCGGCCTGGACGGCACGGCGGTGGACGCGCGGCGGCTGCCCGGCGGACAGACCGAGATGGCGCGGGCGCTGGAGACGGGGACGGTGTTCGGGCGGGTCACCCCCCAGCAGAAGCGGGACATGGTCGGCGCGCTCCAGTCGCACGGGCACACGGTCGCGATGACCGGGGACGGCGTGAACGACGTGCTCGCCCTCAAGGACGCCGACATCGGCGTGGCCATGGGCTCGGGTTCGGAGGCGACCCGCGCGGTGGCGCAGATCGTCCTGCTGGACAACAGCTTCGCGAGCCTGCCCTCGGTGGTGGCCGAGGGCCGCCGGGTGATCGGCAACATCACCCGGGTGGCGACCCTGTTCCTGGTGAAGACGGTCTACTCGGTGCTGCTGGCGGTGCTGGTGGTGTGCTGGGGGGTGGAGTACCCGTTCCTGCCCCGGCACCTGACCATGCTGTCCACCCTCACCATCGGCATCCCGGCGTTCTTCCTGGCGCTGGCCCCCAACAAGGAGCGGGCCAAGCCGCATTTCGTGCGCCGGGTGATGCGGTACTCGGTGCCCGGCGGGGTGGTGGCGGGAGTGGCGACCTTCGTGACGTATCTGATCGCCCGGCACCACTACACCGGGGCCGGCTCCCTGGGCGCGGAGACCAGCGCGGCCACCCTGACCCTGTTCCTGGTCTCCATGTGGGTCCTGGCGATCATCGCCCGCCCCTACACATGGTGGCGGGTGCTCCTGGTGGCGGCGATGGGCGCGGCGTTCGTGGTCGTCCTCGCCGTGCCGGCCCTGCAGAGCTTCTTCGCGCTCAAGCTGGTCGGCATGGCGATGCCGTGGACGGCGGTGGGGGTGGCGGTGGTGGCCTCGGCGTTGCTCGAGCTCGCCTGGAAGCGGCTGGACGCGCGGACCCCTGCCTGACGCGGAACCGCGACGGTCACGGAGGCAGGACGACCCGAGATTGACGAAGGGCCCCGGAGACAGCTCCCAGGGCCCTTCCGCGCGGTTTCCCGCCGCTTACTTCACGTCGACGTAGTCAGCCGTGGAGTTGACCGCCGGGGTGGTCGAGGTGCCGGCGAAGCTGAAACGCCAGTAGCCGTCGTACTGGGCGGTGGCGGTGGCCTTCAGGTTGCCGTACGACGAGTCGGAGGTGACCGTCTTGACCGTGCTGTACGTGCTCGTACCCGCCTTGGCGAACTGCAGCTTGACCGACTGGACGGTGTAGCCGTGGTACAGGCCGTCCTCCCAGTTGGCGCGGGACAGCTGGCCCGTGGTGGTGAGGGTCTTGCCCTTGACGACCGGCTCCGGGCCCGCGTTGGCGGTCAGCTTGGAGTAGCGCTGCAGCAGGGTGGTGGCCATGCCGCCGTGGTCGTTGAAGCCGACCTTGCTCATGTCGGGGTTCTCTTGGTCCTGGCCGTTGAAGGCGATGGCCTCGGCGCCGACCGACCAGCTTCCGGAGTCGGCGTTCTTCAGCTCGTGGTCGCCGGGGTGGATGTCGACGGTGCCGGTGCAGGTGGCGGTGGTCGACGTGACGACCTTGCAGGTGGCGTAGCCGTCGCCTTCGAGCGTCTTGCTCGGCGCGTCGAAGGAGCCGCGGTAGAGGTAGGCGTCGGTGTAGAAGTCGGACGCGGCGATGTCCACGCTCGAGCCGTGGGTCAGCGTGTAGGTGTAGGTGGTGCTGACCTTGTTGGTGGTGCCGACCTTGATCGCCGACGCGATCTTGAGGTTCGAGAAGCTCGCGTCCAACGTGTACGGCGTGCCGCTGGTCCCGGTGGCGTGCGCGGCCGGGACGGCGAGGACAGACAGAGCCAGGGCGCCGGAGACGGCGGCCACGGTGGCACGTATGCGCATGTGCGTTCCCTTGGAGGGAGAAGTGATCGGAGTCGGACGACTCACGCGATCAGATCCATGAGGGGTGCGCGGGGTTGTACGGCGAGAGCCGCGCCGAAACAGATTTGGATCACGCATTACCAAGCCATGGCAAAAGTGAGAGGCACCGTTCCGGCTCCGGGAGCAGCGAGGGGCTCCCGGAGCCGGAGGCGCCGGCGCTCTCAATGGGGCGTAGCGGCGGAATCCGTCGGCCTCAGTCGAACCACCGGTCCCGGGCCAGTTCCTCCGTGCGGGACGGGTCCTCCAGGAGGGCGGCCACCTCGAAACGGCGGGGCCACTGGCGCGCCGCCCAGGCCAGGCCCGCGGCGACCCCTTCCAGCGTGGCCGCGTGCAGCACCCCGTCGTCGGTGAGCCGCCAGTCGATCCCGACGCCGTCCACGAGCAGCTCCTCGTGCTCGAGGTACGTCCGCGGGGTACGCGGCCCGAGCAGCACCCGCACCGAGTCCGGTACGTCGTGCTCGGTGCCCTCGGAGTCCACCGCGCCGGTGACGGACTCGCTCAGCCGCCGCACCTGGAACAGCTCGGCCAGCTCGGCGGCGCGCGCCGGCCGGACCGGCAGCAGTGGCACGCCGGAGGTGAACGGCAGCAGATCGGGCGAGTCGACGACCACCGCGTCGGCGGCGTCCACGACCTCCACCCGCCCGTCGACGACGGCACGCAGCTCGTCCGGCAGGGTCACCCGGTCCGGGTCCAGCTCCGCCAAGGCGCTGTACAGCCCGTGCAGTTGGGCCGAGGTGACCGGACGCTCCGGATCGGCGAGCCGGTCCAGCAGCTCGGCGGCGCCGCCCGGCTCGTCCAGCAGGGCGGCGACGGAGGTGCGCACCCCGAGCGCCCGCAGCACCTGTTCGTCCTCGAACCCGGTGGCGTCGGCCTCGTCGTACAGGCCGCGCAGCAGCCGGTCGCCACCGGCCGCGAGCAGCCCGGCCGGGCGCCGGCCGTCCAGCACGGGGTGCCCGCGCAGCCACCACGCCGTGTACGGCCGTACCACCTCGTGCGTGCCGTCGGGCAGCAGGATCCGCACCGGCTGGGTCAGCGCGTCGCGCAGCGGAGGCCGCGCGAGGAGCGCGAGGGCCTCGGGCCAGTGCTCGTCGTCGACGAGGTCGAGGTCGCGGACGGCGACGAGTTCGGTGGCGACCGGGGGCACCGGGCTGTCCGGGAAGCGGTCGAGGATGTCCTCGCACCACACGTCCACGGCGTCCAGCAGTCCCGCGTCGTCCGGCTCCGCGAAGTCGCCTTCCCGCGGCTCCAGTTCGTCCGGATCGAGGACGACGTCGGTGGCGCGCACGAGTGCGAAGCCGGCGAGCACCCCGCAGGCGGTCAGCGGCTGCTCGCCCCACTTCTCGGCCAGGTCGGCGTCCACGAAGGCGAGTTCGTCCGGGCGGATCACGCGCGCGAAGTCGCTGCCGGGCAGCACGAGTTCGCCCGCGGGGGCGGGTTCGCCGTCCTCGTCGGGCAGCGCGAGGGCGCCCAGCCACGGCTCGTCACCTGGTTCCAGCCCCGCGTCCCGCACCAGCGCGAGCACGGTGTCGGCCAGTTCCTCGGCGTCCGGTGCCTCCTCCTCCCAGCCGATGCCGCCGTCGTCGTCCAGGGAGGCGGCCACGGCGGCCCGCACCTGGGGGGTGGTCAGTACCGCGCGCGGGGTCGCGGGCAGCGCGCCCAGCTTCTCCAGCAGCGGGTGCGCGGCGTCCTCGTGGGCGACCTTCAGTCCGAGCCGGCCGAGGACGTCCGGGTCGAGCGGGGCGGCGTCCGGGGTGGGCAGCAGAACCTGCCGGGGCCCGATGGTGGTCCTGCCGTCCGCGAGGGGCACCGGCAGCCCGGACAGCCGGTCGGGGTCGATCCCGGCGAGGCTGTCGTAGAGCCGCCACCACCAGTCGGGGTCCTTCTCCAGGCCGGCCAGCCGGTCGACGGCGTCGGCGAGCGGCAACCGGGCGACGCCCAGGGTGCGCAGCTCCACGCGCCGCTCCAGACCGGCCGGCAGCAGGGTGGGCAGCACCTCGGCGAGCACCCGTACGGTGTCCGCCCCGGCGCCCTCCACCACCTCCGCGTCCCGGGGCCGCAGCGTCTGCGGCAGATCGTCCTCGGCCTGGGGCGCGACGGCGGGCGGCAGGAACGAGGTGCGCGGCAGCAGTTCCAGGACCGCCTGCCGCAGGGCGCCGTCCAGCTCGCCCTTGCCGAGCGGGCCGGGCACGAGGTCGATGACCCCGTCCGTCACCGGCCGCCAGGCGGCGAGCAGTTCGACGTAGGTGTCGGCCGCACGCCGCACCAGGAAGTCGGTGAGCGGTCCGGGGGCCGTGTGCCGGCGGGTGGGGTCGAGCGGGAAGGAGCCGATGAGCAGGGCGGGCACGCCGAGGGGCTCGTCGCTGGGGGTGGGCGCGTGCACGACGGGGGTGGTCCGGGGCCGCACCGGGCGGCCGGCCTCGTCCTCCGGTACGGCCCAGGTCACCGACCAGTGCGGGCGCAGGCGCTCCTCCACCGGCCGGTCGGCGAGCAGGCCGGGTTCCAGCGGCCCGTGGGCGGAGGCGGTGCGCCACCGGGTGGTGCCGTCCCGGGAGTCCTCCACGACGGTGACGGCACCCTCGGTACGGCGGCGCAGCACGCGCGGTGCCGCGTCACCGGCCTCCACGACGACCTCCTCCAGCCCGGGAAGGGCGAGGAGCAGGGCGTCGTCGACGGCGTCGAGCAGCCGCTCGGTCAGGTCGACGGCGGCCGCGTCGCGCAGCGGGAGGATGACGGCGGTGTCGTACGGGTCGGGTGCGGTGCCCTCGGCCGGGAGCGGCAGCCGGAGCAGGGGCACATGGCCCTCGCGGCGCCGGATCTCGTCGCCGAGGCCGGGGCTGTGCCGGGCGGTCTCGGCGGCCAGCTCCCGCGCTTCGGCGAGGGACCAGCGGATCCCGCCGTGGCGGCCGACGATCGCGGGTTCGTCCGTGACGGCGAGTACGGCGGCGAATCCGACGCCGAACCGGCCGACGGCGCCCTGGGTGCTCTGGCCGTCCCGTTTGGCGGAGGCCCGCAGCGTGGACAGCGATTCGACGCCGGCCGCGTCCAGCGGGGCACCGGTGTTGGCGGCGACCAGCACGCCGTCGCGGAGGGTGAGCCGCAGCCGGCCCGGTGCCTTCGCCCGGGCGGCGGCGTCGGCGGCGTTCTGGGCCAGCTCGACCACGAGCCGGTCCCGGTAGCCGCCGAGGACCAGTTCCTCCTCGGCGTTGGCGTCCTCGCGGAAGCGGGCGGGACTGGTCGCCCAGGCGTCGAGGACACCGCGCCGCAGACGGGCGGTGCCGAAGGGATCGGCGCCCTCTGCCGCCGGCCGCACGTACTTGCTGCTCACGTTCACTCTCCTCGTCTCCGTGGGGACGAAGGTACAGCGCGGGCGGGCGGTAGGCCGAAGGGTGTGGTGAGCGTGGAGCCGCGGCCATCGGTGGGGCTGATGGGGGTAGACGGTAGTGGCCTGATCTCTTCGTACGAAAGGGGCGCTGTCCCAATGGCCCGGACACAGGACGTCGTCGAGCTGATCCTCCAGGACCACCGGAGCATGGAGGACCTCTTCCACCGGATGCGCAGCGTCGAGGCCGACCGGGCCGGCGCGCTGAAGGAGTTCGCGCAGCTTCTGGTCGCGCACGCGGAAGCGGAGGAGGCCGAGGTCTATCCCGCCCTCAAGCGGTACCGGGACATCGATGACGAGGAGGTCGAGCACGGCGAGCACGAGCACGACGAGGGCAACGAGGCACTCCTGGCCCTCATGGAGGTGGAGGAGGTCGGCTCCGAGGAGTGGGACGAGAAGCTGGAGGAACTGGTGCAGGCCATCAACCACCACACCGACGAGGAGGAACGCACCATCCTCAACGGCGCCCGCGAGAACGTGGCGATGCGGCGGCGCGAGGAGCTGGGCGCGGCATTCCTCGAGGAGCGCGCCCGCCAGCTGAAGGCCGACTGCGGCTCCCTCGACAACGTACGCCGCCTCGTCGCCAAATCCTGACCCAACGCCCACCACCCGGCGGCCACCGATTGCGAACCCCCCGGGGCCACGAGCCCCGGGGCCATGCCCAACCCGCGGACCGGGGCAACGGCCCCCAGAGGCCGAGGCCCGGCCCCCAGATCGGGCCCACACGACACGTCCGGAGCGGCCCGCACAGCGAACGTCGAGATCCCCGGCCCGCACGGCAGCCGCCGAGGCCAAAGCCCGGTCACGGACCGGGGAACGGGCCCCAGAGCCAAGGCCCGGACACGGGCCCGGCACCGAGTGACGAGGACAGCCCCGGCCCTTGATCGGGCCCGCACGGCATGTCCGGAGCGGCCCGCACAGCCAACGCCGAGACCCCGACCCGCGCGGCAGCCGCCGAGGCCAAGACCCCGTCACGGACCGGGGAACGGGCCCCAGAGCCAAGGCCCGGACACGAGCCGGGCGACGCACGCCGAGAACACCCGCCCGGCCCCCGATCGGACCCACACGGCGTGTCCGAAGCGGCCCGCACCGCCAACGCCATGACGCCCAGCCCGCACGGCAGCCGCCGAGGCCAAGGCCCCGTCACGGCCGGGGCAACGGGCCCCGGCGCCAAGGTTGGCCCGCAGGTCGGGTGGTGAATGCCGGGGATACGGGCCGTTTTGGATCGGGGTCACACGGCTCAGCTTGAAGGGGCCCGCACACTGTGGGTGCGCGGGCGCCGGTCCGTGGCGGTCGTCGGAGTCACGGGCCCGGGCCTGGGTCGGGGTGTATGGCCTGGTGGAGGCCGGCGCGTGCCGCTTCCAGTTGGGCGGCGAACGCTATGCCCAGGAACAGGGCGACGCCTGTGAGGTTGGCCCACAGCAGCAGGGCCACGAAGGCGGTGAGGGGGCCGTAGACGGCGCCGAAGGAGCCGCTGCGGGAGACGTACAGCGTCAGCAGCCAGGTCGCGGTGACCCACAGCACCAGATGGACGGCGGAGCCGAAGGCCAGCCAGGTGTAGCCGGGCTGGTCCCGGCGCGGGGACCAGCGGAAGACGACGGCGGAGGCCACCCAGGCGAGGGCCGTGCCCACGGGTATCTCCAGGGCGCCCCACCAGGCCGGCGGCCCGGACCGGCCCAGCGCCTCGGTGGTCGCGGCGCCGACCGCCCCGCCCGCGACCAGGACGAGGAAGCCCAGGACCATCGGAACACCGGCGGCGAAGGCGAGGAGCACGGCCCTGCCGTACTTGCGCGGGAAGGGCCGGTCCCGTTCGACACCGTAGATACGGTTGGCGCCCCGCTCGACCTGGCCCATCGCGGAGGCCAGGTTGAGGACGGAGAAGGCCAGCCCCAGGCAGAGCGCGACCTTGCCCCACGCGTCGGAGCCGGCGGTGCGGCGGGTGCCGCGCAGCGCGTCCTGGATGATGTCCGAGCCGGCGCCCGGCGCGATCCTGCCCAGGGTCAGTTCGATGACGCGCCCCACGCTCTCCGTGTGCACGGCCGTGGCGAGGCCGACCAGCGCGATGGTGAACGGCACCATGCCGAGCACGATCTGGAAGCCGAGGGCGCGCGCGTTGGTGAAGCCGTCGGCGTAGCGGAACCGGGAGAAGGCGTCGAGCAGCAGCCGAGTCCCGCCGTAGCGGCGCAGCGCGGTGAACGCCTCGTCCCCGGAGAGTTCCTCCCCGATCATGTCCCGCGTCTGCGGGACCCGCACCACCGTGCCCATGGTCCGTCCTCCCCCTCGTCCATACGTCCGCCGGCCGTCACCGCGGGTCCGGATGGGTGCCGGGCCCGTCGCCCGGTCCGGCCAGCGGTGTCGGCGACAGGGCGGTGGGTTCCTCGCCCGGCTCCAGCAGGGTGTCCGCCGCGCCGACGATCAGCGGATCGGGGGTGCCGACCGCCGTGCGGTCCTTGGCCGGGTAGTCGAAGCGGTCGAGAAGGCTGCGCATCGCCTCCAGGCGGCCGCGCCGCTTGTCGTTGTTCTTCACGACCGTCCAGGGCGCGTACGGCGTGTCGGTCGCCCGGAACATGTCGACCTTGGCCGCGGTGTAGTCGTCCCAGCGGTCCAGGGAGGCGAGGTCGGTCGGGGAGAGCTTCCAGTGACGCACCGGGTCGACCTGGCGGATCGCGAACCGGGTGCGCTGTTCGGCCCGGGACACCGAGAACCAGAACTTCACCAGCAGGATGCCGTCCTCGGTGAGCATCCGCTCGAACAGCGGGGCCTGCCCGAGGAACTGCCGGTACTCGGCCTCCGTGCAGAAACCCATGACCCGTTCGACGCCGGCCCGGTTGTACCAGGAGCGGTCGAAGAAGACGATCTCGCCGCGGGCCGGGAGATGGGTCACGTACCGCTGGAAGTACCACTGCCCGGCCTCGCGTTCGGTCGGCTTCTCCAGCGCCACCACGCGGGCCCCGCGCGGGTTGAGCCGCTCGGTGAACCTCTTGATGGTGCCGCCCTTGCCGGCCGCGTCCCGCCCCTCGCAGACGACGACGATCCGCTGCCCGGTCTCCTTCGTCCAGCGCTGGAGCTTGAGCAGCTCGATCTGGAGGATCCGCTTGGTCCGTTCGTATTCGCGCCGGCCGATCGTGCGGTCGTAGGGGTGGTTCTCCCGCCAGGTCTCGATCGGCCGGCCCCCGGAGTCCAGGAGTATCGGCCGCTCGGGCTGCCGGTCGTCTATCTCCAGCCCCCGCAGGAGGCCGTTCTCCCCCGCCGTACCGTCGGCCCCCCGGTCCCGTGTCGCCTGCTCTTGCTCGGTCACGACCGCGCCTCTTCCACCTCGCCGCTCGCCGGGGCCGCTCCGCCGGACCCCACCACGTTCCCTCCCCGCGTGCCCGCCCCGGACCGACCCAGTCACGGGACCGGCGGAGCCGGCGGCCGCCGCGGCGGGGCCCTGTACGGTCTCTACGGTCGTTCCCTCCCGTACGTGCGAGACAGGAAGGCGATCACGTGGCCGAACTGCGCCTGGGACCACTGCTGAGGTACACCGACGGCTCGTGCGCGACCGTCTGGGTCGAGACCAGCCGGCCGTGCACGGCCGAGGTGCGCTGCTCGGACGGCGCCGGTGGCACCGCCCCCACCTTCCAGGTGGCCGGGCACCACTACGCGCTCGTCACGGTGAGCGGGCTCGAACCGGGCGGCTCGCCGTCGTACGAGGTGTTCCTGGACGACACCCCGGTGTGGCCGCTGCCCGACTCCCGCTTCCCGCCGTCCGTCATCCGGGCGCCCGTGGCCGGCGGCGCCGTCCGCGTCACCTTCGGCTCCTGCCGCTGGGCCGCGCCACCGGCCGACGGCAAGGACCCGGTCGGCGCCGACGCCCTGGACACGCTCGCCGCCCGGCTGGCGGCCGACCCGGACTCCGTCCGCCCGGACGTCCTGCTGCTCTTGGGCGACCAGGTGTACGCGGACGAGACCTCCGAGGAGACGCGGCGCTGGCTGGCCGGGCGCCGCGATCTCGACCGGGCGCCCGGGGCCCAGGTCACCGACTACGAGGAGTACTGCCGGCTCTACCACGAGTCGTGGCTCGACCCCGAGATCCGCTGGCTGCTGTCCACCGTGCCCAGCTTCATGATCTTCGACGACCACGACGTCGTGGACGACTGGAACACCTCCGCCGCCTGGCTCGCCGACATGCGCGCCACCGACTGGTGGCAGGAGCGGCTGCTGAGCGGGCTGATGTCGTACTGGGTCCATCAGCACCTGGGCAACCTCTCCCCCGCCGAGCTGGCCGAAGACCCGACCTGGGCCGCCGTCCACGCCACCCCGGACGGCACCGGCGCGCTGCGCGCCCTGGCCGAGCGGGCCGACGCCGACTCCGCCTCGGTCCGCTTCAGCTACCGGCGCGACTTCGGCCGGGTCCGGGTGGTGATGGTGGACTCCCGGGCGGCCAGGGTGTTGGCCGAGGACCGGCGCGCCATGCTCGACGCGGGCGAGGCCGAGTGGCTGCGCGAACAGGTGCTGTCCGACGTGGGCTCCTACGACCACCTGCTGCTCGGCACCTCCCTGCCCTGGCTGCTGCCGCACCTGGTGCACGACACGGAAACCTGGGACGCGGCCCTGTGCGCCGGGGAGCGGGGCGCCCGCTGGGCACGCTTCGGCGAGTATCTGCGCCGCCGGGCCGATCTGGAGCACTGGGCGGCCTTCCCCCGCTCCTTCGCCGACCTCGCCGCGCTGACGGCCGAGGCCGGGTCGGCGCCGGGAGGTCCCGCGAGCGTGTGCGTGCTGTCGGGGGACGTGCACCACGGTTACCTCGCCCGGGCGTCCTGGCCCTCCGGCGGTCCGGACATACCCGTGCTCCAGCTGACCTGCTCGCCCGTCCACAACTCGGTGCCGCTGTCGATGCGGATCGGCTTCCGCTTCGGCTGGAGCGGGGTGGCCCGCGTGCTCGGGCGGCTCCTCACCCGCCACGGCCGCTGCGACCGCCCACCGGTGTCCTGGCGCAGACAGGGCGGCCCCTGGTTCGGCAACCAGCTCATGACCCTGACCCTGCGCGGCCGCGCGGCCCACCTACGCCTGGAACGGACGGCCCCGGACGCCACCCTGCGCGTCGTCCACGAATCGAACCTGACGCGGGGGTAGTTCGGCGCCGGGCGGCGCGCTCCGGTGTCCCGGGTGGTCCAGGGTCAGGAGTGGCCCAGTTCCGCCGTCGTCTCGTCGTCCCCGGTCTCCGGGACGGAGCCCGAGTCGCGGGCGGGGCGGAGCGGGAAGGGGTCGACCCGGGTCTCGTCGACGACCGGCTCGGCCGGCTGGGGCGGCTTGGGCATGACCGCCGCCTCCGAGTGGGCGCCGCAGCCGTAGGACAGGGAGACCACGCGGCCGTCCGCCGGGGAGAACTCGTTGGCGCAGATACCGAAGGCCTGGCCGAGGGAGCCGCCGATCGGGGTGAGGAAGCCGCAGGTGGCACAGGTGGCCGGGGCCGCCTGGGCCATCGGGGTCTTGGCGCCGAAGGAGTCCTCCCAGCGGTCCGCCGCGACGTGCAGGCCGTAGCGGGACAGCACCCGGGCGCGGCGCATGCCCAGTTCCTCCGCCACCGACGCGATCGAACCCCGCGACGGGAGGACCGGCTGGGCGGCGGGGGCGCCGGGAGTGACCTCGGCGTCCTCCGCCTCCGCCAGCTCGGCCAGCGGTCCGGACACCGGCGAGTCCGGCGACGGCTCGTCCTCGCCGGTGTAGCCCGGCTCCAGGCGCAGGTCGTCCTGGTCGGTGGGGAGCAGGTCGCCGGGGCCGAGATCGCCGGGGCGCAGGCGCTCGCTCCACGGCACCCACTCGGGGGCGAGGAGGGCGTCGGGGCCGGGGAGGAGGACCACCTCGTCGAGCGTGACGATCTTGGCGCGCGAGGCGCGGGCCACCGTCACCGCCCAGCGCCACCCCCGGTAGCCCAGTTCCTTGCACTCGAAGAAGTGCGTGACGACACGATCACCCTCCGACACCAGGCCGGCATGCTCGCCGACCACGCCGGGAGCGGCGGTCTCCTCGGCGGCGGCGCGGGCGAGATCGACCGCCTCGGCGCACAGGCGGTCAGGGGTGCGGCTTCGCGTGGTCGCTGCGCTCACAGGTATCGCTTCTCTCCTACGCCGTCTCATCGAGTGCGGCTGCCTCCGGCGGGTTGGCGGACGGAGCGGACCTGGGGACCGCATCGACGTCTGCTTCCGCGCGCTCGGGCGCACCTCTGCCACCCATTCTGCGTTATGGCTGAGATACGCACGCTACACCGAACGAGATTCGTTACCGCTACGCGGCAGGTCTTCCGCTGCCGACATCCGCCACACCCGACCGCGAGGAGCGGGGGATCCGGCCGCCCGGCGGGCCGGGAACAAGCCGGGAACAGGCCGGGGAACAGGCCGGGAACGAGCCGGTCCGTCCGCCCGGTTCGCCGCCACACGCGTCGTAAGGGCACTATGAGCCGCCTTCTCGGGGCACTATGAACGTCGTGGCAGCCGCGGACAAGGCGAGTGGTCGTGACGGCGGTGCGGGTCGCGTGGCCGACACCGTCCGCTCCGTCGGGCGTGCCCTGCACTTTCCGGTCACCGGTACCGCGCGGGGCATCCGCCGGGTCACGCACGCCCATGGCGCGGGCGAGTCGGGACTGGGCAAGCTGATCGAACTGCACGCGGTGAACGGCGCCGGCGACGTGATGATCACCGTGGCCCTGGCGTCCACGGTGTTCTTCTCGGTGCCGACCGACGAGGCGCGCGGACGGGTCGCCCTCTACCTCGCCATCACCATGGCCCCCTTCACCGTCCTCGCCCCCGTCATCGGTCCCCTGCTGGACCGGCTGCCGCACGGCCGGCGAGCCGCCATGGCCGCGGCGATGCTGGCCCGGGCGCTGCTCGCGCTGATCATCTCGGGGGCGGTGGCGAGCGGCAGCCTGGAGCTGTACCCGGCCGCGCTCGGCGTGCTGGTGGCGTCCAAGGCCTACGGCGTGGTGCGCAGTGCCGTCGTCCCACGGCTGCTGCCACCGCGTTTCTCGCTGGTCAAGGCGAACTCCCGGGTGACCCTGGCGGGCCTGCTGGCCACCGGCGCCGCCGCGCCGATCGCGGCGGGACTGCACTCCCTCGGCGACCCCTGGCCGCTCTACGGCGCCTTCGTGATCTTCGTGGCGGGTACGGTCCTGTCGTTCTCCCTGCCGCCGGAGGTGGACTCGGCGGGGGACGAGGACGTGGCGCTGCTCGCGGCCGACGCGGAGCATCTGCACGGTCCGGACCGCCTGCGGGCCAAGCGGCCGGGCCTGCGCACCGTGGGGCCAGCCGTCACCCACGCGCTCGGCGCCAACGCGGCCCTGCGCTGTCTGTCCGGCTTCCTGATCTTCTTCCTCGCCTTCCTGCTGCGCGAGCATCCGCTGACCGGGGAGAGCGCGGCGGTCTCGCTCGGCATAGTGGGGGTCGCGGCCGGCGTGGGCAACGCGCTGGGCACCGCCGTGGGGGCGTGGCTGAGGTCACGCGCGCCGGAGGTCATCATCGTGACGGTCGTCGCGGTGGTCCTCGGGGCGGCGATCGTGGCCGCCGTGTTCTTCGGCGCCTTCCTGGTGGCCTGTCTCGCCGCGGTCGCCGGGTTCGCGCAGGCGCTCGCCAAACTGGCGCTGGACGCGCTGATCCAGCGGGACGTGCCGGAACTGGTGCGCACCTCCGCTTTCGCCCGCTCCGAGACGCTGCTGCAGATGGCGTGGGTGTTCGGCGGCGCGGTCGGGATCGTGATGCCGCTCGACGGCTCCGTCGGCCTGATGGTCGGCGCCCTGTTCGTGGCCGTCGGCTGGCTGGCCACCCTGAAGGGGCTGCTCGCCTCGGCCCGGCACGGCGGCCGCTCCCCGGCCCGGGTGGCGTAACGAACCGGACACTCCGGGCTCCCCACCGGCGCACCTGGCGTAACGAACCGGGCACGCCGCACCCCACGTGGGCGGAGGGCTAGGGGCGCCCGATAGCCTTCGCCCATGACCAAGCTGCAATCCGCTGTGCGACGCCGCCGCGCCGTCGCCGCCGCCGGCGCCGTTTCCGCCGGACTGCTCGTCCTGTCGGCCTGCGACAAGCCGACGCCCGTCGCGACGATCACCGTCGGCCGAAGCTCGGTCAACTCCGAGGCTCTGTGCTACAACGACGGCAACAAGCTGGACGCCAAGTCGCTGACGAGCTGCGCCAAGAAGGCCGGCGACATCAAGTCGATCAAGGTCGACACGGACGACACGGTCCGCTTCGGTGTCGACCCGAAGATCGCGGACAACGGCTGGACGATCCTGGTGAACGGCCGTCAGTTCACCGACACCAGCAAGAAGACGTACCGCACCATCCCCGGCAGCGCGTTCTTCAACGCCCAGTACGGCACCCAGGGCAACACCAACAACGTGTCCATCCAGATGGGCGAGAAGGGCCTGTGGTCCTTCAAGCTGAAGAAGGCCTGATCACGCGTTACCGACGGATCCTCGTAGCCACCGCGGTACCCGCCGAACGGGACGCGGTGGCACAGGCGTTCGGCGGGTCGGCCGAGGACGTGCGGCTGCCGGGCGCCCTGCTGCGCCGCACCGCCGGGCGCTGCGATCTGCTCGCCGCCGGAGTCGGTCCGGCCCTCGCCGCCGCCTCCACCGCCACCGCCCTGACCGCCGCCGCGCTGGCCGGCACGCCGTACGGCCTGGTCGTCTCGACCGGGATCGGCGGCGGCTTCCCGCCCGAGGCACCCCTCGGCTCGCTCGTGGTCGCCGACGCGATCACCGTCGCCGACCTGGGCGCCGACACCGCGGACGGTTTCCTCCCGGTCACCGAACTGGGATTCGGCACCATCACCCACCGGCCCCCGGAACCACTCGTACGGGTCGTGGCCGAGGCCACCGGGGCCCGCACCGGCACCGTCCTGACCGTCTCCACCGTCACCGGCACCGCCGCCCGTGCCGCCGAGCTGCGCGCCCGGCACCCCCGGGCGCTCGCCGAGGGCATGGAGGGGTTCGGGGTGGCGGAGGCGGCCGCCGCGCACGGCGTGCCCGCACTGGAGATCCGCGCGGTCTCCAACCCGGTCGGCCCGCGCGACCGCGCCGCCTGGCGCGTCGGCGACGCCCTCGCCGCCCTCACCGAGGCCTTCGGGAAATTCAACGCCGCTCTGGAGAGTTGGACATCGGTATGACGACCAGTGAGCAGCGGTCCCTGCGGATCGCGTACTCGCCCTGCCCGAACGACACCTTCGTCTTCGACGCCCTCGCCCACGGCCGCGTCCCCGGCGCGCCCGCGCTGGACGTGACCTTCGCGGACATCGACATCACCAACGGCATGGCCGAGCGCGGTGAGTTCGACGCGCTGAAGGTGTCGTACGCCGTCCTGCCGTACGTCCTCGACGAGTACGCGCTGCTGCCGTGCGGCGGTGCGCTGGGGCGGGGCTGCGGACCGCTGGTGCTGACGCGGGAGCCGGGCGCCGACCTCACGGGGCGTACGGTCGCGGTGCCGAGCGAGAAGTCCACCGCGTATCTGCTGTTCCGGCTGTGGGCGGCGGACACCCTGTCGGACGGCGGGGTCGGCGAGGTCGTCGTCATGCCGTTCCACGAGATCATGCCGGCCGTGCGCGACGGCAAGGTGGACGCCGGGCTGGTCATCCACGAGGCCCGCTTCACCTACCGCGAGTACGGCCTGCACAAGCTCGCCGACATGGGTGAGCACTGGGAGCTGACCACCGGGCTGCCGATCCCGCTGGGCGCGATCATCGCCAAGCGCTCGCTGGGCCCCGAGGCGCTGGGCGGGCTCGCCGAGTCGGTGCGCGCCTCCGTGCGGGCCGCCTGGGACGACCCGGAGGCCTCCCGGCCGTACGTCATGGCGCACGCGCAGGAGATGGACCCGGCCGTCGCCGACCAGCACATCGGGCTGTACGTCAACGAGTTCACCGCCGACCTCGGCGAGGACGGCTACGCGGCGATCCGCGGGCTGCTCACGCGCGCGGCGGCCGAGGGGCTCGTCCCGCCCCTCGGCCCGAAAGCGCTCGCCTTCCCGTGATCCCGGCCGTCCGCTGTGCCGCGGCTCAGACGTCCAGTTGGTCGGCGACCGCGCGGAGCAGGCCGGCGATCTTCTTGCCGGACGTCTTCTCGGGGTAGCGGCCCTTTTCGAGCATCGGCGTGATGTTCTCCAGGAGGGTCGTCAGATCCTGCACGATCGAGGCCAGCTCGTCCGGCTTCTTGCGCTGGGCGGCGGCGACCGACGGCGTCGGGTCGAGGACGATCACCGAGAGCGCCTGGTCACCGCGCTGGCCGGCGACGACACCGAACTCCACACGCTGTCCCGGCTTGAGTACGTCGACTCCGGCGGGGAGAACCGAGGAATGGACGAAGACGTCACCGCCGTCGTCGCGGGAGAGAAAGCCGAAGCCCTTCTCACTGTTGAACCACTTGACCTTGCCAGTCGGCAAAGCACACACTCCCTCTATCCCTGCCGGACCGGCCGGACGCCTGTTGAACTGCCGTTGGTACAGCCTACTGGGGCTCTCCCCACCTGAGCACAGACAGAAACAGCCGAGAGTGCCGATAGCGCCACCGGGGCCCCTAGTGGACTCTGGCGGGTTATCAGTACCGAGCTACCCAGCCTTGACAGGTGCCACCGCCGGACGGTATGCGCCACATCGCCCACCTGACGGGATGACAGAAGCTTCCCGGTGCGCTCCCCGTCGGCAAGGTGGAGGGGGAGCCCCGGTTTCAGGGGGTCTCATAACTAAGAATCTGAGACCCGTCTCACGACCCTCCACAGGCAGGTTCTCTATGTCCGAATTTGCCGACGTTTGGAAGGGAGTTGCCGGATCTCCTCCCCGAGCCTGTCCCAGAGTGACTTATGAGACTGGTATCCTAAGTCGTGTTGGGACAGCTTGAGACTGAGGAGCGAGACAGTGACCACCTACGAATACGGCTACGCCCGAGTCAGCACGACGGCACAGGACTTGCAGCGTCAGTTGGACTGGCTTGCCTCTCAGGGCGTGCCGACGGAGCGCACCTACGCCGACAAGAGGACGGGCACGGACTTTGAGCGTGAGGGCCTGGCCTCTGTGCTGGCGCAGCTCCGCTCTGGAGACGTTCTGTACGTCGCTTCCCTGGACAGGCTTGGACGCACCATGCACAAGGTGCTGGCTCTCATTGCCGAGCTGCGAGAGAAGGGAGTTCACCTGGTCATTGGCGGAACGATGACCATTGACACTCGCGTAGGTGGTCCGGCTACCGATATGGCTCTCTTGATGCTCGGTACGTTCTCTGAGATGGAACTGATCTTCCAGAGGGAGCGCCGTGCCTCTGCCCGTGCCTCTCGTGAGTCCAGCGGGAAGAGCTGGGGGCGTCCCAGGGAGATTGACCGTGCTGCCGTGCTGGCAGACCTCAACGACGGCATGAGCGTCATGAAGGTGGCAGCTAAGTACGGGATTGGTCGGGCGACCGTCTTCCGCATCAAGGGGGAAGCCAAGAGTAATTGATGAAAAACCGATCCGAAAACCTCCGCCTTGTCCTGGTGGAGGTTTTCTTCATTCTCCGGCGGAATCCGTTTGGTGAAACCGGGAAAGTCCGGTTCCGACTTAGTGGTCAGCGAAGGTCAGAGATCCGCTGTTGTAGGCCGATGACGACGGCCAGGACGTACGCCGCTGCGCCCCGGACTGCCCGAACGCGTGCGGCCGGAATGCCGTGCTGCGCGTCTCCTGCTCGCCGTCCTCCCCGTCGTTCTCCTCCGGCTCGGTGATGCCAGACTTTTCCTTGAAGTTGTCCACGATGTTCTGGATACCGTCAACCATGCTCTCCCCGCCGAATTGGGCGTGACTCAGGCCGCCGGTGTTCGCAATTCCTGCAATGCTCATTGGGCGATCCTCTCTCCTGTCCCCTTTCAGGCTACTGCCTCCGGTCCTACATTCGGTAGCTGCTCGCGCGACTAGACCCCCAAGCCTGAGCCATTCGCCTTTAAGGGTACCCCCCTCGAATTCATAGCCAATTCACGCTATTACCGGGAATTGGAATTCAGGCCACTTACCGGAAATTGGTGCTGCACCCCTGCGAGCCACCCCCGGTTTCACCATGGTTGGCGCGCTGCTGTAGTTGCTAAAGGGCCGTTGCATGCGTGGGAAGTCCTGGAGTAGTTGCTAGATGGGGGAACATCACAACTAGTCGAGGCAGGGGCCGGGGGCCGACGTAACAACTAGCGGCCGGAGAATTGAGAGAAAATGCCGACGGATTGAGACTCCGTGAGTTGATACGCAGTACCGGGGAGAGTGTGTCTCTCGTGTGTGTTGCAGGGGGAGTCTTAGGCAGTGGGGAGCGCTCCCTCCGGCCCCGATTGGGCGGCGGGGCGCAGCGTGGCTCTGCGGCCTCTGTCGTAGGGCTGTAGGGCGTAGCCGTGGGGAGGCTTCCCTCCGGCCCCGCATTCGGCCGCCTGCTGCTCCGTGACACTGCCTCTTCCGTACGCGCGTGAGGGGGGTTGTAAGCCACAGGGAGAGGGATTGCGCCGGGGGTGCTCCCTCCGACCCGGAGACGGCCGTCTGTGGCTTCCTGGAGGGGATTCCAGGCCACTGCCTCTCAGGGTCGCGCGCGAGGGGGGTTATAGCTCACAGGGGAAAAGGAAACTCCCCCCGGCCCGACTAAAACCGAGGGGAGCGATCCAGCGTGAACAACCCAAACAAACACCGAATGGAAGGTGCGTCCCTACTTACGCAGCATACAGGTAAACGCTGCGCGCCCCCATAGTCTTTTCCTCGCCCCGAGCCACCATTATGTGACCGGACTGGATAAGCGCATCCACTGTTTCCCGGAAGTCATTCCGAGTGGCCGACGGGAAGGCGACGAGAAAGTCACGCTGTACCTGGTCGTAGTCGGCGCGCACGTAGCCGTCGGTGTACTTCCGAATCATGGCGATGGCGGCCGGGCCGACGTTGTGCACGAGGTCGGACCGGTGCTGCTGCGCCTGCTCGGCTGCGGCGGCCTGGGCGGCCTGCTCGGCTGCGGCGGCGTGCTCGGCCTGGCGGCTGTTGTACGTGGCGAGGTTCTGGGGGGTCCAGAAATTGCTCATTGGTAAGCCCTTCGGAGAGTTTTCCTGGTCTCTTCTTCCAACGTAGGGGAAGCACGAGGAACGTTGGTAAATCTGCGGGTTTGTACTAACTCCACGGGGGCCGGTAGTTGCTAGTCGGCTCGGCCCCATGAACCTTCAGGTCACACCCCTGCGGGAAGGATCGGACGGCAAACGCACACCCCTGCGGACGGCAAACGCACACAAGTAATACCGGGAACCATCTAGTAATGCCGGGAAGTTACTAATGCCGGGAACCCATGGCGCGCAGCGCCATAAGGGGAAGGGATCAGACTCCGGCTCCCACTGGAACCGGGGAGGTGTTCTTTCCGGCCCCATGCTTTCCGCTCAGGTGCTCCGGCACGGTGTAGACCTTCGTCCCGGCAGCAGTCTTCCGGCCGGTGTCTTCCAGGAAGCCAGCCTTTACGAGGCGGCCGGTACTGCGGACAACGGTTTCCCGTCGAACTCCCACGAGGCTGCCTACGGTCCCGTTCGCTGCGTAGATGTCGCCGTGGCCGAGGCCGAAGAAATAGCGCATGGCCGTCCACACGAGGACGTCAGTGTCTCCGGCCTTGTTGCCAGCAACGCTCAGGACTTCCACGGGAAGGTGTACGTACGGCGTAGCGTCGGTGCCGGTCCTGGCCATCTGCTGATCACGGAGCGCCCGCGCCCTCTTGTCCGTGAGGGTTTCTCCCTTGGCGCGGCGGCTCGTCACGTTGTCCATGTACTGGAGGAACTTCTCAGAACCGGGGATGTCCTCTCCGGCGTGAAACTCCCCGGCGGCCTCATGCTCCGCTATCTCGTCCCAGTCGCTCAGGCGAAACCATGGCATCCAGAGGCGATAGGTGCCCTTCTGGAGGCCGTTCTCATCCTTGGCGACCCATCCGGACATGCTGAGCGCGTTAAGGGCTTCCAGGGCCCTACGGGGGTGGTTCTTCCAGACTTCCGCGAGATCCTTCGTCGTCATGGTGACGTAATCACGCTTCCCGGCGTAGCGCTCCAACTGCACCCACTGCCGGAAGAGCGTCGGAGTGACGGAAGGCTCCCAGTCGTCGGCTGCACCCTTCGGCCGGAAGATCATGGCCTGGGGGACCATGCTGTAACCCGTGGCGTCGTTCATGGTTGAATACACGTGAGACCTTTCCTGGCTCATTGGCTCGGTCCCTTCGTGGTGGGGGGGACCGGGCCGCTTTCTTTCTCCAGGAAGTGTCCCTAGATCCGGCGGGCCCTTTGTAATTCCGGGATTTGATACCAACTTCCCGACAGTAAGTATCAACTCATGTAATGGCCCAATTGAGCTGCGCCCCTTACGGGTTATAAACGGCGGCTCCCGTCCTGGCAGCCTGGCAAAGACAGGAGAGGTCAGTTAGTACAGAGGGGTTTCCGTGAGTATCAACTACGCGGACGAATTCGCAGCGATCGTTGCCGGGTTCTACACCACCACGGCCGAGGAGCCGGATCGGGTATGGGAGTGCGAGCGCCACGAGTGGGTTTGCCTGGTCGGCGATGAGTGCCCGTGGTGCGCGGAGAACGCGCTGGCCTACGAGGAGCAGCAGGCGCAGCAGTACGCCGAATGGCAGGCCGAGGAGTTCGAGCGGGAGCGGGAGCGCCGGGCGATAGAGCCGGAGGTCCGGGCGCTCCGTAACCGGTACGTCCGGGAGGCCGAGGAGCGCGGGGAAGTCCTCACGCAGTACCGGAAGAAGAAGATTCGGGAGCAGGCTGTCCGGGAGATCCGCGAGAAGTACGGGATGCGCCATGTCTAGGCACGTGGAAGTCGTCCCCGTGGTCGACGTCGACCGGCCCGGCTGCTCCGAGGTCGGCTGCTCCCGTCCCTCGAAGTGGCGCGGCCTGTGCCGGAGTCACTATGAGCAGCAGCGCCGGGCAGCCGTCCGGGCGCAGCGCGCGGCCGAGCTGGCGGCGCTCGCGGAGTGGGCCGACACCGAGCCGCAGCCCTGCTGAGTGCCCCTGAGAGCCTGTGGGCCCGCAAGGCTGCGCAGGAGTGCTACAGAGGGCTCTACGGGCCATCCCTGGGGGTGTGGCCGACTCAAGTGGGGAGTGCACCACCGTAGGTTCAACGACGGACGCGGTAACTACCTGAACGGCAAGACGGTTTGGTTCGAGCTGCACGACTAGCTAGCCGACCACAGACAGCAGAGAGCCCCTGTGACGCCCTCCCAGACTCGGGAAGGTATCCAGGGGCTCTCTTGCGCTTTCGGGGGCTCTCAGCGCTTCGTAAGGTCCATTACCTTGCGCCGGTAGCCCTCCGGAACGTTGTGGTGGAACAACCTTTGGAACCTGGTAATCCCAACACGGTCGGGGAAGAGTTCTTCGGTCATGGTCTTGATGTCTCCCAGGTTCATGACGTACCCCCGATCCTTCTTGTCGTCGCCCTCACCCCAGACAAAGACCTTCACGCCATAGGATCGAAGAAAGTCCCTACGGTCTTCCTGGTCTTTCGCTTCCCAGACTTCTCCGTACTTCTTACCCGTTGCCTTGAGAGTCGGGTGAGCCCTCTCCTCTTCCTGCTTTGCCAGAAAAGCGACCTTCCCTGAAAGCGCCTTGTGCATACGCTGATAGGACTCTTCCTGTCCCTCTCCGTCGTACTCTCCTGCGATGTACTTAGCTTCCAGGTTCCCCAGGCGCGTCCTAGCGGCCTGGAGTTCCTTTGCCTGAGAGGGGCCCCCGCCCGCCTTTTCGTACATGTCCCACTGGCCAACACTTTCCCGTATCACCTGGTCAACCCAGGAATCAAGAACGTCTGCCCGGATGGTCGGGCCGTTCTGACAGTCCCCGCCCTTGAACTTATTGGAGCACCGGTAGTACCTGTGTCCTGGTGTCTTGGTTCCGTCCTTCCTGGTATAGCCCGTGCCCAAGAGGGACGTGAATACCGCTCCACACTCCCCACAGTGGGCTACGCCGGACAGGAGAGTCTTAGCGCCGTTGCGGCTCCCCGCAGAGGCTCCCTCCGGCTTCTGTGCGGGCTTGATCTTGTCTACCAGGTCCGTCCACTCATCCATCGTGGCCAGGGGCGTCTCAGGGAGGATTACAGGGTCTCCGTTATCGTCTAGAACGGCTTCTCCCCTGTAGGTGTAGATACCGGGAACCCATGGGGACCGGATGAACTTATTGATGATCGTTGCTTGCCACTGAGTTCCCTTGGTCTTCTCGCCCTTGAGTTTCCGCAGGTGATCACCCCAGGTGAGGACTCCACGGGAGTTGAAGTCTCGGGCAATCCGGTGCGTGGACTGTCCCTCACCAATGCGCCGGAAGATCTCTTCTACGTAGGGGTAGAAGTCCTGGTCAATCTCCAGGATCTTCCGCTTCCCTCCCTCTACGGCCTTGATGCTGTAGCCGGTAGGCGGAGCGCCGACGAGCCAAGAACGGTTCTCCAGGCGGCTCTGTACGCCGTTCAGGATGCGTGCCTGGATCGTGTCCCACTCGGCTTCGGCGAAGACGGCAGTCATGCGCGCCATCATCTTGCCCTGGGGAGTCGAGAGGTCGAACCCCTCTTCTACACACACGATGAACTTGCCGTTTTGCTGCGCCCACTCCAGTAGCTCATTGAAGTGCATTGAGCGACGGGTAAGCCTGTCCATCTTGGCGGCGATCAAGACATCAAATTCGTCTGCTTTTGATGTCAGCCACTTCCCGAGCTTCGGACGCTTGAAGGGGGACAGGGAGCCTGAGACATCCGTGTCCTCTGCCTCTCCCACCAGGTGGCCGGAGATGTGAGGGGCCGTCAGGTAGTGGCTGGTCACTCTGCGCTGCCACTCGATGGACGTAGAGCCGTCCGAGTCGGCAGAGAGGCGGAGGCATGCGAGATACCGCAGGTTGGGTTCCATGGGGAGGACTCTAGCGGGTCTCTGTGCTTAGCGGACCGGCTCGACCTTGCCGGTGGGCACGTCTGTCCTCGTCCTCGTACTCGTCGGGAAAACTGCTCGGAAACGGCTCTTGATAGCACTCGAGCGGGTCGATCACGACCCGCCGATACCAAGCGCTAACAAGGCTAACGGTCTTCGGGCGGGTGACAAGACGTCCCCCGGTTGTTCTCTCGCGCAGGGAACTACCCTGGTCCGGTGCCTGACAAAACCCAAACGAATTCCGCCGTGCCCGGTGACCGACTGATCCGTGCCGGTGCCGTCGTCTTCTTCCTGGGGGCCGTGGCCACCCTCGTCACGGTGGCCCCGCTCTTTTTCGGGGCGAAGCCTTTTCCGACCTATATGTTCGGTCTGAGCATGCTCATGGCCGTCGGTTTCCTGATCGCCGGCGCGGGGGTGCTGCGCTCGATCGCCGCCGGGCGGCGTCAGGCGCGGGACGCCTCGGCGGCTCGGTAACCGGCCAGCCACGCGGGGAAGGCGCCGAGGTCGTCCAGGACGACGTCGGCACCGGCGGCGCGCAGTTCCGCCGCGGGGCAGGGGCCGGTCGCCACGGCCACCGAAAGGGCGCCGGCGGTGCGGGCTCCGCGTACGTCGCCGGTGTGGTCGCCCACGTACACGGCGGCGCCGTGCGCGCGCAGGGCCAGGGCCTTGCCCTCGGCCCACAGGTCGCCTACGACGACGTCCGGTTCGATGCCGAGGTGGTCCAGGTGGAGCCTGGCGTTCGGCTCGTACTTCGCCGTGACGACCATGGTGCGTCCGCCGGCGGCGCGCACCGCGTCCATCGCCTCCCGGGCGCCGGTCATCGCGGGGCTCGCGGCGACGGCGATCTCGGGGTACATCCGGCGATACAGGTCGGCCATCGCCGGGACGTCCTCGGCGGGGAACCAGTTGACCAGCTCGTCCGCGAGCGGGGGGCCCAGGCGGGTCACCGCGAGGTCGGCGTCGATGTAGGCACCCGTCCGCTCCGACAGGGCGAGGTAGCAGGCGCGGATGCCTGGCCGGGAGTCTATGAGGGTCATATCGAGGTCGAAGCCGACGGTGAGGGGGGCGGTGGCGGTCATGGGGGCCATTGTGCCGGGTGCCTGCCGGCGGCTTGGGGGGTACGGGGGTGGCGGGGGGTGCGGGTCCGTCGCCGGGTGCGGGTCCGTGGTGGGCCGTTCGCGCAGTTCCCCGCGCCCCTGAGGGGGTGGCTCGGGTGGTTCCATCCGTGCCGGTGCGCTGTGGTTGCTCGCGCCGTTCCCCGCGCCCCTATCGGGGCGCTCCGGGTGGTTCCATCCGTGCGGGAGCGCTGTGGTTGCTCGCGCCGTTCCCCGCGCCCCTATCGGGGCGCTCCGGGTGGTTCCATCCGTGCCGGTGCGCTGTGGTTGCTCGCGCCGTTCCCCGCGCCCCTATCGGGGGGCTCCGGGTTGTTCCGTCCGTGCGGGTGCGCTGTGGTTGCTCGGGCCGGTCCCTGGGCTTCTTTTGGGGGGACTTCGGTGGGCCGGCTTAGGGGCGCGGGGAACTGCGCGATCAGCCACGACGTGCCCGCGCCGGGGAGGGCCGGCCCAGTCTCCGGGGAACTGCGCGATCAGCGTTACTTGGGGCGTTGGGAGCGCCAGAGCAGGTAGAGGGCCGTGGCAAGGGCCGCTGATCTCACGACCCAGGGCCAGGTCTCGCTCGCGGCGGACGCCATGTGGCCCGGGGTGATCGGTTCGCCCCAGCGGCCGTTGTCCCTCCCCCACAGCCACACCGCACCCGCGGCGACCGCCAGTCCGGGCAGGACCATCACGGCCCACTTGGTCTCCGCGGGCGTCAGCCGCCGCGACCCGTAGGCGATCAGCCAGCCCAGCAGCAGGGCGAACCAGTTACCGAGCACGGCACCGGCGACCAGCGCGGCGGCGGCCAGCAGCAGCGCGGGGTTGGACCAGCCGGCGGCGGGACGGGGGAGCAGCCGACGGCGGCGTCCGGCGGGCTCGGCGGGCGGGTCGGCCTCCGGGACCGAGTCGTCGGGCTCCGTCTCCTCCGGGTGCTTCTCCTTCGGCGGGCGCCTCAGCAGTTCGGGGATCTCCACACCGCCCACGAACCCCGGCACCGAGTCGACCTCACCGAGCGGGCTGCCACCGAAGGGGCCGCCCGCCACCCGCCACCAGTCCGGCTGTGCCGTGGCGTCCCCCAGTTCGTGCGCGGGGGCGAGATGCGGCGGCGACGCGGCGGGTTCGGCCGGACGCGGGCGGGGCACGGCACGGCGCGGGCCCTTGGGACGGGCCTTACGGGCCTCCTGCGCGTCCGGCGTGGGCTGCACGGGTACGGCGGTCACGGGCGGCCGCGGTCCATGGCCGGCGCCCGCCGCGCCGACGACGTCGTCCGGGCTGCCCAGGTGCTCCAGGATGCGGCGGACGGCCGCGGGCGAGTCCACGGTCGCCCTGGCCCGGCGCCGGTCGATCTCGTTGCGCAGCTCCGACACGAGCCGCATCCGCGTGGACGACGGCAACTGCCGCTGCTGAGCGATGTCCCCGACGCGGCTCAGATACTCGTAGACGACCTGGTCGCTCTCGATCCCCACGGAAAACCCCTCCGGGGCGACGGCGATGAAACCCCGCACAGGACGGTACCGCTTGTCCCGGCCGCGCCGCCCCGCTGTCCGGGGGCTCCGTACCGGAGGGGATGTCGGCTACCGTTGGCCGGATGAGGCAAGAGGCCCGCTCAGCCCCCCGCTCCCTGGCGGAAGCGCTCCGTGCCAGGGACGACGCCTCCCTGGGCGCGCTGTTGCGCAGTCGCCCCGATCTCGTCTCCCCGCTCCCCACCGACCTCACCCAGCTGGCCACCCGGGCCGGGACCCGCGCCTCGGTGCTGCGCGCCCTGGAGCGGCTGGACCGGTTCGCGCTGCAGACGGCGGAGGCGCTGGCCGTGGCCCCGGACCCGGCGCCGTACCGGACGCTGCTGGCGCTGATGGCCGGGGACGCCGGGGACGAGACCGTCGCCGCCGCGCTGCCGCGTGCCGTGGCCACCCTGCGCGAGCAGGCGCTGGTATGGGGCGGCGACGACCGGCTGCGGCTGGTGCGCACCGCTCGCGAACTGCTCGCGCCCTCCGCGCAGCACCCCTCGCCGACCGGTCTCGGACCGACCGTGCAGGAGGCCACCTCGGGCATGTCGCCGGGCCGGATCCAGGAGATCGTGGCGGCGGCCGGGCTGTCCTCGACCCACGACTCGGTGTCCGCCGTGACCGCGCTCAGCGGGCTGTTCACCCACCGCAAGAAGATGGCCAAGCTGCTCGCCGGGGCTCCGGAGGCCGCGCGCGAGGTGCTGTCCAGGCTGGTGTGGGGGCCGCCGTACGGGCAGGTCACCCCGGATCCGGCGGCGCATCTGCGCTGGCTGCTCGACCGCGGTCTGCTGCTGCCGACCGCGCCCGGCACGGTCGTACTGCCCCGCGAGGTCGCCCTGCATCTGCGGGCGGGCCGCGCGCATCGGGCGGTCGAGCCGCTGCCGCCCGCGGTGGCCCCGGCCGCGGTCCACGGCGCGCAGGTGGTGGACGCGACGGCGGCCGCGCAGGCGTACACCGCCCTCGCCACCGTCGAGGAACTGCTGAAGGAATGGGACGAGGGCGGCCCGGCGGTGCTGCGGGCCGGGGGCCTGAGCGTGCGCGACCTGAAGCGGACCGCCGTCGCCCTGGACGTGTCCGAACCGGTCGCCGCCTTCTGGGTGGAGCTGGCCTACGCGGCGGGTCTGCTCGCCTCCGACGGCGAGGCCGACGAGCGGTACGCGGCCACCCCCGCCTACGACGAGTGGCTGGAGCGGCCCGCCGCCGAACGCTGGGCCCGGCTCGTGGAGGTCTGGCTGGCGGGCACCCGCACGCCGGGCCTGGTGGGCGGCCGGGACGTCAAGGACCGTACGCTCTCCGCGCTGGGCCCCGGCCTGGACCGCTCGGCCGCGCCCGAGGTACGGCACCGGGTGCTGAGCCTGCTGGCCGGACTGCCGCGGGGCGCCGCGCCGGACGCCGAGTCGCTGCTGGCCAGGTTGCGCTGGGAGCGGCCGCTGCGCGGTCCGCAGCGCGACGACGACCTGCGGATCCGGCTGGCCCGCTGGACCCTGTCGGAGGCGGAACTGCTGGGCGTGACCGGCCGGGGCGCCCTGTCGGCGCCCGCCCGCGCGCTCCTGGGCGCGCCGGCGGCCTCCTCCGACGCCGGGGCGGCCGCCCCCGCCGCGCCGGCCGGCTCCGCCGATTCGTCCGGGCCCGGTGACAAGCTCCCGGTGCACCACCATCCGCACCGGCCGCCCGCGCCCCTGACCCCGCCGGAGCAGGCGGTGGCCACGGCCGCCGCGGCCCGGCTGCTCGCCCCGCTGCTCCCCGAGCCCCTGGACCACGTGCTGCTGCAGGCCGATCTGACGGCGGTGGCGCCGGGACCGTTGCAGCGCCCGCTGGCGGAGATGCTGGGGGTGCTCGCCGAGGTGGAGTCCAAGGGCGGGGCCACGGTCTACCGCTTCACCCCGGCCTCGGTCCGGCGCGCGCTGGACGCCGGGCGGGCCGCCACCGACCTGCACGCCTTCCTCGCCAAGCACTCGCGCACCCCGGTCCCGCAGCCGCTGGCGTACCTGATCGACGACGTGGCCCGTAAGCACGGCCATCTGCGGGTGGGCGCGGCCTCGGCGTACGTGCGCTGCGACGACGACACCCTGCTGAACGAGATCCTCGCCGACAAGCGATCCGCCCCCCTGGGGCTGCGCCGCCTCGCCCCGACCGTCCTGGCCGCCCGGTCCGACCCGGCGGCGCTGCTGGAGGGGCTGCGGGCGATGGGTTACGTGCCGGCCGCCGAGTCCGCCGAGGGCGATGTGCTGATCACCCGGGTCGCCGCCCACCGCACCCCGCCGCGCACCGCGCCCGAGCCGGTGCCGGAGGGCCCGCCGCCGCCCGACGCCACGCTCCTGGCGGCGGCGGTCCGCGCGATCCGGGCGGGCGATCTGGCGGCCACCACTCCGCGCAAGTCCACCGGGGCGTCCCCGGCGGGCGGCGAGCTGCCCCGCACCTCCTCCGCCGAGACGCTGGCCACCGTGCAGGCCGCCGTCCTCACCGGCGAGTCCCTGTGGATCGGCTACGTCAACGCCGAGGGCACCGCCAGCCAGCGTGTCATCGCCCCGATCCGGGTGGAGGGCGGTTTCGTGACGGCGTACGACCACACGGCGGACGAGGTCCGCACCTATCCCCTGCACCGGGTGACGGGGGTGGCGGAGCTGGCCGGCGACTGAGGCCGCCGAGGCCGCCACGCCCACCGTGATCACGCGGCGGTAGGGCACACTGGAGGTTTGGCCGTTGTGGAAAGGGTGTGCCGCGCGTGAATGGTCCACTGATCGTCCAGTCCGACAAGACCCTGCTCCTGGAGGTCGACCACGAGCGGGCCGACGACTGCCGCCGGGTCATCGCGCCCTTCGCGGAACTGGAGCGGGCGCCCGAGCACATCCACACCTACCGGGTCACCCCGCTCGGCCTGTGGAACGCGCGGGCGGCCGGACACGACGCCGAGCAGGTCGTGGACGCCCTCGTGCAGTACAGCCGCTATCCGGTGCCGCACGCGCTGCTGGTGGACATCGCCGAGACGATGGACCGCTACGGCCGGCTCACCCTCTCCAAGCACCCCGCGCACGGGCTCGTCCTGACCAGCACCGACCGGCCGGTGCTGGAGGAGGTGCTGAAGTCCAAGCGGATCGCCCCGCTGGTCGGCGCCCGCCTCGATCCGGACACCGTGGCCGTGCACCCCTCCGAGCGCGGGCAGATCAAGCAGGTGCTGCTGAAGCTCGGCTGGCCCGCGGAGGACCTCGCCGGCTATGTGGACGGCGAGGCGCACCCGATCGAGCTGCTGGAGGACGGCTGGAACCTGCGGCCGTACCAGAAGCAGGCCGTGGAGAACTTCTGGCACGGCGGCAGCGGGGTCGTGGTGCTGCCCTGCGGCGCCGGCAAGACGCTGGTCGGCGCGGGCTCGATGGCCCAGGCGAAGGCGACGACGCTGATCCTCGTCACCAACACGGTCTCCGCCCGGCAGTGGAAGCACGAACTGGTGAAGCGAACCTCGCTCACCGAGGACGAGATCGGCGAGTACAGCGGGACGCGCAAGGAGATCCGGCCCGTCACGATCGCCACGTACCAGGTCCTCACCACCAAGCGGAAGGGCGTCTATCCGCATCTGGAGCTGTTCGACTCCCGCGACTGGGGTCTGATCGTCTACGACGAGGTGCATCTGCTCCCGGCGCCCGTCTTCAAGTTCACCGCCGACCTCCAGGCCCGGCGGCGGCTCGGTCTGACGGCGACCCTCGTGCGCGAGGACGGCCGGGAGTCCGACGTGTTCTCGCTGATCGGTCCCAAGCGGTTCGACGCGCCCTGGAAGGAGATCGAGGCGCAGGGCTACATCGCGCCCGCCGACTGCGTCGAGGTCCGGGTCAACCTCACCGAGTCCGAGCGGCTCGCCTACGCCACCGCCGAGACCGAGGAGAAGTATCGCTTCTGCGCCACGACCGCCACCAAGCGGAAGGTCACGGAGGCGATCGTGCGCCGCTTCGCCGGGCAGCAGATCCTCGTCATCGGCCAGTACATCGACCAGCTCGACGAGCTGGGCGAGCACCTGAACGCGCCCGTGATCAAGGGCGAGACGTCCAACGCGCAGCGCGAGAAGCTCTTCGACGCCTTCCGTGAGGGCGAGATCAGCGTGCTCGTCGTCTCCAAGGTCGCCAACTTCTCCATCGACCTGCCCGAGGCCACGGTCGCCGTCCAGGTGTCCGGAACCTTCGGCTCCCGCCAGGAGGAGGCCCAGCGGCTCGGCCGGGTGCTGCGTCCGAAGGCCGACGGCCACCAGGCGCACTTCTACTCGGTCGTCGCCCGCGACACCATCGACCAGGACTTCGCCGCCCACCGCCAGCGGTTCCTGGCCGAGCAGGGCTACGCCTACCGGATCGTGGACGCGGACGACATCCTCGCGGAGGGCACCGGCTGACGCGGCGGGCGGCCGAGGACGGCCGCCGACGCCAGCAGCGCCAGCGCGAGCAGCGGGTACGGCGCCGCCAGGGGCTGCTGCCACCACGAAAAGTGCAGGTCGCGGTCGCCCTCGTGGGGGAGCAGCCAGAACGTGCGGGCCGTGAACGCCGTCGCCGTCAAGGCGGCCGTCGCCGGCCGGCCCTCGGCGAGGAGCACGGCGAGGAGCGGTACGCACCACACCCAGTGGTGGGACCAGCTGATCGGGGAGACGAGCAGGGCCGTGAACGCGGTGAGCAGGATGCCGTGCCGGTCCTCGCGGGCGCGCACCGCGAGGTAGAGGCCCGCCGCGCCGACGGCGACCGCCGGCAGCGCCCAGGACGGGCCGGGGGCGGGGTCGCCGAGGGCGCGCGCGAGCAGGCCGCGCAGGGACTGGTTGTCCACGATCCACGCCTTGCCCACGCGGCCGGTCTGATACAGCCGCCGGGTCCAGAAGTCGGCGCTCGCCGCGGGCAGCAGCAGACCGCCGAGGAGGACCGTGCCGGTGAGGGCCGCGGTCGCGGTGGCCGCCTCCCGTCGGCGCCCGGTCAGGAACAGGTACGGCACGAAGACGGCCGGGGTGAGCTTGACACCGGCCGCGATGCCGAGGGCCACGCCCCGGTAGCGGGCGGCCGGGGGCCGGGTGAGGTCCCACAGGACCAGGCAGGTCACGGCGAGGTTGATCTGGCCGAACAGCAGCGTCTGGAAGACCGGTTCGAGCCAGAGGCACAGGGCGGTGGCCGCGCACAGCAGCGGCGGGGACAGCGGCGTACGCGGGGCGGGGCCCGGGTGTGGTGGGGCGGGGCGGGCGGCCAGCCGGGCCGAGAGGGCGACCAGGACGGCGAGCAGGAGGGTGTTGCCGACGAGGAAGGCCGCCTTCAGGACCGGGACGGGAAGCCAGGCGGCGGGGACGAACAGGATCGCCGCGAAGGGCGGGTAGGTCGCGGGGAGCCGCCACCGGGTGACCGTGAACCCGTAGAGGTCGCCGCCGTGAGCCACGGCGGCACCCTCGGCCCGGTAGACGAGGAGGTCGGCCATGGGCGCGCCGCGCAGGACGCACAGGGCGGCGAAGGCGGCGAAGGAGACGACGCAGAGGGCGACAAGGAGGGCATTCGTCCGTTTCCGCACGGACGCGACCCTACGATGTCACGCGCGGCGCACGCCCGCCTCCTCGCCGTACTCGCCGAGGATGACGACGCCGAACGCCGCCTCCGCGAACACCTTGACGGCCCGCAGGAGGTCGCCGACGAGGTGGCGATGGGGACCGTCGACGGCCGTGGCCCCCCTCGGGGGGCGGGCGGAAGCTGGATGGAAGGTCGCTGCGCTCATCTCTCCATGGTGGAACGCCGGACACCCGACGCGCATCGGTCCACGCGGACGAATATCGGCCCCCGGACGGGCACCGCTCCCGCGGTCCGGGATCCCGCGGGGAAATCCATTGGCTCCGGCCCGGCCCTCTCGCCTAAGATCTCCGCTCTTCCCCGCCTCCCTCACGGAGTGCCGCCGCCCGGACGGAAACCGGACGGCCCCCGACCCACGCAGTCGCGCAAGATCCGGAGGCACCCCCTTGTCCACGCCCGCCCATGTCCCGGCCGCCGACTCCCCCGACTCCCCCGGCTCCCCCGCCGATCCGCTCGCCCGGGAGCGCTCGCATCTGAGCGCGTCCCGTGCCGCCCTGCGCGCCATGCGCGAGGACGTACAGGCGCTGGACATCAGGGACGTCACCGCGAACTGGGTGAACGCCGAGGTGCTCGCCCGGCAGATCGACGACCGCGTCAAGGCGCTGGCCGACCTCAGCGACACCCCCCTCTTCTTCGGGCGGCTCGACTATCTGCACGCTCCCGGCGGCGAGCGGGCCGAGGGAGCCGAGGGCGAGCGGTTCTACATCGGGCGGCGGCATGTGCACGACGCCGGCGGCGACCCCATGGTCATCGACTGGCGCGCGCCGGTCTCGCAACCCTTCTACCGGGCGTCCAGGAAGGACGCGATGGACATCGGGCTGCGCCGCCGCTTCGGCTACACCGGGGGCGACCTGACCGCCTACGAGGACGAGCACCTGTCCGACCCGGGCGAGTCCGCCGCCACCAGCAAACTGCTCCAGCGGGAGATCGAGCGGCCGCGCGTGGGACCGATGCGGGACATCGTCGCCACCATCCAGCCCGAGCAGGACGAGATCGTCCGCTCCGGTCTGTCCGGCACGGTCTGCGTGCAGGGCGGCCCGGGCACCGGAAAGACCGCGGTCGGCCTGCACCGGGTGGCGTATCTGCTCTACGCCCACCGGGAACGGCTCGCCCGCACCGGCACGCTCGTCATCGGCCCGAACAAGTCCTTCCTGCACTACATCGAGCAGGTCCTGCCCGCGCTGGGCGAGTTGGCCGTGCGGCAGGCCACGGTGGACGACCTGGTCGCACAGGTGGAGGTGCGCGGCACGGACGAGGCGGCCGCCGCTGTGGTCAAGGGCGACGCCCGGATGGCCGAGGTGCTGCGCCGGGCCCTGTACGCGCACGTGAGCATGCCCACCGAGCCGGTCGTCGTGGTGCGCGGCTCCCGGCGCTGGCGGGTACCGGCGTACGAACTTCAGGAGCTGGTCCGGGAGTTGCTGGACCGGGACATCCGCTACGGCGCCGCGCGCGAGGCCCTGCCGCAGCGGATCGCGCATGCCGTGCTGGTGCAGATGGAGCGGGCCGGGGAGGCACCGGACGACCGGGTGCAGGACGCCGTCGCCCGCGACCGGGCGGTGAAGGCGGCCGTGAAGGGGATGTGGCCGGCCGTCGACCCGGCGAAGCTCGTCCTGCGGCTGCTGACCGAGGCGGACTTCCTCGCCGAGCACGCCGCCGGGGTCCTGGACGAGGACGAACAGAAGACGATCCGGTGGGCGAAGCCGGTGCGCAGCGTGAGGTCGGCGAAGTGGTCGGCGGCGGACGCGGTGCTGATCGACGAGGCGGCCGACCTGATCCAGCGCACCCACTCCCTCGGCCATGTCGTCCTCGACGAGGCGCAGGACCTGTCGCCCATGCAGTACCGGGCGGTCGGCCGCCGCTGCACCACGGGCAGCGCGACGGTGCTGGGCGACCTGGCCCAGGGCACCACCCCGTGGGCGACCCGCAGCTGGGAGGAGGCCCTGGCCCACCTCGGCAAGCGGGAGGGGCACATCGAGGAGCTGACCGCGGGCTTCCGCGTCCCCACGGACGTCATCGCCTACGCCTCCCGCCTCCTGCCCCACATCGCCCCAGGCCTCACCCCGGTCGCCTCCGTCCGGGAGAACCCGGGCTTCTTCGAGGTGTGCGCGGTCGCGGAGCCGGCCGAGACCGTCGCCGCCTGCGCGCGGTTGCTGCGCAACGAGGGCTCCACCGGTCTGATCGCCGCGGACGCCCGCGTGCCGGCGCTCGCCGAGGCGCTGACGGCGGCGGGGATCGCCTGGCTCGCGCCCGGTGAGGAGACCACCCGCGAGACCCGTCTGACTCTCGTCCCGGCGTCCCTGGCCAAGGGCCTGGAGTACGACTACGTCGTCCTGGACGAGCCGCAGGCCGTGGTCGACGGCGAGCCGGACGAACGCACGGGCCTGCGGCGGCTGTACGTGGCCCTGACCCGTGCGGTGTCGGGCCTGATCGTCACGCACTCGGCGCCGCTGCCGGCGCAGCTGGACCGAGTCCGGTAAGGGCCTTTCCTTCGGATCAGGTCACCCCGCGACCCCGGCGAGATCCGAAAGAGGGGCTTTACGCCCCGTCCAGCGCCCGGCGCCAGCGCGCCACGGCCTCCCGCGACACCGGCCCCGTCCATCCGTCGGGCCGGGCGGCGCCGCCGATGTGGAAGGCCTCGATGCCTCCGGTCCGCAACGGCGGCACGTGGTCGAGCCGGAGGCCGCCGCCCACCAGGATCTGCTGCTCGTATCCCGGTTCGCCGCCGCGAGCCGCCTCCGCGAGCAGGACCGGCAGGCCGGCGTCCACGCCGGTGGCGCAGCCCGCGGTGAGATAGGTGTCCAGGCCGGGCAGGTCGGCGAGGCGCTTGCGCAGGGTGTCGCGGTCGGCGGCCCGGTCGATCGCCCGGTGGAAGGTCCAGGGGCAGCCGTCGAGCGCGCCGACGACCCGCTCCACGGCCGCCAGGTCCACCTCGCCGTACGCGTCGAGGAAGCCGAGCACGAACTGGTCCGCGCCGGCTTCCCGCAGCTCGGCCGCCACCCGGACCAGCCGGTCGACGTCACCGGCCGCGAAGCCGTCCGCCAGCCGGAGCATCACGCGCAGGTCGATGTCGACCGCGGCACGGATCCCGGCGACGGTGGCGGCGGACGGGGTGAGTCCGTCGGCGGCCATCTCGGTGACCAGCTCCAGCCGGTCCGCGCCTCCGGCCTGGGCGGCGACCGCGTCCTCGACGTCGAGGGCGATCACCTCCAGGACTGCACGCTTGCTCATGGCACCCCGCAATTCGTCGGCGTTCTTCGGGCGGCTACAGGTCTAGTCCAATCCAAGAGTACGCCCCCTGGCCCGCCGCCCGGCCTCGGCCGAGGATGTTCACCCGCCCTGGCCCGTCCCGGGGCCGGGATCGCCAGGGGCGGTGTGGGAGCGGAAGAATGGCGGGCATGGCAGATCCCGATGCCCTGCGCCCGCGTTTCGTCCGTGCGCTGGAAGCAGCCCGTGCCCCCGGCGGCGGTCCCGACGCCGCGCCGTACGCCGACGATCTGCTCGGCCGCTGGCAGGAGCCGCAGCGCCGCTATCACACGCTGACCCACCTGACGGCGGTGCTCGACCACATCGACACGCTGGAGCGGTACGCGGCCGACCCGGACGCCGTACGCCTGGCCGCCTGGTTCCACGACGCCGTCTATCTCCCCGAGCGGTCCGAGAACGAGGAGCGCTCCGCGCGGCTCGCCGAGCGCGCCCTGACCGAGGCCGGCGTGCCGGACGCGACGACGGACCGGGTGGCGCGGCTGGTCCGGCTCACCGTCACGCACGACCCGGCCGACGACGACCGCGACGGCCAGGTCCTGTGCGACGCCGACCTCGCGATCCTGGCCGCGCCCCCGTCGGCGTACGCGGCCTACACCGCCGAGGTCCGGGAGGAGTACCACTTCGTCCCGGGCGAGGACTTCCGGACGGGCCGCGCGGCGATTCTGCGCCAACTCCTGGATCTGCCCGCGTTGTTCCGCACCCCGTACGGCCGGGAGCGCTGGGAGGCCACCGCCCGTTTCAACCTCGCGGCCGAGCTGGAATTGCTGTCGACCTGAGGGGGCGCACCTTCTAGGGTGCGCCCATGGGAGCGATGAGCGGGGACGACGTAAGCAAGGCCGTCGAGGGCTGTGTGGCGGCTCTGCGGCCGGCGGTGGACCGGGACTGGGAGCGGGTCGGGGCCGGCTCGCTGGAGTGGAGCTGCCGGCAGACGGCCGAGCATGTCGCGGGCGCTCTCCTCGCCTACGCGGGCCAGTTGGCGGGCCGCGCCCGGGACGGCTACGTCCCCTTCTCCCTGACCCTGGACGAGGGCACCGACAACGCCGGTCTGCTGCACGTCGTCGAGACCGCCGGCGTGCTGCTGGCCACGACCGTGCGCACCACCCCGCCCGGCGTCCGCGCCTTCCACCCCCACCCCTTCGGCAGCGCCGACCGCGAGGGCTTCGCCGCGATGGGCGTCGCCGAGGTGCTGCTGCACACTCACGACCTGACCGAGGGGCTCGGGCTCGCCCACGCGCCGGACGAGGAGCTGGCCGAGTCCGTCCTGACCCGGCTCTTCCCGCACGTCCAGCCCGGCCCCGCGCCGTGGCCGACCCTGCTGTGGGCCACCGGCCGGGGCGAGTTGCCCGGCCGCGCCCGGGTCACCGACTGGCGTTGGCGCAACAACCTCGTCATCCCCGCCGAACGCCTCGCCCTCACCGGCATCCGCCCGGACGCCGCCCGCGATCTGCGCCTCGGCGGCGACGGGGGCCTCACCTGGATCGAGGGCGGCCCGTACGAGGGCACCCGGGAGGCCGCCGGCTTCCTGGTGAAGGGCTACGAAGCGGGCGTGCACCGGCCGGAGTTCGGGGTCTTCGCCCTCGTACGGCAGGAGGACGGCCGCGCCGTCGGCGGCATCGGCTTCCACGGCGCCCCGGACGAGGAGGGCCGGGTGGAGATCGGTTACGACCTCGCCGAGGGCGCCCGCGGCCGGGGCTACGCCACCGAGGCGGTGTGCGCGCTGACCGAGGCGGCCCTGGCCCGCGAGGACGTCGACGTGGTCCTCGCGACCATCGAGCACGACAACACGGCCTCGCAGCGCGTGGTGGCCCGGGCGGGCTTCGTGCGGGCCACCCTGGACGAGGAGCGGATCGCGCACGAGCACCACGCCGTGGACACCGGCCTCCGGCTCTACGTCCGCCGGGCCTGACACCCCTTGGGCCGGCGCAGTCCCGACGCCCGCAGCAGCCGCACCACCTCGCGGCTGCGGACCTCCACCGCGCCGGCGGCCACCGCGTCCGCGTACCGGTGCGACGGGATGTCGTAGTGATCGCGGTCGAAGGCGCGCGCGGGCACGCCCAACCGCTCGGCGAACCGGTGGAGTTCCTCGTAGGACACGTCGCTCACCAAGTGGGACCACATACGCCCGTGGCCGGGCCAGGCCGGAGGGTCGATGTACACGGTCACGGGCGCCTCACGAGGACGCCGCCCCGCCGGCCGCGGCCGACCCCAGCGAGCCGACGGCGGCGACCTTCACGCCCGCCTTGTGGCACACCCAGTGCGGGTCGGGGCCCAGCTCCGGTTCGACGTCCAGCGCGTGCGGGTCGCCCGTGCGGCACACCGGGCACAGCGGCCAGCGGCCGTACCGCTCCAGCAGCGCGTCCTGCACGTCCTGCGCGACCAGACCGGCCACGTAGGCGGCGCCGTCCGGCCACTGCTGCACCCACCAGCGCCGCCGGGTGACGGAGGCCTCGACCAGGGAGACCACGTCCGCCTCGGCGACCTCGCCCGCGACCAGATCGGCGAGCACCAGGGCGCGCGCGGCGTGCAGGACCTGTTCAAGGGGAGCGACGGGTTCCATGGCACCCATTGTGCGCACTCTTGACCACCGGACGGAACCGAAAATATCTTTCATACGTGACCCAGGACATGAAGGAAATTTTCGGCCGTCCGGGCGGCTCGCTCGCCGCCAAGGTGCGCACCCTCGCCCCCTCCATGACCCGGTCCATGCAGCGCGTCGCGGAGGCGGTGGCCGGCGACCCGGCCGGCTGCGCCGCCCTCACGGTCACCGGCCTGGCCGAACTCACCGGCACCAGCGAGGCCACGGTCGTCCGCACCGCCCGCCTCCTCGGCTACCCCGGCTACCGCGACCTGCGACTGGCCCTGGCCGGACTGGCCGCGCAGCAGCAGTCGGGCCGGGCGCCGGCGATCACCACCGACATCGCCGTGGACGACTCCCTGGCCGACGTCGTGACCAAGCTCGCCTACGAGGAGCAGCAGACCCTCGCCGACACGGCCGCCGGGCTGGACACCGCGCAGCTGGGCGCGGCCGTCACCGCGCTGGCCGGGGCCCGGCGGACCGACGTGTACGGCATCGGGGCGTCCGGGCTCGTCGCCCAGGACCTCACGCAGAAGCTGCTGCGGATAGGGCTCATAGCCCACGCGCACAGCGACCCGCACCTCGCCGTCACCAACGCGGTGCAGCTGCGCTCGGGTGACGTGGCGCTCGCGATCACGCACTCCGGCTCGACGGGGGACGTCATCGAGCCGCTGCGGGTCGCCTTCGAGCACGGCGCCACCACGGTGGCCATCACCGGCCGGCCCGACTCGCCGGTCACCCAGTACGCCGACCACGTACTGACCACGTCCACCTCGCGGGAGAGCGAGCTGCGGCCGGCCGCGATGTCCTCGCGCACCAGCCAACTGCTCGTGGTGGACTGTCTGTTCGTGGGAGTGGCACAGCGGACCTACGAGACGGCCGCGCCCGCCCTGGCCGCGTCGTACGAGGCGCTGGCCCATCGGCACCGCACCAACCCCAGGTGAGCACCAGCACACGAACCGGCACCCGAACCTTAGGAGAGCCGCCTTCATGACCTCCCCTGACCTGCGCACGGAACTCGCCTCGCTGACCACCGAGGCCTTCCGCCCCGAACTCGCCGACATCGACCGGCTGCCCACCCTCGACATCGCCCGCCTGATGAACGGCGAGGACGCGGGCGTGCCGACGGCAGTCGCCGGGCGGCTCCCGCAGATCGCCGCCGCCATCGACGCGGTGGCGGCGCGCATGCGACACGGCGGCCGTCTGGTCTACGCGGGCGCCGGCACCGCCGGACGGCTCGGGGTGCTGGACGCCTCCGAGTGCCCGCCCACCTTCAACACCGATCCCGCCCGGGTCGTCGGCCTGATCGCGGGCGGCCCCGAGGCCATGGTCAGCTCGGTCGAGGGCGCCGAGGACTCCGGGGAACTGGCCCGCGAGGACCTCGACGCGCTCGGGGTGAGCGCCGTGGACACGGTGGTCGGCGTCTCCGCCTCCGGCCGCACCCCCTACGCCCTCGGCGCGGTCCGGCACGCCCGCGCGCTGGGCGCCCTGACCGTCGGTCTGTCCTGCAACGCGCACAGCGCGCTGGCGGCGGCCGCCGAGCACGGCATCGAGGTCGTCGTCGGCCCGGAGCTGATCACCGGCTCCACGCGGCTGAAGGCGGGCACCGCACAGAAGCTGGTGCTGAACATGCTGTCGACGATCACGATGATCCGGCTCGGCAAGACGTACGGGAACCTGATGGTCGACGTCCGCGCGTCCAACGACAAGCTCCGGGCCCGCTCCCACCGGATCGTGGCCCAGGCCACGGGCGCGGACGACGAGGAGATCGAGAAGGCCCTCACCGAGACGGGCGGCGAGGTGAAGAACGCGATCCTCACCCTTCTCGCCGACGTCGACGGCCCGACGGCCGCCCGCCTTCTGGAGGAGTCCGGCGGCCATCTGCGCGCCGCGCTGGCGCGGGCGGCCCGCTGACCGCACGCTCGGGGACGTGCGCTACGACCCCCTCTCCACCGCGACCGCCGTCCTCACCCGGGTCGGCGGCCGGGCCAACGTCACCTCGGTGGCCCACTGCATGACCCGGCTGCGGCTGGGGCTCGCCGATCCGGCCGGCGCGGACCAGGAGGCGCTGCGCGCCGTGCCGGGCGTGCTCGGCTTGGTGGACGGCGGGGACGGCACCCTGCAGATCGTCCTCGGACCGGGGGTGGTCACGGAGGTCACGGCGGCCGTACACACCCTGCTGACGCGGCCGTCACCCGAGGGGAGCACCGGCCCACCGACGAAGCCCCCGCCCGAGCGCCCCGCCGGCCAGGGTGCCGGCCCCGACGAGGAGGAGCCGCGGCGGCGGGGCGCCACGCCCGTCAGGACCTCTCTGCGGCGGATCGCGAACGTCTTCCTCCCGCTCATCCCCGCGCTGATCGGCTGCGGCATCCTCGCCGGGCTCAACGGGCTGCTGCTGAACGCCGCCTGGCTGCCCGGGCTGACCCCGGCCCTGACCGCCGTCGCCTCCGCCTTCATGGCGCTGATCGCGGTGTTCGTCGGCTACAACACGGCGAAGGAGTTCGGCGGCACACCGGTGCTGGGCGGCGCGGTGGCGGCCGTCGTCGTCTATCCGGGCGTGGCCAAGGTGACCGCGTTCGGCACCCACCTGGTGCCCGGCCAGGGCGGGGTGCTCGGCGCCCTCGCGGCGGCGCTGCTGGCGACGCGGGTGGAGCGCTGGTGCCGGGGCCGGGTGCCGGGCGCGCTGGACGTCCTGCTCACCCCGACCGTGACCGTCCTCGTCACCGGTCTGGCCACGCTCTACGGGCTGATGTACGCGGCCGGCGTGGTCGCCTCGGCGATCGGCGCGGCGGCGAACTGGCTGCTGGCCACGACGGGCGCGGCGGCCGGGCTGGTCCTCGGCGGCCTGTTCCTGCCCCTGGTGATGCTGGGCCTGCACCAGGCCCTGATCCCCATCCACACCACCCTCATCGAGCAGCAGGGCTACACCGTCCTGCTCCCCCTGCTGTCCATGGCGGGCGCGGGCCAGGTCGGCGCGGCCCTCGCGGTGTACGTCCGGCTGCGCCACGACGTCCCCCTGCGCACGACGATCAGATCCGCTCTCCCGGCGGGCCTGCTGGGCGTGGGCGAACCGCTGATCTACGGCGTCTCGCTGCCCCTTGGCCGCCCGTTCCTGACCGCCTGCGTGGGCGGGGCGGCGGGCGGGGCGTTCGTCGGTTTCTTCGCCATGCTGGGCACCGAGGTGGGCGCCACGGCGATCGGCCCGTCGGGCTGGGCCCTGTTCCCCCTGCTCGCCGGGAACAGGGGTCCGGGCATGGCGGCGGCGGTCTACGGCGGCGGCCTGCTCACCGGGTACGCGGTGGGTTTCGCGGCGACGTTCCTCTTCGGCTTCCCCCGCCATGGCCGGCCGCCCACCACGCGGGAGGGGAAGCGGTCGCGGGCTGACGCCCGCCGGACGGCGGTGTAGCGCCGGGGCCCGCGGCGGCCGGGGCGCGTTACCGTCAAAGGGCCGGCCCGCTCGGCACCGCCCGGTCCCCAACTGTCGAAGGACGACGCGTACCGACATGAACCACGCCCAGCTCACCGCCCTGGGACGCGCGCTCCGGCTGCTCGGGGAGCACGGCGAGTCCCTGACGGCCGACTCCCCCGACGCCCGGCTGCACGAGGTCAAGGCCGATCTGCGGCGCGCCCTGGACCTGCTGGAGGAGAGCGTCGCGACCGGCGCGCCCACGACCCGGTGCCCCGAGCACCCGCAGGGGCCCGTCGACAAGGCCGCCGCCGATCTGTGTCTGCTGTGCGAGACCCGACGCCGGGCGGCCCGCCGGTCGGAGTACGGCAGCCGGCCGAACCCGGCGGGGCCGGCCCCCGCCGCCCCCTCCCGTTACGGGGTGCGGGGTGACCGGCCCCAGCCCCAGCAGCGGTGGCTGCCGGAGGCGTGGAACGGGCGCGAGTGGCAGCTGTGCGGTACGCCCCGGCGGGACCGGCGCGAGGCCGAGACGTATCTGGCCGCCGAGCGGCGTTCGTCCCGGCCCGCCATGGCCTACCGGCTGGTGCACGAGTTCACCGACTACGAGGTGCTGCGCGTCTGGGGCACGCCCGTCCAGACCGACATCGAGCCCCTGGGCAACCTGTAGGGCGTCAGCTGAGGGTCTTCAGCGCGGCCGCGTCGTACGGCTTCAGCTCGTCCAGGCGGTCGGAGAGGATCTTGGCCGCCCACTCGGGGTCCTGCAGCAGGGCGCGGCCGACGGCGACGAGGTCGAACTCCTCGGCCTCCAGGCGGTCCAGGAGGTTGTCGATGCCCTTGACCTCCGAGCCCTCTCCCTGGAACGCCTTGACGAAGTCGCCGTCGAGACCGACCGAGCCGACGGAGATGACCGGCTTGCCGGTGAGCTTCTTGGTCCAGCCGGCCAGGTTCAGGTCCGAGCCGTCGAACTCGGGCAGCCAGTAGCGGCGGGTGGAGGCGTGGAAGGCGTCGACGCCGGCGGCGGCCAGCGGGGTGAGGATGGCCTCCAGCTCCTCGGGGGTCTCGGCGAGGCGGGCGGTGTAGTCCTGCTGCTTCCACTGCGAGTAGCGGAAGATGACCGGGAAGTCGGGGGAGACCGCGGCGCGGACCGCGGCGACGATCTCCGCGGAGAACCGGGTGCGGGCCACCGGGTCGCCACCGTAGGCGTCGGTGCGGCGGTTGGTGCCGGCCCACAGGAACTGGTCGAGGAGGTAGCCGTGGGCGCCGTGCAGCTCCACGCCGTCGAATCCGATGCGCTCCGCGGCGGCGGCGGCCTCGGCGAACGCGGCGATGACGGCGTCCAGGTCGGCCTGGGTCATGGCCTTGCCGGTGGGCTCGGCGCCCGCGGTGGTCAGGCCGGAGGGGCCGACGGCGGGGGCGTCGGCGTAGGGCGGCTCGCCCTGGTTGCGGACCATGCCGATGTGCCACAGCTGCGGGACGATCGTGCCGCCGGCCGCGTGGACGTCCTCGGCGACCTTGGCCCAGCCCGCGAGCTGCTCCTCACCGTGGAAGCGCGGGACGCTGTCGCTCTGCCCGGCCGACTCGTGGCCGACGTAGGTTCCCTCGGTGACGATCAGTCCGACACCGGCGGCGGCGCGGCGCGCGTAGTAGGAGCGCACGTCCTCGCCGGGGATGCCGCCCGGGGAGAACATCCGGGTCATCGGCGCCATCACGATCCGGTTCGGCACGGTCAGGCCGTTCAGCGCGATCGGGCGGGAGAGGATCTGGGCCGCGCGGGAGGCGGCGGGCGTGGTGACGGTCACGGAATGACTCCTCGGGTGATTGCTGACCAGGGGGTATGTGCGCGCGCATTGTTGCACCTCCTGAAATAACGGTCGCCACGGCGCCCGCATTCCATTCCCGCCCCGGCCTTCACGTGACGCCGCTCACACTCCGCCGATCGAGCCGCCGCCCCGCTCCGCGGCACCGCCACCCGCCGCGAGGCCACACCCGGACAGGACCCCGGGAACGCCCGAGGGCGGCACCCCCAGCCAGAAGCTGGAAGTGCCGCCCTCGGTCCGCAGGACAGGCGATCAACCCTCGGGTCGATCAGAAGTCCATGTCACCGCCCGGCATGCCGCCACCGGCAGGCGCGGCGGCCTTCTCCGGCTTGTCGGCGATGACGGCCTCGGTGGTGAGGAACAGCGCGGCGATGGAGGCGGCGTTCTGCAGCGCGGAACGGGTCACCTTCGCCGGGTCGATGATGCCCTCGGCGACCAGGTCGACGTACTCGCCGGTCGCGGCGTTCAGGCCGTGGCCCGGGGTCAGGTTGCGCACCTTCTCCACCACGACACCGCCCTCGAGGCCGGCGTTGACGGCGATCTGCTTCAGCGGGGCCTCGAGCGCGATGCGCACGGCGTTGGCGCCGGTCGCCTCGTCACCCTCGAGCTCCAGCTTCTCGAAGACCTGGGAGGCCTGCAGCAGGGCCACGCCACCACCGGCGACGATGCCCTCCTCGACGGCGGCCTTCGCGTTGCGGACGGCGTCCTCGATGCGGTGCTTGCGCTCCTTGAGCTCCACCTCGGTGGCGGCACCGGCCTTGATGACCGCGACACCGCCGGCGAGCTTCGCCAGGCGCTCCTGCAGCTTCTCGCGGTCGTAGTCCGAGTCGCTGTTCTCGATCTCGGCGCGGATCTGGTTCACGCGGCCCTGCACCTGCTCCGAGGAGCCGGCACCGTCGACGATGGTGGTCTCGTCCTTGGTGATGACGACCTTGCGGGCGCGGCCCAGGAGGTCCAGGGTCGCGTTCTCCAGCTTGAGGCCGACCTCCTCGGAGATGACCTCGCCGCCCGTGAGGATGGCGATGTCGCCGAGCATGGCCTTGCGGCGGTCACCGAAGCCCGGGGCCTTGACGGCGACGGACTTGAAGGTGCCGCGGATCTTGTTGACGACCAGGGTCGACAGGGCCTCGCCCTCGACGTCCTCGGCGATGATCAGCAGCGGCTTGCCCGACTGCATGACCTTCTCCAGCAGCGGGAGCAGGTCCTTGACCGAGGAGATCTTGGAGTTGGCGATGAGGATGTACGGGTCGTCGAGCGACGCCTCCATCCGCTCCATGTCGGTGGCGAAGTACGCCGAGATGTAGCCCTTGTCGAAGCGCATACCCTCGGTGAGCTCCAGCTCCAGACCGAAGGTCTGGGACTCCTCGACGGTGATGACGCCTTCCTTGCCGACCTTGTCCATCGCCTCGGCGATCAGCTCGCCGATCTGGGTGTCGGCGGCGGAGATGGACGCGGTGGAGGCGATCTGCTCCTTGGTCTCGACGTCCTTCGCCTGCTCCAGCAGGGCGGCGGAGACGGCCTCGACGGCCTTCTCGATACCGCGCTTCAGAGCCATCGGGTTGGCGCCGGCGGCGACGTTGCGCAGGCCTTCCTTGACCAGGGCCTGGGCGAGCACGGTCGCGGTGGTCGTACCGTCACCGGCGACGTCGTCCGTCTTCTTGGCGACTTCCTTGACCAGCTCGGCGCCGATCTTCTCGTACGGGTCCTCGAGCTCGATCTCCTTGGCGATGGAGACACCATCGTTGGTGATCGTGGGGGCGCCCCACTTCTTCTCGAGGACGACGTTGCGGCCCTTGGGGCCGAGCGTCACCTTCACGGCGTCCGCGAGCTGGTTCATGCCGCGCTCGAGGCCGCGCCGCGCCTCCTCGTCGAACGCGATGATCTTGGCCATGTGAAGTGGTCCCTCCAGGACTGGGGGTGATTCCTTCGGACCGCGCCCGCGCCCGCGACGGACGGCTCGCCGGCCTTGTGGTTCCTTGCCCCACCCGGCCTGCGGGCCTCACCGACCCGGTCCTTCGTTGTCACTCTCACCTTCAGAGTGCTAACGCAATGATTAGCACTCGGCATGGTCGAGTGCAAGCGCCTCCGAGGGGAACAGCGGGGCGCTCAGCCACCCGCGAACACGACGACACTGGGTCACGCGCGGGCGCGGGGGGCACGCGCGGGCGCGCGAGGCATGCGCGGGCGCGCAGGGGGCACGCGCCGGCCGCGCACGCGCGCCCGCACGACGAAGGGCCCACACCCTCTGCGAGGTGCGGGCCCTTCGTACAGAAAACGTTCAGGCGCTGAGGCGAACCATGTCGGCCTGCGGGCCCTTCTGGCCCTGCGAGATCTCGAACTCCACCCGCTGGCCCTCTTCCAGGGTGCGGTAGCCGTCCATCTGAATGGCGCTGTAATGGACGAAGACGTCCGCACCACCGTCGACCGCGATGAAGCCGTACCCCTTCTCCGCGTTGAACCACTTGACGGTGCCCTGAGCCATGCCTAACTCCCCTATTACTGGCCCTTGCACAGATCCACACTTCGCGGACCCGGGTCAGACCTCGCCCTCCTCCGAAAAGGCCGGGGGGCGTGCGCCGGAACGCGTCGACCGCGGCTGAATGTATCTGTCCAACTGCCCTCTGCAACAGGTCAATCGGACGAGAATTCTGGACGGTCCCGGTCCGGAATGTGGCGAGAATTCGCCCGAATTCAGGGCAAGTCGGGCTCCACAAAAACCACAAAAGCCGCATAAAGCCCGCGCACTTTGGCTACTTCTTATCGGGCTGTGCGGCATGAATCCAGGGCCCGCGACCCGAGGATCGCGACCGTGTTCCCCAACTCTACCGCGCTCAATCACACAGAATTGCCCCCTCCGCTTCTCTCACGGAGGGGGCAATCCCATGAACAATACGTAACCGCTGTTACCGAAGGTAATGATCGGTCATTCCGTCAGCAGCCGCCCGCGACGGCCGGAATGATCGACACACCGGCGCCCTCGGGGGTCGCCGTCTCGAGGCCCTGCTCGAAGCGGACGTCGTCGTCGTTGACGTAGACGTTGACGAACCGGCGCAGCCTGCCCTGGTCGTCCAGCACCCGGGCGGCGATCCCCGCGTGGTTCTTCTCCAGGTCCTCGATGACCTCGGCGAGGGTCCCGCCCTCGGCGGCGACCTCGGCCCGCCCGCCGGTGTAGGTGCGCAGGATGGTCGGGATGCGAACGGTCACGCTCATGCGAGGCCAGCCTCTCGGAAGGAGTCCAGGGTGGGGCGGATGGTGGCGGTCAGGCCGGTGCCGGCCACCGCGTCGAGGGTCTTCAGTCCGTCGCCGGTGTTCAGCACGACCGTGCTCTTCGCCGGGTCCAGCACGCCCTCCTTGAGCAGCTTGCGGGTGACGCCGACGGTCACCCCGCCCGCCGTCTCCGCGAAGATGCCCTCGGTGCGCGCCAGCAGCTTGATGGCGTCCACGATCTCCTCGTCCGTCACGTCCTCCACGGAACCGCCGGTGCGGCGCGCGATGTCCAGGACGTACGGCCCGTCGGCCGGGTTGCCGATGGCGAGGGACTTGGCGATGGTGTCCGGCTTCTGCGGGCGGACCACGTCGTGGCCGGCCTTGAAGGCGGTGGACACCGGCGAGCAGCCCTCGGCCTGCGCGCCGAAGATCTTGTACGGCCGGTCCTCGACCAGTCCCAGCTCCACCAGCTCGCGCAACCCCTTGTCGATCTTCGTGAGCTGGGAGCCGGAGGCGATGGGGACCACGATCTGGTCCGGCAGGCGCCAGCCGAGCTGCTCACAGATCTCGTACGCCAGGGTCTTGGACCCCTCCGCGTAGTACGGCCGCAGATTGACGTTGACGAACCCCCAGCCGTCGCCGGCCGGGTCGCCGATCAGCTCGGAGCAGAAGCGGTTCACGTCGTCGTAGTTGCCCTCGATGCCGACGAGCTCCCCGCCGTAGACCGCGGCCATGACGACCTTGCCCTGCTCCAGGTCGTGCGGGATGAACACGCACGAACGCAGGCCGGAGCGGGCCGCCGCGGCACCCACGGCACCGGCGAGGTTGCCGGTGGAGGAGCAGGAGAGGGTGCTGAAGCCGAAGGCGCGGGCGGCCTCCAGGGCCTGGGCGACGACGCGGTCCTTGAAGGAGTGCGTCGGGTTGCCGGAGTCGTCCTTCACGTACAGACCGCCGGTCACGCCCAGCTCGGCCGCCAGGTTGTCGGCCTTGACCAGCTTGGTCCAGCCCGGGTTGAGGTTGGGCTTGTCGGCGACGTCGGCCGGCACGGGCAGCAGCGGCGCGTACCGCCAGATGTTCGCGGGGCCCGCCTCGATACGCGCCCGCAGCTCCTCGGCGTCATAGCCGGAGAAGTCGTAGGCGATCTCCAGCGGACCGAAACACTCCGCGCAGGCGAAGACGGGGCCGAGGGGGACGCGGTGACCGCACTCGCGGCAGCTCAGGGCCGCGGCGGGCCCGAGGTCGACGGTGGGATTGCCGGTGCTTGCAACTGTCTGCGCAGCCATGGAGGCGAGGCCCTTTCTCCTCATCTTCCTCGCGACGCGTCTCGCCGCGAGACGGATTTGGCACCTTCCCTAGCCGGGAGCCTCGCGTGGAAGACGAGTGCCGGCTGGAGGGTTGCCGGGGCTTCATCGGGCCGTGTCCCTCTGCCCCTCTGGATGAGCGGTATTCGGTTGTGAACGCGCGCGACCCCCGACATGCGATGGTCACCGGCGTTGTTCAAGACTGTAACCGAAGGCCAGGACAGTTGAGATAGTCGTCCGAACCGCGAGACAACGTGAGGAGCCGCAGACCGTGCTGGAAGAAGTCGAGCGCTGGCTGGCCACCCGCTCCTGGTCCGTGACCGATCGTCCGCTCCACGGGCTCCTGGCCGCAAAGCAGCGCACGGGGCAGACGATCAGCGTCGTCCTGCCCGCGCTCAACGAGGAGGAGACCGTCGGCGACATCGTCGCGGTGATCCGGCACGACCTCGTGGAACAGGTGCCGCTGGTCGACGAGATCGTCGTCGTCGACTCCGGCTCCACCGACCGCACCTCGGCGGTCGCCGCCGCGGCGGGCGCCCGGGTCGTCCACCGCGACGACATCCTGCCCCGGCTCCCCGCCGTCCCCGGCAAGGGCGAGGTGCTCTGGCGCTCGCTGCTGGTCACCGGCGGGGACATCGTGTGCTTCATCGACGCCGACCTCAGGGAGTTCTCCTCCGACTTCGTCTCCGGGATCGTCGGTCCGCTGCTCACCGACCCCGGCGTGCACCTCGTCAAGGGCATGTACGACCGCCCGCTCGGCGGCGCCACGGGACAGGGCGGCCGGGTCACCGAACTGATGGCGCGCCCGCTGCTGAACCTGCACTGGCCGCAGCTGGCCGGTTTCGTGCAGCCGCTGGGCGGCGAGTACGCGGCCCGCCGCTCCCTGCTGGAACGGCTGCCGTTCCCGGTGGGCTACGGCGTGGAGCTGGGGATGCTGGTGGACGCCCTGCACCTGGTGGGGCTCGACGCGCTGGCCCAGGTGGACGTGGGCGTGCGCAAGCACCGCCACCAGGACGGCCAGGCGCTGGGCCGGATGGCGGCGGCCATCTACCGCACCGCCCAGCTGCGGCTGGCCCGCGGACACCTGGTCCGGCCCTCCCTCACCCAGTTCGAGCGGGGCGCGGACGGATTCAGGCCGCGCACCTACTCCGTGGACACCGAGGAACGGCCGCCGATGACGGAGATCGCGGAGTACGCGGCACGCCGGGTGGCCTGAGGGACACGGGCGGCCGCCGCCGGAGAACGGCCGTATACAGCCCCTTGCGGGGCGGACCGTACGTTTGAGCGTTTCCGGGCCGGGCTAGGTTGAGGCGTATGGCTTCCACGCACGGTGCTGAGGTGCTGGTCGCGTCCAATCGCGGCCCGGTTTCGTATCAGATGCTCGACGACGGCTCACTGCGCGCCAAACGGGGCGGCGGCGGGCTGGTCTCCGGGCTGTCGGCCATCGGGCCGGACACCGACGCGGTGTGGGTGTGCGCCGCGCTGGGCGACGGTGACCGGGCGGCCGTGCGGCGCGCGGGCGGCGGGCTGCTGCCGGCCGAGGAGACCGGCGGGCAGCGGGTACGGATGCTGGACATCGACGCGACGGTGCACGCCGAGGCGTACAACGGCATCGCCAACTCGGTGCTCTGGTTCGTCCACCACCTGCTCTACCAGACACCGCTGGAGCCGGTCTTCGACGCGGAGTTCCGGCGGCGGTGGGCCTCCTACGAGGCCTACAACCAGGCGTTCGCCGAGGCGCTCGCCGAGGAGGCGGCCGAGGGCGCGGCGGTGCTGATCCAGGACTACCACCTGGCCCTCGCCCCCCGGATGCTCCGCCGGCTCCGCCCCGACCTGCGCATCGGCCATTTCTCGCACACCCCGTGGGCGCCGCCGGACTACTTCCGTCTGCTGCCCGACGACATCGCGGCCGAGCTGCTGACCGGCATCCTGGGCGCGGACCGGGCGGCCTTCCTCACCCGGCGCTGGGCGGACGCCTTCCGGGACTGCTGTCACGCGGTGCTCGGCCCGGGCATCCCCTCGGGCACCCGGATCGGCGTGCACGGGCTCGGCGCGGACGCCGACTTCCTGCGCGAGCGGGCCCACGAGCCGGACGTCGACGAGCGGATGGCGGCACTGCGGGAGGAGATCGGCGAGGGCCGCAAGGCCATCGTCCGCGTCGACCGCACCGAGCTGTCGAAGAACATCGTGCGCGGGCTGCTGGCGTACCGGCAGCTGCTCGAGGACCACCCCGAGTGGCGCGAGCGGGTCGTCCACGTGGCGTTCGCCTACCCCTCCCGGCAGGACCTGGCCGTGTACCGCGACTACACGGCCGAGGTGCGGCGGGTCGCCGACGAGATCAACACGGAGTACGGGACGGCCGGCTGGACGCCGGTGGTACTGCACGTCAAGGACGACTTCGCGCGCTCGCTGGCCGCCTACCGACTCGCCGACGTGGCGCTCGTCAACCCCATCCGGGACGGCATGAACCTGGTCGCCAAGGAGATCCCGGTGGTCTCGGACGAGGGCTGCGCGCTGGTGCTGTCCCGGGAGGCGGGGGCGTACGAGGAGCTGGGCGAGGACGCGATCGTGGTGAACCCCTACGACATCACGGGCACGGCACGGGCGCTGCACCAGGCGCTGACCCTGCCCGACGGCGAGCGGGCGGAGCGGTCGAAGCGGCTGGCCGCGGCGGCGACGGCGCTGCCGCCCGCCCGCTGGTTCCTGGACCAGTTGCACGCCCTGGACGAGGACGCCCCGGGCGGTCAGTCCAGCTGAGCCGCCAGCCTGCGCAGCAGGTCCACCACGCCCGCCGGGCCGTCCACCACCAGGTCGGCCCGCGCGGCCAGTTCCGTCACCTCGCTGCTGCCGCTGCACACCAGCAGCCCGGGGACACGGTCGGCGCGGAGCTTGTCGACGGCGGCGAAGGCGGGCAGGTCGCCCAGGTCGTCGCCGGCGTAGAGGACCGACTCGGCGCCGGTGCGGCGGAGGTGGTCGCTGAGCGCGACGCCCTTGTCCATGCCCGGCGGGCGCAGTTCCAGCACCATCCGGCCGGGCTCGACGATCAGCCCGTGGCGGGTGGCGAGCTCGGTGAGGGGTTCGCGCAGCGCCTCGAACGCGGCCTGCGGGTCCTCGGCGCGCCGGGTGTGGACGGCGACCGCCCGGCCCTTCTCCTCGATCCACGTGCCCTGCCAGGCGCCGGCGCGTTCCAGCAGGCCCGGCAGCTCCGCTCGGACCTCCGCCACGCCGGGATGCGGGGGTGGCGCGGTGATGGTGCCGGTGGCCGCGTCCCAGCGCTCGGCGCCGTAGTGCCCGAGGACGGTCAGGTGCTCCAGGCCGGGGACGCCCGCGAAGCCGCCGTTGCGCACCGCGACATCGGCGGGCCGGCCGGTGATCACGGCGACCGAGGCCACCTTGGGGGCGAGCGCGGCGAGCGCGGGCACCGCCTCGGGGTGGGCGCGGGCCTGCTCGGGGTCGGCGACGATCGGCGCCAGCGTGCCGTCGAAGTCCAGGCCGATCACCGCGGTGCGGGGACGGGCCAGCAGGGCGGCCAGTCCGTCCCGGCCCGCCGGGGTGGCCGGGGTCGGCAGGGGTTTCGTGGGGTTGGCCGGGTCCGGTGAGTCGGTCGTGTGGATGCCCATATGACCGACCCTATCCACGCGAGGCCGACTCCACTCCTCGGCACCGCGCGCGACGCGCGGCCGGGGCCGCGCGTCAGCGCTCCGCGCGGCGGGTCTCGCGGACGCGGCGCAGGCGGTTGACCGTCACCGGGTCGTGGGCCAGGGCGCGCTCGTCGTCCAGGAGGGCGTTGAGGAGCTGGTAGTAGGTGACGGGGGAGAGGCCCAGCTCCTCGCGTATCGCCCGTTCCTTGGCGCCGGGGCCGGGAAAGCCCCGGCGCTCCAGCGCGAGGACGGCTTGTTCGCGGCTGCCGAGTTCCATGGGGGCCACGGTAGCGCCGGGCACCGACAGCCGGTCAGTTGGCGGCGTCGCTGTCGGCCGCCGTGGCGGTGGCCTGCAGCCGGGTCAGGACACCGGAGGGGCTGCCGCCGGGGGCGACGGCCTGGCCGATGTTCTTCTTCACCTCCGCGCTGACCGACGCCCAGGAGGTCTTGCCGACCGGGTACAGCTCGGAGGTGGGCAGCTGGTCGAGGAAGGGGCGCAGGGCCTTGTCGGAGGCCTTGTCCGACTCGCTCATGGTGTTGGAGGCGGAGCCGGTGACCGGCAGCAGCCCGTACTCGCGGGAGAAGTCCAGGACGTTCTTCTCGCTGTAGACGAAGTCGAGGAAGTCGCCGGCCTGGTCGGCGTGCCCGTTCTGCCTGAAGCCCATCATCCAGTCGGTGACGCCCATCGAGGCCCGGGCCGTACCGGTGCGGCCCGGCATCGGCACCATGCCGAACTTCACGCCCTTCTTGGCTGCCTGCTGGATCAGCGTGGGGTGGCCGTTGAGCATGCCGACCTGGCCGTCGGCGAAGGCGGCGAAGGCGTCGGCGCGGTTGAGCTTGCCGGGGGCGACCGGGCCGGTCAGCCCCTTGCCGACCAGGTCGTCCTTGAGCCAGCCGAAGGTGTCGACGTTCTGCGCGGAGTCGATGGTGTAGGTGCCTATGTCGTCGGTGTAGCCGCTGCCGCCGCTGCTGCCGTTGCCGCCGCTCAGCAGCCACTGCATGGTCTCGGCCTGGGCCTCCTCGGGGCCGAGGGGCAGGGCGTAGGGGTACTTCACGCCCTTGCTCTTGAGTGCCTCGGCGTCGCCGGCCAGCTCGTCCCAGGTGGTGGGCGGGGTGATGCCGGCCTTGGCGAAGAGGGTCTTGTTGTAGAAGAGCACCCGGGTGGAGGCGGCGAAGGGGATGCCGTACTGCGTGTGCTTCCACTGGCCGGCGTCCGAGAGCTGGGACAGCAGGTCGGCCTGGGTGCGGATGGAGAGCAGGTCGGAGGCGGGGTAGAGCTTGCCGGCGGCCGCGTAGTCGGCGTAGGCGCCGATCTGGGCCAGGTCGGGGGCGTGCCCGGCGTCCACCATCTCCTTGACCTTGCGGTCGACGTCGTTCCAGGAGTAGACGCTGACCTCGACCTTCACCCCGGGGTGCCCGGACTGGTAGGCGTCGGCGAGGGCGTTCCAGTACTTCTTGGAGCTGTTGGCGGCCGAGTCGCCGTAGTCGGCCGCGACGAGTCTGAGGGTGACGTCGGAGGAGCCCGTACTCCCGCAGCCACCGAGGACCGCTGTCATGCCCATGGCAGACATTACCGCGATCGTTCCTGCCGTACGCCGACGCACCGTCAAAGCCCCAACCCTGCCGTCTGACCGTTCGATATATGGACCCATAAGGTCTACACCACGCGAGTGGACTAGACCTCTCCCGGGTGCGGGGGTCACACTAGGGGCCGTGGTGAGACATGTCATCGCCCTGGACGTGGGCGGTACCGGGATGAAGGCCGCCCTCGTCGGCGACGACGGCGCACTGCTGCATCGCGCCCGCCGCGCCACCGGGCGCGAGCGCGGACCCGATGCGGTGATCGAGGCGATCCTCGACTTCGCCGCCGAACTGCACGCGTACGGCCTGGAGCACTACGCGCGGCCGGCCGCCGCGGCCGGGATCGCGGTCCCCGGCATCGTCGACGAGGAGCGGGGCACCGCCGTCTACGCGGCCAACCTCGGCTGGCGGGACGTCCCGCTGCGCGACCTGCTCGCCGCACGGCTGGGGATGCCCGTCGCCCTCGGGCACGACGTGCGCACCGGCGGTCTCGCCGAGGGCCGCATCGGCGCGGGACGCGGCACGGACCGCTTCCTGTTCGTGCCGCTCGGCACCGGGATCGCCGGCGCCATCGGCCTGGACGGCCGGGTGGAGGCGGGCGCGCACGGTTTCGCCGGCGAGATCGGCCACATCGTCGTACGGCCCGGCGGCACCCCCTGCCCGTGCGGGCAGCGCGGCTGTCTGGAGCGGTACGCCTCCGCGTCCGCCGTCAGCGAGGCCTGGGCGGCGGCCGGTGGGAACCCGGAGGCGGACGCCGCCGACTGCGCGAAGGCCGTCGCCTGCGGTGACCCGGACGCCGTCCGCATCTGGCAGGTGGCCGTCGACGCGCTCGCCGACGGGCTGGTCACCGCGCTCACCCTGCTGGACCCACGCACGCTGATCATCGGTGGTGGCCTGGCCGAGGCGGGGGAAGTGTTGTTCGAGCCGCTGCGGGATGCCGTCCGGCGGCGGGTCACCTTCCAGAAACTGCCCGCCATCGTCCCCGCCGCCCTCGGCGACACCGCCGGGTGCCTGGGCGCGGGACTCCTCGCCCAGGATCTCCTCAACCACACCGAGCGTACGGAGGTAACCCCCTGATGGCAGCCGACCCAGGGGCGCGGGGAACTGCGCGACCGGCCACGACCCACCCGCGGCCCGCCACGGCCGGGACCCCCCTTGTGCTGTCAGGCGCCCACGTGGTCCTCCCCACCGGAACCGTCGAAGCGGGCCAGGTGATCGTCGACGGCACCCGCATCACCGGCACGGCACCCCCGAACGCCCAGGTCATCGACGTACGCGACCACTGGCTGGTCCCCGGGTTCGTGGACATCCACAACCACGGCGGCGGCGGAGCGTCCTTCTCCGGCACGGTGGACGACGTGCTGACGGCCGTCCGCACCCACCGTCTGCACGGCACCACCACGCTGGTCGCCTCCACCGTCACCGACGAGATGGACCTGCTGGTGCGGCAGGCCGGGTTGCTGAGCGAGCTGGCCGAGCAGGGCGAGATCGCCGGTATCCACTTCGAGGGGCCGTTCATCTCGCCGTGCCGCAAGGGCGCCCACTCCGAGGCGCTGCTGCGCGACCCGGAACCGGCCGAGGTCCGCAAGCTGATCGACGCGGCGCGCGGCAAGGCCAGGATGGTCACCCTCGCCACCGAACTGCCGGGCGGTATCGACTCCGTGCGGTTGCTCGCCGAGCACGGTGTGATCGCGGCGATCGGCCACACGGACGCGACGTACGAGCAGACGGTCCAGGCGATCGACGCGGGCGCCACGGTCGCCACCCACCTCTTCAACGCGATGCCCGCCCTGGGCCACCGCTCCCCCGGCCCCATCGCCGCCCTGCTGGAGGACGAGCGGGTCACCGTCGAGCTGATCAACGACGGCACCCACCTGCACGCCGCCGCGCTGGAACTGGCCTTCCACCACGCCGGGGCCGACCGGGTCGCCTTCATCACCGACGCGATGGACGCGGCCGGCATCGGGGACGGCCGCTACATGCTCGGCCCGCTGGAGGTCGAGGTCAGCGAGGGCGTGGCCCGGCTGGTGGAGGGCGGCTCGATCGCGGGCTCGACACTGACCCTGGACCGGGCGTTCAAGCGGGCGGTGACCGTCGACGGGCTGTCGGTCGCGGACACCGTGACGGCGCTGTCGACGAACCCGGCCCGGCTGCTCGGCCTCTCCGACCGCGTCGGCTCCCTGGAACCCGGCAAGGACGCCGACCTCGTGCTGCTGGACGCCGACTTCGGCCTCAAGGGCGTGATGCGGCAGGGAGAATGGGTGGTGACGCCCCAACTGCCCTGACCGTACCGCGCCTCACAGGACGGTGACCGGTCCACGCACTGGGCCGGACGCCGTCTCCCTGGCATGATCGTGCCCCCGGAAATCGTTCGAGGGAGGTCGGCCCGGGTGATCCTCACGGTCACACTGAACACCGCTCTCGACCTCACCTATCGCATACGGTCGCTGCGGCCGCACACCTCGCACCGGGTGTCCGAGGTCGGCGAACGGCCCGGCGGCAAAGGCGTGAACGTGGCCCGGGTGCTGGCCGCGCTCGGACACGAGGTGACGGTCACCGGGTTCGCCGGCGGCGGGACCGGGCAGGCGGTGCGCGACCGGCTGGCCGGCACGCCCGGCCTGACGGACGCGCTGGTCCCGGTCGCCGGGTCGACGCGGCGCACGATAGCCGTGGTGGACGAACTGACGGGCGACACGACCCAGTTGAACGAGCCGGGCCCGCAGATAGCACCGCCCGAGTGGGGCGCCTTCATCGACCGTTACGAGGAACTGCTGCCGACCGCCTCCGCGGTGGCCCTGTGCGGCAGCCTGCCGCCGGGGGTGCCGGTCGGCGCCTACGCGAACCTCGTCCGGGCCGCCCGTGCCCATGGCGTCCCCGTACTGCTCGACACCAGCGGCGAACCACTGCGCCGCGGGGTCGCCGCCCGACCGGACCTCATCAAGCCGAACGCCGACGAACTGGCCGAACTCACCGGCTCCCACGAGCCGTTGCGTGCCACGCAGGACGCCCTCCGCCGGGGAGCCCACGCGGTGGTCGCCTCCCTGGGCGCGCAGGGCCTGCTGGCGTTCACCTCGGAGGGCCGCTGGCGCGCCACCCCACCGGCCCGCGTCCACGGCAACCCGACCGGCGCGGGCGACTCGGCGGTCGCCGGCCTGCTGTCGGGCCTCGTGGAACAACTCCCCTGGCCGGACCGGCTGACCCGCGCGGTCGCCCTGTCGGCGGCGACCGTACGGGCGCCCGCGGCGGGCGAGTTCGACCACGGGGCCTACCAGGACCTGCAAGGGCGGGTGGCGGTGACACAGGAGGCCGGCGCGGCCTGACGCCCTAGGTCCTGTCTGACAATTCGCGTCGTCGCCCGAAGGGCGGCCGCGCGGCGTCAGGTGCGTACTCTCGGAGTGCCGGCCCCAGGCCCTCGTACTGGACGTACTCGGGTCTGGGGCCGGTGCGGCGAGTGGGGGTCCCCCCGGCCGAAGGCTGGGGGAGCGTGCATGGCGTCGCGCGGCAGACGCGAATTGTCAGACAGGGCCTAGCCCTTGACGTGGCCCTTCTTCAGGTGGAACTGGTCCAGCAGGACGTTGCACTTGTCGCCGTCCTGGCAGGTCAGGGTCAACGTGTTGGAGCCCTTCTGGAGGTCGAGCCACACATAGCTGTGCGTCCACCCCTTGGCGATGTCGCCGTCCGCGGCATGCGCGAAGTTGGCCAGGTTGAACTTGTTGCCGAACGGCTTGCCGTTGACGAGGAGCGTCATCGCCTGGTCCTGACCGGGGACGCTGTAGTTGGCGAAGAGGGTGTAGGCACCGCCCTCGGGGAGGTTGCCAATGGTCCAAGTGGCCGACGCGCCCACGTTGTTGAGGTTTCCCACATAGCTGCCGCCCTTCGCCTGGGCGCCCTTGACATCCGAGGCCACCGAGGCGGTGCCGCCCAGCTGGAGGTCCTTGGCGTCGGTCTCCGGGAGGCCGGCCGCCGGACTGGCGCTCGCCGACTGACTGGGCCGGGAGCTCTGCGAGGTGGACGTGCCGGGCGAGGAGCCGCCGCCCGCCTTGTTGTCCGAGGAGTCGCCGCCCATCATCGCCACGCCGATGCCGATGACGACCGCGGCGACCACCGCGATCGCGCCGATCAGCAGCCCCTTGGTGTTGGGGCCGGAACGGCCGCCACCGCGGCCGCCGGACGCCGGCTGCTGCGCACCCGTGGGGGCGCCGCCCGGGAAGGTCTCGGGCGCTGCGTAGTGCGCGCTCGGCTGGCCGTAGGCGCCCTGCTGAACCTGGCCGTAGGCGGCGGTCTGCTGGCCCTGGGCCGGCTGGCCGTACTGGCGCTGGCCTACCGAGCGCACCCGGTTGACCGAGTTCGGGTAGCCGTAACCGCCGCCGGACGGTGGCTGGGCTCCCCGTGCCTGGCCGTCTGCGTACAGGTAGCCGAACGGGTCGTCGTCCTCGGGCGTGCTCGCGCCGTTGTCGCCGGGCGTCATCCCTTGGTACTCCTCAACAGGTGCGTGCGGATGCGGTAGGGGTATGAATGGCGAGCCTACCCGCTCTCGCTGGCCCAAACGGGTGACTCAGACCGCACTACACCGCTGACCTGCGGCTTACCCCGCGCGCCGATGTTGTTTGGGACGAGATCGTTTCTCTACGTACATCCGCTCGTCGGCCGACTTCAGCACTTCGTCCGCCGTCATCCCGCAGTGCGCCCAGCCGATGCCGAAGCTCGCGCCCACCCGCACGGCCCGCCCCTCGGCGCGGATCGGCTGGATGATCTCGTTGCGCAGCCGTACGGCGAGGTCCTGGGCGTCCGCCCGGCCCAGGCCGTCGGCGAGGATCACGAACTCGTCGCCGCCCAGCCGGGCCACGGTGTCCCCGTCCCGGACCCCCCGGGAGAGCCGCTGGGCGACCTCGATCAGCACCGCGTCGCCCGCGTTGTGACCGAAGCGGTCGTTGATCGACTTGAAGCCGTCGAGGTCGCAGAAGAGGACCGCGAGCCCCTTGGTGCCGTCGTCGCGATCGCCCTCGGGGGCGATGGAGTGCACATGGTGGTCGTAGGCGTCGTAGGCCTCCGCGCCCGGCGCGAAGTCGAAGCCGTGACCGGCGGGGGCCTCGAAGGCGGGGTGGCCGTAGGCCGCGTCCAGGGACTCCAGGGCCCCGGTCTGCGCCGGACGCCGGCACAGCCGGGCCGACAGCCGCGAGCGCAGCTCGGCGGAGTTCGGCAGACCGGTCAGGGAGTCGTGCGAGGCGCGGTGGGCGAGCTGCAGCTCCCGGCGCTTGCGCTCCTCGATGTCCTCGACGTGGGTGAGCAGGAAGCGGGGGCCGTCGGCGGCGTCCGCGACGACGCTGTTGCGCAGGGACACCCAGACGTAGCTGCCGTCGCGCCGCCCGAGCCGCAGTTCGGCGCGCCCGCCCTCCGCCGAGGTGCGCAGCAACGTGCCGATGTCCTCGGGATGGACCAGGTCGGAGAAGGAGTAGCGGCGCATCGCGGAGGCCGGGCGGCCCAGCAGCCGGCACAGGGCGTCGTTGGTGCGCAGGATGCGGCCGTGCTGGTCCCCGCCCATCTCGGCGATGGCCATGCCGGAGGGGGCGTACTCGAAGGCCTGTCGGAAGGATTCCTCGCTGGCCCGCAGGGCCTGCTGCTCGCGCTCCAGCCGGACCAGGGCCCGCTGCATGTTGGCACGCAGACGCGCGTTGCTGATCGCGATGGCGGCCTGGAAGGCGTACATCTGCAACGCCTCGCGGCCCCAGGCGCCGGGGCGGCGGCCGTTGCGCGGCCGGTCCACGGATATGACGCCGAGCAGCTCGCCGGAGGAGCCGCCCTGCAGGCCCGGTGTGTACATCGGCGCGAAGAGGCGGTCGGAGGGGTGCCACTCGTCCTCGAAGCGCGGCGCGGGCCCGTCGGTGTACCACTGCGGGACGTCGTCGTCGTCCAGCACCCAGCCCTCGGTGTGCGGTATGAACACCAGGTCGCCCCACTGCTCGCCCATGTTCAGCCGGCGGTCCCAGGACTCCCGGGAGCCGGCCCGGCCGGTGATCAGGGCCTCGGCGGCGGAGTTCCCGGAGAACGCGGCGACGACGAGATCGCCGTCGGGGCGTACGAGGTTCACGCACGCCATCTCGTACCCGAGGGCGTTGACGGCGCCGTCGGCGACGGTCTGCAGTGTGTCCGCCAGGCTGCGTGCCGTGTTCATGTCGGCCATGACCTGGTGCAGCTGTCGCAGGGACGCAAGGCGGACATACGGCTCCGACTCGGTCTCCATGCTCGCCCTCCCCCCGAGACCTCGCAGCGAATCAAGGGTCGTCTTCGGCGTTTCTCGACAGTGGCTCTCTGCGGTGTTCTCGATGATGCTCTCGCGGCTTCTCGCCACTGAATCACAGCGCGCTGCCCACTCGGTACACAGGGTCAACAATTCCTGCCCCTTGTGACTCAAGTCACAGGCAAACGTGAACAATTGAGTGGAGTTTCTGCGTTTGGTCTGTGTCTTTATGAACGCATGTTTTGTCGTTGCGTACACATCTGGGCACGGTGATGGTCCGCTGGTCCTAGGACCAGCCTCGGACCGGGGCCGGATGCGGGCCCCGGGAAGCGGAGACTAGCGTTTCCGGCGTGCTGAACTCCGCCTCCCCCACCGCCCTCACCGCTTCCGGGCATGCTGAGGGGGTGAGCAACGACGAGTTCCGGGCCGCGATGGCCCGGCTGGCGGCGGGCGTGGTCCTGGTGACCGCGCAGGAACCGCCGCTGGATCCCGACGACCCCGAGGGGCCGGGCGTCGAGGACGTCGGCATGACCGCGACCGCCTTCATGTCGGTCTCCCTCGACCCGCCGCTGGTCCTGGTCAGCCTGCGCGAGGGCTCCCGCATGGACGACCTGCTGGACGAGCAGCCCCTGTGGGCGGTGTCCGTCCTCGCCGAGAGCCAGCGGCACATCGCGGGCCGCTTCGCCATGAAGGGCCGCATCAGCGACCGGCTGCTCTTCGAGGACCTCGCCCGCACCCGCGGCGAGGCCACGGGCGCCCCGCTGCTGGACGGCGCGCTGGCCACCCTGGAGTGCCGCACCGAGCAGCGGGTGACCGCCGGTGACCACACCCTCGTCATCGGCCGCGTCCTGACCACCCGGGTCCCGGCCGCGGACGACGGCCCGCTCCTCTACCACGCCGGCCGCTACCGCCGACTGGGCTGAGCCCCAAACCCCTTGGCCACGGCATGATCCACCCACCTAGGCTGCGCGGATGACACCCCGTCTGGAACCCGTCACGCCCCGGAACTTCGACACCGCCGTCGCCATCAGCGTCCACCCCGCCCAGGAACACGCCGTCTCCTCGGTCATGCAGTCTCTGGCCGAGGCCTACGTCCACCCGACCGGCGTAGCCTGGCCCCGTCTGATCATGGAAGGGGACCGCGCGGTCGGCTTCCTGATGGCCTTCCTCGACATCGACTGGCACGGCGACGGCAGCCTCCACCGCTCCGGGCTGTGGCGACTCAACATCGCCGCCGGCGAACAGGGCAGGGGATACGGCCGCTTCGCCGTGGACCGCGTGGCCGCCGAGATCCGCCGCCGCGGCGGCAAGGAGCTGTACGTCACCTGGCACCCGGGCGCCGACGGCCCCGAGGAGTTCTACCTCCGCCTGGGCTTCGAGCGGAACGGGGAGACGAGCGGAGGCCAGACGGTGGGGGTACTGAGCCTCTGACCGGGCCCGGCACCCCGCTCCACAGGGCGCCGGCCGGTCACGCCGTCTCGATGTCGAGCTCCGCCAGCCGCGCCGGGTCGCCCACGACCTCGATGACCGTGATGCGGTCGGCCGCGAAGGCGAACGTCAGCACGCGCTCCGGACGGCCGTCGGCGAGGACGACCAGGCCGGTGGCGCCGTCGACCAGCGCCGGACGGGCGACGCCCGCCAGACGGGCGAACGTCGTCGCCCCGGAGGCGACCGCCACCGCGCCGCTGGTCACCCCCGCCTCGCTCCGAGCGACCACGTCCGGGTCGAGCACCGCCAGCAGTCCTTCGAAATCGCCTCCCCGCGCGGCGGCCAGGAAGGCGTCGACCACCGCCCGCTGCCGGGCGCGGTCGGCCTCCGGCGCGTCCGCGCCGCGCACCCGGCGCCGCGCCCGGCTGGCGAGCTGCCGCGCCGCCGCCGGGGTGCGCCCGAGGATGCCGCCGACCTCCTCGAACGGCACTCCGAACAGGTCGTGCAACACGAAGGCGAGCCGCTCGGCCGGGGAGAGCGTGTCCAGGACGACCAGCAGGGCCGCCCCGAGCGAGTCGGCGAGCACGGCGTCCTGCGCGGGGTCCGGCTCCGCGGACGGCCCCGGCCGCCAGGCGTCCAGGGGCTCCTCGCCCCGGGAGCGGCGCGAGCGCAGCAGGTCGAGGCAGACGCGGCCGACGACCGTCGTCAGCCAGCCCCCGAGATTGGCCACCTCGCGGGTGTCGGACCGGCTCAGCCGGAACCACGTCTCCTGGACCGCGTCCTCGGCCTCGGCGGCCGAGCCCAGCATCCGGTAGGCCACGGACCGCAGATGCCCCCGGTACGCCTCGAACCGCTCGGCGAGCGGTTCGTCGCCCCGTTCACCGTGCTGGTGGCGTCCACCGTGCTGGTGGCTGTCCCCGTGCTGGTCGCTCATCGGTTCGTCCGGCCCTTCCGCGCGCGCTTCCGTGGTCCCTCACCCCGATGACGGTTCGGCCACCTCGGATGTGACCGGGCGCCGGGAGACGGGCCGGGAGCCGCGGGGACCGGTCAGCCCCAGTCCCGGCCCGAGCGGCCGCGCTTGGTGTCCGAGCGCTGCTTCTTCTCCCGGAGCCGGCGTTCGTTGATGCCGCGGGGGATCCGGGTGGCTCTGCGGGGCTTGGGCGGGGGCGCGGTGGCCTCCGCGAGGAGGGCTGCCAGGCGTACGGCGGCGGCCTCGCGGTTGCGCCACTGGGAGCGGTGCTCGGAGGAGCGTACGGACACCACGCCGTCGACGAGCCGGCCGGCCAGCCGCAGCAGGGCCCGCTCCTTCCACACCGGGGGGAGCGCCTCGGTGCCCGCGAGGTCGAACCGCAGCTCCACCTGGGAGTCGCTGGTGTTGACGTGCTGCCCGCCCGGCCCGGAGGACCGCGAGAAACGCCACACCAGCTCGGCCTCGGGAAGCGAGACCGAGCCGCGGATGAAATAGGGCCCGGACATGCGTCCTATCTTCCCGGGACCGCGCGTCCCACGTCACCCGGTTTTCACCATGGCGGGTAAAAAAGGTAAAGGGATCCGGAACTACGGGGACCCCCCTCGACGTTCTTGCGGGTGACGGTAGCTTCGTCGGCACAAACTGTGCAGGGATATCTAAGGAAGGGACTCCCAACATGGCTGTAAGCCTGTCCAAGGGTGGCAACGTCTCGCTCACCAAGGAGGCTCCGGGCCTGACCGCCGTCACCGTGGGCCTCGGCTGGGACGTCCGCACCACCACCGGCACGGACTTCGACCTGGACGCGTCCGCGATCGCGGTCAACACGCAGGGCAAGGTCTACTCGGACGCCCACTTCGTCTTCTTCAACAACAAGCAGACCCCGGACAACTCCATCGTCCACACCGGTGACAACCGCACGGGCGAGGGCGCGGGCGACGACGAGGCGATCAACGTCAACCTGGCCGCGCTCCCGGCCGACATCGACAAGATCGTCTTCCCGGTCTCGATCTACGACGCCGAGAACCGCAACCAGAACTTCGGCCAGGTCCGCAACGCCTACATCCGCATCGTGAACCAGGCCGGCGGCGCCGAGATCGCCCGGTACGACCTCTCCGAGGACGCCGCCACCGAGACGGCCATGGTCTTCGGCGAGCTGTACCGCAACGGCGCGGAGTGGAAGTTCCGCGCGGTGGGCCAGGGTTACGCCTCCGGCCTCGTCGGCATCGCCCAGGACTTCGGCGTCAACGTCTGACACCCCCCTCGGGCTCTCCGGCTCCCCGCGTCCGCCGGCTCCCGGGCCGCCTCGCTCTTCGGGCGGGGCGGCCCCCGGTGGGGGCCCGCGCCGGGACCCGGCCGGGCGGAGCCGGTGCGGCCAACGGTCACGGATGGGCGGGCTTGCCGTCGCCGTACAGCCAGTCCTGCCAGATCTCGCCGAAGTCGTGGTCCGGTGCCTTCTTCTCCACATACGCGGTGAAGTCGTCCGTGCTCGCGCCGCCGTAACGGTGGGCGGCGGCCCAGCCCTGGATGATGTCGTAGAAGGTGTCGTCGCCGACCTTCTGCCGGATCTTCTGCAGGACCATCGCGCCGCGCTCGTAGACGGGGCTGTCGGAGATGTGCGCGGCGCTCGACGGCCGTGCGGGCGGGAAGGCCCAGATGGCTTCGTCGTCACCGTCGTAGAGGTCCGTGAACTGCTTCTGGGCGTTGGGGCCGCCGTGGTCCTCCGCCCACAGCCATTCCGCATACGTGGCGAAGCCCTCGTTGAGCCACATGTCCCGCCAGGACGTGGGCGTGACCGAGTCGCCGTACCACTCGTGGGCGAGTTCGTGGACGAGCGTGCTGATGGCGGGCGGCCCGGGGAAGACGGGCCGGTTCTGGGTCTCCAGCGCGTAACCGGCGTCGTGCGGCCGGTCGACGATCGCACCGGCGGAGGAGAACGGGTACGGCCCGAAGTTGAGCTCCTCCCAGTCGAGGATCTCGGGGATCTTCGCGAGGACCCCGGCGCTCGCCTCGGCCTGAGTCGGGTCCACCGCCGTCAGCAGGGGCAGCCCGTGCGGTCCCGTGCTCCGCTTGATCGTGTAGTGGCCCACGGCGACCATGGCGAGGTAGCTCGCCATCGGCCGGCCGCTGTGCCAGTGGTAGGTCGTCCGGCCGTCCTTGTCGCTCTGGTCGGTCAACTCGCCGTTGGAGACCGCCTGCAGGCCCTTCGGGACGGTGATCGCGATGTCGTACGTCGCCTTGTCCGAGGGGTGGTTGTCACTGGGGAACCAGGCCATGGAGCCGACGGGTTCGCCGAGGCCGAGGGCGCCGTCGGCGGTGGGCAGCCAGCCCTCCTCGGAGTCGTCGGGGTCGGTGAGGGTGCGCGGGGTGCCCGAGTAGTCCACGGTCACGCGGAAGGTCTCGCCCTTGCTCAGGTCGTCCCGGGGGCGGACGGTGAGTTCCTGGCCGGCGCGGTTCCAGCGGGCGTCCTTGCCCTCGACGGTGACCGCGTCGACACGCAGACCGGCGAGGTCGAGGTCGAACGCGGACAGATCCTGGGTGGCCTGGGCGGTGATGACCGCCCTGCCGGTGAGATGGCGGCCCTTCGGGGTGTAGTCCAGGGTGAGGGCGTAGTGGGTGACGTCGTAGCCGCCGTTCCCGGCCTGCGGGAAGTACGGATCGCGTACGCCCGAGCCGCCCGGCGTGCCGCGCACACCCCCGTCGCACGCGGTGCCGGTCAGGGCGAGGGCGAGCAGAGCGGCCGCGGCCGGCACAAGACGCTCGGATCTGGACATGTCAGTGATCCTATGATCGTCGAGGACTCCCGCACACCGAGGCTGGGGGACGGCGGCGGGCGTGACACCATTCCTTGCGTGCTCGACATCGGCTACGCCCTCTCCAACCGGTTCCCGGACCCGCCGCAGACCGACTACCGCCGTGCGGACGTCCACGCGCTGCGGCACGACCTGTTCTGCGGGGACGTCTACCTCGCGGACACCGAGAAGGACCGGGAGCTGTCCACAGCCTGGGGATGGGTGCCGGTGCTGGACTTCGCGTGGGCGCTGTGCGACATCGCGGAGCGGCTGGACCGCGATCCGATGGGCTCCCGCGCCGCCCGGCCGCAGCGGGCGGAGCTGGACTTCACCGAGTCGACCGACCGGATGCTCTTCGAGCGCCGCTTCGGCTGGGTCGACATCACCTCCGACTGGACACCCGCCGAGGAGTCCCCGCTCACCTTCTCCCACGCCGAACTGCGCCGCGAGGCACGGGACTTCCTGCACGACCTGGTCGCGGACCTGACCGACCTGCACGACGACCTCGCGGAGAACCCGGCGATCTGGACCCTTCAGGCCCGCTTCCCCCGCCTGCCCTGAGCCCTCACCCCTCCACCCGGATCCCCAGCTCGGCCGCCAGCACCGGTGCCAGATCCAGCAGCTGGCCGGTGCTGATCACCGCCCCGGCGAGACGGTCCAGACCCCGCACGATCTCCAGCGGGGCGGCCCCGCGGAAATCCACGTCCTTCAGCGTCGTGCCGCCGAAGTCGGCCTCCCGCAGCGCACAGTCGACGAACTCCACCCGCTCCAGGCTCGCGCCCGCGAAGTCCGGCTCCACCAGCACGCAGGACTCGAAGACCACGTCCTTGAGGCGGGCCTCACGCAGATTGAGGAAGTCCAGCTTGCCGCCGCGGACCACGACCCGCTCCAGCACGGCGCCGTGCAACTGCGTACCACCCAGGCGCGCGTCGACCACCTCGACGTCACGGAACGTGGACTCGGCGAGATGCGTGCCGACACCACGCAGGCCGGTCAGGACCGAGTCCAGCACCCGGGCCCGGCCCAGCCCCGTCTCGTCCACGGCGCAGCCCGTCAGCACGCAGTCCATGAACCGGGCCCCCACGCCGTCCTGCCCCGCCAGGTCGGTCTCCCGGAACTCCAGCCCGTCGTAGTCGCCGTCTGGCTCCAGCTCCCCGCCGGGCCACGGCCGCAACGGCGGCAGCCGCACCTCCGGCCGCCGCGCGCCCTTCACCGCCGACCGGCCCGCCGGTCCGCCACCCGTCGCTCTCCTCACCATGCCCCCATGCTGCACCCCACCACTGACAACCGGCCCCGACCCCCCGTCCGCCGGGCCGCCCTCGACCTCGAGCCGGCTCGAGTCGCCACGGCCGGGCCCCCGTTGGTGGTGACGTGCGGGGCGGGTCCGCACCCGCTCGGCACGGGCCCCGCGGGTCACCGACCACCGGGCGCTGCGGAACCGCGCCACCACGGGAAAGGTGGTGCCGGAACCATGAGGCACCGGCCCGGGAGCCGCGCCACCGGCGGCCTGGCGAGCCCACGCCGGCCCCCGGTCGCCCGTCAGTGCCGTCCCGCCACCCGGTCCGCCACCTCGGCGAGCCGGGAGGAGCGCAGACCGGGGCGCAGCCGCTCGCGCTGGTCGGCGGTGCGGTAGGTGGCGTACATGCCCTGCACACCGAGCCAGCGGAAGGGCTCCGGCTCCCACCTTCTGACCTTGTGGTTCACCCAGGGCAGGTCCGTCAGCTCGGTGCGGCCGCCCTGACCGGAGTCCTGCTGGACCAGATCGCGCAGGGTGCGGGCGGCCAGATTGGTGGTGGCGACACCCGAGCCGACGTAGCCGCCCGCCCAGCCCAGACCGGTGGAGCGGTCCAGGGTGACCGTCGCGCACCAGTCGCGCGGAACTCCGAGGACACCGGACCAGGCGTGCTCGACCCGGACACCCGCGAGCGCCGGGAAGAAGCGGGTCAGGATCTCCCGCAGCGCCTCGATCGTCGCCTCCTGCGTCCGCCCGTCGTTGTCCGTCCGGGAACCGAAGCGGTACGGCACCCCGCGCCCGCCCAGCGCGATCCGGCCGTCCGCCGTGCGCTGGGCGTACATGTAGGCGTGCGCCATGTCCCCGAGGGTCTCCCGGCCGTCCCACCCGATCGCCGCCCACTGCTCCCGCGTCAGCGGCTCGGTCGCGATCATCGAGGAGTTCATCGGCAGCCAGGTCCGCCGCTGGCCCTTCAACGAGGCGGTGAACCCCTCGGTGCAGCGCAGGACGTACGGCGCGCGCACCGTGCCGTACGGGGTGACCGCGTGCCGCGGGCGGATCTCCGTCACCGGCGTCGACTCGTGGATCGTCACCCCGAGCGCCTCCACCGCGGCCGCGAGCCCCTTCACCAGCTTCACCGGATGCAGCCGCGCCCCGTGTGGCGTCCAGGCGGAGCCGACCGCGTCCGCGACCCTGATCCGCTGGGCGGTCTCCCGGGCGCCGTACAGCTCCCGGTCCTTCTCGCCGTACGACAGCTCGTGCTCGTGGAACGCCCGCAGCCGCGCGAGCTGAGCCGGCGTGGTGGCCACTTCGAGGACGCCGCCCTTGTGCACGTCGGCATCGATGCCTTCGGCCCCGGCGACCGCGATCACCTCGTCCACGCTGTCGTTCATCGCCCTCTGCAGCCGTACGGCGGCGTCCCGGCCGTGCAGCCGGGCGTACCGGTCGCGGCCCGCGATCCCGTTGTACAGCCAGCCGCCGTTGCGCCCGGAGGCGCCGTATCCGCAGAACTTCTGCTCCAGGACGGTGATCCGCAGGAACGGGGCCGCCTTCTTCAGGTAGTACGCGGTCCACAGGCCCGTGTACCCGCCGCCGACGATCACGACGTCGGCCGACGCGTCCCCGGACAGCGGCTCCCGCACCGCGGGAAGACCGTCGTCCGCGTACCAGAAGGAGACACCGCCGTTGACGACACTGCTTGCCGAGCTGCTCATGGCCGGGACGTTAACCCCTCGGAGAGGCCGGTGTCTCCTTCGGATTCCGTGCTTTTCCCACGGCCCCTGACCAGCGGATAGCAGCCCAGTCCGATCAGCGCCGCGACGAGGTGGCCCAGCTCGGTGAAGGTCGGCCCGGCCGTCAGCGGCACCCCGAAGACGAGCAGCACCGCCGCCAGATACCCGTACCGCCAGGGCGCGGCGATCCGGTAGGTGAGCACCGCGACGACCCCGGCCAGCGCGTAACTCACCCCGATGTCGAGGGTGTTGACCGCCGAGTGCGGGGCCATGCCGTCCCGGATCGCCTTCAGCAGCGCCCCCTCGCTCACCAGCGTGGCCAGCACGTGCGCGCACACGCACACCGCCAGCCAGCGCGCCGTGCCCAGCCAGCGTTCGGCCGGCGCGTGGAACACCGAGTACAGGAAGACGTACGGCACCCAGTGCCCGCTGTCGATCCACATGGCACTCGACACCAGCACCCGCGCCGGCGTCCGCGACAGCTCATGGATGTTGGTCGAGCGCTGCCGCAGGAAGTGCTGCTCGAACTCCGGCGACATGTGGTGCAGCGCGACCGTCGTGACGAACAGGACCGCCAGCCACACGTACGTGCCGGGAGCACTGCGGACGTACGCCCACACCCCGCTCGGGCCCCGGTGAATTCGCATGACCCGATTCACGCACGCCGCGATCGTCCGGTCCGTCATCGACATCCCCGGCGGACCCCGCCACCGGGGCGTCCGCCCGAAACCCGGCCACTCGCCACCCGCCATGGGAAGACCCAGGTGGGACACACCCCACCCGGGCCCGAAAGAGCCCCCTGTCTCAGGTGACATCCCGGAACGGGCAGGCGTTCTTCATGCGACCGGAGTAGTGCAGCCGCATTTGACCTGACAGGTGAACCCCAGTTCGCCGCCACGCCAGCAGAGACACTTCCGCATCTTCAAGTTGTCCTGCGGGCACTTCGCCTTCTCCTTGCAGTCGGACTTGGCGGCCTCGCAGGCCTCCTTGATATTGGTCCCGTCTCCCTGCCCCTGCACCTCATCCGAGGTGCCAACGTCCGCCAGGGCGATCTGGCCGTCGTCGCCGTCGCCGGCGTCCGCCACGAGAATCTGACCATCCCCGTTTCCGCCCTGCGCCTCCTGGAACGCGTTGATCGCACCGATGGTGATGGGGCCGACCACACCGTCCTCGGCGATCACGGAAAAGCCGTTGTCGTTCCGCCAGGCGTTGAGGAACGTCTGCACCTCTTGCACGTCGTCAGGTTGGTTGTCACCGTCGACTCCGACTGTCCGCACGGATGGCATCGATACTCCCAGGCGCATGGGGCTGATTTGGGTAGTTCCAGCCAGTGTGACCGCATTCATGGGCCTCATCTCCCCGACACGCGAAGAGTTGCCCCACCTGCAGTCGATCCCCAGCCGCCCGCTGGAAACCCAACCAACGACAGTCAGCCACACCGACGCGTGTCGGTGGCTGTCGACGGGGGGCAGCTCTGCGCGTTCCGCCGAAAGTTGAGTCCTGTGCTGAACGAGGTAGGACAACACGCCACCGAGGACAACGCCGCCCAGCGATATGAGTGACGCCCAGACCTGACCTGCCATGACGGTCATCGTGCCATGCGCCGATCTTGAGAGATCTGGCTGTGGCTGGTGCGATCACGGTGTCCGAGCCGTCCTGGACAGCCCCGTTCACCGGGCTGAGCCGACGTCAGTTCGGCAAGTCGACCACCGCGTTACGACACGAGGGTCCGGATCCGGTCCACAGGGGCCGTCCGTGGAGTCTGCCGCTGAAGGACCGGGTGTTGCCGGTCGCCGCGTATTAGCGCACGAACCTGACCCTACGGCAGCCTGCCCCGCTCTTCGGCATCTCGAAGTCGGCGGCCGACCGCATCATCGACCACCTCGGGCCGTCGCTCGTGAGCCGGCCGCGCAGGAGGTTCCGCAAAGACACCGTGCTGATCGTGGATGGGACCCTAGTGCCCACCCGTGACCACACGGTCGCCGAGCAGTCGGAGAACTACAGGTACTCGACCAACCACCAGGTCGTCATCGATGCCGACACCCGGCTCGTGGTCGCCGTCGGCCGGCCGGGGCCCGACCACCGCAACGACTGCAAGGCTTGGGAGCTGTCCGGCGCGAAGGATGCCGTCGGCCGTCCCACGGTCATCGCAGACGGCGGCGCCACGCCATGCTCGGCATCGCCCGCTGCACAACCTCGCCCTGGCCGGGTAATAGAGAAACGGGCTGATCAACCAGCGCACCGCAGAACATTTACGGGACAACCCTCAGGCGTTCGAGTCGAGTACGCGGCGGCCCCACCACTGGATGGGCCGACCACGAGTCTGGATGCTCCCAGCCGAATAATCCGTCCGTGGCCTGCCGACCATGCACCTGGAACAGCCGACGCAGACGGGGAAGAGTTGGGCGGCAAAACGTCGGGGCGTTCACCCCGCTTCATGGTGCTTCCTTCGAAGCACACCAGAATGAGCGCCTTGACGCTTCCCGTCCGGTTCCCCTTCACGTCCCTGCGCCCCCGCCTTCAACCCTCCGGGCTCAGCAGATAGAGGAATCTCGGGGAGTTGTTCCATCATCTTTTGCGCAAGCGCCCTTCTAAGCTCGTCGTCCGCTCCGCGAGTAGACTGACGAATGTCTATTCCGGCGAGCCTTTCCACCGCTAGCACTTGCCCGGTCCGCAGAGGCTCCCAATAGTAGTGACGCAATTCTCTCGTCGTATCGGTGTATGACTTGAAGAATATGCTCGATATGAAGCCGCTCAAGATGGATGCAACTCCGGTGAGACCGGCCGCTGCGTAACGTGCCGAGCTGTCGTTGTTCTCCACAACCAGCGCCACGCCGGCAGCCAGCAGAATAAAGCCGATAGCGGCCGCGATTTGAGCGTTCCGAAATGCAGCTCGCTGCTCATGCAGGGATGTCACGTGGTACTCGTCGAGTTGTCGACGGTTTATGACAAAGAGGTCGGCCAGTGAGAGTCGGCGAGATCCTTGGCTACGCAAAGCTTCCATGTCGTTCTCAATTTGATAGCTCTTCTCTGCTCTTACCCTTTCATAGAAGGAGTGCCTGGCGGCCCAGTAGGAGAAAAACGTAGACCCTGCGATCGCGAAGGCGGCAAAAAGGAGACCGACTATCGCGGCCGCTAGCGCCATATCCCAGCGGCTATTGTCAGGTACCCATATAACGATGGGAACCATGACGACTGCCAGCCAGGTAATAATCAGAGAAACATAGATCCCGACCCTTGCCGAGTCGTAGCCTTCCATCCACCATTTTTGGTACTCCGGGCTATGGCGCCAAATATACGGCTTGATCTGCGCGCCTTGGCCGTCTTCCGGGCCACCCTGGTGGAGGTGAGGCTCCACATCGTGCCACGCTGGGAGATGTATGGCTGGGAGGTGCATGGCCACCTCCCCCTTTCCTCAGGGTCGATCTGACCTTCTACTTATAGACTGCGACGAGCTGGATCGTTACGCATCCCGGTTGGGGCCTTTGCGTCGTTCTGGATGACTCGGTAGTATGGGATTTTTGTGTGCTGGCCGGGTCCGCACGTTAGGTCGGTGGAACGGCTTTGGGCTGGAGCTGATTTGGCGCGAGTGATCGTGGACCATTCCGCTGGCCCGCGGATCGGGCAGGTTTGTGAGCCTTCCCGTTAGCGCCCGATTTGCACGTAGCGCGCCGCCGGGCGCGGCCGCCGGCGAAGACTGAGCAGCGGCCCCGCCGTGCGCGGGCCTTGATGAACCAGAGATAGTTGCACCGCCCGCGCTCCCTGCGCGTCCTTTCAGCAAGGGCGCCCGACGCAACAATGGCTGCGCCTGTCCGTCAGTGTTCGCCTCCGTTGATGTCAGGCCTGAATGTCAGCGGGATCCCTTCCCACGACCAGTAGATGCGAACTGGCAGCGAGCAATGCCGGGTACGGCTCGGCCATGTGGGCCGCCTCCATGGCCGATAAAATCAGCTCACCCGTGGGCCCCTTGTCCGCCTGCTGCTCGGCTGGCTTCACGAGCGACAACGCGGGCCCCTCGAGCCCGAAGACCTGTACGTCAGTCGGTCCGGATGCCACCAGCTCCGTGACCAACTCCTCAGCCCTATTCGCTCCCCGCCGGGTTGCGTCATGCTGGGAGACCTCCGCGGTTCGTTTGGTGACAGGTGGACAAGGGCGGCCCCGCCGCCCCATCCGCGTCCTCCAGCTACCGGACGGAAGCCCGAATAGCCGCGTGGAGAACAGCCGTCTGCGCAGCTCGGCAGACGGGCGGATGGAGTTCGTCAGGACTGAAGAGTTTCTCCGACGCTGCATCGTGACCGGCGCCGAGAGCATCAAGCGCGTGCTCTTCACCGACGGGGACGCCGTCCGCTCCCGATACCGGCGCCCCATGCTCCTGACCGGCGTTGATGTCGGCGTCATCCGGCCCGTCTTCGCCGAACGCCTCCTCCCGCTCCGTCTCGTGCGGCCCCGGCTACGGCGGACTGAGGCTGCGCTGTGGACGGAGTACGCGAGAGCCTGCCGATCGTTCGGAAGTCCGCATGACGTCCTCCGAGTGGCCGCACTGCCTCACCGGGCTCTACAGCGGCGAGGAATGCCGCCCCCTAGGAGCACCCGACCCGCCTTCACCACGGGCGACGTGCTGAGCGGCCCACTGCCATCTGGAGGGGACACGGCAGCCAGTGTGGTCCCGGCTCGACGGACTACCGCTGATACCGGGCCTCAGCCTTGGCCCGGTACTGCTCGAATTTCTCCGGCCGGTAGCGCTGAAGCCACAGCACATTCAGCACAGACAGGCCAACCAGGAGTACGACGCCGAGTGCCCAACCCACCGTCACCTGCCAACTGCGATGCGCGACCACGTTCGACAGCACCGAAAAGGCAACAATTCCAGCCGTCATCAGGGCCTGCCGTATCCACCATCTTCGAGACATGACCGCACCCTAAACGGCCCTGAGGCGGCCACCGATCAAGGAGATGCAAACCCTGACCCTGGCTCCCGCACCCCGCCCCGCGTGCTGCTTGTGCTGTTCCGGCGGTGACGGCACCGAGCTGCACCTGGACACGGCCAAGAACCGGCGAGCACGGATGATCCCGATCCCACCACCGCTCCGGTGGCAGTGCCTCCTCCACCGGTCTGCCGCCAAACCGCTTGCGGGGCGCCATGGGGCCCACGGATCGCTTGCTCAGGCGGCGCCGACAGCCGGGACCGTCGTCAAGAACTACCGTCAACGCCCTCACGATCATGGACCGTGAGGGCGTTGACGCAGGTAGTGCGTGGAGCCCCCTGTCGGATTCGAACCGACGACCTTCGCTTTACAAGAGCGGCGCTCTGACCAGCTGAGCTAAGGAGGCCTGCACGAGCGCGTGGCGCGTGCGTGCGTGTGCAGTCTACCCATGACCCGCCGCGGCACAGCGCGGGAATTTCGTGAAGTTCCGTGGGGCCCGGATGCTGACAGAGCGTGTGGGTGGCAGGTAGCGTCTCGGTCCAGTTCACTCCTGTGGACTACACCAACCACCTTCCTACAACGGATCGTCCGGCACGTTCCTGCCGGTAGAAGGGGGCCCATCACCATGGCCACTGTCACGTTCGACAAGGCGACCCGGATCTACCCGGGTTCCACCAAGCCCGCCGTCGACGGTCTCGACATCGCGATCGAGGACGGCGAGTTCCTCGTCCTGGTCGGCCCGTCGGGCTGCGGGAAGTCCACCTCGCTGCGGATGCTCGCCGGGCTGGAGGACGTCAACGGCGGCGCCATCCGCATCGGTGACCGCGACGTCACGCACCTGCCGCCCAAGGACCGGGACATCGCCATGGTGTTCCAGAACTACGCCCTGTACCCGCACATGTCGGTCGCCGACAACATGGGCTTCGCGCTCAAGATCGCCGGCGTCAACAAGGCGGAGATCCGGCAGAAGGTCGAGGAGGCCGCGAAGATCCTCGACCTCACCGAGTACCTGGACCGCAAGCCGAAGGCGCTCTCCGGCGGTCAGCGCCAGCGTGTCGCGATGGGCCGCGCCATCGTGCGCGAGCCGCAGGTGTTCCTCATGGACGAGCCGCTGTCCAACCTGGACGCCAAGCTCCGGGTGAGTACCCGCACCCAGATCGCCTCGCTGCAGCGCCGGCTCGGCATCACCACCGTCTACGTCACCCACGACCAGGTCGAGGCCATGACGATGGGCGACCGGGTGGCGGTCCTCAAGGACGGTCTGCTCCAGCAGGTCGACTCGCCGCGGAACATGTACGACAAGCCCGCGAACCTCTTCGTCGCCGGCTTCATCGGCTCCCCCGCCATGAACCTGGTCGAGGTGCCGATCGCGGACGGCGGCGTGAAGTTCGGCAACAGCGTGGTGCCGGTGAACCGGGAGGCCCTGACGGCCGCCGCGGACCGGGGCGACCGCACGGTGACCGTCGGTGTCCGCCCCGAGCACTTCGACATCGTCGAGCTGGGCGGCGCCGTCGCCGCCTCCCTGTCCAAGGACACCGCCGACGCCCCGGCCGGCCTCGCCGTCTCGGTGAACGTCGTCGAGGAGCTGGGTGCCGACGGCTACGTCTACGGCTCCGCCGAGGTCGGTGGCGAGGTCAAGGACCTGGTCGTCCGGGTGAACGGCCGCCAGGTACCGGAGAAGGGTTCCACGCTGCACGTCGTGCCGCGGCCGGGCGAGACCCACGTGTTCTCGACGTCCACGGGCGAGCGCCTCACCGACTGAGTCCGGCAGTGACTCAAGGGGCCCCGCGGATCATCCGCGGGGCCCCTTCCGTCAGGGTGAGATACCCCGGCAGAGCGATCATTCCGGGCGCCCCGCGTCAACCCTTTACCCAGAAAGAGGCGCGACTTCATCCCCCAAAGGGGTGACTAAATGTCGCCAAATCATTACCCCGCGCTACCCTCACACGCGTGAAGCACTCCACCATCCCTCAGACGCGACGCGGCCACCGGGGCGGCCCTGCCCGCCGGATCGGCCGCACCCTCGCCCTCGTCCTGCCCGTCTTCATGGTGCTCTCCGGGACCCTCGCGGTCACCCGGGTCAACTGGACGGGCAGCCCATCCGGCTCGGTACTGGCCGCCTCGGACGTCTCCCAGGCGGTGACTCCGGCCAAGGCGGTCTCCCACGCCCCGCAGGACGTGCTCCGCGAGCAGCTGATGTCCGAGCTCCAGGCCAAGGACCCGGGGGTCGTCCTCACCCACCTCCAGCAGGCCGTCAACGGGCACCCCTCGCTGGCCCGGCACTGCTCCTCCATCGCCCGCGCCCTGGGCCAGGCCGCGGTGCGCATCTACGGCGCCTCGCGCGCCCAGTCGTACGCCCGCCCGGTGTGCGACACGGCCTTCGCCTCGGGTGTGCTGACGGCGCACAGCTGAGCCCGGGCTCCACCGCCGGCGGGCGGCGGGGCGCCACGTACAGTGCGGTCATGACCCATCCGAACGCCGCGTCGCGCCCCACTCAAGCCGTGGTCCTGGCCGGTGGCCAGGGCTCCCGACTGCGCCCCTACACCGACGACCGGCCCAAGCCGATGGTCGAGATCCCCGGCACGGGCACTCCGATCATCGGCCACCAGCTGGCCTGGCTCGCCGAGGAGGGTGTGACGGACGTGGTGGTCTCGTGCGGCCACCTCGCCGAGGTCCTCCAGACATGGCTCGACTCGGCCGACCTGCCCGTCTCCGTCACCACCGTCGTGGAGAGCGAGCCTCTGGGCCGCGGCGGCGGCCTCAAGTACGCCGCCGCGCGCCTGCCGCACCCCGACCGGCCCTGGTACGCCACCAACGGCGACATCTGGACCCGCTTCTCGCTGCGGGACATGGCCGACTTCCACACCGAGCGGGACTCCGTCGCCACCCTGGCGCTGGCCCGGCCGCGCATCCCCTGGGGTGCGGTGAAGACCGACGGGTTCGGGCACATCACCGACTTCATCGAGGCCCCGCCGTCGACGTTCGAGATCAACGCGGGTGTGTACGTGTTCTCCCCGGAGTTCGCCTCGCTGCTGCCCGAGCGCGGCGACCACGAGCGGACGACGTTCCCCCGGCTGGCCCGGGAGAAGAAGCTCGCCGGGTTCCCCTTGCCCCAGGGGGCGTACTGGCGGGCCATCGACACGGCCAAGGATCTGACGGAAGCGGCGAAGGAGCTGTCGGCGCTGAGCCGCTGACGACCCGCCCCCACCTGTGAGGGCCCCGTACCTCGACCGGTACGGGGCCCTCCAGCGTGTGGGGTTCCGGGGTCAGCCCAGCAGGCCGCCCACCAGGCCCGGCTGGCCGGTGGAGGTACTGCTGCCGCCGCCGCCCGAGGACGTGCCGCCGCCACCGCCCGTGGTCGAGCCGCCCGTGCCGGTGCCGCCCACGCTGGTCGGTCCCGCCGTGGTGCTGGGGGCGCCGCCTGTCGGGGAGGACGGGCGGGGCGGGATCTGGCCCGTGGTGCCCCGGGTCTGGCTCGGGGTGGTGGTCGTACCGCCGGCGGACCGGGTGGCGCCCGGGGTGGTCGCCGCGCCGGAGGGGCTGGCGCCCGCGGTGGCTCCGCCCGAGGGCGAGGCGGGGGCACTCGGGCTCTTGTGCCGCCTGCCGGGTTCCTGCGGGAGCGGGGAGCCGGGGAGGTTGTTGCGCGGGGCCTCACCGGGGCCGGGGACGACCACCCGGCTGGAGTCGCGGACCGCGCTGCCCAGCAGGGAGCCGACCAGCAGGGTGAGGCCGATCGTGACGGACGTGATGAGCGCGCCGCGGCGCAGGACGAAGCGGCGCAGCTCCCAGATGTCGGAGCGGGGGCCGAGGCGCCGCCAGGCGCTGCCCGCGAGGCGGCCGTCCACGGAGTAGACGGGGGCGCCCGCGATGATCAGCGGGGACCACGCGGCGAGGTAGATGATGTCGGGCGCGTCGTAGGCCGGGACCGTCTTCCAGCTGACGGTGACGATGAGGGCGGCCGAGAGCAGGACACCGCCCACCGCGGCCACACGCTGCCAGCAGCCGAGGACGGTCAGGACGCCGACGACCACCTGGAGGAAGGCGATGACGAGACCGGAGCCGACCGGGTGGTGCAGGGCGAACTGGCGCAGCGGCTCGGCGACGTCCCACGGGTGCAGGGTGTTGAGCCACTTGACCATCGAGCCGCGCTTGCCGCCGTCGAAGTAGACGGGGTCGCACAGCTTGCCCATGCCGGCGTAGATGGAGATGAAGCCGAGGAAGATGCGCAGCGGGAGCAGGACGACGCCGAGGTTCAGCCGGCGGCCCGGGTAGTAGGCGTGCCGGGCCGGGTCGTCGCCGTGGCGTCTGCCGGAGCGCGGGGTGACGGTGTCGGAGGGGTCGGCGTAGTCGCCGTACGGCTCGAACTCCTCGCCGGGGTAGGGCGGTTCGTCGTAGGCGCCGTCGACCGTGCGCATGTGCGGCAGCAGGCGGGTGCCGTCGGCGTCGGGGGAGGTGCGCTGGTGGCCGACGAGGGGCGTCTCGACGGTCTGGTCGAGTGCGTCGTAGGCGTCCGCGTAGCCGGTCACGACGCGCGGGATGACCTGGGTGGCGCCGGCCTCGGGCTCTTCGGCGTGGCGGACGCTGCTGCCCCGCACGGCCTGGAGGAGCCGGTGGGCGCCGGTGTCGTCGGGGGCGGACTTCCCGCTCCACACGACGGGCCGGCGGCGCCCGGCCGCGGCACCGGGCCGGCCGGCCGCGGCCGGCATCCGGGAGGTGTCCGGGGTGGCGCTCAGGTGCCGGGCGATCCGCGGGCTGCGCTTCGCCGACGCGCCCAGCTGCACGCGGAAGCTGGCGTGATTGACGATGACCTGCGCCGGATCGCTCGGCACCTTCACCATGCTCAGCGCGGGAGCGTCGTCGAAACCCGACGAGCGGTCCCCCGTGGGTGTGCGGGGTGTTCTGGTGTCCACACTCATCTAACCGAGTGACATGGAGTTAGGACACTGCTTTGACCGCCCGGAAGTGTCCGGACCGCGTCAAAGCCGTCCTCGACGCCGCGGGGACGCCGGATTCACCCCGCACGGGTGAGGCACCGGACGGGCGTTCAGGCCCGGCGGCGCGCCGCCTCGTACAGCACGATGCCCGCCGCCACACCGGCGTTGAGCGACTCGGCGCCGCCCGGCATCGGGATCCGGACGCGGTGGTCGCAGGTCTCGCCGACGAGGCGGGACAGGCCCTTGCCCTCGCTGCCGACGACGATGACGACCGGGCCGTCGAGGGCCGCGAGGTCGCCGACCTCGGCCTCCCCGTCCGCCGCCAGGCCCACGACCGTGATGCCGGCCTTCTGGTAGGCCTCCAGGGTCCGGGTCAGGTTGGTGGCGCGGGCGACCGGGGTACGGGCGGCCGTGCCGGCGGAGGACTTCCAGGCGCCGGCGGTCATGCCGGCCGAGCGGCGCTCGGGGACGACCACGCCGTGGCCGCCGAAGGCGGAGACCGAGCGGACGACGGCGCCGAGGTTGCGCGGGTCGGTGACGCCGTCCAGGGCGACGATCAGCGGGTCGGCGCCCTCGTCGTAGGCGGCCGCGGCGAGGTCCTCGGGGTGCGCGTACTCGTACGGCGGGACCTGGAGGACCAGGCCCTGGTGGTTGAGGCCGTTGGTCATGCGGTCCAGCTCGGGGCGCGGGGCCTCCATGAGGTTCATGCCGCCGCGCTCGGCGACGAGCTGGAGGGCCTCGCGGACGCGCTCGTCGTTGTCGATGAACTGCTGGACGTAGAGGGTCGAGGCGGGGACGCCCTCGCGCAGTGCCTCGACGACCGGGTTGCGGCCCACGACCAGCTCGGAGGTGGACTTGCCGCCGCGGCCACGGGGCGTGGGGCGGCGCACGGCTTGCTTCGCCTTGGCGTTGGCGACGCGGTTCTTCTTGTGGCCCTTGCGCATCTCGGCGGGCGGGGTCGGTCCCTTGCCCTCCAGACCCTTGCGCCGCTGGCCGCCACTGCCGACCTGCGCGCCCTTCTTGCCGGACATGCGACGGTTGTTCGCGGCCATGACCTACCTGTCTCTGTGGTGCGTGCGGATGCGTACGTCTATGCAGTGTGCCGCCCGGAGGGCCGGGCGGCACAATCGATCATCGGATCATCGGACGGCTCAGCGCGGGCCGAGGCTCCAACGGGGGCCCTGGGGACTGTCCTCGATGGCGAGGCCGGACTGGCTCAGCTGGTCGCGGATGGCGTCGGCGGTGGCCCAGTCCTTGCGGGTGCGGGCGGACTCGCGCTGGTCCAGGACGAGCCGTACGAGGCTGTCGACCACGCCGTGCAGGTCCGCGCCGCGTTCGGTCTCGCCGGCCCAGTGCGGGTCGAGCGGGTCCAGGCCGAGGACGCCGAGCATGGCCCGCACCTCGGCGAGCCGGGCCACGGCGGCCTCCTTGTCGTCGGCGGCCAGCGCGCTGTTGCCCTGCCGGACGGTGGTGTGCACGACGGCGAGGGCCTGCGGGACGCCCATGTCGTCGTCCATGGCCTCGGCGAAGGCGGGCGGGACCTCGGCGGCGGGCTCGACGACGCCCCCGGCCTTCTCCACCACGCGCTGCACGAAGCCCTCGATCCGCGCGAACGCGGACTCGGCCTCGCGCAGCGACTCCTCGCTGTACTCGATCATCGAGCGGTAGTGCGGGGTGCCCAGGTAGTAGCGCAGCACGATCGGGCGCCACTGCTTGACCATATCGGCGACCAGCACGCTGTTGCCGAGCGACTTGGACATCTTGTCGCCGGCCATGGTCACCCAGGCGTTGTGCACCCAGTACTGGGCGAAGTCGTCGCCGTAGGCCTTGGCCTGGGCGATCTCGTTCTCGTGGTGCGGGAAGATCAGGTCGAGGCCGCCGCCGTGGATGTCGAAGGCGCTGCCCAGGTACTTGTGGGCCATGGCGGAGCACTCCAGGTGCCAGCCGGGCCGGCCCGGGCCCCAGGGGGTGGGCCAGGTCGGCTCGCCCGGCTTGGCGGACTTCCACAGGGCGAAGTCGCGCGGGTCCCGCTTGCCGGTCTCGCCCTCGCCGGACGGCTGGAGCAGGTTGTCCAGCTCCTGCCGGGACAGCTCCAGGTAGCGCGGGAAGGACCGCACGTCGAAGTAGACGTTGCCGTCGGCGGCGTAGGCGTGCCCGCGCTCGATGAGGACCTGCATCATCTCGATCATCTCGGTGATGTGGCCGGTCGCGCGGGGCTCGTAGGTCGGCGGGAGGCAGCCGAGGGCGGCGTAGCCGTCGTTGAAGGCGCGCTCGTTGGCGTAACCGATCGACCACCAGGGCCGGCCCTGCTCGTGGGACTTGGCGATGATCTTGTCGTCGATGTCGGTGACGTTGCGGATGAACGTGACCTCGTGGCCGCGGTATTCGAACCAGCGGCGCATGATGTCGAAGTTGAGGTACGAGCGGACATGCCCGATGTGGGGTGCCGCCTGCACAGTGGCACCACAGAGGTAGATCGAGACACAGCCCGGCTTGAGCGGGGTGAAGTCGCGAATCTGCCGGGCGTTGGTGTCGTACAGGCGAATAGTCACCACTCCAGGGTAGTGGGCGGCGGGCAGTGCCTTGCGACCCTTCCCCGCATTGCCTCCCCGATCGTGACGCGGGGGCCCGTCGTCAGCCGAGCGTCCCGACGACCTTGTGCGGCGAGACCCGGACGACCACCCGCTCGGCGTCCTGGGCGGAGGCGGGGTTGAAGTCCGCGTACTTCTGGCCGGTGTACTTCTGGCTCAGCTCGTCGATGAGTTGCCGGCCGCCCTCCGTGGTCATCTCGGCAACGCCGCGGATCTCGGCGTACTCGTAGGGCTGCTCGGGGTTCATGACGACGACCGTCACCCGGGGGTCGCGGTCCAGGTTCTTCTTCTTGCGGCGGTCGGCGGTCGTGGAGAAGAGGAGGTCGTCACCGTCGCGCTTGACCCAGACCGGGGACGACTGCGGGCTCCCGTCGGGCTGGATGGTGCTGACGACGATGAACACCTTGTCGTCGAGCAGGGCCTTGAGCCGGTCGGAAAGGGCGGCGGGCATGGGGTACCTCCGAGGCCTTAAGGTCAGCGGTCACTCTGCGGGTACCCTCGCACGCTCTCAGCTCACCCGCACCACCAGTGCGGTCGCCACCGCCATCAGACCCTCGTCGCGGCCGGGGAAGCCGAGGCCGTCGGTGGTCGCGCCGGAGACGGACACCGGGGCCCCCGCGGCCTCGGACAGGATCTTCTGCGCCTCGTCCCGGCGCTTGCCGATCTTCGGGCGGGGGCCGACCACCTGGACGGCGACGTTGCCGATGGCGAAGCCCGCCGCGCGAACGATCCGCGCGGCCTCGGCGAGCAGGGTGGTCCCGGAGGCGCCGGACCACTCGGGGCGGCCGGTGCCGAAGTGCTGCCCGAGGTCACCGAGCCCGGCGGCGGAGAACAGGGCGTTGCAGGCGGCGTGCGCGACGACGTCCGCGTCGGAGTGACCGGCCAGCCCCGTTCCCTCCCCCTCCCACCTCAGGCCGGCGCACCACAGCTCGCGGCCCTCCTCGAAGGCGTGGATGTCGGTGCCGATGCCGACCTGGGGCAGCACCGGGGACTCAGAAGCCATCGTTGAGCCTCCTGCGGGCCAGGACCGCCTCGGCGAGGACCAGGTCGAGGGGGCGGGTGACCTTGAAGGCCTCCTCGTGGCCGGGGACGGCCACGACCGTCAGCCCCAGCCGCTCCACCATGCCGGCGTCGTCGGTCACGTCGTCGGTGACGGTCTCGTGGGCGCGGACCAGGGTCGCGCGGTCGAAGCCCTGGGGTGTCTGCACCGCGCGCAGCCGGGCCCGCTCGGGCGTGGCGAGAACCGGCTCGGGGTCGCCGGCGACGGTGGCCGGCTCGACCTCCTTGACGGTGTCCGCGAGCGGCAGGGCGGGGACGACGGCGACCGCCCCGGCGCGTACGGCCTCGATCACCGTGTCGACCGTGTCGACGGGGACGAGCGGGCGGGCCGCGTCATGGACGAGGACCGCGCCGTACTCGGGGGGCAGTGCCTCCAGGCCGAGCCGGACCGACTCCTGGCGGGAGTCCCCGCCGGGCACGACCGCGAAGTCGGTGTTCCCGGGAAGCGCGTGCGCGTCGAGCAGGGACTTGACCTCGGGGGCGCCGTCCGGCGGGGCCACGACGATCACCAGGGAGACATGCCGGGAGGCGGCGAGCGCGCGGACCGCGTGGATGAGCATGGGCGTGCCGTTCAGCGCGCGCAGCGCCTTGGGGGCGCCCGGGCCGAGGCGTACGCCGCGGCCGGCGGCGGGAATCACGGCGGCGACGGGGGTCTGCGCGGGTGAAGGGCGCGATTCGTCAGACATCGGTTCCTGTCAGGTTTGTGTGCTCGACCTACGTGGGTATGGCCTGAGGAGTGCCGGGCGCGAGGCCTTGACCGGACCCTTTCCGTGACCCTGGTCGAGCCGTCCGCCCGGGCCCGGCACACTCAGTATCGGGGGATGTTCCCCGAGGTGTGCGGCAGGCTCCGCCCGTGGGCGTACGGCGTGCTTCACCCGGAGCGGCACCGGTTCCTCCACCGGTTCTCACCGGAGACGAACATGCCGCAGCGCCCGGCGACAGGTGAGTGTCATCGGGCACCACGGCATTTCACTGCGCTGAGCGTGCTGCCGGCGAGGGTTCGCCGCAGCCGGGCGTCAGGAGGCGAGCACCTCGTCGAGCAGGGCCTCGGCCTTGTCCTCGTTCGTGTTCTCCGCGAGAGCCAGCTCGCTCACCAGGATCTGGCGAGCCTTGGCGAGCATGCGCTTCTCACCGGCGGAGAGTCCACGCTCGCGCTCACGACGCCACAGGTCACGCACGACTTCCGCGACCTTGATGACATCGCCGGAGGCGAGCTTCTCCAGGTTTGCCTTGTAGCGACGGGACCAGTTCGTGGGCTCCTCGGCATACGGCGCGCGCAGCACCTCGAAGACCCGGTCCAGCCCGTCCTGACCGACCACATCACGCACGCCGACGAACTCCGCATTGTCCGCGGGCACACGTACCGTCAGGTCGCCCTGGGCGACCTTCAGCACCAAGTAGGTCTTGTCCACGCCTTTGATCTGGCGAGTTTCGATGGCCTCGATCAGCGCGGCCCCGTGATGGGGATAGACCACGGTGTCGCCAACCTTGAACGTCATGTGACAGGTACCCCTTCCGTGGCTATCCAGAGTAACACGGATACGGCGTCATCTGAATGGCGTTTTCGCAGGTCAGGGCATATCTCGGGGCTTGACAACAGCAACCGGGACGTGCTGCGAGGGGCCCGCGGAACCGGGTATTCGCAGGTCGGAGGGGCTCTCCGGGCAGAGCGAAACACGTACGCTACACACCTCACGGGCGGACGCCAAGTGGATGAACGTCCCGATTTGTCCGGTTCCAAGCGTGCGACTTCCGCTACTCCGTTCGGTGACCGGAGGTGGTTGTGAGACGAATCCGAAATTGATCAACGATCGCCGGCGGGGTGGCCGGTGATCAATTTCGAGGGCGGTCGCGCATTCCCGCGGAGGAATTTCGCCGGCGCCGTCACGGCGGTCTCGGCGGGGGCGCCGGAAGACACCGGCGGCATGTTTTGCGAATGTCCGGTGAACGGCCCCGCAATGTGACCGCCGAGTCACCTGTGCCGCGTGCGGTACCCCCAGCCGGAGGGATCCGGAGGGATGGGGAGCGGTTGGGGGAGGGTCGGGTGCGGTCACGCGGGAACGGCTCGGTAACCTAAGCCCGCTGACAGACCCTTAGGGTGGCTTCAATAAGAGAGCCGCCCGTGCGTTCAAGGAGTTGCCGCCGCCGTGAGCAGCAGCCTTCGACGCGGCGCCCTCGCCGCGTCCGCCATCGTCTTCTCGATCGCCTCGCTCGCCGCATGTGGCGCCGGCAACAACGCCCAGACCCTGGAGATCCAGCCGGACAACGCGGCGACCAGCGTCGGGGACATCAAGATCCAGAACGCCCTGGTCATCACCCAGCCGGACCCGAAGTCGACGGGCCCCGCGGCGGTCTCCGCGACCGTGTTCAACTCGGCCGGCCAGGATCAGACCCTCCAGTCGATCACCGTCGGCAACGGCACGTCCGTCCAGCTGAAGCCGGCCAAGGGGCAGAAGCTGACCGTCCCGGCCCACGGCTCCCTGGTCATCGGCGGCAAGGGCAACGCCTCCGCCATGGTGCCCGGTGGCCGCGAGGCCGTCCAGGACGGCAACGTCCAGAAGGTCACCTTCACCTTCAGCAAGACCGGTGCGGTGAACGTGCTCGCCTTCGTGGTCCCGGCCACCAACTACTTCGCCGAGTGGGGCCCGAGCGAGATCCCGTCGGCGTCCGCGTCCGCTTCGCCGTCGTCGTCCGCCTCGTCGTCCGCCGGTGCCCCGGGCGCCTCCGCAAGCGGCAAGCCGGGCAAGGACGGCAAGACGACCCCGGCGGCCGGCGCGACCGGCTCCCCGGGGACGGGCGCCACCCCGAGCGACTCGGCCTCGCAGTCGGCCGCCGGTCACTGAGCGGGCCTGCGAGCCGTAGCCGTACACGACGGAGGGCGGCACCCCCACCGGGGTGCCGCCCTCCGTCATGTCGCGGAGCCGACCGGAGGGACCGGCGGGCGCGGCCTACGGCTCGAACTTGTAGCCCAGCCCCCGGACGGTGACCAGGTACCGGGGTGCGCCCGGGTCCGGCTCGATCTTGGCGCGCAGCCGCTTGACGTGCACGTCCAGCGTCTTGGTGTCGCCCACGTAGTCGGCGCCCCAGACCCGGTCGATGAGCTGCATCCGGGTCAGGACGCGGCCCGCGTTGCGCAGGAGCATCTCCAGCAGGTCGAACTCCTTCAGGGGCAGGTCGATCTTCGAGCCGGCGACCGTCACCACGTGCCGGTCGACGTCCATGCGGACCGGGCCCGCCTCCAGCGCGGCCGGGGTGACCTCCTCCGGCTCCCCGCGGCGGCGCAGCACCGCGCGGATGCGGGCGACCAGTTCGCGGGAGGAGAAGGGCTTGGTGACGTAGTCGTCGGCTCCTATTTCGAGACCGACCACCTTGTCGATCTCGCTGTCCTTGGCGGTCACCATGATCACCGGGACGTTGGAGCGGCCGCGCAGCTGGCGGCACACCTCGGTGCCGGGCAGCCCCGGCAGCATCAGGTCGAGGAGGACGAGGTCGGCGCCGTTGCGCTCGAACTCGTCGAGTCCGTCGGGGCCGGTGGCCGCGACGGCCACCTCGAAGCCCTCCTTGCGGAGCATGTACGACAGGGCGTCGGAGAAGGACTCCTCGTCCTCGACGACGAGCACTCGGGTCACGGAAGGACCTCCGGGGCGGGAAGCGGTTCGTACGGGGATGACTCTGTGATGCCGGCCTCGTCGTCGAGGTCGGGGTGCTGCTGCGCGCGGTCGCGGGCCGCGCCCGCCTCCGGCAGCCGAAGGGTGAAGGTGGAACCTTGGCCTTCGGCGCTCCAGACCGTGACCTCCCCGCCGTGCGAAGCGGCCACGTGTTTGACGATCGCGAGACCCAGGCCGGTGCCGCCGGTGGCCCGGGAGCGGGCCGGGTCGACGCGGTAGAAGCGCTCGAAGACGCGCTCCTTGTCCTTCTCCGAGATACCGATGCCCTGGTCCGTGACGGCCAGCTCGATCAGGGCGCCGCCGGGCGCGGAGATCCGGCGGGCGGCGATGCCGACGCGGGTGCGGGCCGGAGAGTAGTTCACGGCGTTCTCGACGAGGTTGCCGAGGGCCGCGGCCAGCTGGCCTCGGTTGCCAACGACACGCAGATCGTCCGTGCCGCCGGCCGCCATCGTGATCTGCTTGGTGCCCGCCTGGTGGCGGCAACGGTCCATGGCCTCGGCGACCAGCTCGTCCACCCGGACGGGCTCGGCGTCCTCGAGGGGATCGTCGTTCTGCACCCGGGAGAGGTCGATCAGCTCCTGGACCAGGTTGGTCAGCCGGGTCGCCTCGATCTGCATACGGCCCGCGAAGCGCTGCACCGCCTCGGGATCGTCCGAGGCGTCCATGACGGCCTCGGAGAGCAGGGAGAGCGCGCCGACGGGCGTCTTCAGCTCGTGACTCACATTGGCCACGAAGTCGCGTCGTACGGCCTCGATGCGCCGGGCCTCGGTCAGGTCCTCGACCAGCAGCAGGACCAGGCGGGAGCCGAGCGGGGCCACGCGCGCCGAGACGGCGAGCGCCTCGCCGCGTCCGGTGCCGCGCCGGGGCAGGTCGAGCTCGACCTGGCGTATCTCGCCGTCGCGTCGGGTGTCCCGGGCCATCTGGAGCATGGGCTCGACGGCGAGCTTGCCGCCGCGGACCAGTCCGAGGGCGTAGGCGGCCGAGCTGGCCTTGACGACGGCGTCGGCCTCGTCGAGGACGACGGCCGAGGAGCGGAGCACGGACAACACGGTGTCCACGCCGGGCGGGAGTACGGGATCGGTGTGCAAGGAAGTCCTGGTGGGTCGCTTCTGGTCGCGTTCGCTCCAGCGGAACGCCAGCATGGCGATGACACCGGTAAGCACCCCGGCGATCGCTGCCGCTGCGGCAACCGCCGCGTTCACGTCCATGCCTCAAGGTTAGGCATGGGGTGTGACCTGGCTACAGCCGTCCGGGTGCGACCTCGAACACTCGTCGCCCAGAGTTCACCTTGGAGCCAGTAGTGGTTCATTTGGGGTGGCAGAAACGGACGCGTACGGGGCAGACCGTGGGAGCGTGGGGAAAGCGGGGTTCGCGCCCTGCGGCTTTCAGCCACTTTCGGCCACGGAGGCGGGCGCGAGGTGTCACGACCCCCTTCCCCCCCAAGATCACGTACGAGAGGGAATCCTGATGCGGGACGCGTACCACGAGGAACTGGACTCGATCGGCGACGGACTGGTGGAGATGGCCCGGCTGGTCGGATCGGCGATCGGGCGCGCCACGACCGCCATCCTCGACGCCGACCTGAAACTGGCCGAGAGCGTGATCGAGGCGGACAAGAAGGTCGACGAACTCCAGCACGACCTGGAGGCCCGGGCCATAGCCCTGCTCGCCCGTCAGCAGCCGGTGGCGACGGACCTCCGTATCGTCGTCACGTCGCTGCGCATGTCCGCCGACCTGGAGCGGTCCGGGGACCTCGCCCAGCACGTGGCGAAGCTGGCCCGGCTGCGCTTCCCGGCGCGCGCCGTCCCGCAGGACCTGCACGCCACGATCCTGGAGATGGGCCAGCTCGCCCAGCGGCTGATGGCCAAGGCCGCCGAGGTGATCATCACCAAGGACGTCGACCTCGCGCTCCAGCTGGAGCAGGACGACGACGAGATGGACCTGCTGCACCGCACCCTCTTCCAGCACCTGATCGACGACCGCTGGAAGCACGGCATCGAGACCGCCGTCGACGTCACCCTGCTCGGCCGCTACTACGAGCGGTACGCCGACCACGCCGTGGCCGTCGCCAAGCGCGTCGTCTACCTGGTCACGGGTGAGCACGCGGACCATCTCCAGCAGGACGGCATCCCGCCGCGCGGCGGGGTGGAGGAGGCGTGACCCTTCCGGGCCGACAGGGGCGTGACCCTTCCGGGCCGACAGAGGGCGTAGCCCTTCCGGGCGGGCAGGAGTCGTAACCCCTCCGGGCCGATGGGCGCCGGGGGGGGCTCGGGGTCCCGAGGGCGTGGTCGCCTCCGTGCGCCGTTGATGCGCCTGGCGGACTGGGCATGAAATGGACGAGGGCAGCCCTGCCCCAGCGTCTAGGAGGGACCCATGGCCGAATCCCCCGGCACCACGCCCGACCCCACGCAGGAGCACGAGACCGAGCAGCCCGCGCAGATCAGGAGCCTGCCGCTGTTCGGCGCGTGCGGCTGCGGCTCGGGTTGCGGCTGCGGATGCCAGTCGGGCAACCCCTGCCAGTGCGGCTGACGGTACGACCGCTGGTCGGCTGACGGCACGGCAGCGCATCGAAGGGCCGGTGTGAACCCGCTTCACACCGGCCCTTCCCCGTCGTACGCCGGGCCCCACGTCGTCCCTGGGAACTCCGTTGACGGAGCCGAACGGCCATGCGACGGTGAGGGGCGCGCTGCTGTCGAGAACCCCTGAGAAGAGTGGAGACGGGCTGCTGTGACCTCCGGAAACGAAGACTCCCCCCAGCCCATGGACCGCGGCCTGACCGCGGACCAACTCGACCTCTTCGAGAAGGAGTTCGCCGCCCGGGGGGTGAACCGGCTGATGCAGAACGCCGTCACCCAGACACCCGTGGACGACGTGGCCCTGGACCGGCGGATCCTCACCGGTATCGACCACTCGGTCTCCCACCACCTGGACGACTGGAAGGCCACCAACCAGAAGCAGAGCGGCCGGTGCTGGATGTTCGCCGGCCTCAACCTGCTCCGGGTCGGCGCCGCGCGGAAGCTGGGCGTGAAGGACTTCGAGTTCTCCCAGAACTATCTGCTCTGGTGGGACAAGCTCGAGCGCGCCAACCACTTCCTGGAGGCCGTCGTCGAGACGTCGGACCGCGACGTGGACGACCGTACGGTGGCGCACCTGCTGACGGACCCGATCGGGGACGGCGGCCAGTGGAACATGTTCGTGGCGCTCGTCGCCAAGCACGGCCTGGTGCCCAAGTCGGCCATGCCGGAGACCGACAGCTCCTCCTCGACCCGGGCGATGAACCGCGCCCTGCAGACCGTGCTCCGCCAGGGTGCCCGCGACCTGCGCGCGCGGGCCGGCGAAGGGGCCGAAGCGCAGCGCGAGCACAAACGGGAGGTGCTGGCCGCCGTCCACCGGGTGCTCAGCATCCATCTCGGCACGCCACCGCAGCGGTTCCTGTGGCAGTGGGAGGACAAGGACAAGAACTTCCACCGTGACGGCTGGCTCACTCCGGCGCAGTTCGCCGCGTCGTACGTGCAGCTCCCGCTGGACGAGTACGTGTGCCTGGTGCACGACCCGCGCGAGTCGAGCCCGGTCGGGCGCACCTTCACCGTCGAGTATCTGGGCAATGTGGTGGACGCCCCGCCGGTGGTCTACCTCAACACGCCGATGGAACAGCTGAAGCGGCTGGCCATGGACGCGATCGTCGGCGGCGAGCCGGTGTGGTTCGGCTGCGACGTGGCCAAGATGATGCGGGCGGACGCGGGCGTCTGGGACGCCGGGCTCTTCGACTACGCGGGCGTCTACGACACCCCGTTCACGATGGACAAGGCCGACCGGCTGCTGCACCACGACACGCAGATGACGCACGCGATGCTGTTCACCGGCGTCGACGTGGTGGACGGCAGCCCGCGCCGCTGGCGGGTGGAGAACAGCTGGGGCGAGGAGAGGGCGGACAAGGGGTTCTGGACCATGAACGACTCGTGGTTCGGCGAGCACGTCTTCGAGATCGCGGTCCGCCGCTCCGCACTCCCACCGGACCTGTCCGCCGCCCTCGACCAGCCCCCGATCGTCCTCCCCGCCTGGGACCCCATGGGCGCCCTCGCCAAGTGAGGCTTTCGGCCGGGGTGTCGCGGGACCGGAAGCATTCGGCAGCCTCTTCATGAGGTCCCGGCCGGGCTGGATCCTGGGCTGCGTGCCGGCTCCGGTCCTCCTGCTGACGGCCTGCACCTCGGGCCGGGACCCGGCGACCGAGTCGACGCCCTCCTGGCCGAAGGCGGTACCTACAAGGTGACCGTGGTGTGCGCGGGCAAGGGTGCCGTGGACCTGGACCTCACTGGCCGAGGCCCAAGAGGAGGTCGAGTCGGCTCGTCGGCGACGACACAAGGGCTCACGGCCGAGGTCGGCGACGACGGGAGTTGCCGGGCCGACGGCTTGCCAGACCTGCCTGCCGCAACGCGCCGGCCACGGGAGAAGTGGGGCCGTCTCGACGCCGCGCCGACTTGGGTCGGATAGCTGACACGGGCTGGGGGTACCCGCCTCGCAGCATGGCCCATGGTCCATGGCCGAGTCCGGTACGCGGCGACAGCAACGGAGAACCAGATGAAGGCCCGCCAGTCAGCAGCCCCGCCGCCACCCACGCCGGTTGCAGCGGATGTGCAGCCCGCCGAAGTGCTCTCCGGCCGCTACCGGTTGGGCGCGAGAATCGGATCGGGCGGCATGGCCGACGTGTACGAGGGCGTCGACACGCGCCTTCGGCGGCCCGTGGCCGTCAAGGTGTTCCGGCCCGGACCGGACCCGCAGATAGAGGACCATCTCACGGCGGAGGCCGTCCTTCTGGCCCGTCTGCAGCACCCGGGACTGGTCACCGTCTACGACGCCGGCCGCCATGACGACCGTACCTACCTGGTCATGCAACTGATCAAGGGCCCCACCCTGCGCAGTCTCCTGGCGTGTGGAGCGCTGCCTGAGCGGCGTGTGGCAGATGTGGGCGCCGCCCTCGCGCGGGTGCTGGCCTATGTCCACCGGGCCGGCGTCGTGCACCGAGACGTCAAACCGTCGAACATCCTCCTCGACGCGGCGGGCGCCCCTCACCTGGCTGATTTCGGCATCGCGCGCCTGGCCAACGCCACCCGCCATACGGCACCGGACGTGCTGATAGGCACCGCCGCCTATCTGGCACCGGAGCAGGTCGAGGGCAGGCGGATCGGGCCGGCCGTCGACATCTACGCGCTCGGCCTGGTCCTGCTGGAGTGCCTGAAAGGCGAACTGGAGTACCAGGGCACCGCGTTGGAAGCGGCGGTCGCCCGCCTGCACCGCCCACCCGAAGTCCCCACCTGGCTCCCCCCGGAACTCGCGGACCTGTTGCGGGCCATGACCGCCCAGGACCCCGAGGCCCGCCCGGACGCCGCGCAGTGCGCGCAAGTCCTCGCCTCCCGGCACGCCGGACCTGATCCACACCCCCTGCCGCCCGCGGTGCCCGCGGCGCCCTCCGAGGCGCGCCTTCCGACACCGCCGGCCACGCACCACGGAACGAAGGAGCACATACGCTCGCAGGAGGCGGCAGTCCCCCGGCGCGATCTCCCCGGCGGCACTCGCCACAGCCGTCGCCTGGCGGCGGGCACGGTCCTGGCCCTCTCCGTGGCCCTGGGCGCGACTCTTGCCGTCACATCCGGCGCCAGCCGAGGCGACGACCGGGCAGCGGTGACGCCCGCCAAAACCCCTTCGCACGCGCCCTCCGGTACGGCGACCGCCAAGAGCGGGCCCGGCGCCCTCCCGCCCACCCGATCTCACAGCGCTCAGTCCCCCTCCAGCGCAGTCGATGCGTCCCACCCCGCGGCTGCGGCAACCGGATCTCATGCCCAGCCCGTCTCCAGGACACTCGACACTTCCTATACGGCGGCTGCCCCGAGCTCGAGCCGCAGCGCCTCTGCACACCCCGCGACCTCGAAGCCGCCCCGGTCGGCGTCACCACGATCCGCGCCGACCCCACCCGGAGCCGGCGGCCGGCACCGGAAGACACATAAGGCGCACCCCACCAAGGCGGCGTCCCGGCCACCAAAGCCCTCGAAGGGCGGCGCCACTACCAGCCCCCCGCCCAGCCCGAGCCCGAGCCCGACGCAGTAAAGGCCGAGGCCCGCTGCCGTAACTTCAGTCCGGCAGACAGGAGCGGAATCGGTGCAGCAGTTCAAGTGCTGCGGGGCTCTTCGCGTCGAAGGTCTGGCCGCGTTGTTCGACAGGAAGATCCGGTCCCCAGATACGGGCACCGTGGCAGCGGAAGCAGAAGGCGATCTCGAAGAGCCGATCGGTCGAGCTGCGCGCTCGGATTCCCCAGCCCGGGAGGAAGCAGCGGTACGGCTCACTTCCTGGTAGGTCGGCGACAAGGGACAGGGCCTGCCGGGCCTGATCCCCCTCCCAGATCGCGACGGTGTCGCCGGCCAGGTCCTCCGAGCCGATGTGCCTGACGGGGTCGGTGATGCGGACGACCTCGACGAACTCGGTCTTCCCATGGGTTGGTGGCAGCAGCATGCTCCCAGACTCCCCGATCGCAGCTTCCCTGACCAGGGAGGGCCGCGGCGGCGGCGAGCATGGAACTCGGCTTGCGAAGGCGGCATCCTGGTGGTGTCTGACGGTCGCCGCGCTCCCTGGGCCGGCACTCATCGGCATCATTCCGCAGGTGATCCCCATCGCCATGACGCCCCGGTGGCTCGAGACCCGAATACGGGCCTTCGGCCGCCCCTTCTTTGCGTCCCTCCCCCAGAAGCCGTTCAGCAGGCGGGCCCGATGGCCACCTGTACATGCTTCAGGCGCTTGGCGGGGGTGGCATCGGCGTTGTAGCCGGGGTTGTCGCTTGCCCATGCCGCTTCGGTGCAGGGCCCCGAGCGTGTTGCCTGACTGTGACCGGCGTTTCCGCGCTTGCTCGCTACCCGCCGGATTGCAGGCAACAGAGCACCTCTACAGCTCCTCACGCAATCTCCTGCAATCACCCGGTAGACAGCAGCAACGGCCAGCATGCTGGGCCTTCCAACGGCCAGAACGGAGAGCACCCATGCAGCTCAGGTTCATCGGCACCACCTCCGAGAACGGCAACTGCCCCACGCTGTACGAGGACCTCGAAACCGGTGACATCGTCGTGCAGGGGTACACCGTCACCGACCCCGCCGACGTCGCCCAGCTCCGCGACGTCCTGGACAGCGAGTCGTTCGTCCGCGTGCCCCGCGAGCTGCTCACCCGCTTCACACCCCGAGACGAGGAGTAGACCGCGTGCCCGACCTGATCCCGTTCGACGAGATCACCCATCTGTTCACCGAGTTCGAGCACACCGCCTGGCGACTGGAGACCCAGCGCGGGTACGCCACCGACCGCGTGAGCCCCAACTGGGCGCGATGGAAAGCGGGCGAGGACTTCGCAAACGATCCGCCGGACGCCTGGCGGCAGAACATCGCCGAGCAGACCGCCGCCGGGAAACGCTTCGAGCGGGTGCGCCTGGTCGACGACCCACCCACCGAGGGACAGCAGTTCCTGCTCGCTCGCGCACCGAGCAACGAGGCCGCGGGCGAGGACATCCGCAACCTGTGGCGCGCGGATGCGGTACGGCTCGGCCTGCCGGGATACGACTTCTGGCTCTTCGACTCCCGCACCGTCGTCCGGTTCGTCATCGACGAAGACGGCGTGACCCTCGGGGTGGAGGTCCACGAGGACCCTGCGACCGTCGTCCACGCCTGCCAGGTACGGGACGCAGCCTGGCACTTCGCCGTCCCTACCAGCCAGTTCCAAGCCCAGGTACCGTCTGCCCGGTGAGCACCGATTACCAGACCGGCCGCGAGGCCCTCGGTGTGCGGCTGCGTGAGCTGCGCACCGAGGCCGGCCTTCAGGGCAAGGATCTCGCGGAGCGGCTGGGCTGGCAGCGCTCGAAGGTGTCGCGGCTGGAGAACGGCAAGCAGACCGCCACGGCCGCCGACCTGGAAGCCTGGGCGCTCGCCCTGGACGCCCCGGGCGAGCTGGCGGACCTTCACAGTCGACTGCGCGGCCTGGAATCTCAGCAGCGCTCCTGGCGCCGCCAGCTCGCCACCGGGCACCGGGCCGTCCAAGACCGGTACGTTGCCGAGTACCGGCGTACCTCGACCGTCCGCGGCTACGAGGCCACCGTCATCCCGGGCCTCTTCCAGACCCCGGGATACGCCCGGCATCTCCTCATCCTGAACGCCGAGCTGATGCAGTCGCCCCGCGACACCGACGAGGCTGTGAACGCCCGCATGCGGCGCCAAGAGGTTCTGTACGAGGGTGACAAGGCCTTTCGCGTTCTGATCTGGGAGGGCGCGCTGCACGCCCTCGTCGGACCGTCCGAGGTGATGGCCGGCCAACTCGACCGCCTCATAGGACTGATCGGGTTGCCGCAGATCGAGCTTGGCATCGTGCCGTTCGGGGTGCGGTTGAAGCTGTCACCGAAGCACGGATTCTGGATCTTCGATGAGCAGCGGGTGGTCGTCGAGACCATCAACACCGAGTTCACGCTGGAGTCCGCCGAGGACGTGGCCTTGTACGGGCGCGTGTGGGATCGGCTGGAAGAGGCTGCCGTGTGCGGGCAGCAGGCACGTCGACTGATCGGCCAGGCAAGGGCCTCCCTCGACCTCGGTTGAGCAACCCACCTCAACCCAGCGACCGCAGGCGCGATGCCGCGCAATCGGCGCACAGGCCCGCAACCGCCCTGCATACGGTCACGGCATGGCGACTCACCTCCCCCTCGCCTCCGTGGCGGCGGCACAGGACTGGCTGCTCTCCTGCATCCCAGACCCGACGGCAGCACAACACGCGTGGGACGCGCAGCAGCTGGCCGCGATTTCGACCGGCACGCACTGGCGCGTCGCCGAGGCCTCGCTGGCACTCAGCCTCGCAGCGATGCGCCGGCTGGGGTCCCACCCCCACGGCCCCGTACTCGCCGACGTCCACCGCAGCCTTTCCTGGTGGCTGCTGCCACCCGGCCTCTGTGACGAACTCGACGACGTCGCCGGCCTCACCGTGCACCCGGTCGGCTGGGAGCTCATGTGCCCGCCATTCGTGCACTCCACGAGCGGCAGGTGGTGGCTGGCGCTGCCAGCCGACGGTGGCCGGCTCACCGATCCCATGCTGCTCGGCGCCGCGTTCGGGCCCGGCGGCTACCACTCGGAAGCAGGTGACCTGTGACAGCCACCGAGACCAGCGCACTCGTCGACATCCCGGCCAGCCTCCTGCCGCTCATCCCCCTGCCGCCCCTGGAAGTCCTGCCCGACGCCCGGGCGCGCGGCGCCGAGTGCGTGTGGGGAGGCGAGCCGCTGTCCACCGCCACGGCCATCGACCTCGGCGAGCGCGAGACTGACGGTGGCCACTGGTTCCCGCGCGCCTGCCGGCCCTGCACCCGCCGCGCCGTCCTGGCCGCACGCAACGACCACCCGGGCCGGTGCGAGCAGTGCACCGACGACGCCACACTCTGCGAGACCCGCCGCGCCCTGCACACCCTCGCCCTGGAGCTACGCCGATGATCTGCGCCCGCTGCACTGAGCCGATCCGCCCCGGCGAGGAGCCCCGGGAAATCCAGAACCACGGCGCGAGCGCTGCCGGCGGCTCCGTCGTCGTGCACGCGCGGTTCTGCCGCCGCGCTCCGCAGCAGACCGCGCCGCGCCAGTAGTACAACTCCGTGCCCGGCACACCCCGACGTGCCGGGCACGGGCAGGACTCCAGCGGACTCGACGACGGCAAGGGCGAGGGCCAGGGCGCTGGAGACGTGGCCGTCCCCGTCATCCCCATCGAGGGCGGGCGGCCACACCCCCACGCCGCCCGTCCTCACAGCCCCTCAGGCGGTCGAGGACATCTTGTTCAGTTCAAGTCGGCCTCCGGGGAGGATCGGAACGGCCAGTAGCGGGAGCGGTCAGCCGGTGGTGAGCTGCCCCGGAATGCGGCCGGAGGCGCGGAGTTCCTGCAGGTCGGGGATGTGGATGTAGAGGGTGCCGGGGCTGACCCGAAGAGCTTGGCGATCGAGGTGATCGAGTTCTCGGGATTGGGGAGCATGTCGCGGGCGGCACGGATGATCTCGGGGGTGGCGACGGTGGGTCGGCCGCCGACGCGGCCGCGGGCGCGTGCGGCGTCCAGGCCCTCGCGGGTGCCGGAGACGATCAACTCGCGGATGAACTCGGCGAGGGCGGCGAAGACGCGGAAGACGAGCCGGCCGCCGGGGGTGGTGGTGTCCAGGCGCTCGTGCAGCGGCAGAAGCCGATCTCGCGGCGTCGGAGTTCGCCGACACCGATTTCTTGCCATAACTGGTTTGTGATGCAAAGCTGACTGGGTGACAGACGCTTCGATGCCCTCGCAAGGCACGCCTCACGAAGTCCTCGCCGGTCTCGGTGAATTGACTCGCAAGGTCCGAGCCGCTCAGCGCGGCACCTGGTTTCCTCTCCTGCTGCTCGGCGCGCTCACGCTGGGCGGCATCCTGGTCAACCGCTTCACCTTCCACGTCGAGACCGTTCCCTGCCCGGCAACCGCCCCCGCCGCAGGCATGGGCTGCACCGTGGGGGTGAAGCAGAATTCGCCGTACTACTGGGACCTCGGGCTCGCCCTCGCCTACGTCGCGACGGCGTTCTTCTACATCCGCCGCTCCCGCGACCGAGGTGTCGGCACCCCAGTCCGGCCGTACATTCTCATTGGGGTAGGCCTGCTTGGCCTGGTGGCCGCCACCACGTTCTGGGCCACCCGTCACGGGCTCCCGCAGCCCGGCGACCCAATCGACTTCTGGGGCCTGCATCTCGACCCCACTTCCGAGGCGACGGGGTTCGTCGGAATGCTCGTCGGCAACGTCACGGCCGTCGGACTGCCGCTGCTCGTACTGTCCTGGGTGGAGCGCAGCCGTGCCCTGCTGCTGCTCACCCTGGCATACCTGGCCCTCTTTCTGGTGCCGTTCCTCACCCGCTTCCAGCTCTTCCAGTTCATCCCCGTCACCTCCCCCTGGTCCGCCGCGCCCCGCCTTGGCCTCCAGGCCTTGCTCCTCCTGCTCGGCGCCCTCGGCTTCGGCCTGGCCGAGCGATCCCGTCGGCGCGACGTCTCATGACCTCCGAGCCCGATCAGCATCCCGTCAACGGCCTGAACGACGTGGTCCACCAGCGCGTCCGTCTCGGCATCCTCACCGTGGCCCACCAGGCACGCCGGGTCGAGTTCGGCTTCCTGCGCACGGCACTCGGCCTCACCGCCGGAAATCTCAGCCAGCATCTCACCGTCCTGGAGAAGGCCGGACTGGTCGAGATCGAGAAGGGCTACGAAGGCAAGCGCGCCCGCACCTGGCTCTCCCTCACCCCGGCGGGCGAGCGCGCGCTGCGCGACGAAGTCACCCAGCTCAAGCGACTCATCCAGCAGATCGAGACACCGACCAAGAACCCCGGGGAGGACATGTGACCACCACACCGGTCAGCCCGAGAACGGACCTGACGCGCCGGCGCATGCTCACAGCCGCGCTGGCCGCCAGCGTCGGGGCCGCCGTACCGATCAGCGCAGCGCGCCAGGCATGGGCGGCTTCGACCGCCACCGGCCCGGTACAGCTCACACTGCCCGCCCCCACCGGGCCGCACCCGGTGGGCACGGTGCCGCTCCACCTCGTCGACACCTCGCGTCCGGATCCTGTGGCCGGCCCGGGACATCACCGCGAGTTGATGGCCAGCATCTGGTACCCCGCTTGCAAGACGAAGGACCTGCCGCGCGCTCCCTGGATGACCCAGGGTGCGCTGCGGGCATTGCTGGCGGACGGCGGCTTCCCCCTCGATCCCGCCCTCGGCCCACTCACCGCCGCACACGTCGGTGCACCCGTGCACCAAATGGGCCATCGCCTGCCCGTCCTCGTGTACTCGCACGGCGCGGGCAGCCATCGCGGCGACCACACCATCATGGTCCAGGAACTCGCCAGCCACGGCTACGCCGTGGTCACCGTCGACCACACGTACGACACGTTCAGCGAGTTCCCCGACGGTCGACTCACCGTTCCGGCAGAGGTCCCGCCATTCCTGGGGCCCCGGGACTTCGCCACGGACATCCGGTTCGTGCTCGACGTCGTCGAGGGCCTTGCCGCCGGGCACAACCCCGACGTCGACGGCAGGCCACTGCCCCAGGGACTGCTCGGCGCCCTCGACCCGAGGTGCATCGGCGTGTTCGGCTGGTCGAAGGGTGGCACCGCCACCGCGCTCACTATGCTCGCCGACCAGCGCGTTGGCGCCGGGCTCGGTATCGACGGCCCGATGCAGCCGACCATCACCACCGACCTGGACCGGCCGTTCATGATGATGACCGCTTCGTTTACCCGGCCCGCCATGCCGGACGTCGCCGAGTTCTGGACACACCTTCGCGGCTGGCGGCTGAACGTCCAGGTCGACGGGGCCGTCCACAAGACGTACGGCGACGACGCGACACTGATCCCGCAAGCGGGCAAGGTCCTCGGCATGACCAACCAGCAGATCCAGGACATGATCGGCACCCTCGATCCGGACCGGGCGGTCCGGATCCAGCAGGCCTACCCGCTCGCGTTCTTCGACCTACACCTGCGACACCGCCGGGGACATCTGCTCGACGGACCGCGCGCGGCCTTCCCAGAGGTGAAGTTCGTCCCGTGAGAAGCGTCGGACCGCGCAATGCGCGGTCCGACCAAGACCGCCAGGAATGCCGTTGATATCCAGGCACGGCCTTCGCAAGGCCGGCTATCCGCGCAGCCCCGAGGGGAGCTGGTGACAGTTGAACTGGAGAGCCCATGAGTAGCGTGGCAAGGTCCGCGATGGCTGCTCCCTGAACGCGATCGCCCCCGGGCACTGCCGGTAGCGGGGGCTGGCCCCACCTTCGATCAGCCGGACAGCCGGATGGCCGGGAGAGCGCCATGTCGGCGACCGTTGCGCTGTCCCGAGCAAGTCGCCCACAGAGAAGGCAGGATCGTGCGCATAGTCACGGCCACCGCCGCCGCCCTGGCCCTCGCCGGCCAAGCCGCGCCGGCCGCCACCGCCCACCAGCCGACCACCGACGGAATCTGGCGCATGGACGGTTACGGCACCGTCCTATCCATCCGGAACGGAACCTTCCAGGAGTACCAGACCACCCCCGTCAGCTGTCTCAAGGGCGATTCCGCGCAGCGGACCGGCCCCGGCACCTACACCATGCCCGACGGCACTGTCCTCACCGTACGCACCCAAGGAGGCCGCGACCGCGCGTCCATGCGGGTGGACGGCTCCGTCGGCGACCGGAACCTGCGCCGGATCCCGGAGTTGCCCGACGCCTGCACGCGTCCGGCCCCCAAGGGTCCGCTTGCTGCCTTTGACGTCTTCTGGCAGTCCTTCGAGGAGAACTACCCCTTCTTTTCCGCCAAGGGCATCGATTGGCACGCCGTACGCGACCAATACCGCCCCCGGGTCCACGCTGGGACGACGAGGGACGAGCTCTACGCCGTCTTCAGCGAGATGGTCAGGCCGCTCCACGATGCCCACGTTGCCGTCCAGAACGGCGATCGCGTCTTCGCACGGGTTCGCCCCGGCACCGTCGTGCCCACCGAGGAGTTGGACGCCAAGGTCAAGAAGTTCATCGTGGCGCGCGACCTCGAGAACGCCCGGAACGTCCGGGACTTCGCCAACGGGCGGATCACCTACGCCGACCTCCCCGGTGGGCAGGGCTATCTGCGGATCTCCGGCTTCGGCGGATACGCGGGCGACGGCGCCCCCTACGCCGCCCAGATGGCCGAGCTCGACAAGGCGCTGGACACGGTCTTCAGCCGGGAGCGCACCCAGCGCCTGAAGGGCCTGGTCATCGACCTGCGGATCAACGGCGGCGGCTCCGACGCCCTGGGAATCCACATCGCCGAGCGCCTCACCGACACCTCCTACCTCGCCTACTCCAAGCGGGCCCGCAACGACCCCGCCGACCCCACCCGGCACACCCGCCCCCAACCCGCGTATGTCACGCCCGCCCAAGGGCCCCGTTACACCGGGCCGGTCGCCGTGCTGACCGGCGGCTCGACCTTCAGTGCGGGGGAGACCTTCACCCAGGCCCTCATGGACCGGCCTGGCCAGACGGCCCGGATCGGGCAGCCCACGCAGGGCGTCTTCTCGGACGTCATGTCGCGCAAGCTCCCCAACGGGATGTCGGCCTGGCTTCCGAACGAGGAGTTCCTGACCCGGGCGGGCAGGACCTTCGACGGCACGGGCATTCCACCGCACCTCGAAGAGCCGGTCTTCACGAAGAAGGAGTTCGACAAGAAGAGGGACTCGGCCTTCGACACGGCTCTGAACGTTCTGCGGAACTACGACGGCCCCATGAGTTGATCAACCCACCGAAGAGACATGCGCGAGCATGCCGCCGCCCGCGAACACGGCATGCACGCCCTGCGGCACTTCTACGCAACGCCCGGAACGCTCTCGGGCCGGCGCTCCGGCCGCGAGGCTCGGGGGGCTGCTTCACCTCGGGTGTCACGGCGGGAGCCCTGGGAAGTCGGGAACCCCTCGTTCGCCTAGGGATGTGCGTGGTCGTGGGGCAGGCCGCAGGCGTCGTCACGCAGATGCAGTCTGCGGAGGTCCTGGACCAGGGCGACGGGAAAGGGATGGAGCATCCACTTGGCCTGGTAGCCGGCCTCGCCGTGCTCTGTGAACACGTTCTGAGCGGCGTTCAGCACGGCGTGGGAGAACAAACGACGCGAGTGTGCCGACTGCCAGATCACCGTGCCGGCGGTGTCCGGTAGGTCGGGGCTGACCGAGACATCGGGGAACTTGTGGATGGTCACGTCGATCAGTACATCCGTGGCACGGAGCACCCAGCGGAGTTCCTGCGGCTCGGCGTCGAAGAAGAATCGGGTCGTGCGCTGCTGCCCGTACAGCCCTCCCGCAGCTGCCACGAGATCCGCCAACGCATCGGTGCAGTAGCTGACTACGAGCGAAGCCTGATGGGAGTCGGTGGCCAGGTGACACCTCGCCCAACCATGGCCCTGGAGTTCCCACTTCAGCTGAAGGGCGCCCGTTGGCGCCTGAGCGAACGGCACAGGGAGCAGGCTATCGGGCAGCGATCGGCCCTCACCCTTGGGAAGCCTGGATCTCCTGGAAAGCAGTTGCTGTGCTGACCTGCAATTGAGTGGCGCCGGAGTGCTGGTCGCCCCCGTGGCCAGTGCCCGCTGCTCCCCGTGGTTCCCTGCACGATCTGGTACGCGACTGGCACGGCTCCTTCGGCTGAGCCACCTGGAGCGGGTAGCCCCCGACCGAGCGCAGTGAGACACAGCCGCGCAAGCCGACCTCCCCTTCATCACACAGTCGTCCTGCGCCGGTAGTACGCGAGCGCCGTGGCCGCGAGGAGGGGCGCCCAGGCCAGCAGCGGGGAGTAGCACACCACGAGGAGTACTTGCTGGGCCGGCGTCTGCGTGACACGCCCGATCAGCCCTGCCGCCTGTGTACAGGCGAACCACCCCACTATCGTGCACAGCAGCGCCGCCCCGAGCATTGCCGGTACTACCGCCGCGAGTGTGTGCACGCGCCGTCCGCCGATGAGTGGGAGCCAGCGAGGTGCGACCTCGCCCCACGGCCGCACCAATCCGAGTGTGAGCAGGGCGAGACCTTCTGTTACCAAGGTCAGCGAGATGGCTACGACCGCCTCGCGACCGTTCCGGCCCAACTGCTCGGCCACCGGGAGCCCCGCAACCTGGGCGATCCGCCACAGGCCGGACGGCAGGGTGACAAGTGGCACTGTGTGGGCCGCGAGGACAGCCCAACGTGGAGCACTGGATAACCCGTCGATCTTCACCATGGGTTCCATCGTGCTCACGCCGAGATGCCCGCGCATCCGCATGCGGGATGACAAGCCTCTCCTCTATGGGGAGTACCTAGCTACCGCGTCGGGGGTCAAACGCGAACTCGCCATCGCCGCACTTCCAGAGCTCAGACCGGCGGCCCGAAGGAACGAGTCGAGACCAGGTCCGCGCTGACTACCGCGCCGCCCAGGAACACACCGCCCTCGGCCTGAAGGACCGCGAGCCCGTGTCCAACTGCGGGTCCTCGGAGAACGGCGTCCGAGGGTCGTACGCCCGGTCCATCTACTCCAACGTGCGGACAGCGCTCAGCGCGGCAGTGGATGACGGCCACCTACCGGCTCACTCTGTACGCGAATCGTGGCGGCAGATTCATTTGAACAGGATCCACGTTACGCGATCTGGTTTCGGACTCTCGAATAACGCATCATGATTACGCGTTTCCGATTACGTCTTCCGCATCCGACATCTTTTCACGTTTGCCAATCATGAATCGTGTCCGCGTGGGCTGCCCACCAAAGTTCGCCGATGCATTTGGGTCATACCAGGCCGGCCAGCCGCACGGCAAGGCTTGGCCCCCACCTGAGAGGCCGTCCGACGCCAGCTGAGCAAGCGCGCTCAAGGCCCAGCGTCCGGCCAACGCTTGATACCGACGGCTAGTTAATAGGGTGGATATAGCGCTGAGCTCAGCCTTTTGTTAATTGTCGGATGAGGCAGTAGGGTCCTGCTACCGAAATAGTGGAGAGGCCACCCATGGCCGGGCAGCCTCTCCTCTCCATGGGCTTGTTCATTGACCCAGCGATAGGACAACACATGACTCACACGGAGAGGGCCATAGTGCCACGGCGGGGCCTCCGCATCGACCTCGCCCTCCGCGAGACACCGTTCACCGTCATCGGTCTCGGCGGTGCCGGCCTGGGTGTGCAGACCGGGACCGGCCCCGTCGCCGCTTCCCTGTTCGCGCTGCTCGTGGCAGTCCGCGTCCAGATCAGCCGCACCTAGGGTCCACGGCCCCAAGCCCCAGCACAGCAACAGGCCCCCTACCAGCAGCGAAACGGCAGGTAGGGGAGCGGTGATGCACCCCTCTTCCATGTCCGACCACTCCTTAGCCACGCCATGGTTGAGCAGCTTCTGCACTCAGGCACTGAGCTGGGCGGACGGTGGGGAAAGCGGCCCCATCGGGCCCGGCTGCTTTCACCGTTGTTCCCCGCTGTTCCCGCCCGATCTGGTGCCTTGTGGTGCGGCAGACTTCAGCGCTGGAGTCCTGGCGCCGGCTCGATGACGTCACCCCAGACACGATCGCCCCATGGGTTTCCCTCGACACCGAGGCGTGCCGCGACAACATCGTCGAGGAAGTGCGCCTGAGCGACGCCTACCGTCGCGTGGGGCCACCACAGTGAGTCGCACTCGGTGCACAGCAGGAAGCACGTCCCATCGGCCTTGAAGCGGTACGGCTGGACCCAGTCCTGCTCACAGCGCGGGCAGACACGTTTGACTGACATGACCAGCACGGTACTCCGGGTGGGAGTGCACGCTTTCCAACTGTGTTGGTGGCCTCGTGGGCTGCCTCCGGGGTCGTTCACCTGCGTTCATGGGCGGCTGGCGCGGGCGGCAACACCTGCTGACGGTCCCGTGTGAACGGTCCTGAATGGGGCTGAATGAGAAGGGAACTGAGACGGGCGGCTCTACCCGGCAGGCTGCGGCCCCACGGGAGGAAATGCGTGGACCCACCACCATGCAAGGGGATGGGTTCCGTCTGGTCATGCGTCGTCTAGCGGCCACGCGGAGTGCTGAGGCGGTTTGTACTACTGCCGTAACAACCACTGCCGAACCCCGGCAGGCACGCGCGCCCGGGTGCCGGGGATGGCACTCTTTCCGCCTACGGCCCGTCAGGTCGGGCCAGTCAGAGGGGGAGTCTCTCCACGATGCATCGCATGCGCGCCGCCGCGGCCGTTCTCGCCGCCGCAGGGCTCGTCACCGCCACCCAGCTCGGTCTCGCCGGCACGGCATCGGCCGCGACCCCGGCTACGACGAGCACCGGTTGCCCGGTCAACCTCGTCTACCCGGCGAGGTTCTACGTCGACTCGCACGGTTGGGTGACCAACGGCGGTCTGTACTTCGGGATCAAGAACAAGAGCACGACCAAGAGCTTCACGAAGGTCACGCTCACCGTCACGGACGTCGCGAACATCCGCTTCGGCACGGCCACGCCCAAGAACGGCCGGGTCACCCACAAGACGTCGATGACGGTCTCCGTGTACAAGGGGACCCTCAAGCCGAGCAGCAGCCTCGGCGTGAAGGTGCAGACACACCTGCTCAACACCCACAGCTACAAGGTGAAGTTCGCCCTCCACGGCACCGGCTGGACCTGCGCCGTGAACCAGGGCACCTGGGGCGTCTGACCCCAAGTTCCCCTTCGGTCCACAGGGCGTCGCGGGGCGCTGTCCATCGGTTCAGGACAGCGCCCCGCGAGGCACAAGGGCTTTGAGGTCTGGCCTCATCTTTATCAGGTCGATCACCATGGGGTCCCGGCACTGCTGAGCGGCAGCTACTCGCTCTGCGGCTGGCCGTATAAGTGCGCGCTGATCCGCTCCCGTGCGGGGCTGTTGGTGTCAGACGTTGGTGTCAGACGTCAGTCGGTTGCTTGACGACTCCGTCAGGCCAGTGCTCATGGCGCATGGTCGGCACTCTTGGGACGCTTGCCGCAGCGAGGGCAGCCTCTCGCTGTTCCCGTTCCTCACGGAGTTCCTTGGCGAGCTGGGCAACTTCCCCTGCGACCCGTCGTTGCTCGTCCCGTGCCTTCAGAAGTTGCTTGCGTCGCACCTCCAGGTGAATGACCATGGCGGCCAAGACGGAGCGCAAGGCGTATGGCCACGACGCTGCGGCGACGTTCGGCTCATCGACCATCGACGTGTGGCGAAGCAGCGGACTCAGACAGTTGATCAGGTCAACTTCGTCCCCGGCGCTCAACGCTGCATTCAGGCGGTGCGCTACCTTGTTGCGCATTGAGTTGACCTTGAGATAGGCCGGGACATCCTCCTGATCGAGGGCTCCATGGGCCGCCACCAGGGCCACCTTCTGCGGGAAGGTGAAGCGATCGAAGTCGATCCGATCCGGAAACGGCACGAGATCCCCGAGCAGCTCGATCATTCGCGGCCCTCGCCGAGTACCTCGGTCACTCGGACCCGGGGCTGACGCTCCGCGTGTACGCGCATCTGATGCCGTCGAGCCAGGAGCGCACTCGCAAGGCGGTCGCCGCCGTCTTCGACACGGCCCGACCGGGCTCGTCCGGCACCTGACGGCCCAGAGACGGCCCAGAGGCAGCAACAAGCCCCCTACTCGCGGAGAAACCGCAGGTAGGGGGCTCGATCGTGGGCGCTTACTTCTTCTTGCCCTGGTTCTTGACCGCCTCGATCGCCGCTGCCGCCGCCTCGGGGTCGAGGTACTTGCCGCCGGGGGTGACCGGCTTGAAGTCGGTGTTCAGCTCGTAGTACAGCGGGATGCCCGTGGGGATGTTCAGGCCCGCGATGTCGGCGTCGGAGATGCCGTCCAGGTGCTTGACCAGGGCGCGCAGGCTGTTGCCGTGGGCCGCGACCAGGACCGTGCGGCCCGTCAGGAGGTCGGGGACGATGTCGTCGAACCAGTAGGGGAGCATGCGGACGACGACGTCCTTCAGGCACTCCGTAAGCGGGCGCAGCTCCGGCGGGAGGGTCGCGTAGCGGGCGTCGTGGAACTGCGAGTACTCCGAGTCCACGGCGAGCGGGGGCGGCGGGGTGTCGTAGGAGCGGCGCCAGAGCATGAACTGCTCCTCGCCGAACTCGGCCAGCGTCGCCGCCTTGTCCTTGCCCTGGAGGGCGCCGTAGTGGCGCTCGTTCAGGCGCCAGCTGCGGTGGACCGGGATCCAGTGGCGGTCGGCGGCCTCCAGCGCGAGCTGCGCGGTGCGGATCGCGCGCTTCTGGAGGGACGTGTGGACCACGTCGGGGAGGAGATCGGCGTCCTTCAGAAGCTCGCCACCGCGGACTGCCTCCTTCTCGCCCTTCTCGTTCAGGTTGACGTCCACCCAGCCGGTGAACAGGTTCTTCGCGTTCCACTCGCTCTCGCCGTGGCGGAGGAGGATCAGCTTGTACGGTGCGTCGGCCATGGCGTCGAGCCTACCTAAGGGGCATGGGGGCCGTCGTGGCGGCGCCGGGCCGTGCGAGCGGCGCCTGCCCGTAAATGGGGTGGCGCCCCGACGACCCTCATTCGTAAGGTGTGATGGCCGTCTTGGCCGCTTACCGCTGTGGGGGAAACGATGTCGTCAGCCGCTCTGAGACGTGCTGCCCGGGAAACCGTCTCCGGGCTCCCGCGCGAGTACTGGTGGCTGTGGACGAGCACCCTCGTCAACCGGCTCGGCGCGTTCGTGGCCACGTTCATGGCCCTGTACCTCACCATCGACCGCGGCTACTCGGCCTCGTACGCCGGTCTCGTCGCCTCCCTGCACGGCCTCGGCGGGGTCGTCTCCTCGCTCGCCGGCGGAGTGATGGCGGACCGGATGGGTCGGCGGCCCACCCTGCTCGTCGCCCAGACCGCCACCGCCGCCTCCGTCGCGCTGCTCGGCTTCATGACCGATCCGGTCGCCATCGCCGGGGCCGCCTTCCTCGTCGGCGTGGCCTCCAACGCCTCCCGGCCGGCCGTGCAGGCGATGATGGCCGACATCGTTCCCCCCGAGGACCGCGTACGTGCCTTCTCCCTGAACTACTGGGCCATCAACCTCGGTTTCGCCGTCTCCTCCACGGCCGCCGGGTTCATCGCCGAGTTCAGCTATCTCGCCGGGTTCCTGATCGAGGCCGGGATGACCCTGGCCTGTGCGCTCGTCGTCTTCCTCAAGGTGCCCGAGTCCCGGCCGGTCCCCGTCGGCGGCAAGGAGTCGCGGGACGCCGTCGGCCTCGCGGCCGTGCTGCGCGACGGCCGGTACATGGCCGTCGTCGGGCTCTCCTTCCTCGTGGCCCTGATCTTCCAGCAGGGGTCGGTCGGGCTGCCGGTGGCGATGGGCCGGGCCGGCTTCTCCCCCGCCGACTACGGCCTCGCCCTCGCCGTCAACGGCGTCCTGGTCGTCGTCCTGCAGATCCCCGTCACCCGGTTCATCGAGCACCGCGATCCGCGCACCCTGCTGGTCGCCTCCTCGGTCCTCGCCGGCTACGGCTTCGGACTCACCGCCTTCGCCGGGTCGGTCGGCGTCTTCATGCTCACCGTGTGCGTGTGGACCCTGGCCGAGATCGTCAACGCGCCGACCCAGACCGGCCTCGTCGTCCGGCTGTCACCGGTCCATGGGCGCGGGCGCTACCAGGGCGTCTACACCCTCTCGTGGTCCGTCGCCGCGCTGGTCGCCCCCCTGATGTCCGGCGCGGTGATCGACCGGTTCGGCGCGCAGTGGCTGTGGGCGATGTGCGCGGCGGTGGGGACCGTGGCCGGGCTGGGCTGGGCCGTGCTGATGCGCGGGATCCGGGACCCCGGGCCTGCCGCGGCGACGGTGGCAACGGCCGACGCCGTTGCCGTACCTGCGCCTTCACCCGCACCTGAGCCTTCGCCCGTACCTGCGCCCTCACCCGTGCGCGAGCCCTCCCCCGTGCGCGAGCCCTCACCCGTGCCCGGGTCCGAGGCCACAGTCCCCGCCATCGAGTCCACCGCCGAGTCCGCCGACGAGCCGGCCGACGGTGCGCCCGTCACCGGTGTCAGTCCAGGCACCCCGTGACCACGACCGGGCTTCCCGTGCAGTTGGTCGGGATGTTGTAGAGGATCTTGGAGTCCCTCACCGTGAACGGGGTGTCGGTCCAGACGCCGCCGGGGGCCACCGTGGAGGCGTTGCCGCGGACGGTGGTGTGGTCGAGCGTGACCGTCGCGTCGCCGTTCCAGATGCCGCCGGCGTGGGCGTCGCTGTCGCCGTTGGCGCTGTTCCCCTCGACGAGGCTGTCCCTGAGGACGAGCGCGCCGCCCGCCGTGTTGAGGATGCCGCCGCCCGTGCCACCCGTGCCGCCGGCGACGTTGCCCGTGACCTCCGCCCGGATCAGCGTCAGGCGGGCGCGGTTGAGGACGCCGCCCGCCAGGCCGGACGACGTGTTGTTGGCGATCTTGCCGTCGTAGAACTCCACCGTGCCGCCGTCGTCGACCAGGCCGCCACCGGCACTGGCGGCGGTGTTGTACCTGATCAGGGAGTTGCTGTAGACGGCCGAGCCGCCGGTCTGGTCGACCCCGCCACCGGTCGTCCGGGCGTGGTCGCGGGAGAAGTCGGTGTCTTCCACGCTCAGGGTCCCGGCGTTGTGCAGCCCACCGCCGGTGTCGGCGTTGTTGTACGCCAGCCGGCTGTGCTTGACGACGGCCGTGGCACCGGCCCCCACCTCCACGCCGCCGCCCTGTCCGCCGGCGGCGTTGTCCACGACGTCGGCCTTCACCAGGGTGAGCCTGCCGCCGCCGTCCACGAGGATCCCCCCGCCGTCGTCGGGCGCGTCGCCGCCGCGCACGGTGACGTCCTCCAGGTGCAGGTTGCCCGTGGAGGTGACGTGGAGGATACGGAAGGCGCCGGCCGTCGCCGAGTCACGGACGATCGTCGCGCCCTGGCCCATGATCGTGAGGCGGCGGTCGACGGCGGGCAGTCCGTCGTCGCCGGAGTAGGCGGAGGTCAGGTGGTAGGCGCAGTGGCTGGTGAGGACGAGCGTGGCGCCCGGCGACGCCGTGGCGATGGCGGTGCGCAGTGCGGTGGCGCCGCAGGGGACCTGGTCCTGACCCGTGGCGCCCGCCGGTCCGCCCGCCAGGCCCGTGACGACCGCCGCCGCGACCGCTGCCACGCTGCCGGATCGGATGTGTCCCATGGCTCTCCTTCAGGGCCGGGCCGCGTCGCGCAGCCGTCCGGGGTCCGTCGGTCGTGGCGGACAGCGGCAGCAAATACGACATTCAGCCTGGAGTCGGGCAGCCATGGTGGCCATGGTGATCGGATCACCCGGTCACGCGATGGGATTCGTTCGACCGGCCGAGTGGCCGGGGGCAGGCGGCCGGGCGGAGGGAGGGCCGGGGGCGGGAGACCGACGGCAGGGTTGCTGCCGTCCGCGCCTGTCCGCCCGCGCCGGCACCGGCGCCCTCACGGATGCATCCGGGCCCCCTTCAGCACCTTGTCCACCGCGCCCCGCGCCCCGTACACCGCGAGGCCCACCAGATCCAGGTCCGCCGTGGGGACGGCCCGCACGGCGGCGCGGTTGTCGCGGTCGTTGCCCGTCGCGAAGAGGTCCGCGGTGAACACCGCCCGGGGCAGGGACCGGCTCAGCGCCCGCTCGTGGGCCGCCTTCAGGGTCTCCTTCGTGCCCTCGAAGACCAGCACCGGCTGCCGGAACATGGGCAGGTACGACACCGAGTCGGCGTCCTCGTAGGGCTCCCCGACCACCTCGGGGAGGGTCACTCCGAGGCCGCTGACCAGGAACGCGGTGACATTGAGGCGCTGCCACGACTCCAGGTCCCCGCGCAGCAGTACGGCGATCTTCGTGTCGAAGCGGATGGGTTCAGTGCTCATGGGATGAGACTGCCGACCGCCCCGCCGCCGCGTCTTGTACGTTCTTTGCATGGCCGCACGGCGGGAGGTGACCGCGTGGCGTCCCCGCGTCCCGGGCGTCACGGAGGTCTTCCACGCCCGCTTCACCGAGTACGCCTACCCCATGCACGTCCACGACGCCTGGACGCTGCTGATCGTGGACGACGGGGCGGTGCGGTACGACCTCGACCGGCACGAGCACGGCACCCCGCACGACACGGTCTCCCTGTTGCCGCCGCACGTGCCGCACAACGGCTCGCCCGCCACCGCGGACGGCTTCCGCAAGCGGGTGGTGTACCTCGACAGCAGCCGGCTGGGCGAGGAGCTGATCGGGGCGGCCGTCGACGGACCCGATCTGCGCGATCCGGGGTTGCGGCGGGGCGTTGGCAGGCTGCACTCCGCCCTCGCCCGGCCCGGTGACGAGCTGGAGGCGGAGAGCCGGCTTACCTTCGTGGGGGAGCGGCTGCGGGACCATCTGCGGCACCGGTCGGACCCGCCGAGGGTGCGCCGGGATCCGGTACTGGCGGGTCGGCTGCGGGAGTTGCTGGACGCACGGCTCGTCGCAGGGGTCTCGCTGGAGGAGGCCGCGCGGCTGCTGCACGCCCATCCGGCGCATCTGGTGCGGGTGTTCAGCGGCGCCTACGGCATCGCCCCGCACCAGTACCTGATGTCCCGCCGGGTCGGCCGGGCCCGCCGGCTGCTGCTGGACGGGATGGCGCCGGGCGAGGTGGCGTCGGTGGCCGGGTTCTACGACCAGGCGCACCTGACCCGGCACTTCAGGAAGCTGGTGGGGGTCGCGCCGGGCCGCTACCGGCTCAGCTCGCGCTGAGCGTCGTACAGGTTGCTCGGCCGTACGACGTTCGTGGTGCCGTACAGCTCCAGGCGGGAGTGCGGGTCGCCGGTGAAGTCGGGGACGTCGATCTGGTCGAACTCGGTGACCTCGTTGATGCCGACCGTCGCCGAGTACGGTGCCAGGCCGTCGATCCTCGTCAGGCCCGCGCGGCCGTTGGTGACCCGGATGTTCCAGTGGGTGAAGCGGGCGCCGAAGAGCGGCCCGGCGCTGGCGTCCCCGCCGTGCCGGCCGGTGTTGTCGATGGTGATGTCGGTGCGGACGTCGGCGAACGGCAGTCCGCGATGGCTGTCGAAGGTGCCCATCCGCATGTCGCCGCGCGACCAGACGTTGTGGGAGGACAGCCCTTCGACGTTGATGCCGTGCAGTTGGGTGCCGGGGGGCGCGGGGACCGTGCGCTCCTCGATCGTGAAGTCCTCGATCAGATTGTCGTGGGAGCCCTCGCGGCAGAAGTACGGGTGGTGCGAGCCGCGGCCGGCGACCCGGGTGCGGCGCAGGGTGCAGGCGGAGGCGGCGACCAGGCCGAAGCCGTTGTCGACGTGGCGCACGGTGACGTCGTCCACCCAGCAGTCGTAGGCGCACTGCAGGACGACCCCGTTGTAGCCCTTGTCGAGGAGGTGGGGCGACTGCGGGGTCTGCACCGCCTCCAGGGTCAGGCCCTGCACGCCGGAGCCGGTCAACTCCGGTACGTGCGTGGTGAGTCGCGGATCCCATTCGGTGCGTACGTCGAGTGGGAGGGGGCGTTCGAGGGTGACGCGGCGGCCCTGGACGCGGGTGATGCGCACGGGCCACTCGTAGGGGACGTAGGAGAGCAGCTTCGTCTTGTCGTCCCAGGAGTAGGACGCAGGCCCCGGACCGCCGCCCGCCATGTGCTGGAGCAGGGTGTGGGCGGGGTCGTCGGCGAGGCGGAGCAGGACCAGGCGCCCGGGGCGCAGGCCGGTGGGGTCGGTCACGGTGAGGGTTCGCGAGCCCTGACGGGCGGGGGCCACGGCCGTGAGCGTCGTCCACTCGTCGCGGCTGTTGCCGGTCCAGCCCTCGAAGGGCCAGGCCCGGGATCTGATCGCGGCGACCAGGGAGTCCCAACGGGCCCTCGGAGCGAGCCAGATGAGACCGCCGGCCCAGGACCACGAGGACTTGTCACCGCCGTAGCGCGAGCCGTAGACGCCGACCAGTTCGGTGAGGTTCTTCGTGGCGTAGAGGGTCGTACGGCCGCTGCCGGCGCCGCGCAGGACGACGTGCGAGTCGCCGAGGCGGATCACGTCGTCGATGCGGAAGATGCCGGGCGGGATGGTGACCGTGCCACCACCGGCCCTTCCGGCGGCGGCGATGGCGCGGTTGATGGCGGGGGCGCAGTCGGTGCTGCCGTCGGGCACGGCCCCGAAGTCGGTGACGTCGGCGACGACGCGGGGGCGGGGGAAGCGGGTGGCTCCGCCGCGGTAGCCGGCCCGGCCGACATAGGGGATCTGCGGGTGGGTGAACGGGGTGCGCCGGAACTCGTGCCAGAGCGCGGGGACTTCACCCGGCGCCGTGGTCAGCCGCGCGCCGCCGGCGGCGGCCTGTGCGGTGTCGGCGGTGGCCGCCCGCGCGGTGCCGGTCGTGGCGCCCAGGGCCACCGCCGTCGCGCCCGCGAGCAGGGTCCGTCTGGTGAGGTGCGCGTTGCTCATGGTGACCCGGCTCATGGTGACCCGCCCCTTCGGTTCTGTTCATCCTTATGAACTACGTTCAGGAGTGTGCTGGCGGCGAGCATGCCACTGCCGACACCTGGCCGGAAGAGGGCGGCACGAAAAGGCCGGCCCGGGAAACGGGAGCGGTGCGAGGGTCAGCCCGACGCCCAGCCCGACGGTCAGTTCGCCGGACGCTCGATCAGATGCTTGAACGCGTCCAGGTTCCGGGTGGACTCGCCGCGGGAGACGCGCCAGGCGTACTCCTTGCGGATCGAGGAGGCGAAGCCCAGTTCCAGAAGGGTGTTGAAGGCGCCGTCGGCCGCTTCCAGGACCTGCCCGAGCAGGCGGTCGATCTCGTCCTCGGTGACGGAGGCGAGCGGGAGGCGGGCGTTGACGTAGATGTCACCGAGCTGGTCCACGGCGTAACTCACGCCGTACAGCTTGAGATTGCGTTCCAGGAGCCAGCGGTGGACACCGGCCTCGTTCTCGTCGGGGTGCCGGATGACGAAGGCGTTGAGGGAGAGGGAGTGGCGGCCGACGATGAGGGAGACCGTCGTGGACAGCTTGCGTGTGCCCGGGAGTTTGACCACGTAGTTCCCGGGCTCCGGGCTCTCCCACTCCAGTTCGGCGTCCGCGAGGACGGCCGCGAGGACCCGCCCGGCCTTGTCGACGTCACCCATGCGCTCGCCCTCACCCATGCTGGGAGCGTACGCGACGGCGGTGCCACTGGGCCGCGGCGGTGTAGACGTCGGCGGTGGCGGCGGCCGCGGTGTCCCAGCCGAAGCCCTGGGCGTGGCGGGCGGCGGCCTGCCCCATGCTCGTCGAGAGGGACGGCTCGTCGGCGAACCGGCCCAGCACGCGCGCGTACTCGGCCGGATGGTGGCCGCCCACGAGGAAGCCGGTCTCGCCGTCGCGCACGGCCACCGGCAGACCGCCCACGGAGGCCGCGAGCACCGGGGTGCCGGTCGCCTGCGCCTCGATGGCGACCAGCCCGAAGGACTCGCTGTAGGACGGCATGACGAGCAGCGACGCGGCCCGGAACCAGTCGGCGAGCTGCTCCTGGCCGACCGGCGGGCGGAACCGTACGACGTCCGCGATACCGAGCCGGGCGGCGAGCTTCTGCAGCCCCTCCGGCTTGGCGAGCCCGCTGCCGCTGGGGCCGCCGACGACGGGCACGAGGATGCGCGAGCGCAGCTCGGGGCGCTCGTCGAGCAGCACGGCCACCGCGCGCAGCAGGATGTCCGGCGCCTTCAGGGGCTGTATGCGGCCCGCGAACAGCGGGATCAGGGCGTCCTGCGGGAGACCGAGGCGGGCGCGGGCGGCGGCGCGGCCGTCGGCGGGGCGGAAGCGGTCGAGGTTCACGCCGGGGTGGACGACCGCGACCTCGGCCGGATCGGCCGCGTAGTGCCGGACGAGTTCGGCGGCCTCCTCGGCCGTGTTGGCGATGAGGCGGTCGGCGGCGGCGACGATCTGGGTCTCGCCGATGACCCGGGCGGCGGGCTCGGGACGGTCGCCGTCGGCCAGGTTGGCGTTCTTGACCTTGGCCATCGTGTGCATCGCGTGCACCAGGGGGACGCCCCAGCGCTGGGCGGCGAGCCAGCCGACGTGGCCGGAGAGCCAGTAGTGGGAGTGGACGAGGTCGTAGTAACCGGGTCGGTGACCGGCCCATGCCTGCATCACGCCGTGCGTGAACGCGCACAGCTGGGCCGGGAGGTCCTCCTTGGCGAGGCCCTCGTAAGGGCCGGCGTCGACGTGCCGGACGAGGACGCCGGGGGCCAGCTCGACGGTGGGCGGCAGGCCGCCGGCCGAGGCCCGGGTGAAGATCTCGACCTCGATGTTGATCGCGGCGAGCCGCTGGGCCAGCTCCACGATGTAGACGTTCATGCCGCCTGCGTCGCCGGTGCCGGGCTGGTGGAGCGGGGAGGTGTGCACGGAGAGCATGGCGACCCGGCGGGGCCTGCGGTGCAGCCGTAGCCGGGCGGAGGCCGACGGGGAGCGTCGCCCGAGCCTGCTGACGTACTGGCTCACCTGGCGGTCCTCCTTGTCGCGGGCATGCCTTCCAGAGGATCCACCTCATCCTCCGAAGGGGGACAACAGCGGCGGGGGCGCCCGCCATTCCCCCGCGCCCGCCTTTACCGAATAATTACCCTCATTCGCTCAACTGTTCACGGCGGGATCCGGTCACCGACCACCCCCCACCGGGCACCCGCACACCGGACCCGACCACCCGCGCCCCCGCCGCCGCCTGCTCGGCTCGGTCCGGGGGGCCGCGGGCGCCGCATACCCTCGTAGACATGGCAGCCCGCTCGACGTCCCTCCGCCACTCTCGGCCTCGCTCGGCCGGGGGGACTCCCGTCGTGGGAACGGTGACGCGCGGGACGACCAACCCCAACCGGCTGCGCCGGATGGACCGCTGGATCGCGGCCGCGCACGGCGCGGAACTGCGCCGCGCCGAGGACCCGGTGGCGGTCGACCTCGGCTACGGCGCCGCGCCCTGGACCGCCGTCGAACTGCTCGGCCGGCTGCGCACGGCCGCCCCACGCGCGCGCGTGGTCGGTGTCGAGATCGAACCGGAGCGGGTGGCGGCGGCCGTGCTCTACGAGCGGGACGGGCTGACCTTCCGGCACGGCGGGTTCGAGATCCCGGTCCCGGGCCGTCCGATCCTCATCCGGGCCGCCAACGTGCTGCGGCAGTACGACGAGGCCGAGGTCGCCGCCGTGTGGCAGCGACTGTGCGCCCGCCTCGCCCCGGCGGCCGGCGCCTCGCGTGGCGGACTGCTGGTCGAGGGGACCTGCGACGAGATCGGGCGGCGGCACGTCTGGGTGGCGCTCGGCCCGGAGGGCCCGCGCACGGTCACCTTCGCCACCCGGCTGGGCTCCCTGGAGCGCCCCTCCGACCTGGCCGAGCGGCTGCCGAAGGCGCTGATCCACCGCAACGTCCCCGGCGAGCCCGTGCACGCCTTCCTCCGCGACTTCGACCGCGCCTGGGCCGCCGCCGCGCCCTACGCCTCCTACGGCGCCCGGCAACGCTGGATCCGCTCGGTCCGCGACCTCGCCGCCGACTGGCCGGTGACGGACCGCGCGGCGCGCTGGCGCCAGGGCGAAGTCACGGTGGCGTGGGAGGCGTTGGCACCCCGCGGCTGACCCCTTCGAGTGGACAAAGCGGTGAACGGAACGATCTCCGTGCGTCGTTCGTCACAGAAGCGGGGGAGATCGTCGTACTCGGCGGTCGGCGGGGGAAATCCGACTTCCGACGACCTCTGTCGCTTTGCGCGCCGCCATGGCACGATCCCTCAGGCGACCGTAAGTTACTGACGGTAAATCAGTTTGGGGGAAGTGGTATGGGTACGGGCAAGCGCGGCCTGCTCACGGCCGCCCTGACCGTGGTCTGCGCGGCGAGCGTGCTCGCGGCCCCGGGTGTGGCGTTCGCGGCGGCCCCCTCCCCCCTGCCGACGGCGAGCGGCTCCCCGGCCGCCCCGAAACCGAGCGGCTCCCCGGCCGCTCCGGCGCCGAGCGGCTCTCCCGCCGCCCCGACTCCCCCGCGCGACAAGGACCTGGAGCGCGTCCGACGGCAGCTCGACAGCCTCTACCACGACGCCGCCGTGGCCACCGACGCCTACGACGCGGCCGAGGAGAAGGCGAAGAAGCAGTCCGCCGAGATCGTGGCGCTGGCGAAGAAGATCGTCGAGGGTCAGGAGAAGCTGAAGGCGATGAAGAACCGGGCGGGCGCCGCCGCCCGCTCCCAGTACCGCACCGGCGGACTGCCGCCCATCGCCCAGTTCCTGCTCAGCGACGACCCGGGACAGGTCCTGGACGGGGCCGGACTGGTGCTCCAGGGCCAGCGGGCGGCCAGGTCCCTGCTCGGCGAAATGGCCCGCACCCAGAAGGAGTTGCGGGAGTACGCCGCCGACGCCGCAGCCCAGTGGAAGAAGCTGGAGGCGGGCCGCAAGGCCAAGGCCGCCGCGAAGAAGAGGATCGAGCGGCGGATCGACGCCGCCGAGAAGCTCGAGTCGAGGCTGGAGAAGAAGGAGAAGGAGCGGCTCGCCGAGCTGGAACAGGCGGCCGCCGTCAAGGCCCAGACGGCCTGGCTGGACACCGGCGTCATCAAGGACACCGCCGGCAAGGCCTCGACGCAGGGCGAGAAGGCCGTACGGTTCGCCACCGCCCAGCTCGGCAAGCCGTACGTGTGGGGCGCCGAGGGGCCGGACTCCTTCGACTGCTCGGGCCTGACCTCGCAGGCCTGGGCGGCGGCCGGGCACCCCGTCCCGCGCACCTCGCAGGAGCAGTGGAAGCAGCTCAGGCACGTCGGCGTCGAGGACATGCGCCCCGGCGACCTAGTCATCTACTTCGACGACGCCAGCCATGTCGGGATGTACATCGGCGACGGCGCGATCATCCACGCCCCGCGCCCCGGGCGGACGGTGACGGTCGCGGGCGCCGGATCGATGCCGATCCTGGGTGTCGTCCGCCCGGACGCGTGAGGCGTACCCTTCCGGCCATCTCCCGCCGTGACGCGGGTCATGTGACCCACCGCACCCGCGGCCCGTACCCGAGTGAGCTTCGTCATCACCGGCGGTCCGCCGGACTGTCCAACTGCGGTACATAACACGGCATATGACAGCGGTCTGCGCGGCAGCGACGCGGCTCACACCATTCCATCGGGGTGGGCAATGCCGCTATGGTCACCCGTCGGTGGGTCGAGCCCCTCGACGCCGCCGTGCCCTCGGGGGGAGGGAAGGAACCCAAGAGATGCCCGTACCCGTACCGCGGCAGAGAGCGATCCCGGCCGTGGAGAGTGGTCAGGCGCAGGCCGCACCCGCAGTCGGCGGCCCCCTCAAGGACGAGGCCCACCGCGACGCCGTGCCCGTGAACGGCACCGGCGCCACTCTCACCCTGCTGTTGATCGAGGACGATCCGGCCGGTTCGCCGATCGTGCCCGACCTGCTGGACGCGGCCGGCAAGCCGATCCGTGTCCGCACCGCCCGCAACCTCACCGAGGCCGGACGGCTGCTCACCGACGACGTCCACTGCATCCTGCTGGATCTCGCGCTCCCGGCCCCGGGAGGCACCGGCGCGGACGACGAGCTGGCCGTGCTCAAGCACGTGCTGCGGCTCGCGCCCCGGCACGCCGTACTCGCGCTGACCGCCTCCGCGGACGCCGAGCGCGGCGCCGAGGCCGTGCGCGTGGGCGCCCAGGACTACCTCTTCCGGGACGAACTGGACGGCCGGCTGCTCAGCCGCGCCATCCGGTACGCGGTGGAACGCAAGCGGTCCGACACCGCCGAGCGCCGCCTCGCCGAGGGCAGGCTGCGCGCGCAGGAGAACCGTCGCCTGGAACGCGGCCTGCTGCCCACCCCGCTGCTGGAGGGGTCCTCGCTGCGCTTCGCCGCGCGCTACCGCCCGGGCCGTTCGCGGGCCCTGCTCGGCGGTGACTTCTACGACGCCGTCCGCACCCCGGACGGCACCGTGCACGCCATGATCGGCGACGTCTGCGGTCACGGCCCGGACGAGGCCGCGCTCGGCGTGGAGCTGCGCATCGCCTGGCGGGCGCTGACCCTGGCCGGACTGTGCGGGGACGAGCTGCTGGGCACGCTCCAGGAGGTGCTGGAGCACGAGCGCGCCGACGAGGAGATCTTCGCGACGCTGTGCACGGTGGACATCGCGCCCGACGGCCGGCGGGCGGGGCTGTGCCTGGCCGGGCATCCGGCGCCGCTGATCGCCCGCCCGGGCCGGCCCGCGCGGCTGCTGCCGTACGACAACAACGGTCCCGCCCTCGGTCTGCTGCCCGGCGCCCGCTGGCCGCGCATGCAGGTGGAGCTGGGTGCCGAGTGGAGCCTGATGCTCTACACCGACGGCCTGATCGAGGGCCGGGTCGGCGTGGACGGCGAGCGGCTGGGCCAGGACGGCATGGTCGGGATGATCCGCCGCCAGCTGGCCGAGGGGCTGCGCGGCGAGGAGCTGCTGCGGGCCGCGGTCAACGAGGTCCGCGACCTCAACGGCGGCGAGCTGACGGACGACGTGGCGGTCGTCCTGCTGGACCGAACGCCGTAGCGCGGCCGGCCCGCCGTACGGGCGGGCGGTTCGGCCCCCGAGAGGGGGCTCGGCCCGGAGAAGAGCCCGGCCCCCGCTGCACCCGGCCCAAGGCCCGCCCCGCGCCCCCCGTCGCCGGGCGCGGTCCGATCGCGGCCGACCCGCACCCCTCGGCAGCTCCCACGGCTGCCGGGCGATTCGGCCCCCGAGAGGGGGCTCGGCCGCCGACGCCCGGCCCCCGCTGCACCCGGCCCAAGACCCGCCCCGCGACCCCCCGGCCCCCGTCACCGGGCGCGGTCCGATCGCGGCCGACCCGCATCCCTCGGCAGCTCTCACGGCTGCCGGGCGCGTTCAACGCGTGCCGCGGCTGCCGGCGCGCCGTTCCGGTTCCTCGGCCGCCCGGACACGCTCAACCGACACGGCACCCAGCCGCTGCCACTGCCTGCCCGTACCGCGGCCGACCGATACCGCACTCGCCCGTATCGCGCCCCCTATCGCGCGCCGACCAGGCGCGCTGGGCCGGTGTCGCGGTGTACGCCCGCGCTCGACCGGGCATAGCGGCCGCCGCCCGCGCGCGATCCGCACGGCGGCCGGTGGCGCGTGCCCCGTCGCCGGGGGTGAGCCGCTAGCGGCCGCCGTTGTAGGGGCCGTACGGGCCGTCGCTGCTGCTGCCGCCGCGGCGGCCCCACCCGCGGCCGCTGCCGCCGGAGACCTGGCGAAGGGCGGGGCGGACGTCCACGAAGAAGACGATCGTGGCCACCAGGCCCGCCAGCTGAAGGAACAGCATCGGGACGAACAGGTTCACCGCGACGACGACACCCAGGATGATCAGCCAGAAGCCCTTGTTCTGCTTGTCGGCCGCCCGGTAGGCGTCCTCACGGAAGAGCGCGGCCAGCACGAAGGCCACCACGGCCATGGCCAGCATGGCGGTGAAGATCAGCCACATCACGCCGCCGAATGCCGTCATCAGCACAGAGCCCACCACCCGGGTCGAGTCGTCAGTACAGCCACCGTACCCATACAACGGGCCGGGCACCCCGAAGGTGCCCGGCCCGTACCGGCCTCGTCGGGTCTCGTCACATGGCCGGCGGGGGCGTCTTCTTCGCGGTGGTGCCGTTCTTGCGCGGAGTCGGCGCCTTCTTCGCGGCCGGCTTCGGCTCCTCCGTGACCTCGACCGGCTCGGGCTTGCCCTCGACGGCGATGGCCAGGTCCTCGATCTCCTCGGCGGCCTCGCCGCGCCAGGTACGCACGGCCTGCTCGCCCTGCTCGGCGACCTTCTCGTAGGTCTCGCGGACCCGGACCGCGTACTCGGCGGCGACGCCCACCCCGCGCAGGGCGAGGTCCTGGGCGCTCTCACCGAGCTTCTTCAGGTCGACGTCGAGGGTGCCGAGGAACTCGTTGACCCGGCCCTGGAGAGTCTCCTGCGCCTCCTTGGCGCGGGCCGCGGCCCGCTCCTGCACGGCCTTGGGGTCGGTGTTGCGCACGGCCTCGATACGGGCCGGTGCCTCGGCGCGCAGCTGCTCGACCAGGCCGGGCACCTTCTTGGCCTGCCGGAACGCCAGATCGGCGGTGCCGGCGGCGAAGTAGAGCGGCTTCGGGTCGCTGAGGGACTTGCGCAGGTCGTCGGTGATGGCCATGGTGATGGTCCTCCCGGATTCGCGTTCGGCTGAGGTTGTGTGGTCCGCGGTGTGACGTCCGTCAGCCCTGGCCGGCGTCATCCGGCCGTCCGCCGCGGACCGGCATCGTCGACAGCGTCGGCCGTGCGGGTGCCGCGCACGGCGGTGCCGCCGGTGCCCTCGTCCGCGGTCCCGGAGCCGTTCTCGTCGTTCCCGGCGTCCTCGTGTGCCGCGGGCTCGCCGATCCCGAATCCGTTCTCCTTGCGGAAGGACTCGTAGATCTGCAGCAGCACCTGCTTCTGCCGCTCGTTGAGCGAGGGGTCGGCGAGGAGGACGGCTCGCGTCTCCACGTCGTCCCGGTCCCGTTCGGCGTCGAGGATGCCGGCGCGGACGTACAACGTCTCGGCGGAGATGCGCAGGGCCTTGGCGACCTGCTGGAGCACCTCCGCGCTGGGCTTGCGCAGCCCGCGCTCGATCTGGCTCAGGTACGGATTGGACACCCCGGCGGCATCGGCGAGTTGCCGTAGCGACAGCTGGGCGTTGCGCCGCTGCTCGCGCAGGTACTCACCGAGATTGCCGACGTTGAGCGATGCCATGCCTCCACCTTGCCCCACCTTCGCTAACAATTGCAAGCACCCGCTTGCAAGAGTGTGTCGAAGCGGAAGGAGCCGCACTGTGATCGTGACGCGCCCGGCGTCCGATCAAGGTCACCCGCTGAGCCGGTCAGTATCGGAGAAGCGTCGGCCGGGGTGCTGCGGCTAGCGTGTCGGGGCGGCCCCGCGGAGATGGAGAGACGATGACCTCGACCACCAGGACGGACGCCCAGGCGTCCGCTCGGCACGACGCCGACCGGCACGACCTGATCAGGGTGCACGGCGCAAGGGAGAACAACCTCAAGGACGTCAGTGTCGAGATCCCCAAGCGCCGGCTGACCGTCTTCACCGGTGTCTCCGGCTCGGGCAAGAGCTCCCTGGTGTTCGACACCATCGCCGCGGAGTCACAGCGGATGATCAACGAGACGTACAGCAGTTTCGTGCAGGGCTTCATGCCGACGCTCGCGCGGCCCGACGTCGACCTCCTCGACGGGCTCACCACCGCGATCCTCGTCGACCAGCAGCGGATGGGTGCCGACCCGCGCTCCACGGTCGGCACCGCCACCGACACCAACGCCATGCTGCGCATCCTCTTCAGCCGCCTCGGCACACCGCACATCGGCTCGCCCAAGGCGTTCTCCTTCAACACCGCCTCGATCAGCGGGGCGGGCGCGGTCACCGTGCGACGCGGCGGACAGACCGTGAAGGAGCGTCGCGAGTTCAGCGTCACGGGCGGCATGTGCCCGCGCTGCGAGGGCCGGGGCGACGTCACCGACATCGACCTCACGCAGCTCTACGACGACGCCAAGTCGCTCGACGAGGGCGCGCTCACCATCCCCGGCTACAAGGCCGGCGGCTGGAACTACCGCCTCTACGCCGAGTCAGGCCTGTTCGACCCGGGCAAGCCGATCCGCGCCTTCACCGAGCGGCAGCTGCAGGACTTCCTGTACCGCGAGCCGACCAGGATGAAGATCGCGGGCATCAACATGACGTACGAGGGGCTCGTCCCGCGCATCCAGAAGTCGATGCTCGCCAAGGACCGGGAGGCGATGCAGCCGCACATCCGGGAGTTCGTGGACCGGGCGGTCACCTTCACCACCTGCCCCGAGTGCGCGGGCACCCGGCTCACCGAGGCGGCCCGGTCGTCGAAGATCGAGGGGATCAGCATCGCCGACGCCTGCGCGATGCAGATCAGCGACCTGGCCGAGTGGGTGCGCGGCCTCGCCGAGCCGTCGGTGGCGCCGCTGCTGAAGGCGCTGGGCGAGACCCTCGACTCCTTCGTCGAGATCGGCCTCGGCTATCTCTCGCTCGACCGGCCCGCGGGCACGCTCTCGGGCGGCGAGGCACAGCGCACCAAGATGATCCGCCACCTCGGTTCCTCGCTCACCGACGTCACCTACGTCTTCGACGAGCCCACCATCGGCCTGCACCCGCACGACATCCAGCGGATGAACGACCTGCTGCTGCGGCTGCGGGACAAGGGCAACACGGTGCTCGTCGTGGAGCACAAGCCGGAGGTCATCGCGATCGCCGACCACGTCGTCGACCTCGGCCCCCGCGCCGGCACGCAGGGCGGCACGGTCTGTTTCGAGGGCACCGTCGAGGGGCTGCGGGCCGCCGGCACCCTCACCGGCCGCCATCTGGACGACCGGGCCGTGCTCAAGAAGACGGTCCGCGAGCCGGCCGGCGCGCTGAGGATCCGCGGCGCGACCAGGCACAACCTGCGGGGCGTCGACGTCGACATCCCGCTCGGCGTCCTCGCCGTCGTCACCGGTGTCGCGGGCTCCGGCAAGAGTTCCCTGGTGCACGGCTCGATCCCGGCCGGCGAGGGCGTGGTGTCGATCGACCAGACGCCGATCCGCGGCTCGCGCCGGAGCAATCCGGCGACGTACACCGGGCTGCTGGAGCCGATCCGCAAGGCCTTCGCCAAGGCCAACGGCGTCAAGCCGGCGCTGTTCAGCGCCAACTCCGAGGGCGCCTGTCCCACCTGCAACGGCGCCGGGGTCGTCTACACCGACCTGGCGATGATGGCCGGTGTCGCCGTCACCTGCGAGGAGTGCGAGGGCAAGCGGTTCGAGGCCTCGGTGCTGGAGTACCGCCTCGGCGGTCGGGACATCAGCGAGGTGCTGGCGATGCCGGTGTCCGAGGCCGAGGAGTTCTTCGCCGCCGGCGAGGCGCGCACTCCGGCCGCCCACCGGATCCTGGTGAACATGGCCGACGTGGGGCTCGGCTACCTCACCCTCGGCCAGCCGCTCACCACGCTGTCCGGCGGTGAGCGGCAGCGGCTGAAGCTGGCCACGCACATGACCGAGAAGAGCGGTGTCTACGTCCTCGACGAGCCGACCGCCGGCCTCCACCTCGCCGACGTCGAACAGCTGCTCGCCCTGCTGGACCGGCTCGTCGACTCCGGCAAGTCGGTGATCGTCGTCGAGCACCACCAGGCGGTCATGGCGCACGCCGACTGGATCATCGACCTCGGCCCCGGCGCCGGTCACGACGGCGGCCGGGTGGTCTTCGAGGGCACCCCCGCCGACCTCGTCGCCGCCCGCTCCACGCTCACCGGCGAACACCTCGCGGCCTACGTCGGCGCCGGCTGAGCACGGCTCAGCCGCCGGATGCCGCCAGCCACTCCTCCAGGACGTCGAAGTCGCCCTCGGTGAGCCCGTAGCGGTGGTCGATCCGGTGCAGCAGGGCGGCCCCCGGGTGGTGGACGGCCGTCCAGGCGCGGTCGGCCTCGGTGATCTCGTCGTCCACCCAGATGAAGGGGCGGCGGGCCGCCCAGGCGACCAGCGGCCGGGTCTTCCAGTGCAGCAGGCCGGGCGGTTCGTCCTCGTCCGGCCACTCCACGACCGGCAGCGGGGGCAGGCCCAGCCAGGGCGCGAGGCAGGAGTTGGCGTCGTCCATCCAGGTGGTGGCCCACACCAGCTCACAGCCCAGCGCGAGGAGCCGGGGGCCTAGCGCCGGGTCGACACGGCTGAGCAGCGGGTGCCGTGCGCAGGCGGTCGGCGGGCCCGCGAACTCCGGGTAGGACCGGTCCGCCGCCCCGAACGGGATGAGCGGGCCGTCGACGTCGAGGAAGAGCAGCATCACCGTCCAGGATCGGCCACGGAGCCGTTCCCGGCGAGAAGCGCCTCGCCCCGGGCCCGGTGCGCGGCCTCCCACCCCTCGAGGGTCCGAGTGGCCTCCCCGGCGACCCGCGCCGGACGCCGGCCGGCGCGTGATCCGGGTCCCGCCGGTCCGGCGTCGCGGGGCGGGGGGTCCCCGCAGTGGCCGTATCAGCCACCGCCCCTCGGCACGTCGCCGAAGCCGGTGCCCGCCCGGAAGGCGAGGGCGCGCCTGGGGGACAGTCCCAGGGAGGCGGTGGCCGCGGCCAGGGTCATGGCGTACGAGTCCAGCGCGCGGCGGACGTTGGGGGCGTCCAGGCTCGTCCCGCTGACCAGGCGGTCGAGGTCGACGTAGGCGGAGCGGACCAGTTCGATCCACCGGTACACCGGCCAGTCCCGCTGCCAGCCCTTGGTGAAGCGCGGGGCCAGGCGGGCCTCCCAGCGGCGGAACATGCGGTCGCGGATCTCCGGGCGGGTCGGGGTGAGGTGCATGTGCCGGACCAGCTCGTACAGCGGGTCCCCGACCAGGGCCATCTCCCAGTCGATGAGGGTGAGCGCCGGGTCGTCGTCCCGGCGGACCAGGTTCCAGGGGTTGAGGTCGCCGTGCAGCAGGGCGCAGTCGCGGTCGGTGACGCGGTGCCGGGCGAGGATCTCGCGCAGCCGCGGCGCGTCGGGCAGCCCGAGGAAGCGGGCCGACTGCTGGGACGCCTTCGGCAGGTCGGCGACCAGCGCCACCAGCTGGTCGCTGAGCCAGTCGTAGAAGCCGGGGCGGCCCGCGACCGGGTCGACCGGGGCGTAGTCGACGGCGGTCAGCGCGGCGAGCTGGTCGATCAGACAGTCCGCCTCGTGCGGCCGCAGTCCGTGCACCGGGTGGTCGGGGCCCCGGCCGAGGTCGCGGGCGCCCTCGTAGGTGTGGACGGCGAAGCGGTCCCCGCGGTAGCGGTGGGCGGGGTCGGTGGCGTGGCTGGTGCCGAGTGCCAGGACGCGGGGCGCGGCCACCGGCACCCCGGACCGTTCGATCGCCCCGAGTACGGCGTGCTCGCTGAGGAAGCTGCGCTCGCGCCGCAGGACGACGCCGGCCTCGCGGCGGACGACCACGGGGAAGGGGGTGCCCGGCACCCGGAGCACCGTGTTGAGGTGCGCGGCGCCCTTGAACACCCGGCCGGCCGGGGCGGCTCCCTCCAGGAACAGCGCGTCGGCGACCGCGGCGTGCGGGAAGTCCCGGTGTTCGGGCACCCGCCGGTCCGGCGCCCACCCGATGCCCCGCCCCCCGGCCCCCCGCGCGCGGGCGACGGCCCCGGCGCGGGCCCCGGCGGGCCTGGCCCGGCCCGCCGACACCCCCCGGCGGAACAGCACCCGTTCGATCTCGTCCCGCTCCGGGACCCGGCCCAGCCGCAGGGGCTCGGTGGCGGATCGCAGGGCGCCGCGGACGATGTCGGTGGCCCTCTCCAGGCGTTGCCGGTCGAAGGAGTCCTCCAGCGAGCGTGCGGCCCGGATGACGTCCGCGTAGAGGGACTGCGCGTGCTCGAACGCCACGTAGTGGGGCAGGTCCTTGTGCAGGCCGGCCACGGCGGCCGGGCGCACCCGGCGCACCGCCGCGGCCCAGGCGTCGACGGCCCGGGGCCACTGGTCGTCCGGATAGCGCATCCGCACCAGATGGACGGCGAGGTCGTGCAACGGGTCGCCGTAGCCGGCCCGTTCCCAGCCCAGGCAGTGCAGCGCGGGGTCACCGCCGGGCGGCAGGACCAGGTTGCCGCGGTGCAGGTCGCCGTGGAGCAGACCGTAGGGCCGCCGGGTCATCGCCGGTACCCGGTCGGCGAACCGCAGCAGGGCGTCCTCGGGTACGCCGAGCGCGACGAACAGGCCGCCGTGGCGGGACCGGTGGGTGCGGCGGAGCTGCCGGTCGGTGAGCAGGGCCAGGGTGCGCAGGAATCCCTGGGAGTCGGTGTGGTTGCGCGGTCGGTCGGCGGGCAGGGGTGGCAGGGCGGGGCCGCGCACCTGGAGGATCGAGGCGAGCAGCCGCCCGAGGTCGGCCAGCAGCGCCGCGCCGACCGGTTCGCCGGGGCCGCACACGTCCGCCAGCAGGGGTCCGTCCACATGGCTGTGGACGGCGTACCCCTCGCCCTCGGCCAGGCACTCGGGCACGGGCAGCAGGCCGTGCAGGGCCCGCAGGATCTCCGGCTCGCTCCGCCAGGTCCGCACGGCGAGGGGCAACGCGTCCTCGCGCGCCACCCGCACGGTCACCAGGGTGCCGGGCTCCCGGCCCAGCGCCGCGGCCACGGGCCCGGTCAGCGGGACGACGTGGTCGCGGTGGTGGCGGCCTTCGCGCTCCGCCGCGGCGACGGCCCGGTGCACGAACGCCTGGACGAGGGCGTCCCTCCGGAATCTGCCGGCGTGCCCCCCGGCCGCGGCGCGGGGGACAGGCGGTGCGCCCACGGGCCGCTCCGGGAGGATCGCGCGAAAAAAGAAGGGCGGAAACGCTGGTCACCGGGGTGACCGGCTCGACCTTCGGCTCCGGAGCGGTGGCTCGGATGCGCGCATGCTAGCGCACGGGACGTCCGCTTCGGAGCATCCGCAGCAGCGGCTCCAGCGACCGTATGACGTGCTCGGCGCCCGCTGTCCGCAGCTGTTTCTCCTTGCCCTCGTCGCGCGCGTACCCCAGGAACGGGACGGCCGCCTCGCGTGCCGCGGCCAGGTCCGAGACCGAGTCGCCGATCATCAGGGCGGCGGCCGGGGCGGTGCCCATCGCCTTCAGCGCGCGGTGCAGGCAGTGCGGGTGCGGTTTGAGGTGGTCCAGTTGCCGGGTGCGGCCGTACAGATGGGGGCTGAAGCATTCGGCCAGGCCCCGGGTCTCCAGGTAGGAGCGGGCCACCCGGGGCGAGTTGTCGGTGGTGACGGCGAGCCTGGCGCCGACGGCGGTCCAGGTGCGGATCAGCGGATCGGCGTAGGCGGTGGGCAGCGCGGAGGCGGCGGCCCGCAGCTCCTCCCGGGTGAGCCGTTCCTCCAGTTCGGTGACGAGGTCGCTGCCCGGATGGCGGCGCCCGACGGCGCGCAGGACGACCTGGGGGTCGAGCGTCTCGCGTTCGCTCTCGGTGAGCAGCCCGCGCAGGCCGCGCAGCTCCAGCCACTCCACCAGATCGGCGGCCACCCGTTCCGCCTTGTGTCCGGCGAAGAGGCGGCAGATCGGCCCGTCGAAGTCCCACAGCACCACCTGAGCGGGTGTGGTCAGTTTCCGTAGCTTCTCGATCTCTTTCGCGGCAAGCTTCGCATCAGAAGTCGCATCAGAAGTCACTAGGAGAGTGTCAGGTCCGTGGTGATGGTTTCCCAGAGGGCGTCGAACCACTTCTGCGACTCCTCCACGAACGCCGCGTCCCGCCGACCGGCCCGCCGCGCGAAGGAGAAGAGCAGGGACTCCGAGCCGAGGGTGTCGTACATCTCCAGCGTCCCGCTCTCGGTGGGCTCCTCGCGTCGCGTGATCATGTAGTACGCGTACAGCGCCTCCTCGCCGTTGAGCAGGTACAGCTTCGCCGGCGGGGTGAACGGCAGGGCCCGGAAGGTGACGTGGACGTCGATGTCGTGGGTGCCGCGCAGTGCCTGGAGGTTGTACTGGAGGACCTGGCCCTGGGCGTTGCGCATCGCCAGCCAGCGCTGGTGGACGGCGTCGTCGTCGCTCCCGGCGTCGACCGAGACCGGGAAGGCGAGGTCGATGTCGCGGGACGGCAGCAGCACGCGGGCGTCGATCCGCTCGGGCCGCACGCGCCCCTCGTGGATCAGGCGCAGCGGCTCACCGAGGGCGGGTATCAGGCTCTGCGCGGTCAGACAGACCGCGTCGACGCGCACGTGCGGGGCCGCGAAGGCCTCCGTCAGCCGGGGGGCGAGGGCCACCATGGTCGGCTGCGGTTCGGCACGGGCGGGCGCCGGCCCGGCGACCCTCGGCGGGCTGCCCTTGCTGACGTGACTGAGCAGCCCGTCCTGCTGAAGTGCCCGCAGGGCCTGGCGTACGGCACCGCGCTCCACGCCGAACTCCCCGGCCAGCTCGGCCTGGGTGGGCAGCCGCTCGCCCGCCCGCAGGGCTCCCGTGCGGATGCGCTCGCGCAGGGCGTCGGCGATCTCGTGGGAGGTGATCCTTCTGCCGCCGTCGACTGCCACGTTCTCCTGGGTCACGACCAAACGCTACAACTCTGGTCCATCCATGGGCAGTTGTCGGAAAGTTGTTTATGCATGGCGACCAAGTGAGGACATCGAGCGGCAACCGTCTGCCAACTTCTGCGGGTTGGCGGAGCTTTCGCTCCGGTTCGGCGCGCGTCCGCCCCCGGACGCCTACGACGCCAGCACCAGCTCCGAGCTGATCGTCTCCCACAGCGCGTCGAACCACAGGCGCGACTGATCCACGAACGCCGCGTCCCGCCGCCCGGCCCGCTGCTCGAAGGCGAACAGCATCGACCGGGTGCCGTCGGCGTCGTACAGCTCCATGTGCTCGTGCCCGATCTGCCGCTCGCGTCGCCCCAGCGTGTAGTACGCGAACAGCGCCTCGGCCCCGTTGAGCAGGTACAGCTTGACCGGCGGGGTGAACGGCAGGGCGCGGAAGAGGACCTGGACGTCGATGCCGTGCGTGGCGCGCAGGGCCAGCAGGTTCTGCCGCAGCACCTGGCCCTGGGCGTTGCGCTGGGCCAGCCAGCGGCGGTGCAGCAGGCCACCGTCGGCCGCGTCCACCGCCACCGGGAACGCCAGTTCGATGTCCTGGCTCGGCAGCAGGACCCGGAAGTCGATCTTGGCCGGTTTCACCTGGCCGGCGTGGATCTCCCGCAGCGGCTCACCGATGGCCAGCGTGAGCGAGACGGAGGTGAGGCAGAGCGCGTCGATCCGCACGTGCGGGGTGGCGAAGGCGGCCGCGATACGCGGCGCCAGGCCCACCATGGTCGGCTGCGGCGGCGCAGCGGGACCGGCCGCGAGGGGCACCGCCCCCGGGAGTGCGGCCACGATCGCCGGACTGCCCTGGGAAACAGCGGTGAGCAGATGCTCCGACCGCAGGATGCGCAAGGCCTGGCGAACCGCACCGCGTTCGACGCCGAACTCGTCGGCGAGCGCGGCCTGGGTGGGCAGCCGCCGACCCGGCCGCAGCTCGCCGGACCTGATCCGGCGGCGCAGCTCGTCGGCGATCTCCCGATGGGACGGGCGGGGCCGCTGTGACCTCGTCCGTCCACTGGCCAGGACGTGCTCCGGGTCCACGGATGAACACTACAACTTCCCGCCAACTTACGGCAGTTCGCCGACGACCGGTTATGAGTCGGTTCCTTGCGGAGATAAGTACAGAGGAGTTGGCTACCAACTCGCACAACATGGTCGAAGCTTCCCGGTGGTTGGCCGAACGGGCTCCCTTCCGGAGGGGAGCCGGGAGCCCGGGCAGGGGGCGGCCCCCGGAGCACACAGCCACAGCGCACCAACCGCACAGCCACAACTGAACATCCGGCACAGCCACAACTGAACACGGTCATCGCACAGCCACAACCGAACAGCTCGCTACGGATGCACCACCGGCGACGTACGCGGAGGGGAGGCCGTCAGAAGATGTCCGGGCACCACGGGCGCCCGGGCGAGCGGAACAGGGCGTCGGCCTTCCGGGCGGCGCCCTCTCGTTCCTCCTGGACACGGCCGAGGGCGGCGAGCCGCAGCGGCGATTCGCCGCCGAGCCAGATCGAGGCCAGCTCCGCCACGTCCAGCGTGAGGTCGGCGCCCACGGTGCTCGTCGGCACGCACGACGCCCCCTCGGGCGAGGCCTGGAGCCGGAACCGTCCCCCGGCCGGACCGGTGTCGTCCACCACCTCGAGCACCAGCGCCCCCGACGCCTCGTACGTCCGCGCCTCAAGGGCCCGTACGACGTCCAGGATCCGCACCCACAGCCAATCCGCGTGCCCGGTGACCCGGGCCGCGCGCGGGTCGGGCAGCAGCAGCGGGAGCAGGTCGTCGGGGCCGCGGAAGCCGCTCTTGACCTTCGTGATCCAGTCGATCGAGCACAGGTAGTGCCACAGGGCGCGCTCGGCGGCCGGGGTGGTGGCGACGAGCTTGTGCACGGAGGCGGTCTGGTCGGGCTGCTTGCCGCTCCAGGTGTCGTCGGACCGGTAGGTCACCAGGCCCTCGACCTCGCCGGAGGCCGACCGGTACACGGCGTGGAACGGCTCGGTGAAGTCGGCGTGGAAGGGGACGGATCCGGTGAACGTCTGCCACCACAGCTCGTCCCGGCTGACCGCGCCTGGCTGGGCGCGGCGGAACCGCTCGTACAGCCCGGGGCCGAGCTCCCGGACCCGCGCCCCGTCCACCAGGTCGATCCGGCCCCCGTCGCCGGGGCCGGACCAGCGCGGGTCGAGACCGGCGCGCGGGACCTCGACGGTCCACTGGGTGGACCAGGTGGCCGGGCCGAAGCCGTAGCGGCCGTAGATGGGGTACTCGGCGGCTATCAGGGTGGCGACGACGTCCCCGCGGTCCTTGGCCGCCGCCAGGTCCGCGGCCATCATGCGGCCCAGCAGACCGCGGCGGCGGTGGGTCGGGCTGACGGTGACGTTGGTGATGGCGTCGGCGGGGACCGGAGCGCCGCCCACGGCGGTCAGTTCCTGCGCGAAGGAGCGGAAGGTGGCCACCCACCGGTCGTCGTCGACGGCGCCGAGCAGCCGGCCCGGCACGAACTCCCCGCGGCGGGCGTCCAGTTGCTCCCGCGCCAGGGCCGGAGGCTGCAGAAACCCGGTGGCCAGGGCACGCTGCCAGTCGTCGAAATCGGCCTCGGGGACGGTGCGCACATCGTTCATGGGGCCACGGTAGGCAGCCCCCCGGCCGGGTGTCCTGCCGATTTCCGCCCTCAGATCAGCAGGTCGTCGACCTGCGCCTCGCCCACCCGGTAGCGGCGGGCGATCTCCCCGCTGCAGTCGTCGGTGGTGCGCTGGAGCCGCTGACGGTGCCGGGAGACCTCCTGCTCGTAACGGACCAGGCGGCCCATGGCGGTGGTCAGTTCGAGGTCCGTGCGGGCCTGGAGGTCGGACAGTTCGACCTCGGCGAGCATCTCGGCGGCCAGCTGCCGGTACTCCTCGTTGTGCGGGGTGCCGAGGGTGACGTGCCGGGCCGAGGAGCGTTGCCGGGCGGGGGCGTCCTGGAGGATCTCCGGGAGCCGGTCGACCATCGAGCCGTCCGCCGGTGCCGGTACGGCGGCCCGGCCGCGCCGGCCCAACTCCGCGCGCAGGATGTCGATGCGGCCCTGGAGCAGCCGCCGCACATAGCTGAGGTCCGCCTCGTCACGCTGGGCGTCGCGGCGCAGGGCGCGCAGTTCGGGCAGGCTCAGCAGGGCCGGATCGTGCTCGGGCGGCTCCGCCGGAAGCGCCGTGTCCGCGGTGGCGTCGGAGCGCTGCGCGGGCGGCCGGTACGTCCCGTGTGTCCCCTGCCGCCCGCTGGTACTCGGTGTGCTCATTGCTTGTGACCGTCCCCTCGACCGGCGTGTGCAAGCATCGTGCCACCCCAACCGACCGCTATGTGACCGAGTGCCCCCGAACGGCCCCAGATGGCCGTGAAGAGAGCCATATTGGACCCCGTGTGGCCGTGTGCGGCGCACCGGGCATGATGGTCCGCATGCGTGCGGTGGTGCAGAGGGTGGACGGCGCGAGTGTCGTCGTGGACGGCGAGACGGTGGGCGCGATCGAGGGCGAGGGACTGTGCGTCCTCGTCGGGGTGACCCATGAGGACACCCCGGAGAAGGCGGAGCGACTGGCCCGCAAACTGTGGTCGGTCCGGATGCTCCAGGACGAGAAGTCGTGCAGCGACATCGACGCCCCGCTCCTCGTGATCAGCCAGTTCACGCTGTACGGCGACGCCCGCAAGGGCCGCCGGCCCACCTGGAACGCGGCGGCACCGGGCGAGGTGGCCGAGCCGCTGGTCGACGAGGTGGTGGCCCGGTTGCGGGCGCTGGGCGCGACGGTGGCGACGGGCCGCTTCGGGGCCGGGATGCGGGTGTCCCTGACCAACGACGGCCCGTTCACGGTGCTGCTGGAGGTCTGAGGGTGGGGCCGGGGCGCGCCGGCACCGCGCGCCCCGGTGGGGCCGTTACGGCTCGACCACGACCTCCTGCGCCGCGGCCGTCTCGCCGGCCAGCAGCGGCGCGTCGGCCGGGACGTTGCGCTTGACCAGGGCGAGGGCGACCGGCCCCAGCTCGTGGTGGCGGGCGGAGGTCGTCACGAAGCCGACCTTGCGGCCCTCGGCGCCCTCGTCCGCGAGGCGGATGTCCGTGCCGGGCACCGGCAGATGGACGTCGCTGCCGTCGAGGTGCAGGAAGACCAGCCGGCGCGGCGGCTTGCCCAGGTTCTGCACGCGGGCGACCGTCTCCTGGCCGCGGTAGCAGCCCTTTTGCAGGTGCACCGCCGTGCCGATCCAGCCCAGCTCGTGCGGGATCGTGCGGTGGTCGGTCTCGAAGCCGAGCCGGGGGCGGTGGTGCTCGACCCGCAGCGCCTCGTAGGCGAGCAGACCGGCGGCGGGTCCGTGCTGCGCCGCGAAGGACTCCAGATCGGCCCGGGGCAGGAACAGGTCGCGGCCGTACGCCGTCTCGCGCACGACGACGCCCTCGGGGACCTCGGTGATCGAGCCCGCCGGGAGGTGGACCAGCGCGAAGTCGGCGGTGCGGTCGGCGACCTCCACCCGGTAGAAGAACTTCATCGACTCCAGGTAGGCGATCAGCGCGTCCTGGGTGCCGGGCTCGACATGCGCCCAGACCGTGGTGCCGTCGTCCACCAGGTACAGCACGTGTTCGATGTGGCCGTGCGCGGAGAGGATCAGCGCCTCGGTCGCCCGGCCCGCGGGCAGTTCGCTGACGTGCTGGGTGAGCAGCAGGTGCAGCCAGGCCAGACGGTCGTCCCCGGTGACGGTGACCACGCCGCGGTGGGAGAGGTCGACGAATCCGGTGCCGGCGGCGAGTGCGCGCTGCTCGCGGAACAGGTCGCCGTAGTGCGCGGCGACGCCTTCGTCCACTCCTTCGGCGGAGACGGCGCCGGGCAGGGACAGCAGAGGGCTCTTCATACCGCAAGCCTACGACGTGGCAGTTGACGCCTTTAGCGAGCAGTCCGCGCACCGCCCGAAGATCGCGAAGTGCTTCATGTCGGTGTCGAACCCGAACCGCTCGCGCAGCTCGGCCCGGAAACCGGCCGCCACCTCGACGTCCGCCTCGATCACGTTGTCGCAGTCCCGGCACACCAGGTGCAGATGGTGGTGGCGGTCGGCGAGGTGGTAGGTGGGCGCCCCGTGCCCGAGGTGGGCGTGGCTGACCAGGCCCAGCTCCTCCAGCAGCTCCAGCGTCCGGTAGACGGTGGAGATGTTGACGCCCGACGCGGTCTTGCGCACCTCCACGAGGATGTCGTCGGGTGTCGCGTGCTCAAGGGTGTCCACGGCTTCCAGGACAAGCTGCCGCTGCGGCGTCAGCCGGTAGCCACGCTGCCTGAGGTCGCTCTTCCAGTCGGTGTTCACCACACCGAAGAGTCTAGGACCAACGCCCCGCCCCACGGAGATACGGTCTCTCACGTCCTGCCGGTCCCGCCGGCCTCCGCGGCGGCGGGCGGCACCGGCAACCGGTCCGTCAGCAGCAGTTCCGCAAGGCTCTCGCGCAGGTCCGCGGTAACCCGGACGATTTCCTCGTGCGCTCTGATCTTGTCGTCGATCGCCTCGAGCGCCCCTCCGATCTCCCGTTGCCGGTCGAGCGGCGGCAGGGAAACCGGCAGGTCGTGCAGGGTACGCAGGGTGATCGACCGCATGCCCGTGGTACCGGCCGCCCGGCGCTCCAACCAGTCGGCGGCCCGGCGGCCGGAGAGGAAGGCGAGCAGGTACGGGGCCTGCGCCGGATCGTGCGCGCGCACGCGGAGCAGATGGGTGTTGTACAGCCACCCGCTCTCCTCCTCCGTGACCAGCGCCACCCGTCCCACCGTGCCCGTACGGGTGACCAGGATGTCGCCGGGGGCGATCCGGAACTTGCGCAGCTCCCCCGCCTTCTCGGGGTCGAGGTACACCACGCTGTGGGCCGAGATCCTTCGATGCCGCAGATCGCCGGGCCGCACCACCGGGATTCCGGCGCGCGTCTGCTCATCCCTGCGCACGGTCGGGCCGCCCGCCTGGATGTCGCAGATCTCGCCGAGAGCGACACGCGGCCATTCCCGAGGGGAATCGTCCATACCCTCCTCGCTCACAGGCCGTACCTTCCCAACATCGCAGCAGCCGCGGCGTCGGCGTCCCGAGCCCGCGCGTGCAGTTCGCTCAGCTGCCTGGTGAGAGCGGCGAGATCCGCGGGCTCCGCGGAGTGTGCACCACTCGGCGTTCCGCTCGGCACGTAGAAGGCTGGGCTGAGGACGTAGTCCTTCTCCCTGATCTTCTCGATGGAAACGGCCCGGCTCAGGCCGTCGGTCGCCATGAACGTGCCGCCCTCGGCCCGTGCAGTGGTCCAAGACCGGTATTCCTCGAGGAGGCGCCGGCTCTCGGGCGGAGTCAGTTCGCGCCGGCCACGGGAGACGAGGGAGCCGAGACGGCTGGCGTCGACGAAAAGGATCTCGTCGCATGTCCCCGTCGGGTGTCGCAGCAGCCAGACCATCACCCGGATGCCCGTCGTCGTGAAGAGCTGAGGGGGCAACGCGATCAACGCCTCGATCGCGCCGTCCTCCACCATCGCGGCCCTGATCCTGCCTTCCGACGGGTTGGCGGAGAACGCGGCGATGTCGGGCATGAGGACGCCTGCCCGGCCGCCCGGGCGCAGATGGGTCACGACGTACTGGAGCCAGTCGAAGTTCGCGTTGTGCGAGGGCGGTTCGCCGTAGCGCCAGTGCGCGCGGTCGACGGCACTGCCCCGTTTCATGTTGAAGGGGGGGTTCGTCAGAATGCGGTCGAACCCGTGCGGCCAAGGATCGGGCCCGGCCGAGGGAGCCGTCCGTCCCCCGAAGAGGCTGTCCGCGCGTGCGCCGTGCAGGGCCAGGTTCATGCTCGCCAGCGCCAGCGGGTACTCGCCCACACCCGCGCCGCTCAGGTCGGGCGAACGATCCTGCCCCTCCGCCACCGCCTCCCGGGCGGCGGCCAGCAGTTCACCAGCCCTGACGAAGGGGTCGTGCACACTCCTGACGTCCTGGCTACGGTCGGCGACGAGCTTGGCGAGAAGGTCGACGGCGGTTCGGGGTGTGAAGAGGTCGCCCGCTCTTTTGCCCATGAGATCGCTGTAGCGAGCCATGAGCCGCTCGAAGGCGCGAGCGTGCTCGGCCCGGTCCACCGGCCCCGAGTCGTCCAGCAGCAGAATCGTCTCGACCAGACGGTGCTCGTCGAGGTCCCGGGAGAGTGCGGGCAGAACACGCTCGTGCTCGGGACCCAGCCCTCGCCGGACCGCGGCCGCCAGTCTCCGCACCGGCGAGTCACCGAAGGCGGGAGAGGGCCACCGCCGCACCACGGCCAGGATCGCCTCCCAGTCGTCGGGCAGGCACCCCCGGACGTAGAGAAGGGTGAGCAGGAGGGTGAGGTGGTCGGCCTGGGACAGTTCTCCACGGAATCGTTCCGCCTCTGGGCCGCTGAGCCGGTTCACGGCCTCGATCAGCGCTCCGGTCCGCGGTCCTCCGAGTGCGGCACGGAACCGGTCACCGTAGGTGGTGCCCTCCGGTTCCCCCGATCGTCTGGCGTTCGCCGGAATCGCACGCCGATCGAGCCATGCCAGTACTTCCGCCGCCGAGAAGACCTCGACGTCCGGCGGCTCCCGGGCCGGTTCCACGAGAGGCTGGGGAAAGTCCGCGTGCCGACGCTCCCAGTTCGTCACCGCGGGACGCTTCACCCCGGCCAGCCGCGCGACGTCGGCCCTGGTCACCAGGACCCCCTCGAGGTCGCTCACCGCTCCTCCGGCCATCAGAATCGGCAAGACCTGGAGCCGCGCAGCGTGTCCTGCTTGGCGGCGAGAACAGCCGGGAAACGATCCATGGCCTGGGCCTCCTTCGCCAGCTCGGGGTCGAGGTACCCGATCACGCGGTAGATCTTGGCATGGTCGGCGGCGAGATCGCGATGGTGGATCGGCTCGTGATGCATGATCCGGTTCCGTAGCAGCACCAGCGACCACAGGCCGTCGTACAGGGCGTCGCGGCGACCCGAGTAGTGCGGGAACGCCCTGTGCACGGTGGGCACCCAGAACAACCGGTCGTAGCCGGATCCGCCGCTGACCAGCGAAGCCCAGAAACCGAAGGACAACTCGGCGACGACGCTGTCGGACGGCGCGGGATCGAGCCCCCGCCGCTCGCACTTGGTGCGGGCCTTGGCCACGAGACGCTGCCCGTTCGCGTTGAGCGGAGCCACGGCCCACCAGTCGTCCCGGTGGTAGGCGAGCGAGAGCTGCTCGTGGAGCGCGTTGCGCAGCGCGAGTTCCAGGCAGTGCAGAGAACCGTAGAGCGCGGCCGAGGCCTCGACGTTCCACCAGTAGAGACGCCCCGCCACCACGGCGTTGCCCCGCGCGGCCTGGACGTAGCGGGCCAGGCGCAGCTTCGAGAACGCACGCGGCATCCACTCCGGCAGCTTGTCGGGCATCGTCATCCCCCTCGATCCGGGCATGTCGGAGCCCGGGACGGCTTCCACACGGGAACAGATTCACCGTGATACGGTGATGGGCGAACGCCCTGGGCTCGCCTCTGCACAGCACGCCACCCGGGGCACGGATTTCAGACCCCCGGTCGCCCTTTGGGCCGCCGGGGGTTTCTGTTTCTCATGCAACGACTTCACTACGGGGCCAACTGCGCCAGATGACCTCGTCGTTGAGCCCAACGGTAGCGACGGATGCCGAGCTTCACAAGCGCAGTGCACTGCGGAGGGTTCTGTTAACCCCCCTCACGACTGTTTCGGGGCCGGAAAACGGATGATGGCCCCGGCGCGGTGCGCGGGGCCATCGGGTGGCGGGGCCTACTTGAAGAAGGCGATCCCGTCGTCCGGCATGTCGTCCGGCAGGGCCTTGGCCCAGCGCTCGACGTCCTCCGGGGTGACGACCTTCTTCAGGTGGGCCGACATGTAGGGGCGCAGCTCGACCTCGGGGGTCTGCTTCTCGCCGACCCACATCAGGTCGCTCTTGACGTAGCCGTACAGCCGCTTGCCGCCGCTGTAGGGCTGGGCGGCGGCGGTCCGCGCCACGGCGTCCGTGACCAGGTCGATCTGCGGCTTCTTGTCGGCCATCTCGCCGTACCAGATCTCCACCGTGCCGTCGTCGCGGGTCATCGTGACCTCGACCTTGCGGTCGGCGTCGATCCGCCAGAAGCCGGACTCCGACTCCAGGGGGCGGACCTTGTTGCCGTCGTTGTCCAGCACCCAGGTGTGGGAGTGGTACTCCAGGAAATCCCGGCCGTCGTGGGTGAAGCTGACCTCCTGCCCGAAGTTGCACTTCTGCGAGCCGGGGAAGTCGTGCACGCCCGCGCCGGCCCAGTTGCCGAGCAGGAAGGCGAGCGGGACGAGGTCCTTGTGCAGGTCGGACGGGATCTCGATCATGGCGGAAGCTTTCCTAGGTGTGGATCAGCGCTGGCCCTGGTACAGCTTCTTCACGGTCAGACCGGCGAAGGCGAGCACGCCGACGCAGACCAGGACCAACAGGGTTTCGAAGAAGATCTCCACGGGTGCTCCTTGAGCGGAATACGACAGAGCCGGGGCCCAGCTTACGCGGCCGTACCCCGGCCCTCTCGGCGAGGTGGGCGGCGGGCTCGGTGGGCCGGATGTCTCGAGGGAGCCGCGGGCGCGGCGGATTACGATTTCGCCATGGCGAAGAAGCTCGTGATCAAGGTGACCGCCGGGGCCGACGCCCCCGAGCGCTGCTCGCAGGCCTTCACGGTGGCGGCGGTGGCCGTGGCCAGCGGGGTCGATGTCTCGCTGTGGCTGACCGGGGAGTCGTCCTGGTTCGCGCTGCCGGGCCGGGCCGCCGAGTTCGAACTGCCGCACGCGGCCCCGCTGCCGGACCTGATCGACTCGGTGCTGGCGGCCGGCCGGGTCACGCTGTGCACCCAGTGCGCCGCGCGCCGGGACATCACGGAGAAAGACGTCGTCGAGGGCGTACGGATCGCGGGCGCGCAGGTGTTCGTCCAGGAGGCCCTGGCGGACGGGGCGCAGGCGCTCGTCTACTAAAGCCCGGTTCAGCGGGGCGGAGGCTTCTTGCCGTCCAGTTCCTCCCACCACTCGTCGGACTTGGGGTCACCGGAAGGGTCGTCCCACCAGCGGTCGTCCGGGCCCCGCCGGTTGGCGACCATCGCGGCGACGGGCGGGATGACCATGGCGAGGACGCACATGCCCACGGCCGCCGGCACGGACCACAGGCGCACCACCGCCCACGCCAGGACGAAGAGCCCGATGCACGTTCCCATCAGGGCGAAGTAGAGGTGCCGACGCCGCGCGTACATGACTCCAGGGTAGGACCGGCGACCACTGTCACAACCGATCGACAATCCACGCCCGGCCCCGGCCCACGGGGTTACCGTGACGTAGCCCTACCGCGTTCCGAACGCCGTCACCGACCCGGGGAACCTCACATGCGCGCGCTGCGAATACTCCTGATCCTCGTCGTGATCCTGGGCGGCCTCTTCGTGATCGCGGACCGGGTCGCCGTGCACTTCGCCGAGGGCGAGGCCGCGGACAAGCTCAAGACGACGGAGCACCTGGCGTCCACGCCGGACGTGGACATCAAGGGCTTCCCGTTCCTCACCCAGGTCGCGGGCGGCTCGCTGGACGACGTGCGGGTCGGCATCAAGGACTACGACGCGGCCACCGGCGAGCCCGGCCGGACCCTGCGCATCGACGACCTGAAGGCCGACATGAAGGGCGTCGACTTCTCCGGCGACTACAGCTCCGCCACCGCGGCCACCGCGACCGGCACCGCGACGGTCTCCTACGGCGAGCTGCTCAAGGCCGCCAAGTCGGAGCCGAGCGACGTCGGCCTCGGCGTCCAGGCCCAGGTCGTCGGCCTCTCCGACGGTGGCAACGGCAAGATCAAGGTCGCGATCCGGGTGAAGGGCTCGGTCGTCGGGGCCATACCCGTCGACCGGACGGTGTCGGTGCTCAGCACGGTGACGGTGCGCGACGACCGGGTCCAGGTGCACGCGGACGGCCTGCCGGTGATCGGCGGGGTCACGCTCGCCGAGAACCGCGTCCGCGCGATCACCGACTTCCAGCAGGCCATCGACCGGCTGCCCGGAGGTATCAAGCTGGACGAGGTGCGGGCCGCCGCGAACGGCGTGGAGATCAGCGTGAAGGGTTCGGACGTCAAGCTGGCGGGGTAGGCAGCCGGTGCTGGACGCGGATGTCCGACTGGCGAGACGATCCGCGCCCGCACCACGGCCGCGCCGCCCAGCGCGCGCGTCCGTGGGACCCGCGACGCCCACCGCACCCCTCGCTCATCTCAATAAGTGGACGATCGCGTCTCGCCATATGACATGCCGGTGACACGCGCGCCCGGACGTCCCTACGATCGACGGCATGAAGCGACAGGCGGACCTCACGAAGCGGCGGGCAGTTGACCTGTGCCGCGTTTCCGCCATGCTCTGTCGCCCCTTCTGAGCGGAAGTCCGCGCACTTCCGCATTCCCCAGCCGCCCTGCTGGTAGGGCATCCGTGTGCTGCTCGTTCCCGAGCGCGCACCCTCTGCACTCGCACGCCCGCCGTAACTGCCCCGGAGGAGAAAGAGCATGAGCCGCAGCGACGTCCTCGTCGACGCCGACTGGGTCCAGGAACACCTGGACGACCCGAACGTCGCCATCGTCGAGGTGGACGAGGACACGTCCGCCTACGAGAAGAACCACATCAAGAACGCGATCCGCATCGACTGGACCAAGGATCTTCAGGACCCGGTCCGTCGTGACTTCGTCGACCAGGAGGGCTTCGAGAAGCTCCTGTCGAAGAAGGGCATCGCCAACGACACCCTGGTGATCCTCTACGGCGGCAACAACAACTGGTTCGCGTCCTACGCGTACTGGTACTTCAAGCTGTACGGCCACGAGAACGTCAAGCTCCTCGACGGCGGCCGCAAGAAGTGGGAGCTGGACGCCCGCGAGCTGGTCGACGGCGGCGACGTGCCCGAGCGCGCCGCGACCGACTACAAGGCAAAGCCGCAGGACACCTCGATCCGCGCCTTCCGCGACGAGGTCGTGGCCGCCATCGGCGCCCAGAACCTGGTCGACGTCCGCTCGCCCGACGAGTTCTCCGGCAAGCTGCTCGCCCCGGCGCACCTGCCGCAGGAGCAGTCGCAGCGTCCGGGTCACGTGCCCTCCGCCCGGAACATCCCGTGGTCGAAGAACGCCAACGACGACGGCACGTTCAAGTCGGACGACGAGCTCAAGGAGCTGTACGCCGCCGAGAGCGTGGACCTCGCCAAGGACACGATCGCCTACTGCCGCATCGGTGAGCGCTCGGCCCTGACCTGGTTCGTGCTGCACGAGCTGCTCGGCGTCCAGAACGTCAAGAACTACGACGGCTCCTGGACCGAGTACGGCTCCCTGGTCGGCGTGCCGATCGAGCTCGGCGCCAACAAGTAATCCGTCCCGACCGGCCTTCCGGTCAGACCCCTTACGGAGAATCAGCATGTGTGGAGCGAAGGCCGGCGGCCCGGACGCCTCGACGATCAAGCCCGGCGAGACCACGATCCAGGGCCAGGTGACGCGTGACGGCGAGCCGGTGACGGGTTACGTCCGCCTGCTGGACTCGACCGGCGAGTTCACCGCGGAGGTGCCCACCTCCGCCACGGGCCAGTTCCGCTTCTACGCGGCCGAGGGCACCTGGACCGTCCGTGCCCTCGTCCCCGGCGGCACGGCCGACCGCACGGTCGTCGCCCAGCAGGGCGGTCTGGCCGAGGTCGCCATCGCGGTCTGAGGCGACCCGGTTCCGTCGGAGGGCCGCATCCCCTGGGTTGGACGCCAGTGGGGGTGCGGCCCTCCGGCATGCGCGTGCGGCGCAGCTTCAGCCACGCGTCCGGACGACCGCCAGCGTCATGGCGACGAGCAGCGCGGCGACGCAGAGCGCCAGGAGCACGCCGCTCACGGCGGCGTCGACGACCTCGCGGCGCCGGGAACGCCGAGCCGGGCGGCTCAACGCCGGGGACGCGGGCGCGGGCGCCGTACCGGGCGTGGCGGCGCGCACACCGGGATGGAACGGCGGCAGGGCGTAGGCCGGCGGACAGGGCACGGTCCGGCCGCGCGACGCCGCGCTCGGCGGCCTGCGGTGCATATCGGTCACGCGCGGTGCTCCTTTCCCTGGTGCTGCCGCAGCAGCACGTTCGCGTCACTCTCGGCACTGCGGTCGTGCTCCGCCCGCGCGGCCTGCCGTTGTTCCGCCAGCCGCGCACAGTCGCCGCATCCGGGCACGGGCCGCGGTGGCCGGCTGGCGTCGTCCAGCGGCGGGGGCAGCGAGGGCACCGACGCGGCGCGGTGGTTGGCGGCCCGCACGCTCGCGCCGAGCCGCTCCCGGTCGGTGGCCGGGCGCAGTGTGTCGGGATCCGCCTCCCACTCCAGCCCTCCCCCTACGGGGCGGAGCATCGCGCGGGGCCCGACTCGGTCGCGGTACTCGCCGACCCTGCCGGTGACGGGGTCGTAGAGCAGCTGTCCGGGCTCGTGTCGCTCCGGCTTCGTGGTCATCACGCCCGGCTCCTTTCCATGAACGCCTGAACGCAGCGCGATGCCGGCACTACGCTGCGTGTTCGGGACGCTTACGAGCATGCCGCATGGAGGGGGCGTTCGCGCTGGTGAGAGGCCCAAATTCAACGCAGGGGCCGCCAAATTCAACAAATGCAACAGGAAACGCGACGGGAGCGCGATGCCACAACGACTGGTGATCACAGGGCGCAGCCAGGAGCCGCGGGGCCGCTTCACCGAGGAGTTACGCCGCCTCAGGAGCGAACGGGGCCTGAGCCTGCGGGAGCTGGCGAAGGAGGTGGGCTGGGACGCGTCGCTGCTCAGCAAGATGGAGAGCGGCCGGACGCTGGGCGGCCCGGAGGTCGTCCAGGCGCTGGACCAGTTCCACGGCACACCGGGGCTGCTGGTGACGCTGTGGGAACTGGCGGTGGCGGACCCGACCCAGTTCAAGGAGCAGTACCGGCGGTACATGTTGCTGGAGTCGGAGGCGGTGAGCCTCTGGCATTACGGGGTGAGCAGGCCGCCGGGACTTCTCCAGACCGATGCCTACGCCCGTGAGGCGCTCGCGGCGGGCGGGCTCAAGGGGAAAGAGCTGGAACAGCAGGTGGAAGCGCGCATCGGTCGCCGGGAACTGCTGGAAGGAGCCGACGCACCGACGTTCCGCAGCATCCTCTCCGAGGCGGTCCTGCGCACACCGTTACCCAACCGGGGGGAGTGGAGGGAGCAGTTGGAGCACCTGCTGGACATGTCGGAACGCCCGAACATCACCCTGCAAGTGCTGCCGCTCAGCACCGCCTTCCACGGCCTGGCGAGCACCGCCATGATGTTCCTCCGACTGCTGGACAGCCGCACCGTGGCACATGCCGAGAACGACTACGCGGTGAACTGATCGAGGATGCAAGCAGGGTTGAGCGTTTCCAGCGCACTTATGATGCGGTGCGCGACACGGCCCTGTCCCCGGCCGAATCGCGGAAGTTCGTCCTGCGGATGTTGGAGGAAGTGACGTGCGAGCCATCGACCTGACCCACGCGACTTGGCGCAAGAGCAGCTACAGCAACTCGGACGGCGGCGAGTGTGTCGAGGTCGCCGACGGTGTCCCCCTCGTTCCCGTCCGGGACAGCAAGGCCCCCACCCGCGGAGCGCTCCTCTTCGAGGCCGCCGCCTGGTCGGCCTTCGTGGACGGGATCAGGGGCGAGAGGCCCCTCGGCTGAACGGCCGGGAGGCGTCGGCACACTGCCGGTGGGCGCCTCCCGTCAGCCCAGGGCCCGCCCCAGCACCCACACCACCGGTGCCGCCGCCGACAGCGGCAGGGCGACGCCCGCCGTGAAGTGGACGAAGCGGGACGGGTAGTCGTAGGACGCCACCCGGTGGCCGATCAGGGCGCAGACCGCCGCCCCGGCACCCAGGACGGCACCCTTCGTGCCGAAGCCCGTCATCCCTCCCACCGCGATGCCCGCACCCGCGGCGGCCAGCAGCGCGACCACCACCGACGCCGGGGCCGGCAGGGGCAGGGCCCGGGCCAGGACGGCCACCGCCACCGCCGCCGCGCCCACCGAGACCGCGTGCGGATCGGCAGCCAGGTAGCCGGTCGCCAGGACCGTGAGGGACGCGGAGACGACCGTCGCCATCAGGCCGTACATCCGCTCGTCCGGCGAGGCGTGCGAGCGCAGCTGGAGGACCAGGGAGAGCAGGACCCAGACGCCGAGCGGGCCGAGGATCGCCGCCGGGGCGTGCTCGCGGCCCGCGACCAGGACCGCCACGTCGGCCGCGAGTCCGCCCGCGAAGGCGAGCGCGATGCCCTGCCGGGCCGGCCACATGCCGTTGAGCCGGAACCAGCCCGCCGCCGTCACCGCCTGGAGCGCCACCAGGGGGACGAGCAGGGCGTAGGAGCCGACGGGGGCCGCCACGGCCAGCAGCAGGCCCGTCAGCGCGGTGAGCGCCGCCGGCTGCATGCCGGGCTCGATGACCGGCGAACGGCCCTCCATGCGGGCCCGCTGGGCGTCGGTGATCCGGGAGTTCCCGGCGAGCGTCGCGGGGCCGTAGTCCGGCCCGGCCTCCGGTGCGGCCACGGCCGCGGGAGCCGGTTCCGGCTGGGGCTGCGCCGTCGGGGGCTGCGCGTACGACTGCGCGAACTGCTGCTCGGGCTGCTGGTGCGCCTGGTACGGCTGCTGCTGGTACGCCTGCTGCTGCCCGTACGCCTGCTGCTCCTGCGGCACGGGCGGCTGGTACGCCGTCTGAGCCGCCTGCACCGGCGCGTGCGTCTGCGTCTCCCAGGTCTGCCCCTGCCACTGCTGGGTGGACTGGGGGTCGTAGCCGGGGCCGCCGCCGTAGGGGTCGTCGTAGCCGGGCCACGCCTGCTGCTCCCCCTGCTCCCCCTGCTCCGGCTGCTGCTGGTGCTGGTTGTGCTGGTTGTGCTGTTGGTACGGGTCGTAGCCCTCGTACGGGCCGCCCTGATACGGCTGGTCGCTCATCGCCTCACCCTCCTGCGAACGGCGGGAGTACCTCGACCGTGCCGCCGTCGGCCAGCCGTACCGTCTCATGCGCGCGCGTCCCGACGGGGTCACCGTCGACGAGGAAGGAGCATCGCTGGAGCACGCGTGTGAGTTCACCGGGGTGTCCCGCGCGCACGGCGGCCAGCGCCTCGGCGAGCGTGTCCGCGACGTGCGGCTCCTCGGCGACCCCTGCGGCGGCCTTCGCGGCGGCCCAGTAGCGCACCGTGACCTTGGGCATCTGATTCCTCAATCGGCGGCGGGAAGACTCAACGACAGATGGTGTCAGGCTAGCCCGCCGCGGCCGCCGCCCAGTCCCCGATCCGGGCCAGCAGGTCGTCGTCCGCCGCGTTCTCGGCGTGGCCCATGCCCGGCTCCACCCACAGTTCGCCGTGGTCACCGGCCGCTTCGGCGAGCATCCGGGGGTGGTCAAGGGGAAAGTAGCCGTCGCGGTCGCCGTGCACGATCAGCAACGGGGTCGGGGCGATCCTCGCGGCCGCCTCCGTCGGGGAGAGCGGCACCGGGTCCCAGTCGCGGTGGTGGATGCGCGTGCGCAGTCCGTAACGGCCGACCAGGCGGCCCTCGGGACGGGTGATCAGCCAGTGCAGGCGGCGCATGGGCGCGGTGCCGCGGTAGTACCAGCGGGCGGGGGAGCTCACCGAGACCACCGCGTCCACCGTGCCGGGGTGGAGGGCCGCGTGCCGCAGCACCACCGAGCCGCCCATCGAGAAGCCGACGGTCACCACGCGCGCGTGCCCGAGACCGCGGGCCCACTCCACGGCCGCGGCGAGGTCCAGCACCTCCTTGTCGCCCACGGTGGAACGGCCGCCGGAGCGGCCGTGGCCACGGAAGGAGAAGGTGACGACGGCGCCGTGACCGCGCAGCACGCCCGCCACCCTTCGCACATGCAGGCGGTCCACGTCCCCGGTGAAGCCGTGGGCGACCACGAACACCGGATCACCGCAGGCGGGCCGGGAGGTGTCCGGAAGGCTTTCGTATACGACGGCACCCGGGTCGTATACGGAATCGATCGGAATTCCGTCGGCGCTGTGCAGAAACGTCCGGATAGGGGCCACTCTGCTTGTCTCGGAATTCGGACGAACGGTGGAACGTGCCGCATGACCTGCCGGACGGTTGCTCATGTGGGCTATTCTGCTGGGCAGAGGACTCGGGCAGCGTAGCCCCCGGGTCCTTTTGTGCTTTCGGACGCGTTGTATACGAAGCGGCGAACCCCAGGGTGACCGCGGGTGTACGGAGCCTTCGGGATCGCAGAGCCAGTGCCGTACCGCACACGTCCTCGCAGGGACCGAGGAGGAACCAGACGTATGAGTTCTCTGCTGCTCCTGACCAACGCCCTCCAGCCGTCGACGGAGGTGCTCCCCGCCCTCGGCCTGCTGCTGCACAACGTGCGGGTGGCCCCGGCGGAGGGACCCGCCCTCGTCGACACCCCCGGCGCCGACGTCATCCTGATCGACGGCCGCCGCGACCTGCCGCAGGTGCGCAGCCTGTGCCAGCTGCTGCGCTCCACCGGCCCCGGCTGTCCGCTGCTCCTCGTCGTCACCGAGGGCGGCCTGGCCGCCGTCACCGCCGACTGGGGCATCGACGACGTCCTCCTCGACACCGCCGGTCCCGCCGAGGTGGAGGCGCGGCTGCGGCTCGCCATGGGCCGGCAGCAGATCGTCAACGACGACTCCCCCATGGAGATCCGCAACGGCGATCTCTCGGTGGACGAGGCGACCTACTCCGCGAAGCTCAAGGGCCGGGTCCTCGACCTCACCTTCAAGGAGTTCGAGCTGCTGAAGTACCTCGCCCAGCACCCCGGCCGGGTCTTCACCCGGGCCCAGCTGCTCCAGGAGGTGTGGGGCTACGACTACTTCGGCGGCACCCGCACCGTGGACGTGCACGTACGGCGGCTGCGCGCCAAGCTCGGCCCCGAGCACGAGTCGCTGATCGGCACCGTCCGCAACGTCGGTTATCGATTCGTTACCCCCGAGAAGGGGGACCGTGGCGGCGACGAGGCCAAGGCCAAGGCGGACCGGGCAAAGACGGAGGATGCGGACGCTTCCGGCGTGCTGGACGGCGTCGAGTTCCACGCGGACGCCTGATGCCTTCCCGGCAGGGCGTGAAGAGTGCTCGGGCGGGGCATCGCCTCCGCGTATCCGACCCTCGATACGCCCTGCCCGGAGTGGGTCAATCCGCGTAGACTCCGCGCGTGGCCAAGGTGACTCGGGATGATGTGGCACGGCTGGCGGGGACCTCCACCGCCGTCGTCAGTTATGTCATCAACAACGGACCCCGGCCGGTCGCCCCGGCAACGCGCGAGCGTGTTCTCGCCGCGATCAAGGAACTGGGGTACCGGCCCGACCGGGTCGCCCAGGCGATGGCCTCGCGGCGCACGGACCTGATAGGCCTGATCATCCCGGACGCCCGCCAGCCCTTCTTCGGCGAGATGGCGCACGCGGTCGAGCAGGCCGCGTCCGAGCGCGGAAAGATGGTCCTCGTCGGGAACACCGACTACATCGCCGAACGCGAGGTCCACTATCTGCGTGCCTTCCTGGGCATGCGGGTCTCCGGACTGATCCTGGTCAGCCACGCCCTCAACGACCTCGCCGCCGCGGAGATAGACGCCTGGGACGCCCGGGTGGTGCTGCTGCACGAGCGCCCCGAGGCCATCGACGACGTGGCCGTGGTGACGGACGACCTCGGCGGCGCCCAGCTCGCCGTCCGCCACCTGCTGGAGCACGGCTACGAGTACGTGGCCTGTCTGGGCGGCACGGCCGACACCCCGGCCGTCGGCGACCCGGTCTCCGACCACGTCGAGGGCTGGAAGCGGGCCATGGCCGAGGCGGGCCTGTCCACCGAGGGGCGACTGTTCGAGGCGCAGTACAACCGCTACGACGCCTATCGCGTGGCCCTGGACATCCTGTCCGGCCCGGACCGGCCGCCGGCGGTCTTCTGCTCCACCGACGACCAGGCGATCGGCCTGCTCCGGGCTGCGCGCGAGCTGCGCATCGACGTACCCGGGAAGCTGGCCGTGGCGGGCTTCGACGACATCAAGGAGGCCCCGCTCGCCGATCCGCCGCTGACCACGGTCGCCTCGGACCGCTCGGCCATGGCCCGCGCGGCCGTCGACCTCGTCCTGGACGACGGGCTGCGGGTCGCCGGATCCCGGCGCGAGCGGCTGAAGACGTTCCCGTCCCGGCTGGTGGTCCGCACGTCCTGCGGCTGCACCGGCTGACCGCGCCCGGCCGGGGCCGTCCCCCGCGGCCCCGCCGTCTTTATATGGGGCAAACGAGGTTCTGCCGGGCTTCTCAGACGGCACTCAGGAAGCTCTCATGGTCGCGGGGGACTCTTCTCTCATGACCGAGAGCATCCGCCGCAGCGGCGAGTACGAGTTCGGGACCCCCCAGGGTGACGTCCCCCAGGGCACGTACACACAGCAGGGCGCCTACGCCCCGCGGTACGGCACTTCCGCTCCCGTGAACCCCGAGTGGCCGCCTCCGCCGCCGTACGAGCCCCTGCCGGAGGGCGCCGCGGCCCCCGGGCCGGAGCCGAAGCGGACCCGGGGCCCGGTCGCCCTGCTCGCGGCGGTCGCGATCGTCGCGGCGGCGGTCGGCGGCGGCACGGCGTACGCCTTCCAGGAGCTGGCCGGCAAGGGCACCATCGCCTCCACCGGCAGCACCACCAACGCGGTGCCCACCGGCAAGAAGGGTGACGTCGCCGCGATCGCCTCCGCGGTCAGCCCGAGCGTCGTCGAGGTCAACGCGACCTTGAGCAACGGTTCCTCCACCGGCTCCGGCGTGGTCGTCACGTCCGGCGGGGAGATCGTCACCAACAACCACGTCGTTGCCGGCGCCACCTCCGTCAAGGTGCGCACCAGCGACGGCAAGAGCCACACCGCCGACGTCGTCGGCACCGACAGCTCAAAGGACCTGGCGCTGATCAAGGTCCGGGGCGCCTCGGGGCTGAAGCCGGCCGACCTCGGCGACTCGGACAGCGTGCAGGTGGGCGACTCGGTGGTCGCCATCGGCTCCCCCGAGGGCCTGACCGGCACCGTCACCAGCGGCATCGTCTCCGCCCTCGACCGGGACGTCACCGTGCCCACCGAGGAGGGTCAGGGCCAGAACCAGGGCGGCGACGGACAGTGGCCGTTCCAGTTCGGCGGCCGCCAGTTCAACGGCGACACCGGCTCGTCCACCACGACCTACAAGGCGATCCAGACCGACGCGTCCTTGAACCCGGGCAACTCCGGTGGCGCGCTGATCGACGCCGCCGGTCATGTCATCGGCATCAACTCCGCCATGTACTCGTCGAGTTCGCAGGCGTCCTCGTCCTCGGACGCGGGCAGCATCGGCCTCGGCTTCGCCATCCCCGTCAACACCGTCAAGTCCGACCTCGCCAAGCTGCGGTCCGGCTCCGGCAGTTGACCCAAGCGACTCCAGCCTCTCCAGCCGTAACCCCCCACACCAACGGTCAGCAGGGAGAACGCCATGATCACCAAGATCCCGCACCAGGTCACCGGCCGCGGTCCGGCCGACACCGCCCTCGCCGTCTCCGTCGCCGCCGAACTGCACCCGCACGTCCCGGCCCCCCGCGCCCCCGAGGCCGCCACCACCCCGGCCCCCCGCGCCCCCGAGATCGCCGCCTACCCGGTTCCCGAGCTGATGGGTCTGCGCACCTCCGCCGCCCGTCCGCACCGCCGCAGGGTGCCCCTCAAGCGCCTGAACACCTTGCGCGGCCTGACCACGGCCGGGGTCTGAGCCCGGCCTGACCGCCTCGCGGCCCGGGAACGTGCGAGGCTGACGGGGAACCCGACCACCCGCCCCACCGCACCCCGAGGAAACGCGAGCGATGAGCCCCGCCGAAGGCGACCGTGAGACCCAGCGCATCCTGATCGTCGACGACGAACCGGCCGTACGCGAGGCCCTGCAGCGCAGCCTCGCCTTCGAGGGGTACGACACGGAAGTCGCCGTCGACGGCGCGGACGCCCTGGAGAAGGCCACCGACTACCGCCCGGACCTGCTCGTCCTGGACATCCAGATGCCGCGCATGGACGGCCTGACGGCGGCCCGGCGCATCCGGGGCGCGGGGGACACCACCCCCATCCTCATGCTCACCGCCCGCGACACGGTCGGCGACCGGGTGACCGGCCTGGACGCGGGAGCCGACGACTACCTCGTCAAGCCCTTCGAACTCGACGAACTCCTCGCCCGGATCCGCGCCCTGCTGCGCCGCAGCACCTACGCCGTGGCCGTGTCGGCCGAGGCCCGGCAGGACGAGGCCCTCACCTTCGCCGATCTGCGCATGGACCTCGCGACCCGCGAGGTCACGCGCGGCGGACGGCAGGTGGAACTGACCCGCACCGAGTTCACGCTCCTGGAGATGTTCATGGCACACCCGCGCCAGGTCCTCACCCGCGAGCAGATCCTCAAGGCAGTCTGGGGCTTCGACTTCGAGCCCTCGTCCAACTCCCTCGACGTCTACGTCATGTACCTGCGCCGCAAGACCGAGGCCGGCGGCGAGCCGCGCCTGGTGCACACCGTCCGGGGCGTGGGGTACGTACTGCGGCAGGGCGGCGCGGAGTGAGAAGGCTGGTGCGCCGCTACCAGGCGCTGCCCATCCGGGCCCGGCTCGCCATGCTGGTGGCGGCGGCGGTGGCGTTCGCGGTGGCGGCGGTGTCCGTCACCTGCTGGTTCATCGTGGAACGGAAGCTGAACGAGCAGGTCGCCAAGGATCTGCAGAAGACCGCCCAGCCCCAGCGCGGGGTGAACGTCGACTCCGTGCTCGCCAGCTGCCCCCAGCAGCCCAACGGGTCCATCGGCAGCGGCCTGCGCGCCCACGGCACCTACTACTACCTCCAGCTGGTGCGGCGCGACGGCAGCGCCTGTGTGTCCGCCGACTCCGCGGGCCGGGTGGAGACCACAGCGTCCGACACCGGCGTCATCGCCAGGGCCGACCGCAGCGGCGGGGTGCTGATCGACCCCGTCCTGCGCGACGGCGTCGACTCCAAGGGCAACGCCGTGCGCGTGCTCACCCAGCCGCTGACCCTCATCGTTCCGGGCGGTCAGCCCCAGCCCTACCCCGGGACGGCCCTCCAGGTCGCCATTCCGCTGAAGGCCACGCACGACACCCTCAAGGACCTGGCCCTGATCCTCCTGCTCGTCTCCGGCATCGGGGTGCTCGGGGCCGGCGCCGCGGGGCTCGCGGTGGCCCGGGCGGGCCTGCGCCCGGTCGACAAGCTCACGGAGGCCGTCGAGCACGTCGCCCGGACCGAGGACCTGGGCATCCGCATCCCGGTCCAGGACGACAGCGTGGACGAGGTGGCCCGCCTGTCCCGGTCCTTCAACTCGATGACCACCGCCCTCGCCAGCTCCCGCGACCTCCAGCAGCAGCTGATCGCGGACGCCGGCCACGAACTGCGCACCCCCCTCACCTCGCTGCGCACGAACATCGAACTGCTCAGCCGCAGCGAGGAGACGGGCCGGCCGCTGCCCCCGGCCGACCGCAAGGCCCTGCTCGCCTCGGTGAAGGCGCAGATGTCCGAACTGGCCGCCCTGATCGGCGACCTCCAGGAGCTGTCCCGCTCGGAGGGGCAGCGGGGCGAGCGGGTGCAGGTGGTGTCGTTGCAGGACACGGCCGAGGCGGCGCTGCGCCGGGCGCGGCTGCGCGGACCCGAGCTGACGATCACGGCGGACCTGGAGCCGTGGTTCGTCCGGGCGGAGCCGTCCGCGCTGGAGCGGGCGATCGTCAACATCCTCGACAACGCGGTGAAGTTCAGCCCCGAGAACGGCACGGTCGACGTCCGGCTGACCGGCGGCGTGCTGACGGTGCGAGACCACGGTCCCGGTATCCCCGAGGACGAACTCCCGCACGTCTTCGACCGGTTCTGGCGCTCCCCCAGCGCACGCGCCCTCCCCGGCTCGGGCCTCGGCCTGTCCATCGTGGCCCGCACCGTCCGGCAGGCGGGCGGCGAGGTCACCCTGGCCCGCGCGCCCGACGGCGGCACGGTGGTGACGGTACGGCTGCCGGGAGCGCCGACCCCGCCGCCGGACACGCCGGGCGACTGAGCGGAGCCCGCCCTACCGGATGATCGTGATCCGGTCGGCCTGGGGCGGGGTGAGCGGGTTCGTGGCGGTAGGTGGCCGCCGGGTCGATCGGGGGCCGTCCCTCTGCCCTTTCGGCTGCCGCCCGGCGTGCCGGGACTTCGCCGCGCCCGCCCCGTACCCTCGTACGCATGAGCAGCGACGACACCGTACGGGCCTTCCCCTCCCGCTCCATCGAGACCTATTCCGCGCTCTCCCCCGACCAGGCCGAGGCCGTACTCACCCTGCTCGCCGAGGCCGCCCGGGTCGACGGCCGGCAGCCGGTGTCCGAGCAGGGCCGGCTGCAGCTGCGCGGAGGCGCCCGCCAGGGCGTCGCGCATCTGCTGCTGACCATCGACGGCGAACTCTCCGGCTACGCGCAACTGGAGGACACCGACCCGGTGGAGGCGCCGGCCGCCGAACTGGTCGTGCACCCCGCGCAGCGCGGGCACGGGCACGGACGGGCGCTCGGCACGGCACTGCTCGCCGCCTCCGGCAAGCGGCTGCGGGTGTGGGCACACGGCGGACATCCCGCCGCCCGCCATCTGGCCCAGGTGCTCGGCCTGACCCTGTTCCGTGAACTGCGCCAGATGCGGCGGCCGTTGACCGACCTGGAGCTGCCCGAGCCGCGGCTGCCCGAGGGCGTGAGCGTGCGCGCCTTCGTGCCCGGCAAGGACGACGCGGCCTGGCTCGCGGTCAACGCCGCCGCGTTCGCCCACCACCCCGAGCAGGGCTCGCTGACCCAGCGCGACCTCGACGCCCGCAAGGCCGAGCCGTGGTTCGACCCGGCCGGGTTCTTCCTCGCCGAGCGGCGCGGCGAGCTGATCGGCTACCACTGGACCAAGGAGCACGCCGAGGAGGGGCTGGGCGAGGTGTACGTCCTCGGGGTGCGCCCCGGCGAGCAGGGCGGCGGCCTCGGCAAGGCCCTCACCACCATCGGCCTGCGCCATCTGGCCGGGCAGCACCTGCCGACCGCGATGCTCTACGTCGACGCCGACAACAAGGCGGCGGTGTCCGTGTACGAGCGGCTGGGATTCACGGCCCACGAGACGGACCTGATGTACCGCACCGAAACCTGACATCACGCGCCGACCGGCGGCCAAGGGGCGGCCGCCAGGGCGGGCCCGCCCCGCACGTCCAGACGGCCCGGCAGCGAACACGAGCGCTCCCCCTCGGCACCGTGCCCGGCGGCCCTGGACCGGGGCGATGTGGCCACGCTCCTCCCCGCCGGCCCCGGCAGGCGCAGAACACCTCCCCGGCGCGCCGACGACCGGCAACGCGCTCCCGCGCCGCGAAACCAGCCGAGCAGCGGCACCAACCGTCGCCCGGCGACACCCCCCGACGGGCCCGGACCGGGGCGATGTGGCCACGCTCCTCCCCGCCGACCCCGGCAGGCGCAGAACACCTCCCCCGACGCGCCGACCACCGGCAGCGTGCCCCACGCCGCGGAACCGGCCGAGAAGCGGCACCGCGCCCGGTCCCGTGCGTCCAGACCGCCCGGCAGCGGACACGGGCGCTTCCCCCTCGACACCGCCGCCCGCGGGCCTGGACCGGGGCAGTGTGGCCACGCTCCTCACCGCCGGGCTCGACCCGGCGATCGAGCGGCAGGCGCAGAACACCTCCCCGGCACGCCGGCCACCGGCTGCGCACTCCCGCGCCCCGGAACCGGCCGAGAAGCCGCACCGCCGCCCGGCGACACCCCCCGGCGGGCCGGAACCGGGCCGAAGTGGCCACGCTCCTCACCGCCGGACACGACCCGGCGATCGAGCCCACCGGCCCCGGCAGGCGCAGAGCACCTCCCCCGGCACGCCGGCCACCGGCCGCGCACTCCCGCGCCCCGGAACCGGCCGAGAAGCCGCACCGCGCCCCGTCCCGTGCGTCCCTTCCGGGTCGGAGGGCCGCACGGGACCGTCGGGCCGGGGGGCGGAACCCGTCGCTTTCGTGACGAAGACTCCCGGGAGCCGCCCCGCGCTATCCCGCACGTCATGTCGCCGTAACCGTTGATTCAGCCAGGCTTGCGACGCTCGGCCAATGAATCCCGCCGTGCCAGAGCCTTCGCCGCCACCCCAGGCGCCCGCGCGGAACGGAGCCGTGACGCTCCCGCCCGCACGTTCCGACGCGCCTGTGACGCCCCTGGCGCGGAAGAATGGGGTCATGAGTCAGCCAGACGCCCCGGCACCGGTCCAGCACCCCCAGCCCTCCGTGGGCTCCATCGCCGCGCACCGTCCGCACACCGTGGCCGCGGTGGTATCCGACCTGGAACCCGACCTCGACGCCGACCTCGACACGTACGAGGAGGCGGCGGGCGGCGGCCCCGCGCTGCCCCAGGGCCGGTTCCTGGACCGGGAGCGCAGCTGGCTCGCCTTCAACGAGCGGGTCCTGGAACTGGCCGAGGACCCGAACACGCCCCTGCTGGAGCGCGCGAACTTCCTGGCGATCTTCGCCAGCAACCTGGACGAGTTCTTCATGGTCCGGGTCGCCGGTCTCAAGCGCCGCATCGCCACCGGCGTCGCCACCCGCTCCGCCTCCGGCCTCCAGCCCCGCGAGGTGCTGGAGATGATCTGGGCCCGCTCCCGCGAGCTGATGGCCCGGCACGCCGCCTGCTACCACGAGGACGTCGCCCCCGCACTCGCCGAGGAGGGCATCCACCTGGTCCGCTGGAGCGAGCTGGCCGAGAAGGAACAGGCACGGCTCTTCACGCTCTTCCGGCACCAGATCTTCCCCGTCCTCACCCCGCTCGCGGTGGACCCCGCGCACCCCTTCCCGTACATCTCCGGCCTCTCCCTGAACCTGGCCGTCGTCGTACGCAACCCGGTCAGCGGCCACCGGCACTTCGCCCGCGTGAAGGTGCCGCCGCTGCTGTCCCGCTTCCTGGAGGCCGCGCCCGGCCGGTACGTCCCCCTCGAGGACGTCATCGCCGCCCACCTGGAGGAGCTGTTCCCGGGCATGGAGGTGCTGGAGCACCACGCCTTCCGGCTCACCCGCAACGAGGACCTGGAGGTCGAGGAGGACGACACCGAGAACCTGCTCCAGGCCCTGGAGAAGGAACTCATGCGGCGCCGCTTCGGGCCGCCGGTACGCCTGGAGGTCGAGGAGTCCATCGACCGCGAGGTGCTCGATTTGCTGGTGCGCGAGCTGAAGATCTCCGAGGCCGAGGTCTACCCGCTGCCCGGCCCCCTGGACCTCACCGGCCTCTTCCGCATCCACAGCCTGGACCGGCCGGAGCTGAAGTACCCCAAGTTCGTCGCCGGCACCCACCGCGACCTCGCCGAGGTCGAGTCCGCGTCCGCCCCGGACATCTTCGCCGCCCTGCGCGCCCGGGACGTCCTGCTGCACCACCCCTACGACTCCTTCTCCACCTCCGTGCAGGCCTTCCTGGAGCAGGCGGCCGGCGACCCGGACGTCCTCGCCATCAAGCAGACCCTGTACCGCACCTCCGGCGACTCCCCCATAGTCGACGCGCTCATCGACGCCGCCGAGTCCGGCAAGCAGGTCCTCGTCCTGGTCGAGATCAAGGCCCGCTTCGACGAGCACGCCAACATCAAGTGGGCGCGCAAGCTGGAGGAGGCCGGCTGCCACGTCGTCTACGGCCTGGTGGGCCTCAAGACGCACTGCAAGCTGTCGCTGGTGGTCCGCCAGGAGGGCGAGACCCTGCGCCGCTACAGCCACGTCGGCACCGGCAACTACCACCCGAAGACGGCCCGGCTCTACGAGGACCTGGGCCTGCTCACCGCCGACCCGCAGGTCGGCGCGGACCTCTCCGACCTCTTCAACCGCCTGTCCGGCTACTCCCGCCGGGAGACCTACCGCCGCCTGCTGGTCGCCCCCAAGTCCCTGCGGGACGGCCTGATCGCGCGGATCGACAAGGAGACCCAGCACCACCGTGCGGGCCGGCACGCCTTCGTCCGCATCAAGGTCAACTCGATGGTCGACGAGGCGGTCATCGACGCGCTCTACCGCGCCTCCCAGGCGGGCGTGCCGGTCGACATCTGGGTGCGGGGCATCTGCGCCGTCCGCCCGGGCGTCGCGGGCCTTTCGGAGAACATCCGGGTCCGCTCGATACTCGGCCGCTTCCTGGAGCACTCCCGGGTCTTCGCCTTCGGCAACGGCGGCGAACCGGAGGTGTGGTTCGGCAGCGCCGACATGATGCACCGCAACCTCGACCGCCGGATAGAGGCCCTGGTCCGGGTGGTCGACCCCGGCCACCGCGCGGCCCTCATCCGGCTGCTGGACACCGGCATGTCCGACGGCACCGCCTCCTGGCACCTCGGCCCGGACGGCGAGTGGACCCGGCACGCGACCGACGCGGACGGCCAACCCCTGCGCAACATCCAGGAGATGCTCATAGACGCCCGGAGGCGCCGGCGTGGCACAGCGACACCTTGACCCGACGGACCGCCCCACGGCCGAGGTGGTGACCGCGCAGGCCCTGGAGGGCTATCTGCGCGCCCAGGCCACGGAGTTCCTCCGCGCCCTGCGTCTGCACCGGGTGACCGGCGGCAGCTCCGCGGGCGGTGCGGACGGGGCCGTGGACGCGGCCCGCGCCCTGCGCCGCTCGGCCCGCCGCATCAGCGGCAGCCTGCACACCTTCCGGCCGCTGCTCGACCCCGGCTGGGCCGAGGAGATGCGCCCCGAACTCGCCTGGCTGTCGGGCACGTTGGGCCTCGAACACGCCTATGAGTCCCGGCTGGAGAGGCTGTTGCTCGCCCTGCACCGGCTGTCGGGAGCCGCGGTGTTCCCGGCACAGGCCGTGACCGCCGCGGCCGTCGCCGCGGCCGACCCGGGCGCGGCCGGCCGGGCCGGCGGGGCGGCGCCCATCCCGCCACGGGCGGCCTCGGACCACGGCGGGGGCCCGCCCGTCCCGGCGCCGGCCCCCGAACGCGGCAACCTGACGGTCGGCGCGGCCAAGGCGGGCGCGCTGCTCGAACGCCAGCTGACCCTGGCCCGCACCCGCGCGCACTCCACCGCCCTGCAGGCCCTCGGCTCCGCCCGCTTCCACGCCGTCGCCGACAAGGTCGCCGTACTGGCCAGCGAGGTCCCCCTCACCCCCGCCGCCGCCACCACCGACCCGAGCCCCCTGGCGGCGGCGGCGCGCGAACGCCTCACGGACGCCGTCGCCGCCCTGCCCCTGGTCACCGCCGGTCACCCCTACAACGCCGAGGCCCTGGTGCACGGCCTGTCCCCGGGCCCGTCCCCGCACCCCCAGGACGGCCCCTGGCACCAGGTCCGGCTGCTGCTGCGCCTGCACCGGTACGCCCGGGAGGCGCTGCACGCGGACGGCGCGCCCTTGGACGTGCGGCTGGTGGCGGCGGCCCAGGCCCTGGACCGGCACCGGGACGCCGCGGAGGCCGCCGGGGCCGCCGCGCAGGCGGCCCGCACCCCGCGCATCGCGCCGGCGACGGCGTACGCGCTCGGTGTGCTCCACGCCGACCAGCGCCACGAGGTGGAGGCGGCCAGGTTCGCCTTCCAGCGGGCGTGGCAGAAGCAGACCGTCGACATGCCCTGATCACCCCTGAGGAGGCGGTGTGGACGAGACCCCGGTCCAGGCGGCGGGCTGTGTGCTCTGGCGCCGCTCGCCGGTCGCCGGCGGCCTGGAGATCTGCCTGGTCCACCGGCCGAAGTACGACGACTGGTCCCACCCCAAGGGCAAGCTCAAGCCGGGTGAGGAACCGCTCGCCGGCGCCCTGCGCGAGGTCGCCGAGGAGACGGGGTGCGCGGCCGAGCCCGACGGCGAGCTGCCGACCCTGCGCTACCCGGTGAACGGCCGGCCCAAGGAGGTGCGCTACTGGGCGGCGGAGGCGGTTTCCGGCCACTTCACACCGAACGACGAGGTCGACCGGGTGCTGTGGCTCTCCCCCGCCGCCGCCCGCGACCGACTGACCCAGCCCCGTGACCGGGAGCTGGTGGACGCCTTCCTGCGGATGTCCGCGCCCCTGCGCCGACCGGGCTGAGACCGGCCGCCCGGCGGCCCGTCACCCGGCCGCCGTGTGCCCTTCCGCATCCGTGCGGGCCTGGCTGCGGGCCCTGCGGGCGGGGCCACGCCAGCCACAGCTGCATCTGGCCACGCAGAAACGGCCCTGCTCGGCGGTGGTCGTGAGGTGTTCGTGCCCGGGCCGAGCGGGTTCCGGCCCTTCCTGCTGCGCCGCGGTGACTGCCACGCCCACAACGCTACCCAGCGAGCGCCCGAGCGGTGCACGCTCCCCACCGCCTCCTCGTCGCCGCCCCGCCGTCTCCCCTCCGTCGCCCCGCACGGGCCGGCCGAGGCTGACGGCGGCGCGTGACGACGCCCCCTACCCGTCGTTAACCGGACGACGGGGGACCCGTGACGGACGTACCGGCTTGGGGGTAGGCAGGCGATGGATCGGTGGCAGCACCGGCGCGCGGGCAGGACGGTCCTCGCGGTCGGCATCATGCTCGGGCTCGGCACGGGCGCCTCGGGCTGTTCCGGCGGCCGGGCCGCGGCCGACGACGTCAAGGGCACGGGTGACCCGGTCGCCGTGCTGCACCGGGCCGCCGACACCCTGCGCGGCGCGGGCAGCTCCAAGGCCGGCACCTCGATGGAGATGGCCACGGGCGGCACCCGGGTCACCATCCGGGGCAGAGGCGTCTACGACTACCGGCACCGGCTCGGCCGGCTCACCGTCGTCCTGCCCGAGGACCCCACGGGCGCCGCCGAACACCGGCCCATCACCGAACTGCTCGCGCCGGGCGCCCTGTTCATGAAGAACCGGGGCGCGGGCGTGCCCGCCGACAAGTGGGTCCGGGTGGAGACCGCGTCGCTGTCCGACGGCAACCTCGTCACCGGCGGCGCGACCGACCCGTACGCCGCGGCCGAGGTGCTGCGCGGGACCCGTACGGCGGTCTACGTCGGCACCGACACGCTCGGCGGCACCCGGGTGCGGCACTACCGGGGGACGGCGGACCTGAGCCGCGCCGCGCGGTCCGCCTCCGCCGAGGACCGGGCGTCCCTCACCGCGGCGGCGAAAGGGTTCGCCACGGCCGAGGTGCCGTTCGACGCCTACCTGGACGACCAGGGCCGCGTCCGCAAGCTGCGACAGCGCTTCAGCTTCGTCAACGGCCGCCAGAAGACGGCCGTGGCGGTCGCCTCGACCACCCTGCTGTACGCCTTCGGCACCCCCGTCGACGTACGGCTGCCGCGCGCGGCGGACATCTACGCGGGCCGGATCGCCGAGAACGAGCCACCGGGCACTAGTCCTGTGCGCCACCCGTGAACTAGCCCGTCCGTGCCATGCGCGTTGCGTGGGGCCCTGCCTACCCTAGGAAGTCGTGACGGCGCGGAAGAGGTGAGGCAGGTGGCCCCGGTCGGCGGTACGGCGGTTCAGGACCACGTGGCCCTCGCCGAGATCGAGCTGTGCGGCGAGCTGATCATCGCGGCCTCGGCCGCCGAGGACCGGCTCAGCCTGGAGAGCATCGACGAGGTGCTGCGGGTGGCCGAGGAACGCGCGTCGGCCCGGGTCTGAGACCCGTCCCGCCGGGCGCGTGGCTCAGGTGCGCAGCAGACGGCCGATCGCCTTCGTCGCCTCGTCCACCTTCGCGTCGATCTCGTCACCGCCCTGGAGCGCGGCGTCCGCGACACAGTGCCGCAGGTGCTCCTCCAGCAGTTGCAGCGCGAAGGACTGCAGGGCCTTGGTGGAGGCGGAGACCTGCGTGAGTATGTCGATGCAGTACGTGTCCTCCTCGACCATCCGCTGCAGGCCGCGGATCTGGCCCTCGATCCGGCGCAGCCGCTTGAGGTGCTCGTCCTTCTGCTTGTGGTAGCCGTGCGTGGCGCCGGCCTCGGTCGTCGTCATCGCGGGCCTCCATCTCGGGACGCGCTGGAGATACATACCCCAGGTGGGTATATGGTAACGAATTTTGCGGGGTAGGGGGCCCTCGGGGCGCCCCCGTGATGATCACTCTGCCCGATGGGCGACACTGGGGGACGGCCCGATAGCCGTGGCCGGATGATGCGCCTAGCATCAGCCTGACCGAAACCGAAGCACCCCGAGGACCCCACGTGCGCTTTCGTCTGACCCCCAGGGAGACGAGCTTCTACGACATGTTCGCCGCCTCCGCGGACAACATCGTCACCGGCTCGAAACTCCTCATGGAACTGCTCGGGGCGGACTCCTCCGCCCGGGCCGAGATCGCAGAGCGTATGCGGGCCGCGGAACACGCCGGTGACGACGCCACTCACGCGATCTTCCACCAGCTGAACTCCTCGTTCATCACGCCGTTCGACCGGGAGGACATCTACACCCTCGCCGGATCCCTCGACGACATCATGGACTTCATGGAGGAGGCCGTCGACCTCGTCGTCCTCTACAACGTGGAGGAACTGCCGAAGGGCGTCGAGCAGCAGATCGAGGTACTGGCCCGGGCCGCCGAGCTGACCGCCGAGGCCATGCCGAACCTGCGCACGATGGACAACCTCACCGAGTACTGGATCGAGGTCAACCGGCTGGAGAACCAGGCCGACCAGATCCACCGCAAGCTGCTCGCCCAGCTCTTCAACGGCAAGTACGACGCGATCGAGGTGCTGAAGCTCAAGCAGATCGTGGACGTCCTGGAAGAGGCGGCGGACGCGTTCGAGCACGTGGCGAACACGGTGGAGACCATCGCCGTCAAGGAGTCCTGAGGCGTCGATGGACACCTTCGCCCTGATCGTGACCGTCGCGGTCGCGCTCTTCTTCACGTACACGAACGGTTTTCACGACTCCGCGAACGCGATCGCCACCTCGGTGTCGACGCGGGCGCTGACCCCTCGGGCGGCCCTCGCCATGGCGGCCGTGATGAACCTCGCCGGCGCCTTCCTCGGCTCCGGGGTCGCCAAGACGGTCAGCGAGGGGCTGATCGAGACGCCCCACGGCTCGACGGGGATGGCCATCCTCTTCGCCGCACTGCTGGGCGCGATCGTCTGGAACCTCGCCACCTGGTACTACGGCCTTCCGTCCTCGTCCTCCCACGCGCTGTTCGGCGGCATGGTGGGCGCGGCGCTGGCGGGCGGCACGGACGTGCTGTGGAACGGCGTCCTCGACAAGATCGTCATCCCGATGTTCGTGTCGCCGTTCGTCGGTGTGATCGTCGGCTACCTCGTCATGACGGCGATCATGTGGCTGTTCCGGCGGTCCAACCCGCACAAGGCCAAGCGGGGGTTCCGGATCGCGCAGACCGTCTCGGCGGCCGCGATGGCGCTCGGGCACGGTCTGCAGGACGCCCAGAAGACCATGGGTGTCGTGGTGCTGGCCCTGGTCATCTCCGGCCACGAGACGTTCGGCGACCCGATCCCGGTGTGGGTGAAGATCGTCTGCGCGGTGATGCTGTCCCTGGGGACGTACGCCGGTGGCTGGCGGATCATGCGCACACTGGGCCGCAAGATCATCGAGCTGGACCCGCCCCAGGGGTTCGCGGCGGAGGCCACGGGCGCGTCGATCATGTTCACGACCGCGTTCATCTTCAAGGCGCCGATCTCCACGACCCATGTCATCACCTCGGCGATCATGGGTGTGGGCGCGACGAAGCGAGTGAAGGCCGTCCGCTGGGGCGTGGCCAAGAACATCGTCCTCGGCTGGTTCATCACGATGCCCGCGGCGGCCCTGGTCGCCGCCCTGGCCTTCGGAATCATCAAACTGACGGTCCTGTAACCGCCGCCTTCCCCGGTCCGCCCACCCGCCCCGTCCCAGGGGAGGGTGGGCGGACCGGGACGGAGCGCGCGTGGGCCCGCCCCCGGATGACCGGGGGCGGGCCCTTTGCGTCCTCACGGTGGCACCGCCATGCAGCACCGCGAGGGGTCCGGTCGGCCGCCCGTCCAGGCCGGGGCGGCCGCGTCCGTCAGCCGAAGCGTCCGGAGATGTAGTCCTCGGTGGCCTGGACGGACGGGTTGGAGAAGATCCGCTCGGTGTCGTCGATCTCGATCAGGCGCCCGGGCTGGCCCACCGCCGCCAGGTTGAAGAACGCCGTACGGTCCGAGACCCGCGCCGCCTGCTGCATGTTGTGCGTCACGATGACGATCGTGAAGCGCTCCTTCAGCTCACCGATCAGGTCCTCGATGGCCAGGGTGGAGATCGGGTCCAGGGCGGAGCAGGGCTCGTCCATCAGCAGCACGTTCGGCTCGACGGCGATCGCGCGGGCGATGCACAGCCGCTGCTGCTGACCACCGGAGAGCCCGGAGCCCGGCTTGTTCAGACGGTCCTTGACCTCGTTCCAGAGGTTCGCGCCCCTGAGCGACTTCTCGACGATGTCGGAGAGCTCGCTCTTGCGGTAGTTGCCGTTCAGACGCAGCCCCGCCGCCACGTTGTCGAAGATCGACATCGTCGGGAAGGGGTTCGGCCGCTGGAACACCATGCCGACCTCGCGCCGCACCGACACCGGGTCGATGCCGGCGCCGTACAGGTCCTCGTCGTCGAGCAGCACCTTGCCCTCGACCCGGCCACCGGCGGTGACCTCGTGCATACGGTTCAGCGTGCGCAGGAACGTCGACTTGCCGCAGCCGGACGGCCCGATGAACGCCGTCACCGAGCGCGGCTCGACCGTCATCGAGATGTCCTCGATCGCCTTGTGGGAGCCGTAGTAAGCGGTCAGTCCGCTGACGTCGATTCGCTTGGCCATGTCTACTTCACTTCCGATACGTCTTGATCAGTCGCCGTATGGCCGCGTCAGCGACCGGTCTTCGGGGCCTTCCAGCGGGCGATCCCGCGGGCCACCATGTTGAGGATCATCACGAAGGCGATCAGCGTCAGCGACGCCGCCCACGCGCGGTCGTACGCCGCGTTGGCACCCGCGCTCTGCGAGTACTGCTGGTAGATGTACAGCGGCAGCGACGCCTGCGCACCCTCGAAGGGGTTGTTGTTGATGAACGGGTTGCCGAAGACCAGCAGCAGGACCGGCGCGGTCTCTCCCGCGATCCGGGCGATGGCCAGCATGACACCGGTGGTGATGCCGCCGATGGAGGTCGGCAGGACCACCTTCAGGATGGTCCGCCACTTGGGCACACCGAGGGCCAGCGAGGCCTCGCGCAGCTCGTTCGGTACGAGCTTGAGCATCTCCTCGGTGGAGCGGACCACGACGGGCACCATCAGGATGGCCAGGGCCAGCGAACCGGCGAAGCCGAAGGGCTGCATGTCGAAGATCAGCATCAGGCTCAGGATGAACAGACCCGCGACGATCGACGGGATACCGGTCATCACGTCCACGAAGAAGGTGACCGCCCGGGCGAGGTTGCCGCGCCCGTACTCGACCAGGTAGATCGCGGTGAGGATGCCGATCGGCGCACCGAGCACGGTGGCCAGGCCGACCTGCTCCAGGCTGCCGATGATGGCGGCGTAGATGCCGCCGCCCGGCTCGGAGTCGGCGACGACTCCCATGGAGTGGGTCAGGAAGTAGACGTCCAGGACCTTCACACCGCGCGCGACGGTCACCCAGATCAGGGAGACCAGCGGGATGACGGCGACCACGAAGGCGACCCAGACGAACGAGGTGGCGACGCGGTCCTTGGCCTGCCGGCGGCCCTCCACGCGGGCGGCGATGCCGTAGGTGCCGAGGACGAAGAGGAGCGCGGCGATCAGGCCCCACTGGACCTTGCTGTCCAGCCCGCCGAGCAGCCCGATGGCGACCGCGAGCACGATCGAGCCGGCCGCGATGGCCCACGGGGACCAGGTCGGCAGGCTGGCGCCGCGCAGCGTGCTGCGGCGCTTGTCGGTGACGGCTGCGGTGCTCATGCGTTGGCCCCCGAGTACTCCTTGCGGCGGGCGATGATCGCACGGGCCGCGCCGTTGACCAGCAGGGTGATGACGAAGAGCACCAGACCGGAGGCGATGAGCGCGTCCCGGCCCTGCTCGGTGGCCTCACCGAACTTGCTGGCGATGTTCTGGGCGAAGGTGCCGCCGCCCGGGTTGAGCAGACTGGCCTGGATGTCGAAGGTCGGGGAGAGCACGGTGGCGACGGCCATCGTCTCGCCGAGGGCGCGGCCGAGGCCGAGCATCGAGGCGGAGATGACGCCGGAGCGGCCGAAGGGCAGGACCGACATGCGGACGACCTCCCAGCGCGTGGCGCCGAGGGCCAGCGCGGCCTCCTCGTGCATCTGCGGGACCTGGCGGAAGACCTCGCGGCTCACGTTGGTGATGATCGGCAGGATCATGATCGCGAGCAGGATGCCGACGGTGAGCATGGCGCGGGGCGCGCCGCCGTCCCAGGAGAAGATGCCGGTCCAGCCGAGGTAGTGGTCCAGCCAGCCGTAGAGGCCCTGCATGTGCGGGACCAGGACGAGGGCACCCCACAGGCCGTACACGATGGACGGCACGGCGGCGAGCAGGTCGATCACGTACGCGACGGGGCCGGCCAGCCTGCGCGGCGCGTAGTGCGTGATGAAGAGCGCGATGGCGACCGCGACCGGGACGGCGAGGACCATGGCGATGATCGAGGAGACGACCGTGCCGAAGGCCAGCACCGCGATGCCGAAGACCGGCTCGTTGAGGTTGGTGTTCCACTCGAAGGTGGTCAGGAAGTTGCCGTGGTCCTTGCTGATCGCCAGCGAGGCGCGGTAGGTGAGGAAGACCGCGATCGCGGCCATGATCACCAGCAGCAGGATGCCCGAGCCGCGGGTCAGGCCGAGGAAGATGCGGTCACCGGGGCGGGTCGCACCGCGGGCGTTGCGCTTCCGGGCGGCCGGGGACGGTTCGGGCGTCGGGGGAGGTGCGTCGTTCGTCTTGGTCGATATGTCCATCGGGGTTCTCCGGTCTGCGGAGCCGCGGGTGGGCGGCTCGGTGGAGCCGTGGTCCCTCACGGGGGCGCGGCTCCGGGCGGCGGTGCACCGGACGGTGCGGCCCGGGCCCCGAAGGGACCGGACCGCACTCTCGGATCAGGTCAGCTCAGGCCGTCGATGGTGGTGCGGACCTTGGCGATGATCTCGTCGGGGATGGGCGCGTAGTTGATGCCCGAGAGGGTCTTCTGGCCGTCCTCGCCGGCGATGTAGCGCAGGAAGGCCTTGGTGGCGGGCAGGGTGTTCGCCTTGTTGCCCTTGTCGCAGACGATCTCGTACGTGACCAGGGTGAGCGGGTAGGCGCCCTCGGCCTTGGTCTTGTAGTCGAGCTTCAGCGCGAGGTCCTTGCCGGTGCCGACGACCTTGGCGGCCGCGATGTCGGCGGTGGCGCTCTCGGTGCTGGGCGCGACCGGCTTGCTGGCACCGGTGTCGATGGAGACGGCCTTCAGACCGTCCGAGACGTAGGACAGCTCGAAGTAACCGATGGCGCCGGCGGTCTGCTTGACCTGCTGGGCCACACCCGCGGACTGCGGAGCGGACTGGCCGCCCTTGGCCTGCCAGGCCTTGCCGCCGGAGTACTTCCAGTTGTCCGGGGTGGTGGCGATCAGGTACTTGGTGAAGTTGTCCGTGGTGCCCGACTCGTCCGAGCGGTGGAACGCCTGGATCTTGAGGTTGGGCAGCTTCGCCGACGGGTTCAGCTTCTTGATCGCCGCGTCGTTCCAGTTTGTGATCTTGCTGTCGAAGATCTTGGCGAGGGTCGGCGCGTCCAGGACCAGGCTGTCGACACCCGGGACGTTGTAGCCGACCGCGATCGGGCCGCCGACCATCGGCAGGTCGATGCCCTGGCCGCCGGAGCAGACCTTCTTGGAGGCGGCGACCTCTTCGGGCTTCAGCGCGGAGTCGGAACCGGCGAAGGCGACCTGGCCCTGCGTGAACGCGGTGACACCGGCGCCGGAGCCGCCGCCCTTGTAGTTGATCTGCACGCCGCAGGCCTGGGAGAACTGCTTGACCCAGGCGTCGATCGCGTTCTTCTGCGCGGAGGAGCCGTCTGCGAGGAGCTGACCCTTGGCGTTGTCGCACTTGATCGAGCCGGCGTTGGTGGACGCGGACGAGTTGCCCGACGCCTTACCGCCGCCGCCGTTGTCGTCGGAGCCGCACGCCGTCAGGGCCAGGGCGCCGGAGACGGCGATCGCACCGAGGGTGACGGCGCGCAGCCGGTTCTTGCGCTGAAGCTTCACTTTCGGGAGTTCCTTCCAGGAGCCGCCGCTGTCGGCGGCGTGCGAGGTCGTGAGGTACGTGAGCGCATGTATGGCCGCACTCCGCACCGTGCACGGCCGAAATTAGGCAGAACAGGTGAAGCCGCCAATGGCCGGAAGTGAACGTGGGGTGAACCCCTGCCGTCGGCCCGGTGAGGTCACGGAATGCTTACGGGGAGAACACGTGGAGGTACCGACCGCCGGGTTGCCGCGGCGCCTACGCGATGTTCCTCCCTCGTTCGGGGGAACCCTGGCGAAGATGGCGACGTCTCGTTCCAGGAGAGCCGAGGAAAGGCGACGGACATGGAACGGCGTACGTTCATCTCGGGCGGCACGGCCGCCGTGGCGACGACGGCACTGGCCGCGTGCGCCGCGGGCGGGGGCCGCCCCGCCCACGCGGCACCGCACACCGGTGCGCCCTCCGGTTCATCCTCCCGTACCTCCCTGAAGACCACCAGCGCGGCCGCCGCCGCCAACTGGACGGCCCTCGGCCGGGACCTGGACGGCACCCTGGTGCGGCCCACGGACGCGTCCTGGAAGACCGCCCACCTGCTGTACAACACCCGCTTCGACGCCCTGAAGCCCGCCGCGGTCGCCTACGTCGCGCACGCCGACGACGTCCGTACGACCCTGGCCTACGCCCACGCGCACGGCGTCCGGGTGTCGATACGCAACGGCGGCCACTCCTACGCGGGCTACTCCTCCGGCGACAACCGCCTGATCATCGACGTGTCCAAGCTGAACCGGGTCCGGGTGAGCGGCGGCCAGGCAGTGGTGGGCGCGGGCTCCAAGCTGATCGACGTCTACCGGGCGCTGGGCGCTAAGGGCGTCACCATCCCCGCGGGCTCCTGCCCCACCGTCGGCGTCTCCGGCCTGGTGCTCGGCGGCGGCCACGGGGTCGTCTCCCGCGCCTACGGCCTGACCTGCGACAGCCTCACCCAGGCCACCCTGATCACGGCCGACGGCACCCAGGTCACCGCCGACGCGAGCCACCACTCCGACCTGTTCTGGGCGCTGCGCGGCGCCGGCAACGGCAACTTCGGCGTCGTCACCGAACTGCACTTCGCGACCCATCCGGCGCCGCAGGCGGTCACCGCGTACCTGACCTGGCCCTGGGCGAAGGCCGCGGCGGTGCTCAAGGCCTGGCAGGAGTGGGGCCCGAGCCAGCCCGACGAGATCTGGTCCTCGCTGCACCTGGCGTGCTCGCCGGGCCGCACCCCGACCGTCTCGGTGTCCTGCTTCTCCCTCGGCACCTACCGCGAACTGCAGAACGCCGTGGACCGCCTCGCCCAGAAGGCCGGCGCGAACGCCACGTCCGTCTCGCTGCACCGCCGGGGCTACGAGGAGGCGATGGAGATCTACGCCGGCTGCTCCACCTTCTCCGCCGACGCCCAGTGCCATCTGCCCGGCTCCACCCCCGGCCGCTCCCCACAGGGCAGGCTCGGCCGCGAGACCTACGCGGCCCGCTCCGACTTCTTCGACCGCTCCCTGTCCGCGGCCGGCATCCAGACCGTGCTGAACCAGATCCGCTCGGTGCGCGGCGGCGGGGGAAGCATCGCGTTCACGGCCCTGGGCGGCGCGGTCAACCGGGTCTCGCCGACCGCGACGGCCTTCGTCCACCGCCGCTCGCGGATGCTGGCCCAGTACCTCGTCTCCTGGGGCGCGGGCGCCTCCGGCGGCACCGCCCAGTCCTGGCTGACCTCGGCCCACCAGGCGATGCGGCCGTACGCCTCGGGCGCCGCCTACCAGAACTACACCGACCCGACGCTGACCAACTGGCGCACGGCGTACTACGGGGACGCGGCGACGCGGCTGGCGAAGGTGAAGAAGAGCTACGACCCGCAGCGCTTCTTCACCTACCCACAGGGCCTGTAGCACCCGCCACCGACGCGCCGGGCCTGGCGCCGCTCCGCCCCGACGCGCCGGGGCCCGCAGCCGCTCAACTCCGGCGCGCCGGCCCTGTAGCCGCTCGTCTCCGACGTGCTGGGGCCCGTAGCCGTTCTCTTCCCTCACACGCCGGGCCCGTAGCCGCTCGTCGCCGACGCGCCGGGCCCCTAGCCGCTCAACTCCGGCGCGCAGGGCCCGGAGCCGCCCTCTTCCCCCCACAGGCCGGGCCCACAACCGCTCGTCGCCGACGCGCCGGGCCTGGAGCCGCTCAACTCCGGTCCACCGGGCCCGCAGCCGCCCTCTTCCCCACACGCCGGGCCCGTAGCCGCTCAACTCCGGCGCGCAGGGCCCGGAGCCGCTCGTATACAGCGCGCCCGGGCCCGCAGCCCCTCTCTCCCCCGACACGCCGAGCCCATAACCGCTCGTCGCCGACGCGCCGACCCCACAAGCGCTCGTCGCCGACGCGCAGGGCCCACAGCCGCTCGTCTACGGCGCGCAGGGCCTGGAGCCGCTCATACTCCGGCGCGCCCGGGCCGTAGCCGCTCCTCTGCGACGCGCCGGGCCCGCAGCCGTGCTCTTCCCCCACAGGCCGGGCCCACAACCGCTCGTCGCCGACGCGCAGGGCCCACAGCCGCCCTCCCACACGCTGGGCCCGCAGCCGCTCGCCTCCGACGCGCCCGGGCCCGTAGCCGCTCAACTCCGGCGCGCCCGGGCCGTAGCCGCTCCTCTGCGACGCGCCGGGCCCGCAGCCGCCCTCTTCCCCCACATGCCAGGCCCGTAGCCGCTCGTCTCCGGCGCGCAGGACCCACAGCCGCTCGTCTACGGCGCGCCGGGCCTGGAGCCGCTCAACTCCGGCGCGCCCGGGCCGTAGCCGCTCTTCTGCGACGCGCCGGGCCCGCAGCCGCCCTCTTCCCTCACACGCCGGGCCCACAACCGCTCGTCGCCGACGCGCCGGGCTCGCAGCCGCCCTCTTCCCCCACACGCCGGGCCCGCAGCCGCTCGCCTCCGGCGCGCAGGGCCCACAACCGCTCGTCTACGGCGCGCCGGGCCTGGAGCCGCTCAACTCCGGCGCGCCCGGGCCGCGAGCCGTCCCTGCCGTCTCGCGGGCTACGCGGCGAGGTCGCGTTCCTCGGTCTCCAGGGGGGTGCGGGAGCTGGGCAGCAGGGTGCCCCGGCGGTCCGCGTCCGCCGGCCGGCGCCGCACGATCCAGCCGACGCGCGGCGACCGCTCCACAGCCCGCATCAGCGGGGTAAGCAGCGCGGCGGCGAGCGGGGACAGCAGCAGGACGACCGCGGTGCCGAGCGCGAAGCCGCCGACGACGTCCGTGGGGTAGTGCACGCCCATGTAGACCCGGCAGAAGCCCTCCAGCAGGGCCAGGCCGATGCCGGCGAGGCCGAACCTGCGGTGGGCGACGAAGAGTCCCACGCCCATGGCCATGGTGAGGGTCGCGTGGTCGCTGACGAAGGAGAAGTCGTTCTTGCCGGACACCAGGACCTCCAGGCCCTGGTGGTCGACGAAGGGGCGGGGCCGCTCGACGAAGCCCCGGATCGGGACGTTCACCAGGACGGCCAGGCCGGCCGCGAGCGGGGCCCACACCAGCGCGGCCACGGACGAGGCCGCGTCCTCGGCGCCCCGGCGCCGCACGGTCCACCAGCACCACAGGATCAGCAGCACCATCGCGAGCAGCAGGCCGTACTCGCCCACGAACTCCATGACCCGGTCGAACCCGTGCGGGGCGTCCTTGGCGAGGCCGTTGATGTCGTAGAGCAGGTCGACGTCGGGGTTCGATCCGGATTCGGCGAGTACAGCCATGGTGCTGTGGCCCCTTCGTCGTTTTCCCGGACGCACCTCGTGTGCGCCGCTCCTGCCCCCCGTGGTTCGTAGATCCGCTTCCGCCGCAGTGCCCGCACTGACGTCCGCTCGGCTACGTCAACAGGAACGCACAGCCACCATCAATACGTTCCACTCTCCACTGAATGATCACGCAGACGTTATCGAAGAGAGACTCATCTCCGCAGCTCAGGGGGTGGGTTCACGCTCGGTTCACACCGACGTGGGGAGCGCTTTCGCGCCATCTTCGGTTACCCGGGTGGCCCCGAAGTAGTCACGGGTGTCGATCGGGTCGAACCGGATCACGGCACCCGTGCGCGGGGCGTCGATCATGTACCCCCCGCCGACGTACATGCCCACGTGCCGGATGGCCCGCGAGTCGGTGAGGTCGTCGGAGAAGAACACCAGGTCACCGGGGAGCAGTTGGTCCCTTGAGGGGTGCGGACCCGCGTTGTACTGGTCGTTGGCGACCCGGGGCAGGGTGATGCCGACCGTCTCGTACGCGGCCTTGGTCAGACCCGAGCAGTCGAAGCGTCCTCCCTGGTCGGCGGTGCCGTTGCCACCCCACAGATAGGGCGTGCCCAGCTTGCTCTGGGCGAAGGCGATGGCGGCGGCGGCCTGCCGGGTGGGGTCGATCCGGGTGACCGGGGCGGCGAAGCTCTTCTCCAGACTGCGGATGCGCTGCACGTAGTTGCGCGTCTCGCTGATGGACGGCACGCCCCCCGCCCTTATGACGCGATAGGCCCCCGCGTTGTAGGCGGCGAGCATGTTGTCGGAGGTGTTCCCGGGGACGTCCTTCACGTACTTGGCCAGTTCGCAGTCGTACGAGGCGGCCGACGGGATCGCGTCATTCGGGTCCCAGATGTCGCGCTTGCCGTCGCCGTTGCCGTCGATGCCGTGCGTCGCCCAGGTGCTCGGGATGAACTGGGCGATGCCGCGGGCGTCTGCCGGGCTCACGACGGTCGGGTTCCAACCGCTCTCCTGGTACAGCTGGGCGGCGAGCAGCGCCGGGTTGAGCGCCGGACACAGATTGCCCCAGCGCTGCACGAGCTGCTTGTAGGCGGCCGGCACGGCTCCCTTGGCGAGCCCCCGACTGCCCGCGGCGACCCCTCCCGCGAGGTTGCCGGCGACGACGTACACCCCCATGACGAGCAGCAAGACGAAGCCCATGCCGAGCCCGACGGCCGCCCCACCGAACACCCATACCTTCCGCACGGTTCAACTTTCCCCCATGCGGGCGCCCTTCAAGGCCATTTGAACGCGAAGTGGCGGCATTTCACGGGTACGGCACCCGGGGTGACGCCTCCTCAGGAGCGGTGGGTGGCCGCCCGGTACAGCTGCTCCGCCTCGCCGCGCAGCACCACGCTGTAGGAGATGTCGGCGGTGGAGCCACCACGCTCATGGCCGCCGAGGACGCCGACCACCTGGCCGTCGCCGTTGATCCAGGGGCTGCCGCTGGTGCCGCTGGTGAACGCGGGACAGTCGATTCGCTGTTGGGTCGCGCTGTGCCGGACCGGCCTGTTGGTGCAGCTGATGGGCGTCTCGCGGGAGTCGGGGTAGCCGGTGACGGTCACGGCGGTGGCACCGGTGGCCACCCCGGTGGTGAACCGGTTGGCCCCGACCACGTCCTCCACCCGCCTGCCGTCCGGGTCGGCGACCGTGGCGAAGGCGAGGTCGCTGTCCTCGTCCTCCTCATCGCCGCTGCTCCACCCCTCGGCCAGGAACCGGCTCGTCACCCGCCACACCCCGTACGGCGCCCGCCCGGCGCGGTAACCCGGCACGAACACCAGGTCGCCGGTGCCGCTCACGCAGTGCGCGGCGGTGACGACGAGATCGCCCTGCGGGCTGTGCACCACCGAGGCGGTGCAGAAGTGGCCGGCCGGCCGACCGACCCGGCCCGCGCCGAAGAGGGCGCCGACCCGCACACTGTGCCGGGACGCGGCGACCTCGGCGGTGACCCCGAGCGGCCCCCGCCCGTCGTCGGCGGCGGCCACGGACGCCGAGGTCAGGGCGAGCATCACCACGGCGCCGAGCAGCGTGGGACGCGAGGTGACCGAGATGCGTGAGATGCGTGAGATGCGCTTCATCAGCCCCCACTCTCTCCCACGAAGCTGAGAATCCGGCTCCGACTTCACTGAGATTTTCCTGTGAACCACCGATGCCCCGCCACCGCGGGCATATGCGCGCGCATCGCGGGCACCGGTCGCCGCCTCAGCCCACGGGCGTGCCGAGGCCCCATTCGACGCCCGTCAGCTCCTCCGACAGCGTCCACAGCCGCCGGGCCGCCTCGGGGTCGCTCGCCGCAGCGCTGCGGCCCACCAGGGTCGGGGCGCCGCGCATCTCGCCGAGGCCGTCGGGGCCCACGTAGGCGGCCGCGGGCAGGTCCTGGGTGGCCGCGTAGAGCGTCGGCAGCGCGCCGGCCTCGCCGTCCTGGGCGACGAGTTTGGCGCCGACCGCCATGACCGCCCTGACCAGCGGGTTCGCGGTGTGGCTCTGGAGGTTGGTGGCCGCGTAGCCGGGATGGGCGGCGAGCGAGCATACGGGTGAACCGGCCTCGGTGAGGCGGCGCTGGAGCTCCAGGGTGAACAGCAGGTTGGCCAGCTTGGACTGGGCGTAGGCACGGCTCGGGGAGTAGCGCCCGGTCAGGTTCACGTCGTCGAAGCGGATCACCCCACCGCGGTGCAGCCCGGAGGAGACGGTCACCACCCGGCCGGTCACCCGCGGCAGCAGCAGGTTGGTCAGCGCGAAGTGCCCGAGATGGTTGGTGCCGAACTGCATCTCGAAGCCCTGCTTCGTGCGCTGCTCCGGCAGCATCATCACGCCCGCGTTGTTGATCAGCAGGTCCAGCGGGCGGTCCCAGCCGGCGGCGAACTCGCGCACCGAGTCCAGGTCGGCGAGGTCCAGCCGGCGCACCTCGGTGCTGCCGCCCACCCGCACGGCGGCGGCCGCGCCGCGCGCGACGTCCCGCACGGCGAGCACCACATGGGCCCCCACCCCGGCCAGCGCCTGGGCCGTGGCGAGTCCGAGGCCGCTGTTGGCCCCGGTGATCACGGCCGTACGGCCGCCGAGGTCGGGGAGGCGGGTCGCGTTCCATTTGTCGCGCCGGGGGCGCGTTCCGGTCGTCTCCGTCATGACCCAAAAGTAGGCATCGACAACAATGATGTCAACGACAACAAGGCGAACGGTTCGCGCCAATGATGGCGCCGACAACATCGAGTTACCATGACACCCATGTCCACGAGCCGCCCCTACCACCACGGCGACCTGCGCGCCGCCCTGCTCGCAAGTGCCGAACGCACCCTGCGCGAGAAGGGGGCCGGCGCGCTCTCACTGCGCGAACTGGCCCGTGACGCCGGGGTGAGCCACGCCGCCCCGGGCCGGCACTTCAAGGACAAACAGGCCCTGCTCGACGCCCTCGCGCTCGACGGCTACGCGCGCATGAACCAGTCACTGACCGCCGCGGCCGCCCCCGCGGGCCAGTCCTTCCAGGAGCGGATGACCGCCCTGGCCCGGGCCTACCTCGGCTTCGCCGTCGAGAACCCCGAACTCCTCGAACTGATGTTCGCGCGCAAACACGACCCCGACAGCTCCGCCCGGTTCGCCGAGGCCGTGGACCAGTCCTTCGGCTCCCTGACCCGACTGATCGCCGACGCCCAGGAACAGGGCGAGATCGTCCCCGGCGACCCCGAGCGCATCGGCAACGTCGCCGCCGCCAGCCTGCACGGCCTGGCCGCCCTCATCGCCGGCTGCGCGCTCGACGCGGAGGAGACCCTCGCCGGCCTGGACGACCACGTCCACCTGCTGCTGCACGGCCTCAAGCCCCGCAGCCCGTGAGACCATCGTGACGACGTCTCACCCGACCAGCCGTCAGAAACCGTGCCAGGTCGTAGAAGGGGTCAACGACGGAACCACACGACAGGTTCCGCTCCGACCTCGTTGCCCGGCGTGACCTGCCGTGATACACAGAGTGACCGTACGTGCCATTCGTACGAAACCCGCCAGTCAATGACGTCAAGTCGACATACGTTGGCGGCGTTGTCGGCGACAATGAGGCCTGACCTCTGCACACCGCAGGGGCACACGCGGAACTACCCACCAGGGGCGGTGACTTACATGCTCTTTGCGGCCGACAAGGGAGACATCAACACCATCATCGGCGGGATCGCTCCGGACTGGGGGCCCTTCGGCAGCCTGGGCAACGAGGCCAAGGTGATGATCGAGGTGGTCATGGCCGTGGCCATCCTCCTCTGCCTGGGCATCGCGGTATGGGGGGCGGCCAAACAGCGCATCGGCGCGACGGCCCTGCGTGACACGTTCAGCGCGGAACAGGGCAAGGGGCTCATCATCGCCGGCCTCACCGGCGTCTTCATCATCGGCTCCCTCGGCACGCTGTTCACCATCGTGTACGGCATGGCGGTCTGACACCCTTTCCGCTCTCCCGTCCCCTCCTGGCTGAGGTTGCGTCTCCCTGATGTCGAGTCACCACACCGCGCCCACGCGGCAACCAGCACGGCTACCGTCGTATCCCCACGAGCCGGAGGGGGCGTACGCGGCATGAGTCCCGGAGACGAGCAGGGCTACACCGACTACGGCGACACCGGGCACACCCGCACCCGCCTGCCCGAGGGCGACCCCTACGGCGGCGCACCCCGCCACGGCGGCCGCCGCTCCTCCCGAAGCCTGGTCACGGTGGTCGGCGTCGTCGTCCTCCTCATCGCCGCAATCGCCTTCGCAAACAAAAACAACACCCACTCCAAAAACCCAACAACCACCAGGGGCCCCCAACCCCAGTCCGCACCGACGGCACCGTCGGGCACACACCCGGTACAAACCAAGACCACGGGCATCCCCTCAGGCTTCCCCCACACAGAACAGGGCGCCCAGAGCGCAGCGGCGAACTACGCGGTGGCGCTGGGTTCGGCGAACATGTTCAACACCGCGTGGCGGCACGCGATCGTCGCCACGGTCTACGCGCCCGACGTCACCTCCGCCAGACAGTCGGCGCTGGACGGCGCCTACTCCAGCCAGGCGTTCCTCTCCAACATCGGGCTCACGCAGGACGGCACCGCGCCGAAGGGCCAGACCTTCGTCTCACGAGTCGTCCCCGTAGGTACCAAGGTCACTTCGTCGACTGCCGACACCGCGACCGTCGAGGTCTGGTACACCTCTCTCTTCGGCCTCTCCGGTGAAGCTTCCAAGAACCCGGTGACGGAGAGCTGGTACACCACGACATACGTACTGAAGTGGGCCGACACCGACTGGAAGATCTCAAGCGACCAGCAGAAAGACGGCCCCGTCCCCGTGGGCCGTGACCAAAAGGCATCCACCGCAGGCGACATGACGAAGGCCGTCGAGGAGTACGGAGGGTTCACCTATGCCCGCTAACCACCGCGCCCTCAAGATCGCGACGGTCTTCGGAGCGGTACAGACGGTCGTGGTGCTGTCCACGGCCCGCGCCTTCGCCGCGCCAACTCCCTCCCCCACGAAGAGCAGCGATCCCTGCGCCCTGATCCATGACGCCGCCAAGGAGTTCTGCGAGAAGGACAACGGCTCCAAGGGATCCTCCGGATCGACGAACACACCCCTCACCGACACCCTCGACCCCCTGGCCTCGCTGGCCAAGGGGTGTGCCGATGCCGCTTCCTGGACTATCGGGAAGCTGAGTGATGCCGTGAAGGAGACCGCCAACGTCGACTTCACCAACAGTAAGTTCCTGCAGCAGTACGCCGTCGTGTTCGCCGCCTCCACGATCCTCACCCTGCTGCTGTGGCTGCTGGCCGTGGCCAAGCGGGCCGTGCGCGGCGTGCCGCTCACCACCGCCATCTCCGAAGCCGTCGGCTTCCTGTGGCTCACCGTCCTCGCCTCCGCCTTCACCCCCCTGATCCTCTACACGGTCGTATCCGCCACCGACGGCGTCACCGACGTCCTCGCCAAGGCCACCGGCGACCAGACCGACACCTTCTTCGGCACCTTCTCCGGCGCCCTCGGCAAGGGCACCGACATCGGCGGCGGACCGATCATGCTGATCGTCGTCTCCCTGGTCAGCATCCTCGCCGCCGGCGTCCTCTGGCTGGAGCTGGTCATCAGGGCCGCCCTCCTCTACGTGGGCGCCCTCCTCGGCACCGTCGTCTACGCCGGACTCGTCGACAAGAACCTGTGGGGACACGTCCGCCGCTGGGCCGGCATCATGATCGCCGTCATCCTCGTCAAACCGGTCATCGTCATCGTCCTCGGACTGGCCGGCGCCCTCTCCGGCGACAGCGGCCCCGACGCCTTCTCCGCCGTCGTCTCCGGCCTCGCCATCATCCTGCTCGCCATCTTCGCCAGCGCGATGATCTACCGCTTCGTCCCCGGCTTCGGCGACGAGATCGCCGGCTCCCGCAACAACCGCATCATGCAGGGCGCCGAAGGCAAGGCCGCCGCCGTCATCAGCTCCCCCGCCACCCTCGTCGCCCAGGGCATCAAGACCCACAGCACCCGCGCCGACAGCAACGCGGGCGCGTCGGGTTCAAGCGGCAGCACCCCCCGGCCGGCCAACCCGCTCACCGGCGGCGTCGCCGCCCACAGCGGCCGTACACCCTCCGGCGGCGGAGCAGTCCCCTCCGCCACACCCGCGCCCCGCGCGCCCAGCCCCGTCAACACCCCGCACGCCGGCAACACCCGCAACAACCGCTCGGGAGGTGAAGGGCGTTGACGACCGAGTCCCACCTGTCCCATCCGGTCACGCCCCGCCGTACGTATCTGATCGGCCGCGCCCGGCCGAACGCGATCGTCGGAAGGAACCGCGAATCCGGCGAGATCGCGCTGATCATCGTCGGCGCGTTCCTCGGCATGATGTGCGGCCTCCTCGTCCCGGTGCTGTCCCTGCGCATCGTGCTGCTCACGGGCTTCCCGCTGCTCGCGCTCGCCGCGGTCTACGTGCCGTACAAGCGCCGCACCTTCTACAAGTGGTTCGAGATCAACCGCAGCTACAAACGCATCGTCAAACGCGGCGCCACCTACCGGTCGAACGTCATGGAGGCCGGTACCCGGATCGACGGACGCGAGGTGGAGATCGGCCCGCCCCCCGGCATCGGCCGCATCAACTGGCTCGCCGCCCCCTTCGGACCCGACGAGATCGCCGTACTCCTGCACGCCGACCGCAAGACCGTCACGGCCGCCATCGAGATCGAGGGCCCCGGCGTCGGCCTGCGCGACTCCGAGGACCAGGAAGCCCTGGTCGACCGCTTCGGCACGCTCCTCAAGCACGTGGCCAACGGCGACGGCTTCGTCACCCGGCTGCAGATGCTCGCCCGCACCCTGCCCGCCGACCCGGACGCACACGCCAAGGACGTCACCCTGCGCGGCGACGTCCGCTCCCCCGACTGGCTGCGGCAGTCCTACGACCAGCTCCAGTCCATGGTGTCCACCAGCAGCGAGCAGCACCGCGCCTACCTCGTCGCCTGCATGCACTACAACCGCGACCTGGCCGCCGAGGCCAACGCCATGGCACGGGCCGTCCGCGCCCAGGGCGGCAAGGTCGACCGCGACGCCGGACTCGCCGTCGTCATGGCCCGCGAGCTGACCGACATCTGCTCCCGGCTCCAGGAAGCCGACATCCGCGTACGCCAGCCCCTCGGCCAGGGACGACTGGCCTCCCTGGTCCACTCCATGTACGACCCGGACCACCCCATCGACCACATCCAGGCGATGACCAAGCGCAACGCCTGGCCGGCCGAGCTGGACGCCACGCAGCCCACCTTCCTCCAGGCCAAGACCCGGGAGTCCAGCACCCGCGCCCCCTGGTGCCACGCGACGGCCTGGGTGAAGGAGTGGCCGATGACCCCGGTGGGCGTCAACTTCCTGGCCCCCCTGCTCGTCCACACCCCCGACGTCATCCGAACGGTCGCCGTGACGATGGATCTCGAGCCCACCGAGGTAGCCATCGAACGCATGCTGACCGAGAAGACCAACGACGAGGCGGAGGCGTCCCGCGCCGCCAAGATGAACCGGACCGTCGACCCGCGCGACATCGCCGCGCACAACCGGCTCGACCAGCGCGGCGAAGACCTCGCCAGCGGCGCGGCGGGCGTCAACATCGTCGGCTACATCACCGTCTCCTCCCGCTCCCCCGAGGCCCTCGCCCGCGACAAGCGCACGATAAGGGCCTCCGCCGGCAAGTCGTACCTCAAGCTGGAGTGGTGCGACCGCGAGCACCACCGCGCCTTCGTGAACACACTTCCCTTCGCCACCGGCATCCGAAGGTAGGGGCTGATTCACCGATGCGGGATCCGCTGTCCGTCCTCACCGACGCCTTCACCTCCTTCCTCTTCGGGAAGGTCGAGACGACCCGGCTTCCGGTGCGCACCTCCACCGGCCAGGCCCAGGCGGTCTACCTGCCCACCGCCGCGCCCGGCCTCGGCGACTCCGGCGTCATCATCGGCCGCGAGGTGTACTCCGGCAAGGGCTACATCTACGACCCCTTCCAGCTCTACGGCCAACAGCTCCCGGCCCCGCACTGGCTCGTCCTCGGCGAGTCCGGCAACGGCAAGTCGGCGCTGGAGAAGACCTACGTCCTGCGCCAGCTGCGGTTCAAGGACCGCCAGGTCGTCGTCCTGGACGCGCAGGGCGAGGACGGCGTCGGCGAATGGAACCTGATCGCCCAGGAGCTGGGGATAACCCCCATCCGGCTGGACCCCACCGCCGCCCTGGACCACGGCATCCGGCTCAACCCGCTGGACCCGGCGATCACCACCACCGGCCAGCTCGCGCTGCTGCGCACCATCATCGAGGTGGCGATGGGGCACGGCCTGGACGAGCGCTCCGGCTTCGCCCTGAAGGTCGCCCACTCCTACGTCAACGAGACCATCGTCGACCGCCAGCCCGTCCTGACCGACATCGTCGAGCAGCTGCGCCACCCCGAACCGGAGTCGGCCGAGGCGATGAACGTCGCCATAGACGACGTGCGGGCCTGGGGCCTCGACGTCGCCCTGGTCCTGGACCGGCTGGTCGACGGTGACCTGCGCGGCATGTTCGACGGCCCCACCACGGTCGGCATCGACCTGGACGCCCCGCTGATCGTCTTCGACCTGTCCCACATCGACCGCAACTCCATCGCCATGCCGATCCTCATGGCGATCGTCGGTGTGTGGCTGGAGCACACCTGGATCCGCCCCGACCGCAAGAAGCGCATCTTCCTGGTCGAAGAGGCCTGGCACATCATCAACAGCCCCTTCGTCGCCCAGTTGTTCCAGCGGCTGCTGAAGTTCGGGCGCCGGCTCGGCCTGTCCTTCGTCGCGGTCGTCCACCACCTGTCCGACGTGGTCGACGGCGCCGCGGCGAAGGAGGCGGCGGCCATCCTGAAGATGGCGTCGACCAGGACGATCTACGCCCAGAAGGCGGACGAGGCACGGGCCACCGGCCGGGTGCTCGGCCTGCCCAGATGGGCGGTGGAGATCATCCCGTCCCTGACGCCCGGCATCGCCGTCTGGGACGTCAACGGCAACGTCCAGGTCGTCAAACACCTGATCACGGAGACGGAACGCCCCCTGGTCTTCACCGACCGCGCCATGACCGAGTCCTCCGCCGACCTCGCCGCCGACGACGCGCTGCGCGCCGCCGAACTCGAGGCCGAGGAGCGGGCCGCGGCCTTCGTGGAACAGCACCTGGGCGACTCCGAGTCGACGGTGGCGTAGGGGGACAGGGTGGGACCGGACGCTCGCGATCACCGTGCCGACCGGCGGGAGGGCCAGGGCGGCATCCCCGACGGCCTCCTGATCGGCGTACTCGCGTTCCTCATCGGCATCACCGTGCTGGTGTGGACGGCCACGGCGCTGGCGGCACGCTTCGCGCGGGGCGCCTGGCCCGACGCCGTCACGTTCACCCAGACCCCCCTGGCCATGCGTCACCTCATCGGCCGGCCGCACGACATCGCGGGCGCCTGGCCGGACACCCCCGCAACCCAGCTGCCCGGCTGGGGCCTGTTCTGGGGCCTGTTCATCGGCGAGCTGATGATCCTGTTCGTCGTCGCCATGTTCGCGATGGGAGCGACGGCACGCTGGCGGGCGGGGAAGAGCAGACGGCGGGCGGCCACCGGCGCCCTGGCCGGCGCCCTGGCCGCCCCGGCCGCCTCCCCGATCGCGCCCACTGTGCCGACAGCCCCCACAGTGCCCTCAGCGGTCCCGGGCGCCACACCAGTCACAATCGCCACGGCACCGCCGGCGCCCGAGGCGCCGCGGGTGTCGGCTTCGGCGGCCACGGCACCGGAGCAGCGGCACGAGGTACCCGCGCCGCGCGCCGAACCCGCACCCCGACCGGCCGAACCCCCGCACCCGCCCCAGCCGATGGAGCACCTGGAGCCGACTGCGGCAGCGGCGTCAACCGGGGGCGTCCGCACGGCAGGTGGCGCGCGTGCGGGCGGCTGGGAGCCGGCCCGCACCACGGGCAGGGTCGTCTACGGCCCGCCGGAGGTCCGCCACGCCGGCGCGGCCCAGGCAGTCCAGGACGCCGCCGGCCCCCTCCTCGTCGTCACCTCGAACCCGGCCCTGTGGGCGGAGACCAAGGACGCCAAGGCCAAGCTCGGCCCCACCCTCCTCTACGACCCCACCCACCTCTGCGACACGCCCGCCCGACTGCACTGGTCCCCGATCCCCGGCTGCGAGGACAAGCGGACGGCACTGCACCGAGCCACGGCCCTCCTCGCACCCGTACAGCCCACGGCCAGGATCGACCAGGCCGTGGCGGACACGGCGACGACCCTGCTGCGCAGCTATCTGCACGCGGCCGCCCTGGACAACCGCACCGTCCGGCACCTGCACCGCTGGGCGCAGGGCACCCAGGTGCAGGACGCCGTACGCACCCTGCGGACCCACTCCCGGGCCGCCCCCGGCGCCGCCGGCGAGCTGGAGGCCGCGCTCACGGCGTATCCCGAACGCCGGGACATGGCACACGAGTTGACGAGCCGAGCCCTGTCGGCCCTGTCGACGGTCAATGTCCGCGAGGCCTGCACCACCAACCGAACCGACACCCTCGCCCTGGATTCCTTCGTCCACGAAGGGGGCACGCTTTATGTGGTCGGTGAATCCATCGAGGACCCCAGGAGCAACCCCGGCGCGATGCCGCTCCTGACGGCCCTCGTCTCAGGCGTGGTCGAGCGCGGCCGGCGCATGGCCGAACGGTCATCCTCCGGTCGGCTCGACCCACCACTCACCCTGGTCCTGGACGACATCGCGGCCGTGGCGCCCTTCCCTGAGCTGCCGGACCTGCTCGCCCCGGGGCCCGACCACGGCCTGCCGGCCCTCGCGCTGCTCCGCTCCCGCGAACAGGCCCGCGCCCGCTGGCCGCACCGGGAACTGCCGGCCTAGGCCCGCACGGCGTCCGCGGCGGCTACGGCCGCTCCAGCACGAACTCGAGCTCGCTCGCGGGCCCTTCCTTGGCGAACGAAACCGTCAGCCCGCTCGGCAGGAACCCCGCCTTGCGGTACGCCCCCTGCGCCCGCCCGTTGTCCGCGTGTACGAACAGGCGTACCCGCTCGACCCGCTGCTGCCACGCCCACTCCACACCGGCGTCGAACAGCGCCTGGATGAGCCCGTTCCCACGGTGCTCGGGCCGCACGAACACACCGACCACATGTCCCTGGCGACGCTCGACAAGGTGCCCGGTCCAGTCCTTCGTGCCCGGCTCCTCGACGAGTACGGTGAGGCAGCCGGCCCATGTCCCGTCCGGCGCCTCGGCGACGATCTGTCGGGCCGACTCGGAGTTCTCCCCGGACCCGATCGCCCGCTCCTGCCAGAACGCGTCCGGGTGGGCCGCAGCCTCCTCGTACGTCTCGAAGAACGCGACAGGCGCCAGCGGGTCCCGGAGCGCGTCCAGGCGCAGCTCCTTCACGGCGGGCCAGTCGTCGGGGCGTACCGCGCGAACCTTGTAGTCGTCACTGGTGGGGGTACTCATGGGGCCACGGTAGTCGGACGCCCCCGCGCCGCTCACCCGATATACGCGAGCCGGCTGTCGGTGGCGGCCCCTACGGTGGGCGCATGACCACACTTGCCGATCGGCCGAACACCGCGCTCCTCGTCATCGATGTCCAGAAGGGTGTCGTGGCGGGCGCCCCTGGCCGCGACGGCGTCATCGCCAACATCGACACCCTGATCGGAAAGGCGCGCGCGGCCGGCGTGCCGGTCGTCTGGGTGCAGCATTCCGACGAGGAGCTGAAGGAGGGCAGCGAGGACTGGGAGTACGTCCCGGAGCTGGTCCGCGGGGACACCGAGCCCCTGATCGCCAAGAACTACACGGATTCCTTCGAGGACACCGACCTGGAGTCCGTGCTGGCCGCGCGGAAGGTGGGCCGGCTCGTGGTGACGGGCGCGCAGACCGACGCCTGTATCCGCTCGACCCTGCACGGGGCGATCGTCCGCGGGTACGACGCGACGCTCGTCGCCGACGCCCACACCACCGAGGACCTCACCCGCTACGGCGCCCCCGCCCCGGAGCAGGTGATCGCCCACACCAACCTCTACTGGAAGTGGCACCGCGCCCCCGGCCGCCAGGGCGGGACCCTGGACACCGCCGAAGTCACCTTCTAAAACGCAGAAAACCCCGCATCTTTCGATGCGGGGGTTTTCCCAATATTTGTTCGGCGGCGTCCTACTCTCCCACAGGGTCCCCCCTGCAGTACCATCGGCGCTGTGA